>CAZIQK010000001.1:0-83458 GCA_964541735.1 uncultured Treponema sp.
TGAAATTTTACTATATCTTAAAATAATTTTAACAATAAAATTATAAATAAAGATTTTTAAGATTATGGAGATTTATTGTTGTGCGATACGCCTGTCATTTGTTTTGAGGAACTTATTGACGTTTGTTCTCACGCACAGAGCCTTTTGAAGAAATGCCTAATTTCTATTTCCTAATTATTCAAAATCTTTTGCACGTGGACCAAATTCTTTTTGTCTCTTTCGGACGGATTGGATTAATTGATTATCTTTTTCTAAATAATCGATTAAATCCCAATGAAAATCTAAATTTGAGTCAGGAAAAATTTGTGTTTTTACAGGATGTTTTTTTGAGTTTGCATTTTTTACAATTTGAATTAAATCTTCAAATGTAGATTTATCGGCAAGTTTTGTAAGATAAATATTTTTATCTAAAATCAAAACTGATTTTTCATCGTTAAAAATATAATCTTCAGGATTAAATTTCTTTGACGCTTGCGGATTTCTCACTTTTTTACTTCTGCCATTTACACAAGAATATATCTGTCCCCCACTTTGAATATGTTTTGGAATATAGAAAGAATCTTGTTCATAAGAAAAATTTGCATATTCCGGAGAATAATCCATATCAGTTTTCCAATATCTAATGTTATAAATTCTATCTTCAATAATATAAAAACAAGAAATATTTTCCGGAACAGACTGATTTGAAATCATAATTCCTTTTGAAACAATATTTCCTCGATAAAATCCTTCATAACTTTGTTTTGCATTTTCAAGTTTTTCTAAATCACTAAAATCTAAATCTCTTGTGTAAAAATTTAAGAAAAAATTATCATTTATAAGAACCATTGGAATTTCGTAATTTTCATGTTTTGAATAATTTATTTTAAAATAAAAAACATTATAATTATCATCTTTTGTAATTGAATATGGAATTTCTTCTGCTTTTTTTGGAGTTGCATCATTTCTTGTTCGCTTTGCTTTTTTTGAATATTCAGAAGATTCTGCAACTCTATCATAATACCAACCATAAAAATCTTTTAAAATGACAAAAAGTTCTGGATTTTGAGAATTTTCTCTTTCTTCAAAAAAAATCAGTCTATCTTTTCCTTCCCAAATGCCTATTAAATTATCCGGAAGATTTTGATTTTCTTGGCAAAAAAGTGAATTAATGAACAAAAAAAACGAAAACAACAAAAAAATTTTTTTCATACTTTATTATCGGAAGATTTTTAGTTCATCAGAATGAAAACCAAAGATTTTTAGGATTATTAGATTTTTTTGTGACGTTTCTTATTACACATCCAATTCACAATTTTATATATTCACACTATAATAATGCTATGACTTATTTAGCAAAACTTGGTGAACTTACACTAAAAGGTTCAAATATTCAAGAATTTGAAAATCTTTTAAAACATAATGTTGCAAAATGCCTTGAAAAAACAGGCTGTCAAATCACTCTTCGTGCAGGAAGACTTTATATTGAATGTGATGAAAAAATTTCTCAAAAGGTAGAATTTACTTTATCTCATATGATAGGAATTACAGGTTGGGCAAAAGCTGTTGTTTGTGAAAAAAATATTGATGATATTTCTAAAGCAGTTTTTGAACTTGCAAAAGTTGAAGCAGAAAAAGGTGCAAAAACATTTAAAATCGATGCAAGAAGAAGTGATAAATCTTTTCCACTAAATTCGTATGAAATTTGTTGCGAAGCCGCTGGTGATGTTGAATCTATTATGAAAGTCGATGTTCATTCTCCAGATACAATTATTTTTGTAGAAGTTAGAGAAAGGTGTTTTGTTTTTACAGAATCAAATATTGGTTGTAGAGGTCTTCCTGTAGGTTCTAGCGGAAAAGGACTTTTACTACTTTCTGGTGGATTAGATTCTCCAGTTGCCGGATACAGAATGCTCCGACGTGGAATGAAGATTGAATGTTGTTATTTTCACTCGTATCCATATACATCAGAAGAAGCAAAACAAAAAGTTATCACTTTAGCTCAAAAACTTTCTAACTATGGAATTACAATCTATTTAAATATAATTCCTTTTACAGATGTTCAAATGAAAATAAAAGAAATTGCACCTCAAGATTGGACAACTCTTATGCTCAGAGTTTGTATGATGAAAGTTGCAAATATTTTAGCAAGAAGATGTAAAGCAAAATGCATAATTACCGGAGAAAGTGTTGGTCAAGTTGCAAGTCAAACAATTGAAAATATGACAGTAACAGAACATTTTGCAGAATTTCCACTACTTCGTCCTCTTTGTGGAATGGATAAAGAAGAAATTATTCGCGATTCAGAATTTATTGATACTTATGAAACTTCAATTCTTCCTTATGAAGATTGTTGTGTTTTATTTAGTCCTCGTCATCCAGTTTTAAGAGGAAGTCCGGAAATGGCAGAAGAAATTTATAAAAAAATGAATATTGATGATTTAATTCAAAAATCGTATGAAGAAAGAGAAATCATAAAACTTACTTTTGGAAATGAACCGGTTTGGAAAACTGAAAAAAATTAGGATTTTTTTAAGATGAATGCAACAGAAAAACAAACAATTTTTAATCTTTTCAAAACAATTGATGCTTGGAATTGTGGATATACAAGAGAGCAATTTAATAAAAATTTAGTTTTTACTGATGATAAAATTATTTCTCAAACATCTGAACAAATTGAAAAAAATCCTCACACGACAAACTCTCCTATTACGATGGAAGAATTGTTGAAAAAAGTTTCACGTTGTACTCGTTGTTCTCTTGCAAGAACACGAAATAATATTGTTTTTGGGCAAGGTGTAACATCTCCAGAAGTTTTAGTCGTGGGAGAAGGACCTGGTGAAGAAGAAGATAAACAAGGTTTGCCATTTGTAGGAAAAGCAGGAATTCTTTTAGATAAAATGTTACTCGCAATTGGACTTGAAAGAAATAAAAATTGTTATATTGCAAACATTGTAAAATGTCGTCCTCCTCAAAATAGAACGCCTTTTCCGGATGAACAATCTGCGTGTTTTTCTTTTTTAGAAACTCAAATACATATTTTAAAACCAAAAATGATTTTATGTATGGGAAAAACTGCAATAGAAAAATTAATGAATCAAAAAATTTCAATCACACAACAACACGGAAACTTTTTTGAATATAATAAAATTCCAGTTATGGTAACTTATCATCCAAGTGCTTTGCTTAGAAATGAAGAATTAAAACGACCAGCTTGGAATGATTTAAAATCTTTTAAAGCAAAATTGGAAAGTTTTAAATAAAATATGACTTATCTTGAAGTTATTTTAAATCTCCCTATAAATCAGGGATTCACATATTCATACACGCCTCCGGAAAACGAAAAAGAAGAATTAAAACCTCAAATTGGAAAACGAGCAGAAATTATGTTCGGAAATAGAAAAACGACGGGGTTTATTATAAATATTTTAGATAAAATTCCAGAAAATTGTCCTGTTGATTCTTCAAAAATCAGAAATATAAAACGAATTATTGATACAGAACCATTATTCGGAAAAGAATTAATTGATATTGCAAGATGGATTTCGAGATATTATTTATGCTCTTTGGGAGAAGCAATTTTTTCTATGATTCCTTCGGGAAGAAGAGAATCATTTTCTGGCGGTTTTATCTACGAAGATGATAAAATTTCCACAAAAAAAAATATTCTTTCAGAAGAACAGCAAAAAGCTGTAAGTGATATTTTAAATTTTTCAAGTCAAAAAAATGAAAATTCTCAAATTTTTCACTATGTTTATGGACCAACCGGAACTGGTAAAACTGAAGTTTTTTTACAACTAGCAGAAGATGTTTTACAAAACGGAAAAGGAGTAATTTATCTTGTTCCAGAAATAAGTTTAACTGGGCAAGTTGCAAAAGACATTGCAAAAAGATTTGGAAATACGGCAGCAATTCTTCATTCAGGTTTAACTGCATCACAAAGGCTTACACAATGGCACAGAATTATGCACAAAGAAGCAAGAGTTGTTGTCGGTGCACGAAGTGCAATTTTTGCTCCGGTTCCGGATTTAGGACTTGTTATTATTGATGAAGAACATGATGGTTCTTACAAATCAGGAAATAATCCTCGCTATCACGCAAGGCAAGTTGCAATGCATCGTTGTTCAGAATTAAAAATTCCTTTAGTTATGGGAAGTGCAACACCTTCTGTAGAAGCGTGGAACGGAATGAAAAATGGAACAATTATAAAACATACATTAACAAAAAGACTTGCTGGCGGAACAATGCCAAAAATCCAATGTATAAATTTGAATGAATTCAAGACAGGAGGATGCATTTCAAAACCGCTAGAAGATGAAATTACAAAAACATTAGAACAAAAAAAACAAACAATTTTATTTTTAAACAGAAGAGGTTTTACTCATTTTTTTAGATGCAATTCTTGTGGATATGAATTAATTTGTAAAAATTGTTCAGTTCCAATGACTTATCACAAAATAGAAAACAGATTACGTTGTCATTATTGCGGTTGGTCAATCAATCCTCCTCAAAGTTGTCCTCAATGCGGTTCTCTTGATATTGGAAGTTCAGGTTTTGGAACAGAATTTATTGAAAGCGAAACAAATGCAAAATTTCCAAATGCAAGAATCATCAGAATTGATACAGATGCTATCACAAAAAAAGAAGAGCTTTTAAAAACTTTAGAAGATTTTAAAAACGGAAAATATGATATTTTACTTGGAACTCAGATGGTTGCAAAAGGTTTAAACTTTCCAAATTTGCAATTAGTTGGAGTTATTTTAGCAGATGCAGGACTTCATATGCCGGATTTTCGAGCGGGAGAAAGAACTTTTTCGTTAATTACACAAGTTGCTGGCAGAGCGGGAAGATATTTTCCAGACGGAAAAGTTATTGTTCAAACTTATAATCCAAACCAAGAACCAATTTATTTTGCGTGTCAAAATAAGATTTATGATTTTTATAATTATGAACTCAATCAGCGAAAAATGTTAGAATTTCCGCCATTTTCTAGGCTCTTGAGAATTGTTTTTCGTAGTTTTAATAAAAATCTTGCATATAAAACAGCGTATGAAGTTTATAAGATTTTTGAAGAATTAAAAGTAAAAGGTGCAGAAATTATTGGACCAGCAGAATGTCCAATAGAAAGAATAAATTCTAATTGGCGTTATCAAATCTTATTAAAAGGAAAGTCAATCATTCCACTTCAATCAATGGCAAGAACAATTCTTATGAATTATCAAAAAAATCAAAATGTTTATATAGAATATGATGTAGACCCAGTTTCTTTATTATAGAAAATCATACATGACGGCGAATTCCATCAAATTTTATTTGATATAAAAATAGTCCATTTGGAGGAGCCGTTACACCGGCTTTACATCTATCTTTTGAATCCAAAATCTTTTTAAAAGAATCTTCTGGAGCATTTTGCTTATCAAGATTGATTAAAGTCCCAACTACAGTTCTAACCATTTTCCATAAAAAAGCATTTGCTTCAATCTGAAAAACTAAAAAATCTTGCCCCCAAATATCTTTTTGCAAAAAAAAATGTGCATCATCAATATATCGTTTTGTGGAAATGCTATCATCACCACTTGCAGCAAATGCAGCACAATCTAATTCGCCCCTAAAATTTTTTACATATTCATTTAATCTTTCTAAATTTGGCTCATAATTTTTTACACACCAAACATAACGAGAATTATTTGCAGCGATACAATCTGTAGTAGAAATAAAATATCTGTAAACTCTGCTTGTTGCACTTTTTCTAGAATTAAAATCTTCAGGGACTTCTTTTGCATCTAAAATTCTTATATCGTGAGGCAAAAAGGCATTTAAAGCTTTTACATAATTTTGTGCTGGCATTGATAAAATTGGAGAATAAAAATTTGCCGCTTGCGAAAGTGCATGAACTCCACTGTCTGTACGACCAGAACCATATAAAATAGTTTTTTGTTTATGAATTTTTTCTAAAACTTTTTCTATTTCGCCTTGAACAGTTCTTTGAGATTCAATTCCATTTTTGCATTGTTCTTGCCAACCACAAAAATCAGTACCATCGTAAGATATTTTTAAAAGAATATTTTTGATTTCAGTTTTAGAATTCATCGTCATTTACAAGTTTACTTAAATTATCGTAAAGATTTCTAGCATGTTCCAAAAGTGGACCAGGTTTATTTTTTGATGATTTTCCAAGTCCAAAAATTCTTGCAATTGCTGTTTTTGATTCGCTTAATTTTTTTAGTCTTAATTGAATATCATCTTGTTGACCATATTTATATTCAAGTAAACCACAAAGATAAATTACGCCATCCCATCCATAATTTTTATCCATATCGGGACCAAAATTTGCCAAAGTTGAACTTTTTTCGGTACGAGTACTTTCGTTTACAACCGCTTGTTGATAAAAAAATAACGCTTTTCTATAAAAAACTTGAGCAATATAATCATAATTGTGTTCTGCACAACGTTCATTTATTTCGTTACAAAGCCAAGCAAGTCTTAAAGAAATTATTGCTTGTTTCATTGTGGGAATCGTATACCCTCCCATGCAGTTATAAGTCATAAGAGCAAGATAATACATCGCTGCACCATCAAAAAGTGTTCTTTCTTTTTTTAAATTAAAATAAGGAAAAATTTGTTCTACAGCCGTTTTTATTTTTTGAAAATTATCATAAATTTTATCTGCATCGTCGGAAGTGATTTTTTCTGTAAAATCATTCCAAAAAAATGCTGCATAACAATTTGGACACGCACCAATTTCGTAAATTAAAGGATAAACTCGTCCATATTTTGCAGAAGGTTCAAAAATTCTGTGCAATTCATCAGTTAAGCCTCCGGCAATCATTCTTCCGTTTCCGGAACGCATAACTTCTCTTTCAAAAGTTTTTTTACAAATTGGACATAGACATTTATCTTTTGACCAATAAGAAATTGCAGGCTTTTTTTCGTCTTTGTTATTTGTCGCCATTATTTTTCCTCTATTATTACGAACGCAATAGCGTAATCTTTTTCATGACTTAATGATAAATGAATATTAAAATTTTCGCATCTTTTTTTTAAAAATTTTAATGCAGATTTTTCTACATTCATTAAAGGCTTTCCTGAATCATCATTTGTTACAAAAATATCTTTTATTTGAAAATTTAAAAAGCCTGTTCCCATCGCTTTTACAAAAGCTTCTTTTGCAGCAAAACGACTTGCATAATGTTCTAACAAAAATTGTTTATTTTTACTGGAAATAATTTCTTTTTCATTAAAAAATCTTTCTATCATCGTTTGATTTTCGAGCCATTTTTCAAAACGAGAATTTTTTACTATATCAGTTCCAATTCCAAAAATCATAAATTATTCCACAGTTTGATTTTCATTGGATGTTTCGCTTTCAGAATTCTCAATTTCTTCGTTTGGAATTTCATATTTTTTTACAATATTAACTTTTACACTTTGTGGAGAAATTGATTTTACAGAAAATTTTAATGATGAAGGTAAATAAACGCTAACCGGAAGTTCATAAGTACCTTCGCTAGTAATTTGACTAAAATCAACATAAACGGCGTTTTTTGAAAGTTCATAATTTTCTAAAGTAGGAACAGTTCCTTCAATCATAATTGTTACAGAAGGAAGATTTTCGTTCAAAACATAAGTTTCATTAAAATTTATTGGCAAAATAGAAACATTTTCGTAAGTTCTTGTAAGCGGAAGCGGAGAAATTACAACAGTTGCTTTGTAAGGTCCTTTATCTTCAACTAAAATCATTTTATTTATAGAAAGATAATTTACTTCGGTAGAAAAATTCGTTTTTGCATTAGAAACTAAAACTTTATCTGTATAAAGTTTATCAATTTTATTTACGATTGAAGAAGGACCAATAACACTAACTGATGATGGCTCAAGCGTTACTGATTCAACTGAATATCCGTTAGCGGGTTCTCCGGAAACAGACGCTTCTAAAGGAATAAATTTTACGATTTTTTCTTCAACTTTTATTTTTATTGATGATGAAGGACGAAGTCTTATTTCCAGTGATTCCAATTTTTTTAGAGAATCAGAAATTGTTACTTGAATTGGAACATCAAATTCTCCACTTTCTGCAATTTTTGATAAATCTAACTTTGCAGAAAAATCTTCTGTATGAATATCTGACATATCACTCGACAACGCTCTAACAGAAATCGTTATAGAATTTGGAATTGTATCAACATTCATAACCTGTCCATCTTCAATAACTTCTAGCGGAACAACAAAATTTTTTCGTTCTACTAATGATGTTTGATGAAAAATGTAAATAAAAATTGCAACTACAAGGCAAATTAATTTTACAGGCCAGTTTGTAAGGAGCTTTTCAGTCATTTGTTTTATATTCATCTACTGTGTCCTCCAAATTTTTTTGTTCTGGCGTGATTTCCAACAAATTTTCCAAAATTTTTCGTATTTCAGAAACGGTTAAATCATAACTTAATTTTGATTCGTAAGCCAAACTTAAAGCACAAGTTTCTTCCGAAACTACAAGAACAACTGCATCAGAAACTTCAGATAAACCTAAAGCTGCACGATGTCGCGTTCCAAAAGTTTTCTTGATTGTATAATTTTCGCTCGTTGGTAAAAAACAACCGGCAGAAACAATTTTTCCGTTTTGAATAACAACTGCTCCATCGTGTAGAGTTGTATCTTTTCCAAAAATGGTAAGAAGCAAACTTGAAGAAATATCGGCATTCAAAACTGTTCCAGTTTGAATTATATCATCTAACTTTGTATGCCTTTTAAAAACAACAAGCATTCCTCTTTTTTGTTTAGAAAGCATTTCTGCCGCAGTTAAAACAGCATCTACATAAGTATGTTTAGAACGATTTCCAAATGCAAACCAGTTATTCTGCCCTATTCTTAAAAAAAGTTTTCGTATTTCCGGTTGAAAGATTACTGCAAAAGCAATCACAAGTCCTGGTGCTAAAATGTTTAAAAGCCAAAGTAAAGTAGAAAGTTGTAAAACGGCAGCAAGTCCGTAAGCAATTAAAATTATAATAACAGCACGTAAAATCTGAACAGAATTCGTTTTTGACATAAAATCATAAGCTTTATACATCAAAAAAGTTAAAACCAAAATATCTAAAATAGGACGAAATACATTATAAATATTTAACAGCCTTTCAAAACCAAACATAACAATTATTTTACACTATTTTCGAAGATATTTCATTACATTTAACGCATCAACTGTTTGTTTTACATCGTGAACACGAACAATTTTTGAATTATTTTGAACACTTAAAATATTTGCTGTCAAAGTTCCAGCCATTCTGTTTTCAACATCTTCGTTTGTCATTTGCCCAATGCATCTTTTTCTTGAAAGTGCCATCAAAATCGGATATTTTCCATCACACAAAAGATTGCAATTTTTTATAAGATTGATATTTTCTTCAAAAGTTTTTCCAAAACCAATTCCGGGATCTATAATGATTTTTTTCTCGTCTATGCCTTCTAAAAGTGCATATTTAATTTGATTTTCAAGATAATCACTTACAATTTTTATGATATTTTTGCTTTCATCTTTTTTATTTGGATTTTCTTGCCAACGATGCATTAAAATCACAGAACACTTCGTTTTTGCACAAACTTGAGCCATATTTTTATCATCTTCTAGTGCAGAAACATCATTTAAAATATCCGCACCTGCATTAAATGCTTCGTAAAAAACTTTTGATTTTCTTGTATCAACAGAAATTGGAATTTGAGAATGTTTTCGGATTTCTTTTATTAAAGGAACGATTCTTTTTATTTCTTCATCTTCGTCTACAGGAACGTAACCGGGTCTTGTAGATTCACCGCCGATGTCAAGAATATCTGCACCATCATCAATTAATTTTAAGGCTAAATCCAAACCACCTCGACTTTTTTCAAAAAAAGAATCCGGAGTTGCATTTAAAATTCCCATAACAAAAGCTGGTTTTTCTGTAGAAAGTTTTTTATTTCCAAAAATCATTTCAAACATTTCAAAATCTCTTTTTCTATATCTTTTGAAGTTAAATTTGCTGATTCAAGAATATCGTTTCTAGAACCGTGAGTTAAATATTTATCTTTAAAACCTAAAATTGAAATATTTTTTAAATTATTTTCCAAAAGAATATTTTTTATATCAGTTGAAACTCCACCTTCCAAAACGCCATCTTCAACAATAACAAATCCATCATATTTTTTTGCAATTTCTAAAAAATATTCAGAATCAAAAGGTTTTATAAATCTTAAAAGATACAAATCTGCATATCCGTCTTGAATCAAAACACTTCGAATTGCAACTGCAACTTCGCTAAAAATTCCGCCAGTGCAAATAACTAAAACTTTCTTTTTTGCAGATTCAAGTTGATTTTCAGAAATATTCCCAATCAAAAACTCTGAACAAGGAACAAAAATGCCTCTTCCAAGTTGAACTGACTCAGAAAATTGAGAATGTTCAGTTGGACAAGTTAATTTCGGATAACGAATCACTATTGCATAATGATTTTTTTCTGCCCATTGAAAACATAATTTCAAATCATTTTCGCTCACTGGCGACATTATTACAATATTTGGAATTGATTTTAAAAGTGCAATATCAAAAATTCCTTGATGAGTGATTCCATCATTTGGCACTGCACCTGCTCTATCTAACATAAAAATTACATGAAGATTTTGAATTGCAACATCACAAATTATTTGGTCAATAGAACGCTGAAAAAATGTAGAATAAATGCAAACTACAGGAAGACATCCACCAAAAGCTAATCCACCTGCAAATGTAACAGCGTGTTCTTCAGCAATTCCAACATCAAAAAATCGGTTTGAAAATTTATGAGAAAAGGAAGAAAGTCCTGTTCCTTTTGACATTGCAGCAGTAATTGCAACAATTTTCGAATTTTTTTCGGCTTCTTCTACGATGATTTTGCTAAATGCCTCTGTAAAACTTGTCGTATCAAATTTTTCGACAGTTCCATCAGAAATTAAAAATGGTCCAATTCCGTGAAATTTTTCTGGATTATTTTCTGCGGGACTATAACCTTTTCCTTTTTTTGTAACAATATGAACAACAACCGGACGATGAAGTTTTTTTACTCGGCGAAAAGCTTTTTCTAAAGCAACTTCATTATGTCCATCTAAAGGACCTGTGTATTCAAATCCTAAATCGACAAAAAGATTATTTGTTAAGAAAAGACCTTTTAGTGAACGTTTTATTCTAAAAATAAATTTTTCTAAACCTTTTCCAAAATAAGGAATGTGATTTATTATTTTATCAACTGTATTTCTAAAATTTTGATAGCGTGATGTTGTTGTAAGACGACTTAAATATCTGGAAATTGAACCAGTGTTATGATCTATTGACATTTGATTATCATTTAAAACAACAATTAAATTTTTAGAAAGTTGTCCAGCATTAGAAAGACCTTCAAAAGCAAGTCCTCCGGTTAACGCTCCATCACCAATCACTGCAATAACTTTTCCATCTTGGTGATTTAATTCTCGTGCAGAAAGAAGTCCTAATGCTTGCGAAATTGATGTTGATGAATGACCATTTATAAAAAAATCATGTTCACTTTCGTTTTTATTTGTAAAACCAGAAATTCCGTTTTTTTGCCTTAGAGTTTTAAAGTTTTTGTATCTACCAGTAAGAAGTTTGTGCGTATAACATTGATGACTTACATCCCAAATAATTGCATCTTTTGGACTTTCAAAAACTCTATGTAAAGCAATTGTTAATTCTACGACGCCAAGATTACTCGCTAAATGTCCACCATTTTTTCCAACAACTTCAATGATAGTTTTACGACATTCTTTTTCGAGTTGTTCAATTTGTTTTTGAGAAAAATTTTTTATATCTTTTGGTGAATTAATTTGCTCTAATAACATAAAACAAGCTTAAAATATTTAAAAAAGTAAAAGTCGTGAAAAAAAAAGACCGCGTAAATTAACGCGGTCTACTAAATGACACAAGCGTCGACCTAAAGACTACTTGCTCTTATGTCGATTACGTCTAAGCATCTTCTTTCGCTTATGTGTCGCCATCTTCTGGCGTTTTCTTTTCTTTCCACAAGGCACGATGGCACTCCTACTTTATAAAGTGTTTATTATTATTACAGAAAATATTTTTTAAGTCAATAAGATTTTTTTCAAATTTCGTCTGCGTAATTTGAGGAAAAATTTATTGGTGATTTCGACAACCTAACTAACTGCCAAACAAGAAGAAACTCAACCACCGCAATTTTTAATTCCTCATTCATCATTTTCTACTTTCGCCGTGCGGATGGGAATTTTTATAAATATCAATTAATTTTTCTGTTGTAACATGAGTATATCTTTGAGTTGTAGAAATAGAACTGTGTCCTAACATTTCTTGAACTAAACGAACATCTGCTCCATTATTTATCATATGAGTTGCAAAAGTATGACGAAAAGAGTGAGGATTTACATGATGATTTGTACCTTCTGGTCCCGAATATTTTGTGATTATAAAACGAATTCCACCAACCGAAATTGGATTTCCTTTTTGATTTATAAAAAGATAATCAGTCGGATTTTTAATGCAATTTTCTTCAATCACTTTTTTTCGGTCAATAAGATATAGTTTTAATGCATTCATAGCATCTTTTTCAAAATAAACTTTTCTCTGCTTATTACCTTTTCCTGTTACAATCGCAGAATGATAATTTTCCATAAAATCACTGAGTTTTAAATTTTTAATTTCTGAAATTCGACAACCAGATGAAAAAAGCATTTTAAAAAGACATTCATCTCGCGTTTTCCATAGGATTTCTTTTTCTTCAGGTTCATTGCAAATTTTTGAAACTTCAACTTCTGTCATAAAATTAGGAATTTTTTTTGGAATTTTTACAGTTTTTAATTCTAATGATGGATTTTTTTCTATATAGCTAAATTTTTGTGCATACAAAAAAAGTGTACGAACGGCAGAAATAAAACGATTTATTGTTGCCGCCGATTTTTTTTGTCGAGAAAGTTGTCCTATACACAAAAGCAAATTTTCTTTTGTAACAGATTTTACATCAATATTAGGCGAAAGAAATTTTTTTAATTCTTCTAAGTCGTTTTTGTACCCTAACACTGTATTTTCAGACAAGCCCCGAACGCTAGAAAGATAAAGCAAAAATTCTTCAATCAGTTGCAATAATTCCATAAAATAATTATCGGAATGAAATTATCTAAATATTATTCAACATCTGCACATGCAATAATATTTATTCCAGTACCTAAAATATCATAAATTAAAACATCACCGCGTTTTATTGGAACTTTGCATTTAGCTCTTTTTATAACTTCCATACATTGAAGCAACATATTTTTTGGAATTTCGTCCACAGATTTTACTGGAACAACGGAGAGTCCGTTTTCGTTGGCAGAAGAACCTTGAATTGCGATTGTTGTAGTCAGCGTTCTTGTAGGATTTAAAAGTTCTTTTTGAGCATACAAAGTTCCTCTTTTGCAGCCATTATCTTTTATGTTAATAACTTTTTTTTCGATTCCTTCATTTTCTGTTGTTATTTCCATTGTACAACCCATTGGGCAAATTATACATGTCATTTGCGTTGTTTCGCTCATTATTCTGATACCTCCTGTGGAAGTTCTACAGAAATTGTAAGATTATCTTTTACTTTTGTAAGTTGCTCAGGATTTAATTCAACAACCTGCATTTCTCCGGGACGAACAATCTTTTTTTTGGTAGATTTTATTCGTTCTCCATTTGATAAAACCTCTATATAAACATCTTTGTAAACATCTGTTGTTCTAAACATAATAGAAATATTGTTTTCGCTCTGAGTTGATTCGATATATTGCGGAACTGTATACCGAACTCTGTTTCCCGGACGCAAAATTATATGTTCGTTAGATTTTGAAACTTTACCTTGAACATATTTGGAAGCATTTTCTCCGGCTCTAAGACTTTCTGCCGTTACAAAATCAACTAGGTCGTGAACATGAACTGTATTTCCACAAGCAAAAATGCCTTGAACTGAAGTTTGCATTCTCTCGTTTACAATTGGTCCAGATGTACTTGAGTCGATTGAAACGCCAGCTCCAACAGAAATTTCATTTTCGGGAATCAAACCAACTGATAAAA
Source organism: uncultured Treponema sp. (assembly GCA_964541735.1). Taxonomy (GTDB): domain Bacteria; phylum Spirochaetota; class Spirochaetia; order Treponematales; family Treponemataceae; genus Treponema_D. The sequence goes on from CAZIQK010000001.1 coordinate 14,063, forward strand.
GCAAAGTATCACATTCGATAAATTCTTCGGTTCCAAAAATTGGTTTTCGGTTTGAGTCAACTGCAGCAACGGTAACGCCTTCAACTCGCTCTTTTCCGTGAATTTTTACGATTGTATGACTAAATTTTAATGGAATATTAAAATTTTCTACACATTGAACGATATTTCTTCTAAGACCTGCACTGAAAGGCATCAACTCGCAAATTAACTTTACTTCTGCACCTTCAAGCGTCAATCTTCTTGCCATAATAAGACCAATATCACCAGAACCTAAAATTACAACTTTTTTTCCAGGAAGATAACCATCAATATTTACAAAACGTTGAGCAGAACCTGCTGTAAAAATTCCAGATGGTCGAGTTCCTGGAATTATCAATGCTCCGCGAGTCCTTTCTCGACAACCCATCGCCAAAATTACAGCTTTTGTTTTTATATGCATCAAACCATCTTTTGTATTTATTGCCGTTACTGTGTGATTTTGCTCATCTTTACCGCATTGAATTTCTAACACCATTGTGTCTGTTTTATATTCAATTCCAAGAGAATGGACTTCATCCGAAAAACGCAAGGCATATTCAGGTCCGGTGAGTTCTTCTCCAAAATAATGAAGTCCAAAACCATTGTGAATGCATTGAAGCAAAATTCCTCCAATGCGAGTATCACGTTCCAAAATTAAAATTTTATCAGTTCCGTTTTTCTTTGCAGCGATTGCAGCCGCCATTCCAGCCGGTCCACCGCCAACAACAACTATATCATATTCCATATTTTTACATCCCTAAAACGTCTATCTTGTTTTTGCACAAAGAATATATGAACATCCGCCATTTTTTGTAACACTTGTCATAGGAATATTTAATTCACGAGAAATAATTTCTGTAACGCGAGGAGAGCAAAATCCACTTTGACAACGTCCCATGCCTGCACGAGTTCGTCTTTTTACACCATCTAAATCACACGCACCAATTGGTGATTTTATTGCAGCAACAATTTCGGCTTCTGTAATCATTTCGCAACGGCAAATAATTCTTCCATATAAAGAATTCTCTTCTATGAGTTGAGATTTTCGTTCTTCTGATGAATGTTTAAAAGATTCAATTCCTTTACGAACATCAATAAAATCTTTATTTGGTAAAAATTTTTTATTTAGTGATTTTTCAACTAAATCTGCAACAAAAACAGCTATTGCAGGAGCAGCAGAAAGTCCCGGAGAACAAATACCGCCAACATTTATAAATGATTTTATATTTTTATCTTCTTCAATTATAAAATCGTTTACAGGCGAGCCATCTTCGTTACAAGCGATTGCTCGAACACCTGCAAAAGAATTTATGATATTTCGTCTATTGATATTTGGAATTGTTTTTTCTGATTTTTGAAAAACCAAATCTTGACCTTCGGCAGTTGTTTCTGTTGCTTTTTTATCATTTCCATCGCTTGCAGTTGGTCCTGAAAGAATATTTCCATCCACAGTTGGAGTAACTAAAACACCTTTTCCCATTTTATCTGGAGTTTGAAATAAAGTATGATTACAAAGATTTCCACATTTGCTATCCAAAAGATAATATTCACCTCTTCGTGGCTTTATGATAAAATTTCTAGCACCAACCATTTTGCTAATTTCATCTGCAAAAAGCCCAGCAGTATTTACAAGGCATTTTGTTTGAATTTCAGTTTTTCCGGTATGAATAAAAAATAAATCATCTTGCTTTTTGATAGAATGAACTTTGTTATTCAAAAAGATTTTTACACCATTCATCACTGCGTTTTCAGCAATTGCCCACGTTGCTTGGTAAGGACTTACAATTCCGGCACTTTCTGCAAGTAAAGCTCCAACCGCTTCTTCGCTAATATTTGGTTCTAGTGTTCTAAGTTCTTGTTGATTGATGATTTTCAGTTGCTTTACACCATTTTTTAATCCGCGCTCATAAAGAGTTTGAACATGTTTCATATCATCATCATTAAAAGCGACAACCAAACTTCCATTATTTTTATAATCAAAATGAAGTTTTTCTGAAAGTTCTTTATACATTGACGCCCCCAAAACATTTAATTTTGCCATTAAAGTTCCATTTGCAGCATCGTAACCAGCATGAATAATTCCGGAATTTGCTTTTGAAGTTCCAGTTGCAACATCATCAGATTGCTCGATTATACAAACATTGAGTTTATATTTTGAAAGTTCTCGAGCAATGCAAGCACCAACAATTCCACAGCCTATAATTGCTACATCATAAATCATAATTTTTTCCTACTCTGCCCAAATTTTTGCTCTTTCTACCGCTTTTTTCCAACCATCGTAAAGTTTTTTTCGCGTAACATCATCCATTTTAGGTTCAAAAACTCGTTCAGTTTCGCGATGACAAAGGATTTCTTCTTTATTTTTCCAAAAACCAGTAGCCAATCCGGCAAGATATGCTGCACCTAAAGCTGTTGTTTCAACATTTTTAGGTCTGCAAACTTTTGTGTTCAAAATATCTGCTTGAAATTGCATCATAATATCACTTACGCATGCTCCTCCATCAACATTTAAAGTTGTGATTTGAGTTTTAGAATCATCAACCATTGTATCTAAAACATCACGAACTTCGTAAGCAATTCCTTCTAAAGCGGCTCTGCAAATATGAGCTTTTTTTACACCGCGAGTAAGACCAACAATTGTTCCGCGTGCATACATATCCCAATAAGGCGTTCCAAGACCAACAAAGGCAGGAACTAAATATGCACCATTAGAATCAGGGACAGACTCCGCAAGTCTGTCAATTTCCGGTGCGGACGAAATAAGTTCAACTTCATCTCTAAGCCATTTTATAACAGCACCACCAATAAAAACACTTCCTTCTAAAGCATATTCAACTTTTCCGTTCATTCCTAAAGCGATTGTTGTTAAAAGATTTTTAGAAATAACAGGTTTGTTTCCTGTGTTGATGAGCATAAAACATCCGGTTCCGTAAGTGTTTTTTGCGTCTCCTTTTTTAAAACAACCTTGACCAAAAAGTGCCGCTTGTTGATCTCCAACCGCAGATGCAATTGGAACATTAAAACCGCAAATTTCAGGCTCGGTATTACAATAAACTTTCGAAGAATCACAAACAGTTGGGAGAATGCATTTTGGAATATTTAAGAGTTCCAAAAGTTCATCATCCCAACACAAATCGTAAATATTAAAAAGCATTGTTCTACAAGCATTTGTGTAATCTGTAACATGAACTTTTCCACCGCTAAGTTTCCAAATCAGCCAAGTATCGATTGTTCCGCAAAGAAGTTCTCCATTTTCGGCTTTTTCTCGTGCATGCGGAACATTATCCAAAATCCATTTGATTTTTGTACCAGAAAAATAAGCATCGATTAAAAGACCGGTTTTTTTGCGAATTTTTTCTGTCCAGCCATCTTTTATAAGTTGTTCGCAAAAATCTGCAGTTCGGCGACATTGCCAAACAATTGCATTATAAATTGGTTTTCCGGTTTTTTTGTCCCAGATTACAACAGTTTCCCTTTGATTTGTAATTCCAATTGCAGCAATTTCATCATGACGGATTTCGTTTTCAATGCATAAACTTTGAAGAACTTTTAACTGACATTTAAAAATTTCCTCTGCATTGTGTTCAACCCACCCAGGATGTGGATAAATTTGATTAAATTCTCGTTGCTTTGAACCTAAAGGTTTTGCGTTTTTATCATACAAAACTGCTCTACAGGAAGTTGTTCCTTCATCCAATGAAATAACATATTTTTTTTCTATATTTTGCACCATAACTTTATGATAGCATCACTATCACTATAAAGCAAAATTTTTTTTCTTGATTCCAACTCAATTATCAATCATAATTAATAGAAAATATTGAATAGGTAGATTTAATTGCTTCGCACTTAAATCTTTTATTGAACACAGGATGGAAACGCAACTCTCTTACTTACGTTTCTTATTGCACAGGAGCAAAAAAATGAATAAGTACAAGGGCACCCAAACAGAAAAAAATCTGCAAACTGCATTTGCAGGCGAGTCACAAGCGAGAAATAAATACATTTATTTTTCGGCTGTAGCACAGAAAGATGGATTAGAAAAAATTTCTGAAATTTTCAAAAAAACTGCTAACAATGAAGAGCAGCACGCAAAAATGTGGCTTTCTGAACTTGGAGGAATTAACAGCACAACAGAAAACTTAAAAAATGCGGCTGACGGTGAAAATTACGAATGGACTGATATGTACGCTGAGTTTGCCGAAACTGCGGAAAAAGAAGGCTTTCCTGAACTTGCAAAAAAGTTTCGGGCGGTTGCAGAAATTGAAAAACGCCATGAAAATCGTTATCGTTCGCTTTTAAATGATGAAGATTCCAAAGCAGAACTTAAAAAAAGTCAGGTTAAGATTTGGGAATGTTTGAAATGCGGACACATTGTTGTGGGACCAAATGCTCCGGATTATTGTCCAACTTGCGGCGAATATAATCAGTATTTTGAAGTTCGTGAAGATAATTACGATTTAATTCTTACTTGGGGAAGATAATTTTTTTTTGGCTGTTACCGAGCCTGCCCAAAAAGGCAAGCTCGGTCGCTATGTTCGCACTTCGCTAACGCTCATTCCTACGCTCCGCTTCGGAACTTTGGTGCTCCCAGCGCTAACAGTCAAAAAGTTTTATTTTACTCTGTAGGTCTTTTCTTCAAGTTTTTGCTTTCTACGATTGCTTGACCTTCACCTACATTTTGTTCCATCATTGCTCGCACTTTTAAAGGAAGTCCTGCAAGAGTTATAAATCCTTGTGCATCTTTATGATTATAAAGTTCTCCAGTTGTAAAAGAAGCAATTGACTCATTATAGAGTGAATATTTTGAACCGGAACCAGCTCCACGTATTGCACCTTTTACCACTTTTACTTTTGACCAACCTGTAACATTTTCTTCAGCTTTATCAATAAAAGCCATACAAGAATCCATCAAAGTTGTAAACCATTTTCCTTCGTAAATTAAATCTGACATACGTAAAGAAACATGTTGTTTAAAGTGATAAGTTTCTTTATCCAAACAAATATGATCCATCATTCTGTGTGCAAAATAAAGAATTGCTCCACCCGGAGTTTCATATACTCCACGACTTTTCATTCCAACAAAACGGTTTTCACAAATATCAACAAGACCAACACCATTTCTTCCACCAATTGTATTTAATTCTGTAAGAAGAGATAATGCATCCATTTTTTTACCATTTAATCCTACTGGAATTCCTTTTTCCCATTCAATTGTAACATATTCACCATCGTTTGGAGCTTCTTCTGGAACAACAGTATTTTTTAACATATGTTTATAATTTGGTTCATTTTCTGTTTTTTCAAGTTCAAGCCCTTCATGTGAAAGATGCCAAATATTTTCATCGCGCGAATACGATTGATCTTTTTTCATAGGGACTTCAAGTCCACGATCTTCAAGAAATTTAATTTCTGCTTCACGACTATCCATATTCCATTTATCATCACGCCAAGCAGCAATAACTTGAATATCAGGTGCAAACGCTTTTATTGCAAATTCAAAACGAACTTGGTCATTTCCTTTTCCTGTTGCACCATGACAGATTGCAACTGCTTTTTCTTGTCTTGCATATTCAACTAAAATTTTTCCAATTAATGGACGAGCGGTTGAAGTTCCTAAAAGATATTCATCTTCATAAACAGCATTTGCTTTCAAAGCCGGCCAAACATATTCTTCAATATATTCTTTTTTTGCATCAACAACATAACATGCACTTGCACCTGTTTTTAATGCACGAGCTTTAATTACATCCCAATCATCACCTTGTCCAACATCAATACAAACAGCAATTACATCATAATCATAATTTTCTTTAAGCCACGGAATGATAACTGTTGTATCAAGTCCACCAGAATAAGCTAAAATAACTTTGTCTTTTGCCATAATAAATCCTCTTTAATGCTAAAAAATTGCATAAATATACAAAAAATATACTTTTTTCTGTAAAAATATGCAATACTTTATAAAATTTATAAATTATTTTCAGAATTTTCTATTTCCGATAAAAAATTTTCCAGTGATAAAATACATTCTTGAGATTTATTATCTTTTTGGAGTATTAATTTTATTGTTTCATTTTCATCATCTTTTAAAGTCCAACAAATTTCAGGATTATTTTTATACTTTTCTTTTAGATTTGCTTTTATAAATTCTTTTGCGATTTGCATTTTTCGTTGTTTTTTTGAATTTTCTTCTTTTTTTTGAGAAAGTTCCACATCAAATTTATCTTTATTTGAAAGAAATTCTGAAATTTCATAAAAAGGATTATATGGAAATTTTGCATCAGCAATTTTTATAAAATCATTTCCATTTTTTTGGAGTAATGATGCTTTTATTTGATTTTGAATAAAAAGTCGCAATTTTATCGTTTTAGTTACAAAAACTTCCCAAGTTGCATAAGTTTTTTCAATATGAAATTCAATTTGATATTGAGGATGTTGTAAAGAAAAATTTTCAAAAACTTGAGGAACTTCTTCTAAAGTTAAAATTTTTGCATTTGTTCTAATCATATTTTTATGTAAAAGATGAACAAAATGTTCTTTCCAAAAATCTGAATCTAAATTTTCCATAATTTTTCCTTAAATTTTATTCTAAAATGGCAAATATGTTGATTTGCAACCGTTCAAAGTTTTTATCCAATTTTTAGACTCTTCCCAAGCAATTCGTGAATCTAAAATCCAAAGAATATTATTTTTTGAACCATTCACAATAGGAACTGCACCTTTTCCATCTGTAAAAATAATCAAACCGCTATAATTGTTTTTATTTTCACAAAAAAAATCTATTGGAACTTGAAAATTTGTTCCACCACGACCATTTATTTGATTTAAATCTATTTTTTTTCTAAAAGAAATTGGTTTTGTATTTTTTAAATTCACATCAAAAAAAATCAAATCTATTTTTTCAATAATTCCTAAAAAGAAAAAATTTTTTATTGCATGTGTAAAATGGTCAAAACTATCATCACTAATAGAGCCACTTACATCGACGGCAATCAAAATATTTGCTTTACGAACATAACGACTTCCCATTGCTTGAAATCCATAACGTCTACTCGGCTTCATTCTAGTAAGAATTCTTGAAGAATTTATAATTGAACAACGAAATTGAGTTAAAGCTTTACGATAATCGAATGAAAAATCTGCACCTTCTTTCAATTTTCTTTGTGCATTTTCACCAACTTCACCCCACAAAAAATTATTTTCTGCATTTTTTATTTGATTTTCAATTTCATTTTGAGAATCCTCATTTTCTTCCCAAAGTTCAGAATTTTCTTTTAAATTCAAAATTGACTCTGAATCTTGCGAAAATCCCGCATTTTCACCCAAAATAGAAGTTTCTTTAACTAAAAATAAAATTTTTTTATACCATTGCTCAAAACTTAAATCGTCTGTAATTTTTAAATTTCCAGTATGATAATCAAGTTGTAAATTTCGTTGAAAAAATTTTAATTCTTCTGTATTTTCCCATTTTTTTCCAAGAGGATATTTTAAATTTTTAAATCTTGCTGCTTGACTTTTTAAATATAAAATTCCTGATAATTCACAATCTTCATTTGAAACAAATCCAAAAGGTGTTTTTTTGCAATAAAAAGTTTGATAAATGCAAACATCGCTTGCAATTGTTAAAATTTCATAATTGGGAGATTGAGGTAAACGTTCGTAAGGATGTTTTAATAAAATTCTATAAATTTCAGTTTTTAAATAAAATTCAATCTGTTCAAAAGAAAAATCAGAAAGAATTTTCGGTGAATATTCAATCCGATTTTTTCCTGTTCTCATTGGAATTGAAAGATTTTGATTTTGAATAAGAGAATGTGTTGATTCTGCCGCAAAAAGTAAAGGTTCATTAAAAAACCAAGATGAGATTATTTTTTTAAATTTATTTTCTAAACTTGTCATCAAATTCCTGAGCAAAAATTCAAAATTTTTTTATAAAGATTTTGATTTTTATTTGAAATAAAAACAAGAGTTTTCGGATAATTTTCTGCATTGCACAAAGATATAAAATGAGCTTGCATTTCTTTTTGAGAAGTCTGTTCTAAAAAATCAAAATATTTTGTAAGATTTTCTGATATTTTTTCTATTTGATTTTTTTCAAAAATTTGTGATTCGATATATTTAAACAAAGAAATATTTATTTGCGTAAAATTAATTTTTTCTAATTTTTCAAGTTTTATTTTTACATTTTCAAAATCGTTTTCTAAAATTTCTTTTGCACTTGGAAAATTATTTTCAGAAACAAAACGAAAAAAAGTTGCAGTTGCTTTGTTTCCAATAATTCCACTCACAAGCATTTTTTCTAATTCACCAAGATTTTCAAATTTTTTTATAATTTGAGAAACTCGAACCCAACTTCGTCTATCCGGAAATCTTTCAAGATTTTCTGATTGAAAATCATTCTCTGATAAATCAAGAAATTCAGGATTATCTTTTATAAAATTTATAATTCTACAATCAATTTGAGAATTTTCAGCCCATTTTAACCAATCTTCAACAGTTGGTGCAAAATTATAAATATTAAAACGACTGACTAAAGCAGGATCCAAATCTGTAAGTTGATATTCATTTCCACTATTTACAGCAGAAATAATTCGACTTCCTTTTGGTAAAGATTTTCCTGCAAGTTTTCTGTTCAAAGTTAAATCCATAATAGTTTGAAGAACTTCAGGGCGAGCACGATTTAATTCATCTAAAAATAAAACGACAGGTTTTTCATCAGTTGGAAACCAATAAGGAAGCATAAAATCAGTTTTTCCGTTTTTTTCATTTTTTTCTGGTAAACCAATTAAATCTCCGGGATCGCTCATCTGTCCTAAAAATAAAGTAACAACTTTTTCATTTTTAGAAGCATAATAATTTTCTAAAATTTGAGATTTTCCAATTCCATGTTTTCCAACCAACATAATATTTTGATTAGATGGCGTGTTATCTAAAATAAAAATTAGTTCTTTTGTATTAATTGTCATTTTTTTTCTTATCAGATTTTATTAATTCTCTAATTGCTTCCACAGCAATTTTGATTGCATTTTCTGTATCATGAACTTGAACATTTGGAAGTCCTTTTTTACTGCGTTCTTGATTTGCTACAACTAAAAAACAACTTCCAACTCGAACTCGAAGAAATTGTCCTGCAATAAATAACGCTGAACTTTCCATTTCGCTTGCAAGACATCCCATTCTAAGCCAAGCATTCCATTTATTTTCAAGTTCATAACTTACAGGCATAATTTCTGGTTCATGCTGACCAAAAAAAGAATCTTTACATTGAACAACACCAATATGATGATTAAGATTTAATTTTTCTGCACTTTTTACAAGAGCATTTACACAATCATAATTCGGAACAGCAGGATATTCGATTGGAGCAAATTCTCGGCTTGTTCCTTCCATACGAATTGCTCCGGTTGCAATAACAATATCTCCGCCAAGCACATTTTCTTGCATTCCACCACAAGTTCCGACTCTTATAAAAGTATGTGCTCCACATTTTGAAAGTTCATCAATTGCAATTGATGCAGAAGGTCCGCCAATTCCTGTAGAAGTTACACTCACCTTTTCACCATCAAGAGTGCCTGTATAAGTTACAAATTCTCTAACATCTGCAACAAGTTTTGCATTATCAAAATATTTTGCAATTTTAGCACAACGTTTTGGATCTCCGGGCAAAATAACATATTTTCCAATATCATTTGCACCAACACCGGTATGATATTGTTTTCCAGAACCTTCTGTATAATCTATCATAATTTTTCCTCTCAACACAATTTCAAAAAAGATTCCCGTGTTCGAGCACGGGAATGATAAAAAAATTAGATTATCACAATTACAAAAAACTATTCTCTATAAAAATTAATCAAACAACCTGCAAGAATGATTTTTCTTTCGTCATCAGTTAGGTCGCCAGTAAAAAGTTCAAATTCATTTACAGTTCCATCTTTTTTGATTGAATAAGCTTTTATTGAAGGAAGTTTTTCTGCTATCATCTTTTTTACGCCGGGAACAAAAACATAATCATCATTTGCAAAAGGAAGATTTTTATCACCTTCTTTGTAAACAAAAGGAATCATTCCCCAGTTTATAAGATTTGAACGATAACGTTTTGTTGCATATTCATTTGCTATATTTGCAGATGCACCGAGAACTCTTTGACAACTTGCTGCTTGTTCACGAGCAGAACCATCACCTGGTTTTACAGCAAAAATTGTAGAACCAATTCCCGCTTTTTCAGCTTTTTTTCCAAGTTCAGAATCTTTTTTGCTCAAAATTTCAACAATATTTTTAATTTCTGATTTTACATCATCACTTAAATCTCTAACTGATTTTGCTTTTCCAACATAAGAAGGATCTCTTCGGCTTAAAGTAAATTCTGCAAGTCCAAGTGGATTTGAACGGAATGATGAAGTTTCTCCAGACGGAATAAGTTCATCAGTTGTTGTAACAGGATCATGAATTTCTGAAACAACTTTTAAAAGTAAATCATCTTGTAAAGACTTTTGTTCTGGCCAGTCTTTAATATTTGGTCCAAATTGAATTTCAACTTCCGGATGAGAAATACCTTTTGAATCGTAAACACGTTTTTCATAAATTGTTTTATCAAAGAAATATTTTTTTCCACTAAATTCTGTATCAAAATCTGTTGCTGCAGTTAAAAATCCTTTATTTGCTGCAGTTGCCGCAATTGAACGAGCATCCATAAGAGCAACAGAAGCAAGTTGTCCATTTTGGATTTTTGAACCTTCTCGATTTGGGAAGTTTCTTGTTGAGTGACGAACAGAAAGTGCACCATTTGCCGGAGTATCTCCTGCACCAAAACAAGGACCACAGAAAGCAGTTTTTACAATTGCACCAGCAGAAACTAAAGCACTAAATGCACCATTTTCCATCAATGCTTTATAAACTGGCATAGAAGCAGGATAAACATCCAATAAGAATTTTCCATTTCCGGAATCTTTTCCTTTTAAAATATCTGCTGCGGCACAAATATTTTCATAACCACCACCAGCACATCCTGCAATTACACCTTGATCAACATAAAGTTTTCCATCAATTACTTTATTTTTAAGAGTGAAATTTACTTTATCACCAAAAGAAATTTTTGCACGTTTTTCAGTTTCGTCTAAAATATCAAACAGATTTTTATTAACTTCATCAATTGTATAAGCACAAGAAGGATGGAATGGAAGTGCAATCATTGGACGAATTTCACTTAAATCAATTTCAATTGCTCCATCATAATATGCACATTCTCCAGGATTTAATTCTTTATAATCATTTGCACGACCATGAATTGCGTACCATTCTTCAATTTTTTCATCAGTTTTCCAAATAGAAGAAAGACATGTTGTTTCTGTTGTCATAACATCAACACCAATTCTAAAATCAGCAGAAAGTGATTTTACACCAGGCCCAATAAATTCCATCACCTTATTTTTTACATATCCATTAGAAAAAACCGCTTTAATAATTGCAAGAGCAACATCTTGTGGACCAACTCCGGCAACAGGTTCACCAGAAAGATAAACAGCAATAACTTCAGGATAAGAAACATCATAAGTTTTATTTAAAAGTTGTTTTGCAAGTTCTCCGCCACCTTCACCAATCGCCATAGTTCCAAGTGCACCATAACGAGTATGACTATCAGAACCTAAAATCATATCACCACATTTTGCAAGCATTTCTCTCGCATATTGATGAATGACAGCAAGATGAGGAGGAACATAAACTCCACCGTATTTTTGAGCACAAGTAAGACCAAACATATGATCATCATCATTGATTGTTCCACCAACAGCACAAAGTGAATTGTGACAGTTTGTAAGAACATAAGGAATTGGAAATTTTTCTAAACCAGATGCTCGAGCGGTTTGAATAATTCCAACATAAGTAATATCGTGAGAAGTGATTTTATCAAATTTAATTTTTAATTTTTTTTCGTCGCCAGATGTATTATGTTTTTGTAAAATTGAATAAGCTAAAGTTTTTTTAATTCCATCTGCTTTTTCTACACCATTTGCAGATTCAACAAGTTTTCCATTTACAAGGTAAGCACCTTTTTCCCAAAGTTTCACGCAATTTCCTCTCATAATTAATGTAATTAATAAAAAAAATATAACATAAAAAAAGGGCTTTAACAATAATATTGCAAATTACAGTTGTGTCCTTATTCAACTTGCAATTTCAAAAATAGAATGAAAAATCAAGTCATTGCAAAAATCTATTCTCTGTGATAAATTACTAAAATATTTCAATAGAGTGTTAGATAAAATCGCTAAAATGTCGCAATTTTATCTAACTAAAGTTTGCGTTGCAAACTTCTTTATTTAAGGTTTAATAAAAACCTTAAAAACGGCGAATTCAAGGCTTTAAGCGGAGCGTGACTTGACTCGACGTATTACAACAACTTCTCATTTCATTACGAAGTTGTTAAAAAAAGTCAAATCGGAAATTGAAATTTCCTCATTAACTTTTTATGGGAGAAAAAGATGGGAGCACGAGGAGAATTATTTACAACTCAAGTTTATTTAGATAATCGTTCATATTTTTTTAATGTAAAAGAAAATCGCACTGGTGATGTTTTTCTCCAAATTGTTGAAACAAAAAGTAGAGATGGTGCCGAACAAGATAGACATCAAGTTGCTATTTTTGCAGAAGATATGCAGAAATTTTTACAAGGAATGGAAAAATCTCTTGATTTTATAGAAAAAGAACGCAAAGAACGTCAAAAAATCAAAAAAGAAAAAAAACTTGTAAAAGATGCAAAATATGGCAAGAAAATTTATAAAGTAAAATCTGAAAAAAATGATAATGATGGTGTTAAAAAAACAGGAAGAATTCATGTTGTTTCCAAAAAAGTAGAACCATCTCAAAATGAAGAATAATTCTTAAAAGGCATTATCACCAATTTCAACTTAATAATGAAAAGTTTTTCTTTGAATTGGTGAAGGTCCTATTTTTTTACAGATTTCTCTGTGTTCTTTTGTTGGATAACCTTTATGTTTTGCATATTTATATTCAGGATATTTTTTATCCATTTCAAGCATAATATTATCTCGGCAAACTTTTGCTAAAATACTTGCTGCCATTACACAAAAATATTTACCATCAGCTTTCGGTTCTGCTCGAATTTCAATATTAACTTTTGGAGAACGAGTACCATCTGCAATTCCAATTAATTTTATATTTTCAAAATCAAAATTATTCTTTTTACACCACTCAGGAAATTTTTCCATCATTTGAGAAAAAGCATTTTCCATTGCAAGCATAGATGCTTCAAGAATATTTATTTCATCAATTTTTGTATGATTGATAATTCCAATTCCCCAACAAGCTTTTTCTTTTATTATTTTTTCTGCAAAAATTCGTTTTTTTTCAGAAAGTTTTTTTGAATCATTCAAAATTTCAAATGGAAAATCTTTTGGAAGAATAACACAAGCTGCACTTACCGGACCTGCTAAAGGACCTCTTCCCGCTTCATCAAATCCAACTTCAAAAATATTAAAATCCATAAGTTTCGTTATCCGAAAAGTTTATTAAGCATTTTTTATCTGTAAAAATAGGATTTATTGAAGTTGATTTTGAAAGGTCGCCTTTGAATACATTTTTTTCAAAAACGCCTTCGCTCTCAAAAAACTCTGCGACTCTTCCTTTTTTGCAATTTATGCTCAAAGTATTTTCTTTACAAGAAATCTGAGTTTGAGAAAAAGAAATCAAAACGGAAGTTTCAGAATTTGCAGTTATATTTGAGTTTTCTATAAATATTTTTGAATTTACGCCTGTCATAAAGCAAGAATATGATTTTGCCAAAATTGCACAAATAGAATTCTTTATGTAAACAACACAACTAGAAGAATCAATCACGCTACCAGTTTTTTCAAATTCGGCATAAATAAGACAATCTGTAAAACTCAAAACAGAACGTTGCCCTTTTATTAAAGGAAGCATTGTCGAAAGTTCATCATCTTTTGTATTTTTTATAGAAATTTTTCGCAAATCTAAAGAAGAATCTTTTACAATAAGTTGTGCATTTTTATCAAAAATGATATTTGAATCATCTTCGCCAATAATTATGCAATTTGAAAAAATTTCATATTTTCCACTTGGAATTACTAAATCACCTAAAACAAAAATTTTTGCATTTCGAGTAGAATTCAACGCTTGTAAAAGTGAATTAAAATCTGTAAAAGGTTGTTCCAAAGTTCCTTCTTGCAAAGTAGAAGATGATGACGAATTATAATAATAATTTTGGTCAATAATCACGCTATATTCAGAAATAGGACTTTGATTTGAATCTTTTTTAGAAAATGCCCGAACTCTATAAAAAACACTACTTTCATTCAATGCTTTTAGAGAAATTGAAACTGATGAAGAGTCTACTTTTACAAAATCATCTGCCAAAACATTTTGCAATTCTAGAGAACTAGGATTTAGCCTTGAAGATGAATCTGAAATTGGAAAAGGTTCGCTTATTGCGTAATAAAGTTCTGCATTTGAATCATCATTTTGAATTTTTAAGTTTACATCTTTGCGTGTGTAAAAATTTTTTGTATCAGAAATAATTTTTGGAGCGGAAGCCGGACTTTTATTTATGAAATAAGGAACATCCATTTCGCCTTGAAAAAGTCCGGAACAAAAAATTCCAATTTGCATTGTGCCAGAAACATTTTCTCCAAAAAAAACATCAGCACAAATTTCTGAAAATAATTCTTGATATAAAAAATTTTCACCTAAAAGAGACATTTTGTAAGATTCATCGTCATCTAAAGTGCAAATTATTTCTCCATCTTCACCTTGTGTGATTTTTATTTGCGGTTTTGGAGGCAAGACAAAACTTTCTATTGGATTTCCAAAATCATAATTTATGCTTTGCCAACTTATCATATGTGATTGATTTCTGTCTAATTTTACAGGACTTTTTGGCAAACTCCAAAATTCATCATCAATTTTATAAATTAAATTTTCATCTAAAAATTCTACAGTATCCCAATCTACAATTTTTATTGGCAAATCTCGACGACTAAAAGTACCTGAAATTGAAGGATAAGTTTTTATAAAAAATCGCCATTTTTCGTTTGTTGAAGAGTCTAAAATTGTACAAGGAAAATTTCTTGTCAAAACTGATTTTTCTGAAATGCTGATTGTTCTTCCGTCTATAAAATTTTTTGGAAAAAATTCAAAACTAAATTTTAATTCAGAAGGAATTGAAAAATCAGTTCCAGAAGTATAATTAAGAATTCCTGTATCAAAAAAAGATGATATAAATTGAGAGTAAGACTTTGAGTTTCCATCATCTTGTATTACAGAATACGAAATTTCTAAAGTTTCTTTTTTATTTGTAGAAATGATTTTTGCAATTCTTAAAGTTACATTTCCATCAACATCAAGTAAAACAGGACCATCGTAAGCAAAACCAAAATTTTCAGGGTCAGAGCCATCAACAGAATAAAAATAATCACCATCAGAAGAAGTATCAATTATAAGCATTTGTTTATTTGCCCATTGTCCCGAAATTGGACTTTTAACGCTTATTTGAGAATAAAGATTTGTACAAATCAAAAAAAATAAAATGCTTAAACTGCAACTAAATAAACTTCTTCTCATGATTCCTCTAAAAATTATTTTTCTAAATAAGGTCCCAAAATTTCTTTCAATTCGGGATCATCTTTATAATAATATTTTTCTAATTCTTCGGAAGTAAGACCAACTAATTCATGGCTCATATAATGAATCCAACGATTTTCTTCTGGAGAATTAATTTCAAATTTACGGCAATAATAATCAGGTTGAATTGGAAGTTGTTTTTCATAATATGTAAAATATTTATAATCATGAACAACAACTTTTATATCGCTACGAGCAAAACCTCTACTATTCATAAGAGTTTCTACCAAAGAATTTATTGTTCTTCCAGAATCAAAAATATCATCAACTAAAAGAATTTTATCTCCAGGTCGCAAATTTTCCGGTGGATAAGTCCAACCATCAATAAAAACTTTTGTATGTTGAGCGACATCAGAATAAGAACGTGCAACAACGCCTGCATAAAGTGATGGATGAAGATTTTCTTGCTTACAAACAATTTTAAAATATTCACTGATAACGTTTGCCATATAAGCACCGCCACGAAGTGAACAATAAATTACATCTGGAATAAAACCGTCTTTTCTTATTTTATCGGCAATTTTTAAGGCATCATTGCGAACAGTATTATAATCTAAAAATTCTTTTATCATATTTCCTCGCTTTTTTTATTTTATTATAAATAATTTTAGTGCTATTTACAAATTCCTAATTCTTACTTTCTACCTCATACAACTTTACTTCTACTGGTTGTTTTTGGCTTTTTTTGAGCTGGATTTTTAAACTTTCATTCTTGCAATCTATGTTTACGGTATCAACATCTTTATCTTTATTAGAAAGGATTTCCATTGCAAGAGGGTCTTCAATTTCTTTTCGGATAAGTCTTGCCATTGGTCTTGCTCCCATTGCTGGATTATAACCATGTTCTACAAGATATTCTTTTGCTTTTGGCTTTATAGTGATTTTTAATTTTTTTTCAGAAAGTCTTTCTGCCAAATCTGCAATTTGAATATCCAAAATTTGAGAAACTTCTTTTTTAGAAAGTGCATTAAATACAATTACATCATCAATTCGGTTTAAAAGTTCTGGATTTAGTAAACGTTTTAGTTCATTCATTGCACCAGATTTTATTTCTTCATAGGATAAGACGCCATCTCTTACCCCAAAACCAACTTTACCTTCATTCGTGATTTGTCTTGCTCCTGCATTACTTGTCATAATAATAACTGTATTTTTAAAATTAACTGTATGCCCAAGATTATCACTCAATTCACCTTCTTCTAACATTTGTAAAAGAAGATTAAAAATATCAGGATGAGCTTTTTCTATTTCATCTAATAAAACGACCGAATATGGATGATGTCGGACTTTTTCTGTAAGGACGCCTCCTTCTTCATAACCAATATATCCCGGAGGAGCACCAACTAATCTACTTGCATTGTGCTTTTCCATATAATCAGACATATCAATACGAATTAAAGAATCTTCACTTCCAAAAAGATATTTTGCCAATGCTTTTGCAAGTTGAGTTTTTCCAATTCCTGTAGGACCTAAAAAAATAAAAGAACCAACAGGATGCTTTGGAGAAGAAATTCCTGCCCTACTTCGTCTAATCGCACCAGAAATTATACTAACTGCATTATCTTGTCCAATCACAGTTTTATGAAGTTCATCTTCCATATGAACAATTCTTTCTGTTTCGCTAGAAGTCATTTGTTCAAGAGGAATTCCTGTCATTTCGGTAATTATTTTTTCAATATCAAATACAGAAACGTGTTTTTTATTGTTTTCGCCATGTTCTCGTAAAATATTGGAGTAAGCATTTAATTTTTGACGCAATTCAATCACTTTATCGCGAACAACTGCTGCATTTTCGTAATCTTGATTTTTTACAAGATTTTTCTTTTCTTCAACTAATTTATTGATATTTTTTTCAATTTCATCAAATTCAGAAGGACGAAATTCTTCCGAGATTTTTTTTGCGGCACCCGCTTCATCTAAAATATCAATTGCTTTATCGGGAAGTACTTTTTCCGGAAGATAACGTTTACTAAGTCTTACAATTGTTGGAATTACACCTTCATCATAAATTACACGATGATAATTTTCGTATTTTTCTTTTATTCCTTCCAAAATTTTACAAGTTTCTTCTTCAGATGGTTCTTCAACTTTTACAACTTGAAATCTTCGCTCCAAAGCTAAATCTTTTTCGATATGGCGAGTATATTCTTTTGTTGTAGTTGCACCAATTATTTGAATTTCCCCACGCGAAAGTGCCGGCTTCATTATGTTAGAAGCATCCATTGTACCTTCATTTCCGCCCGCCCCAATAATTGAGTGAAGTTCGTCTATAAAAAGAATTATATCTTTGTTTGCTTGCAATTCATTTAGAATTTTTTTCATTCTTTCTTCAAATTCACCACGATATTTAGTTCCTGCAACAATCGCCGCTAAATCTAAAGATAAAATTCGTTTTTTTAGTAAATCTAAAGGAACTTTTCCACTTACAATATATTGAGCAAGTCCTTCTACAATGGCAGTTTTTCCAACTCCTGGCTCTCCTGTTAAAACCGGATTATTTTTAGAACGACGACATAAAATCTGAATAATTCTATGAATTTCTTTATCTCGACCGACAACTGGATCAGAAAGATTTTCGCGGGCAAGTTTTGTTAAATCGCGCGAATATTGCTCCAAAAAAGATTCTTTTTTCTGGGATTTTGATTTTTTATCTTGTGATTTTTTTACATCATCACCTTGTTCATTATCGAAAATTTCAGAAAAATCATCATTTTCTATCAGATTTTTAAAAATTGAATCTACAAATTCGCTAGACTGATTTTTTAATGAAGATGAAATATTTTCTTCTTGAAGTTCAATCACACTAAAACGCACATCCATAATTGAAAATCCGTTTGAAACAAAAAAGTTATTTGTAACGCTTCCTTCTTCGCGAATTGCCGCTAACAAAAGATGTTCAGTTCCAATATATTCATTATGCAAAGCACTTGCTTCAAGTTCTGCTAAATCTAATAAAACTCTGTAACGTCGACTTTTTGGAATAACGTCTAGTGTTGGAAGATTTTTTTCCATTTTCAAAATTTTTTCTATATTTTGTTTTAGAGCATTTACATCAAGTCCAAGTTTATAAAAAACTTTATATGCAATTCCATTATTTAATTTTATGATTGAAAGAATTACGTGTTCTGGAAGAATTTGTTTATTTCCAGATTTTCTTGCTTCATCTTGTGCTAAAGTAAATAAAACATTTCTTACTCGCGGAGAAAAATTTCTCATTATAATCCTCAATAACTTATTTAAATTTTACATTTTCAAACGCTTGTTGTAACACAGTTGCTCGTAATCTTTGTATAAGTAAAGTTTTATTGTTTTTTATTTCTTTTTCAAAACTAAAATCATAACTAGAATTTATAAATAAAAGATGATTTTGCTTTAACAAATACAAAAGACTATTCAAATCTGTTTCGCTAATGCCAGTTAAAACATCAGTCTGAATTCCCCATTTTACAATGCTAATTGCATTCATTGCATCTTCATAACTTAAAAGTAAAGAATTTATAGCTTTTGCAAAATTAGAGCGTATAAAATTTAAAACTATTATAGGATTATTTTCGGCAAATTCCTGTCTAAACTTGCGTTCTGTTTTTAAAATATGCATTCCTATTGCTTGAATTTGAGCAAGTTGTTCTAATTCTGTTCCAACTTCACAAAAAGCAGGATAAACATCAAAGAAAAAATTTTCAAAAACAGTGGTTTTATCAGGATTTACGATTGGTCGAAAACAAAATTTTTGCTCAGTAAGATTATTTACAAAATCATCAAATTTTCCACTTAAAACAAGCGATGGAATAAAAACTCTCAAAGAAATTTTTAATCCAGTTCCACAATCTTTAATTTGGGAAGTTAAATAACCGAAATCGACACTCGCAGCAAATTGCAATTTTTTTTGCAGATTTTCATCGACTTCGTAAACATTTTTCATAATGTTTTCACAATCAAATCCAGAACAAAAATCTATAATTTTTATATGGTTTAACTCATTTATAAGACAAATTATTGTTTTAGAACTGTTTATTTCTATTGCCGAAAAAGGACTATTTCCAATCATAGAATTTTCTCGTAAAATTGCAGAACCTAAGGAATTTTCTTTATTTTCCGGCAAAAAAATAAAATTGTTATCATAACTAAAAGCATCATCAACAAGCGAAACTAATCTTCGAGTTTCATCAAGAGACATTTTTTGTGGAAACTTAAAATCTGCAAGATTGCGAACAAGCCTTGCTCGTGTAGAAATTATAACATCTTCATCTTTTCCTGGTTGATAAAACCAAAATCCAGATTTTTTTCTATTTGTCTGTTTTTTTTCCATCGAGAGAATCTTCTCCATTTACTTTTTTTGAATTTAAAATCTGTAAATAATCTCTGTAAAATGCCGCTTTTTCGTATTCTTCTTTTTCAACAGCTTCATCAAGTTTTAATTGAACTTCCACACGAGCAACTAGATTTGACTCAAAACCTTTTATATTTTTTGGTAAAGACCCTTTGTAACTTTCTGTAATTCCTAAATTTTTCAAATTTTGCTTAATTTCATCACCAAAAGCAAAATAACATTCAGGACATCCAAATGCTTGAGTCTTTACAATATCTTTAAACGAATTTCCACAAATCGGACAAACTTTCATATTAATTTTTTCTTAAAATCTCCAAAGGTTTTTCTTTTCCGGCTTTTACAGATGGAATAATTGAAACAATCAACGAAAGAACAACTGCAAAAATGCAAATCAAAAGAATTTGACTAAATGGTATTGAAATTGGAATTTTTTGTAAATAATAAGCCGGATTTAAAAGTTGAACAGAATTTTCGCTTGTTAAAGAAGTTCCTTTGAAAAAATAAAAAATTCTCACAAAAAAATTTATGATTTTTTCTAATCCGCTTATAAGTTGATTTGAAAAAATTGTAAAAAATAATCCGCATGGAAGCCCTATTAAAACGCCTCCAAAACCGCAAGCCATTCCTGCAATTAAAAAAGAAAGAGTTATTCCTTTTGGTGTTGCACCGATGCTTTTCAAAATTGCAATTTCTTTTTTTCGTTCCATAACAAGCATTACAATTGCAGATGAAATATTTATACTTGCAACTAAAACGATTAACATCATAACAAAAACAAGCATAACTTTTGTTGAAGAAAAATTTTCAAATTCGGCACTATGAATTTGATCCCATCTGTAAATATTTGCATATCTTCCAAAAAATGAACGCAGATTATTTTGAATTCTCACTAGTGATGGAGAAAAAGCATCTTCTGTTTCACACGAAATTATAAAAGTTGCATTTGAAAGTGTTAAAAATGAATACGCAGTTTCTAAAGGAATAAAAACCCAAAATTGATCTAATTCTTGATAGCCACTCGAAACAATAGCAGAAACTTTAAACGTTGTTAGTTTTGGGACAATTCTTCCACCAACATTTTTCGTCGTGATAATTCTAAAATTTTCTCCAACTTTTATATCTAAAATTTCAGAAATTCTTTTTCCAATAATTGCATTTTTTTCGTTGGAAGATTCAAAATCTAAAAGAGAACCATCAATAACTTCAAAAAATTCTTTAAATGCAGAATTTTTTTCAAAAATATCATTTTGAACGGCACGAATTTCTATTCCGGTCCTTATATTTTTATTTAACGCCAACGAAGATGATTGTATTTCTGCAAAAGTATCAACAATTCCATCAATATTTTTTAATTCATTTGTAAGTTGTAGAAAATCATTTGAAGTTTGCACTTTTTCGTAGGAAGAAGCAATGTACGCACCAATATGATTTGAAGAAAGTCCAATAATTCTCTCAGTCATTCCATTTATCATTGCAGTCGCAACAGAAACGACAACTATTAAAGGAATTATACTCAGTGCGATGCAAATTAATGCTCCAAAAAAACTTCGTCTTGCAGATGATTTTTTTTCTGTTTTTGGGAAAATTAAATTTTTTGCAAACATAAAAGATGATTTAACGGTCATTTTGCAATGCTCCATTTACAATTTTGTAAATTTCATCACCATTTTCTGCAAGTCTTAAGTCGTGAGTTACAAGCAAAAGTGTTTTTTGATATTTTTCTACCATTCCAAAAAGTAAATCACCTATTAAAACTGCATTTGTAGGATCCAAATTTCCGGTTGGTTCATCAGCCAAAATTAATGAAGGTTCATTTATCAACGCTCGTGCGACAGCAACTCTTTGACGTTCGCCTCCACTAAGTTGAGAAGGAAGATGATTCATTCTTTCAGAAACACCAACATCAAAAAGTAAAGATTTTGCCTTTTCAATCGCTTGTTTTTTTGGAGTTCCCAAAATAAGAGCTGGCATATAAACATTTTCTAACGCGGTAAAATCCTTTAAAAGATAATGAAATTGAAAAATCAATCCTAAATATTTTGAGCGATATTCTGATAATTCTTTTTCTTTTAATTCAGAAACTTTATATTCGCCCGCTTGAACAAATCCACTTGTAACAGTGTCAATTCCACCAATTATATTGAGTAAAGTACTTTTTCCGCTTCCACTTTCTCCTACAATCACAATTTTTTTGCCTTTTTCAACTTCAAGATTGCAATTTTTTAAAACAGTTAATTTTTCTGATTCTGTAACATAAGTTTTTTCTACATTTTTTATGCTTACAACGCTACTCATTATGCAAAACCTCCGCAATAGTCAATTTTAAAACATTTTTGCTAGCCGCCCAACAAGCAATTAGGGGCGAAATAAATCCAAACAAAGCAATAAAAAAAACTTCGCCACTTTGTATTCTAGCAGGAATTGTTGAATATAAAATATAAGATGAATTTTCAGAAACGTAAGCAAGATTTTCATGGTTAAAAATTGCAGTAAAAAGATATTGGAATGCATACATAATTTTTGAGGCTGCCATAAAAACAATATCAGAATTTTTACTGATTAAAATGCCCAAAACAACTCCAATTGCAGAGCCAATCAAACCAGTAAGAAATCCTTTCATAATAAAAATTGATTTTATTTCACTTGAAGGAGCTCCTAAAGCGGCAAAAATTGCAATTTCACTTTTTCGTTCAAAAACAAGTCTCCTCATTCCGTTGTAAATATTTATTGCAACAACAACAAAAATCAAAGCGACCAAAAGTAAAAGCATATTTTTTTCGACTCTTAAAGTTCCAAAAAAAGATTTATTATAACTTCTCCAAGATTCAATATTTGCGCTTGGAAATACCTTTTTTAAGATATTTTGAGCATAAACATCGTGATTTACGTTTTGAATTTTTACTCCTAAAACGTTTTGAGTTTCTTTTCCAAAATATTTAAATCCATCTTCAATGTTTATAAATGCAAATGAAGAATTTATTTCTGCATATCCGCAAGTAAAAATTCCAACTACTGTAAAAATTCTATCTTGCGAAAATAAATCAACATCACTTGAACCGCTCAAAACCAAAAGATTTACTTTTTGCCCAAGTCGAACGCCTAAATCGCGTGCAAGACGATTTCCCAAAATTATGCTTCCAGAATTAGAAATATCAAATTTTCCTTGAAGCATTTTTACTTCTTTATAAAAACCAGAATCTGTATTATAAACGTTCGGATTTATTGCTCGCAAAATTGAAACACTTTCAGTTCCTTTTTCGCTTGCAAGAATTGTTTGTGCTTCTAAAAATTCAGTGCAACTTTTTATATTCTTATTTTCATCACAAAATTTATAAAAATCAGATTTTTCATTTTCTGGCAAATTATAAACTCTAAGATGATAAGATGAAATTTCTTGAATTGAATCGATAAAACTTAATTGAAATCCGTTCATAATGCTCATAACGACAATTAAAGTCATAACACCAACTGCAATTCCTGCTGTTGCAAGTTTTGAAGTAGCTGCGGAACGACCTTTTCTATCAACTCGCGAAAATCTTTTTGAAACAAGAAAAATCCATCTGAATTTTTGTAGCAAATTTTTTTTAATCATAAATTTTTTCCCGAACAACTTTTCCGTCTAAAATATAAACATCTTTCTTCTTTTGATTTTCTTTATAATATGTTTTTACAGAATAATTTTCATCAAAAAAAACTTGCGAAATATAAGAACCTTTTTCGTCAGAATATTCATTTTTTATTCTTAAAATTCCATTTTCAAAGTAAGAAAAATCCGCAGGAATTTTATCATCGCTTAAAATATTCGGATACGAATACAAAAATTTTTTTTCTAAATTTGATTTTTCTTTTTTATAATCTTCCGAATAAGTTTTTTCTATAGTTTTTTCGCTAATAATTTTTTGTTCTTCATCATAAGAATATTCAGTTTGATTTATTAAAAATGATTGAGAATCTTCTTCCGTTTGTAAAATATAAAATTTTGACATTTTTTCAGGATTTTCATTTTTATTATATTCAAATTCAGTTTTATAATTTTTTTCTAAAATGATTTTTTTTGTCGGAGAAAAATTTTCGCCATCATATTCATAAATCGTGCTTTTTTCTAAAGACGGATTCTCTACATCAGGAATTTTCCATTCTTCTTTTTTACAAAATCTTCCAAAATCATCATAAAAACTTCGCGTGATAATTTTTTTATTTGCAAAAGTTAAAACTGTAAGCCCATCTTCTTTTTCCGGAATTAAAATTTCTTTATTTTGATTTTCGCCTTCTTTTTCAAAAGAATAAATTCTTAGTTTTCCGTTATTATCAACAACAAAAACGTCTTTATTTTCTTCTTCTGTTTGATTTTCTGGCAATTCTTCTTCAGAATTTTCTGTTTCCAACGAATTATATTCAATTTGTGCTTCGCTAAAATTTTCAACACTTTTTAAGATTTCGTTTTTCAATCTCTCTGCTTCGTCTTGTTCATCTTTTTCACTTTGTGATGATGATTCTAATGACTCTTTTAATATTTCTTCAAAATGTTCTTTTTGTTCTTCGCCAGAATTTGTTAAATTTAATTTTTTTGAACAAGAAAAAAGTAAAAAAAATGAGAAAACTAAAAATATTGCAAAATAAGATTTTTTCAAATTACAAACCTAAAAATTCATCAATATATTTTTCTGCATTAAAAGGTTTTATATTTTCGTATTTTTCGCCAGTGCAAACATAAGCGATTGGAAGATTTAATTCTTTTCCAATAGAAATAGCAACTCCGCCTTTTGCTGTAGAATCATATTTCGTCATTACGATTGCATCAACACCAACAGCTTCGTTAAAAACTTCCGCTTGACGCAATGCATTTTGTCCGGTGGTTGCGTCAATTACAATAATTTTTTTATAAAAACCTTCATCTGCTTTAATTTCGCAAATATGATTGATTTTTTGTAATTCGCGAACCAAATTTTCTTTATTATGAAGTCGTCCTGCAGTATCTGCCAAAACAATTCCCGGGCCTCTTGATTTTAACGCGTCTGCCGCATCAAAAACTACCGCACTTGGATCGCTTCCGTGCTGATGACTTACAACTCTAACTCCAATTTTTTCTCCGTGCATTGCAAGTTGTTCTATTGCAGCAGCTCGGAATGTATCTGCACTTGCAAGAATGATATTTTCAATTCCTTGATTTTTAAGCATATTTGCAAGTTTTGCAACAGAAGTCGTTTTTCCAACTCCATTTACGCCTAAAAGCATCCAAATATTGTGTTTTGATAAATCCGGTTTTAAATCAATTTGTTTTACATTTGAAAGTAAAATTTCTTTTAATTTTTGCAAAATTTGATTTTTTTCTGTGATTTTTTCTCTGTGGCAAATTGATTCAAGTTCATCGGTTAATTCAAATGCAGTTTTTGCACCAACGTCGCCTTCTACAAGCATATCAGTAAGATTTTCAAAAAACTCTTCATCTATTTTTTTACTAAATAAAGATTTTAATTTTTCACCAAAAGATTTTTTCATTTATAGTTCCTTTAATAAAATATTTTTTTATAGAGAAAGATTGCTTCGCTATTGCTCGCAATGACGTTTTTCCCAAAAATAAATACTTTTCACTCTAAATTTTCAATTTCCTCATTTTCTGAAATATTTTCACTTGAAGATTTTTCTAAATCTTCAAAATTTATAAAATCTAAATCGATTCCGGTTTTTTTTGCTTTTTTAGGCAATATAGAATTTGCACTAATCAAATAACGAACAAGTTCATAAGCAAAAAAAACTCCACAACCAATTGAAATTCCAGTACAAATATTAGAGGCAGTTCCCCATTTTATCGCAGAATTATAGGCCTCTTCAGTTTTTAAAATTTCATAAACGCCATTATAATTTTGAAACTCTCCTTGACAAACAAAATTCGGAATTAAAGAAATTATAAGTGCCGAATAAGATGCATACATAATTCTTCTTCGTTTATCAATATAATCTTTATCTTTTTTTATTTTTGGATTCATTTTTACAACTTCTTCAGACAAAACAACTTCTTTTGGAATATAAAAAAAACTAGAAAAGTCATCTGGCGTAGAAAACATTCCCAAAACAGAATTTCCGTTTATTTTTATTTTTGAATATTGATTATTTACAGTTTGAACTTTTTCTCCAGAAGCAAAAACTTCTAAATCAGAAGGATTTTTTTGCATTAAATAAACAAAAGCATTTTGCATTTCTTTAAGATTAACTTCAATTTTGTAACGACGATTTCCTTCAAAACGAAAAGTTGTAGTTGCAGGCGAAAATCCATCAGCTAAAATTTGAATTGTGTGAGTTCCAGAGTCTATCATAAATTTATTTTCTATTTGGTGTTGCAAAACATCATCCAAATAAAATTTATAATCAGTCTGCGGCGAAACAAAAAGTTCAATTTCCACCGGAAATGCATTTGTAAGATATGGTACAAGTTTTCTTGCAAGACTCGCTGCGATTGTTTCTGTATCTTCCATACGACCAACTTCCATAACAGAAACAATTTTTTTTGCCGACGGAAAAAGATAAGCATTCACTGTAACACTCAAAAAATCACCATAAAGTGCAATTTTTCCTGTAATTAAAGTATTGATTTTTGCAGAATTTATTTCTTTTTGAAAATCATAACTTTCGATTCCATTTTTCAAAGCAGTTTCAGAAGGCTTAAAAAGACTTGTAACATCATTTTTATAAAACGAAATTGTTTCTTGCTCAACAAGAGTTTTATCGTCTACAAAAAAATTTTTAAAAAGATAAAGCCATTTTTTACCCTCTGAAGAAAAATCTACTCGTTCATAATTTCCTTCTTGAACAAGTTGCATATTTTTTTC
Source organism: uncultured Treponema sp. (assembly GCA_964541735.1). Lineage (GTDB taxonomy): Bacteria > Spirochaetota > Spirochaetia > Treponematales > Treponemataceae > Treponema_D. The sequence continues at coordinate 40,898 of CAZIQK010000001.1, forward strand.
GGCTTCAAATTTTGCTTTATCTCGTTCTTCAAGTTTTTCTTCTAGTTTTTGTTCAAGTTCATTGATTTTTTCGTTTTCTGATTTTAGATTTTTTTTAAGTTCGCGTTCTGAATAATTTTGTAAAATTAAAGCATCTCGTTTTTTGTATTCAGAAGAAATTTGCAAAAAAAGCGAAAGAATTTCATTTTGATAATTATATTCTGCTCTTGCATATTTTTCGTCTGGAACAACATTTCTATTTAAAGAAGAGCCTAAATTTTCCAAAATTGCAGATGGAAAAAAATCACACAAAGAATTTTTTACATAATCTTTATTGTCGTTTATTTCGAAACTTTGTGCTGCAACAATCCAATCATCACAAAAACAAAAAAAATTAAAAAAAATGAGAAAAATAAAATTTAAAAAAATAATTTTATTCATCCTCATCGTCTTTGCCACCATCCATTGGAAGACCTTTCCATTTTGCAATAAGATAAGCATTCATAAAATCGTCTAAGTCGCCATCCATAACAGCCTGAATATTTCCAACTGCATATTTTGTACGATGATCTTTTACCATTGTGTAAGGACAAAAAACGTAAGAACGAATTTGACTTCCAAACGAAATATCTTTTTTTTCTGCCGCAAATTTTGAATTTTCTTTTTCTTTTTGCTCGCGATAATATTCGTAAAGTCTTGCTTTTAACATGCTCATACAAGATTGTCTGTTCATAAGCTGACTTCGTTCACTTTGGCAAGCAACGACGATTCCAGTTGGAATATGAGTAAATCTTACGGCAGAATCGGTTTTGTTTACGTGCTGACCGCCTTTTCCACCAGCGCGATAAGTATCAACTCGCAAATCTTCAGGACGAATATCAACTTTAATTGTATCATCCAAAACTGGATAAACATAAACCGAAGCAAAAGATGTATGACGGCGAGCATTTGCATCAAAAGGAGAAATTCTTACTAAACGGTGAATTCCGCCCTCACCTTTTAAATAACCGTAAACATAATCTCCAGAAATTTTTATAGTAATTGATTTTAATCCGCCTTCCGCTTCGAGTTCGTCTAGAATTTCGGTTTTATATTCGTGTCTTTCTGCCCAACGCAAATACATTCTGCTAAGCATATAAACCCAATCGCACGCTTCAGTTCCGCCTGCACCTGCGTGAATTGTCAAAAATGCATCATTTTGATCAACTTCGCCGCTAAGAAGATTTAAAATATTTAATTTATCAAAAGTTTTTTTATCTTCTTCATACATTGAACGAACTTCATTTTCGTCAGAAGGTGATTTTGATTCTTCTGCAAGTTCATACATAGCTTCCAAATCGCTTACATCGCTAAGAAGCTTTTTCCAAGGTTCAACACGATTTTTTAATTTTCGGATTTGAGACATAACTTTTTCAGCATCTTCATGATTGTCCCAAAAATTCGGTGATTGAGTTAATTTTTCCTTTTCATCGATTGATTTATAAATTGAATCCGAGTCAAAGACGCCCCCAAACATCAGTGATTTCTTGCTTTAACTCTTCAATTGGCATTTTTAATTCTTCTAACATATCTTAAAGATACCAATAAAATCTAAATTTTACAATTCATTCTTTTTATAAGAAATGCCATCTATAATATAAAATTCCCTCTTGGTTCGGATATCGGATAAAGTGCAGATTTTCAACCATTAATCACAAAAATAAAATGTTTCACATTTTTTTTATTTAACACTGTGCAGGTTAAAAAAACTAATTAAAATGCTAAAACTTTCAACCTGCACACTAATTTTACTTCGTAAAATTAGCATTAAATGCTTTTTTGGCTTGCGTTTCTTATTGCACAGCTTGATTTTCTCTTTTGCAGAATTTATAATTTTTCTTATGAATGCAAAAAAGAAATTTTTGATTATAACTTCATTTTTATTTTCATCTTTGCTGTTTGCTGAGAGACCAATTGTTCAAAATATTTTAGCTACAACGGGAAAAGGAAGAATTATAAATGTAAGTTGGACTTTGCCAGAAAATCCTGATAAAAAAATTTCTGAACTTCAAATCTTTAAAAGCAAAAAACAAATCTCTTCTTTTTTCGAAATAGAAAATTTATCTCCAATCGCAAAAATATCTCCAACTTTAACAAGTTATCAAGATTCTGTGGATGATTTTTCTGACTATTATTATGCAGTTATTTGTGTAACAGACAAACCTTACGAAATTATAATTTTAAGCGTAAATTCAACAGTAAAAGGCGTTCACTTAATGCCAAAAAAAACAGAAGAAGAAAAATCACAAAATGAAGAAGAAACTTTTGCAAATGGTGAACTTAGAAAAACACCTCTTCCATACATCAACATTATTGACGGAATGAATGAAGATGATTTAATTTCTGAAGAAACATTGGATTCTACAAAAGGCCTAACTTTTTCAAAAGATAAAAAAAGCGAAAACTTAAAACCTTATATTTTTGAAGAAGATTTAGTTTCTCCAGATGGTGGTGAAGAATATATTTTATTTGAGATTTTAAAAAATTATTTTGCTTCAAAAAAATATGAACAAGCAATTTTTAATTTACAAAAACTAAATGGTACAAATATTTCTTCAAAAACTCAAAATAGATGCATTTTTTATATTGGTGAAGCTTATTATTTTTTAGAAAAATATGATGATGCTATAAGATACTTTATTCAAGTAAAAAAAACTTATCCAAGAGAAACACAACTTTGGATAGATTCTTCGCTAGATAAAATGTAAAAAACACCAATAGGTTTCGACAAACTAAAATATCTCTTATTTTTTAATAAATACTTCTCAATAAATCTAAGATTGCAGGACGTTCAACGGCTTTTTTAATTTCGTTTACTAAATTTTCACCAATATTATTATTTACAACTTCATTTCCGTTTTCGTCAGCATTTGGAACATTATCAATAACAGAATCTTGAACTTGAGGAATCTCTTCAAGAATAATTTCATCACCAACGTTAATTCTATCAAAAAATCCATGAGAAGTTATTTCAGCTTCAGAAACTTCTTCTCCGCCAACAGTAACTGTTAATGTTCCAACAACATCATCATCTTTATAAAAAAGACCAATTCCGGAATCAGCCGTTTTTAAATTCCCCTTTTTTATGATTTTGAATTTTGCATCTTTTGTAATATTTTCAGATTTTCCTAAATCAATTAAAACAGTTTTTCCATTTCTATCAAGAATTTTTCCACGAACAGTAAGTTTATCTAAAACAGAATTTCTAAAACGTCTTAAAACTGTAGAAAAACGATTATTTCCGGTTGCATAAAAACTATCATCAAAAACTTTAGAGCCAGTTCTTCCAGAATACATTGAAGCTTTTAAATTCAAATCATCATCACCTTCGTTTTGCGAAACAATTACAAAATAATCATAATTATTTGAACGAGCATTCCTAAAAGCATCAGCATAACCAGAAATTGGAGTAACTTGAGTTTTTACAGATGTAATTGCAACTCCGGAAAAAATATCTGAACACGCTAAAGCGGTAAGACGGTCGCTTCTGGCATGCTTAAAAGATGATGAATCTTCAACATAAAAAATTGCAATATTCCATCGAATCTTATCAAGATAAAAAGGCTCAACATTCCATTTCTTTGCTAAAGTATTTTCTAACAAAGAATTATATGCTTCTATTGAATCCGTAATAGAAACTGGAAGAGTTTGAGTTGAATGCTCTTGAATAAATTGAAGTTGTCGCAAATACGCTTCGTTCATTCCGTTTAATTGCAAATTATTTGCGTAAGCGAGTCTTGCTTGAGTATTCATAGGATCTAAAATCAACGCTCGCTGATATTCAAAAGAACTTCCGCTTTTATCAAAACGACTTTCGTATTGTTTTGCATTATTTATATGAAAATTTGCCCACTGAGTTCTATTAGAATCTTCTAAAGAAAGATTTTCTCTTATAGAAAGTTCCATCTGAAATCGCATAATTTCGTCTCGCGGATTAATATTCAGTCCAGTAGACCAAGTTTGAATTGCGTCAGTTTCGTTTCCTAATTTTGATTGAGCAATTCCTTTTAAATACCACGCTGATGAATTATTTCTGTTTCTACTGATAAGAAAATCACACAAATCAATTACATCATCATAACGAGATTGGAAATACAAAATTGAAGCTAAAAGTTCATACGCCTTTATATAATTTCCATTCAATTCAACTGCAATTCTAGCCTGCTTTTCTGCAACAGAATAATCTTGTTTTTTTAAGGCAACCACACTCGCTAAATAATGAACTTCTGGTTCTCCGGAATAATATTGCAACGCTTGACGTAAATATTCATCTGCTTGAGAATATCGTCCAATTTCTGCACAGACTAACGAAAGAGAAAGTAACGCTCTTCTATTTGTGTTTTGACGTTTTAATGCTTCTAGATATTGTGATTCCGCACCGGAAAATTTTCCATCATAAAGTTCGATTTCCGCAAGTCCAAAATGAGAATCTATATCATTCGGATATTTTTTTAAAACTTCGTTAAAAACAGATTTTGCATCTTTTGTACGTCCCAACGCTAAAAAAATCATTCCTTTTAGATTTTGAATTTTGCTATTATTTTTTTCATATTTTTCGGCATTTTCAAGATAAGATAATGCTAAATCATATTCGCCAAGATGATAAGAACAGTCAGAAAGCATAAACCAAGCATCAGCATAAGAAGAATTTATATTTACAACTTCTAAAAAATTTTGAGATGCATCGTAATAATCTTCGTTCTGGTAAAATTCTAATCCTTCGTTATAAAGCGAAATTGCCGTTTTTTGTTGTGCATTTAAAGGAAAAATCCCACCAAAAACAATAAGAACAAAAACTAAAATAATTTTATTCAGACTGTTTTTTTTCCTCATTTTTTATAACCTTTACTTGATTGATTCTATGTCCGTCCATATCTTGAATGATAAAATCGTATTCATTCCAAGATGCTTTTTCATATTTTACAGGCACTTTTCCAAATAAATCAAATACAAATCCACCTAAAGAATCAAAATCTTCGTTCGGAAATTTTGCATCTAACGATTCGTTTAAGTCGTCTAAATCAACGCGAGCATCACAAATCCAAACATTTTTGCTGATTTCCAAAATATCTTCTTGTTCTTTGTCAAATTCATCTTGAATATCACCGACAATTTCTTCGATAATATCTTCCATCGTAACAATTCCACTAACTCCGCCATATTCGTCAATAGCAATTGCAATGTGAAGATGTCTTCTTTTAAATTCTCTCAAAAGTGCGTCAATTCTTTTACTTTCCGGAACAAAAAACGCTTTTCTAATTATTTTTTGCAAATCAATTTCTTGCTTTTGAGCAATGCATTTTATTAAATCTTTTACGTATAAAACTCCAATTACGTTATCAATAGAATCCGTATAAACTGGAAGCCGAGAATGTCCACTTTCTACAATTTTTTTAATTAATTCTTCTTCAGTGGTATTTGAAGCAATAAAATCTACATCAATACGAGGAATCATAACTTCTTTTACAGAAGTTTCAGATAAATCTTCGATTCCTTGAATCATATCTTGTTTTTCTTCTGCAAGAATTTGTTTTTGGTGTTCGTTTAAGGTTTCCGAATTGTGATTTTCCTTTTTTTTGTGATTAAAAAAACTCATTTTATAATTTTTTCATCCTTTAATTTTTTTAAAATATCTTCTTGTAATACAAGCATTTTGCATTCGGGAATTTTCCCATTTTCTAAATGTTCTTCCCCATGATCATAACCATTCAAATGTAAAAGTCCGTGTACTAAAAGTCGTTTTAATTCATTATCTTTATTTTCGTCAAAATATTGCGCATTTATAGGCAAAGTTTCCAAACTTATTACAATATCACCGGCACAAAACCACTCGCCTTCTTCATCAGTGTATTTTTCGCCATTTTCAAAAGATAAAACATCGGTGGCAGAATCAATGTTACGATAATTTTTATTTAATTCTTTAATATAATCATCATTACAAAAAAATAATGATATTTCTTCTTGCTCAAATTTTAATTCATTCATTACTTTTTGCAAAAATGGTTCAACGCTCAAAATCCATTTTGGTTCTTCAATATCTTCTTGTACAGAAATTTCAATTCTATTCATTAACATTCCTTTTTTCCACTTTTGATGATTTTGAAGATTTTTCGTTTTCTTCAATTTTTTCTACATTTTGCACTTTTTCTGATTTTGATGATTTATCTGAATTTTCATATTTTTCTACATTTTCAGTTTTACCGGTTTTATCTGGATCTTGTTGATTTTGATATTTTATTCTGTTGTGATATTGCCCCGTAAGAATATGAACAAAAGCTGCTTTTATTTTTGTTAAATCTTTAAAAGTTAAATCACAATTATCAAGTTGTTTTTTTTCGATTTTTGAATTCATAAGCATTGTGATAAATTTTTCGAGTCTTGTTGATGTCGGATTTTCAAGTGTTCTGCAAGCCGCTTCTACAGTATCAGAAAGCATTACAACCGCAGATTCTCTTGTCGTCGGCGGATTTCCTGGATAAGAAAAGTCTTCCGGCTTTAGAGAAGAATCCAACTCTTTTCCTTCGTTGTAAAAATATTCAATTATGCTGTTTCCATGATGTTCTGAAATAATATCAATTACCGCTTGCGGAAGACGCATTTGTCTTGCTTTTTCAACGCCTTTTTTTACGTGACTTTTTATAACAGAAGCTGATAATGTCGGATTTAATTCTATAAGTTTATTTTCGCCATTTGCCTGATTTTCTACAAAATATTCACTTTGATCAATTTTTCCAATATCGTGGAAATACGCACCAACTTTTGATAAAAGTGCATTAGCACCAATTTCGCGACAAGCATTTTCTGCAAGAAGAGCAACATTCATAGAATGATAATAAGTTCCACTTGCTTGAATTTGCATTTGTTTTAAAACAGGATTATCTGTATTGCTTAAATCCATAAGCCTAAAAACTGAAGCTGTATTTAAGATTGCTTCAAGAGGTGTTAATAACCCTAAAGTTAAAACTCCAGTTAAAATTCCGTTTGAAAACGCACCTAGAAAAAGTTTTAATAAATCTTCAAGTTTTTCGTTAAAAATCACCATTAAAACAAGCATAAAAACAATGTTTATAATGGCAAATAAAATTCCAGCTCCAACTAATTGAAGTCGTTTATCAATTTTCCTAACAATGGCAGCGGCACTTAAACTTGTTCCCAGTGTGTAAATAAAAGTTGGAAGTTGCCAATTTCCAGCGATTAAAACTCCAAACGCAAGAATAAACGAAAATAAAACGGCAGAAAGATTTCCGTAAAGAATTGTGACTAAAGAAACACATAAAACCACAGGAATACAAATACAAAGCGAATAAGGATTTCCAAAAAATGAAAGTTTTGAGCAAAATCCTGTTACAGAAAAAACTAAAACAAAAAATATTACTTGGAGTAAAGGTTCTTTAAAACTTAGTTTTCTATGAAAATTAACAATCGAAAAAACTAAATACCAAAAAACTGCAAGTAAAACTAAAGCAAGTTCTCCATTTGCAAAACTTCTATAATCAATATATTTTGGAGAAACTGATAATTTTTGCAATTTTGCATAATTTTCTTCTGTAATTGGAAATCCATTTTTTATGATTTTTTCACCTTTTTCAACTTGAACCGGATTTATGCTATCGGCAGGAATTGTTCTGTCAGCAATTATCGTTTTGTCTGCAATTTGTCCAATTTCATAATTATCCAAATTAAAACCGGCAACAGTTTCTACCGTACTAGTTTTTGCAAAATACAAAAGAGAAACTACGGCAAAACCTAAAACTAAAAGAATTAAAAAAGGATATTTTTTCTTAATATAATTTCCAATTGTTGCAAAAACTTGATTTTTTGAATCTGAAATTACTTTATTATATTTTTCTTTTTTCGTCATTTTCGTATGCCTTTACAATCTTTTTTACAAGAGAATTTCTAACAACATCATCTGCTGTAAGTTCCATAAAACCTATATCATCTATTTTATATAAAATTCCGATTGATTTCATCAAGCCAGAATTTATTTTTTTTGGTAAATCTATTTGAGTGGGATCTCCGGTTATAAAAACTTTTGAATTATCGCCCATTCGAGTTAAAAACATTTTTAATTGTTCATAAGTTGTGTTTTGAGCTTCGTCCAAAATTAAAACGGAATTATTTAAAGTTCGACCTCTCATATATGCAAGCGGAGCAACTTCTACAATTCCTAATTCAAAAAGTCGTTTTACAGTTTCTACCGGCAAAAGCATTTCCATTGCATCACGCAAAGGTCTTAAATATGGATCTATTTTTTGTTCTAAATCTCCCGGCAAAAAACCAAGATTTTCTCCGGCTTCAACAACCGGTCGAGTGATTATCATTTTATTTTTTTTGTGAGTTAAAATTAAATAAAGAGCTTGAGCAACTGCTAAAAAAGTTTTTCCGCTTCCTGCACTTCCTACACAAAAAACCATATCTTTTGTTTGAAGCATTTGAATATAATCTGCTTGATTTTGGGAACGTGCATAAACTTTTCGGATTGCACCAGGAATCTGAATGCAAATTTCATCCATTTTTGCCCGATGATTTGTATTTAATACAGAAAGAACAATATCTTCTCCATTTTTTTCGCCAGATTGAATTTCATCAACAATTCTATCAACAATAAACTGAAATTTTTGGCAAAGTTCTTCATCACAATCAGAAATAGAAAGTTCATTTCCACGAGTAAAAACCGGAACACCTAAATGTTCTTCAATAAGTTTTAGATTTTTATCATTTGTCCCACAAACGTAAGAAAGAATTTCGTTATTTGGAACAACAATTGTATATTCGTTCAATTATACCTCGTTCTTCTACTTTACCAAACATTTAATCTGAATTCAACTTCCAAATCATATTAGGAGAATTTGTATTTTCTGCTTCGCGAATAATTGTAGTTTTCATACTTTCCATAGGATTCCAAACAATTCCAATAGAAATATAAGGACTAAAATCATAATATCTTGTTGCTCCATCAATAACTAAACGCGGAGTAATTTTCATTGTCATATTAAAACTCCAATCATGAAGTTCGTGCGTCATTGTCATATTGAGAGATTTTAACTTAAATCCAGAAGCCTGCCTTTTTGCAGTATTTCCAAAAGCAAAAGAATTTATTAAATCCAAGAAAATATTTTCTTCGCCGGGAATTAAACCTTTATGACCAAGCATAGATTGAACATATCTATATAAAACTGAATTTTTTGAACTTGAACTAAATGTAAGATAGAAAAAATCCGTTATTTTGAACGTAAGTGAAGGAGTAAAATTAAAATAACTATTTGTGGGAATTATTAAATCGGCAGTAAGATTTGTTGTAAGTCCTGGTGCAAATGTAATTCTATTAAACCAAGTGTAAAAAGTTTTTATAGAAGGCGAAAACGAAACAGAAAGTGAATATGGTCGGAATTTAGTTTCTTCATTTAATTCCCAACCTGTATCTTCATCTTTATAATCCGCACCATTGGTATAAGAAGCAACATAAGATGCAGAAAAATTATACCAACTTAAAGAAAGTTTCAAACTATTAGAAACAAAATCTTCCAAATCATAATTATAACTTTCTGTAAACTTAAAAGTTGATTTTAAAAGCGTTTTTGAAAAACTAAGGCTTTGCTGTAAATCATTTTTTGTCCATTCAGAAAAAGCAGCTCCTTCGCTAGGCTCTTTTAAACCTGTAGAAAGCGAAAAAGTTGTGTATGGAAAATTAAGATTCATCGTCGCTGTATATTGTTTTAAAAGAGGAGGCATAATTGATGTAAAAACTAAACTTTGTTTAAAATCAGAATTTTCTTTTATAGAAAGAGTTGCTGATAAAGAATTTACAGTTACACTATCGCTATCAGTAAAATCAACAAAATGATTTTCCCAATCTGGTTCATCCGCATCGCCAATAAACTCTCGCTGATAAAGTTTTATTGTAGAATTCCAAGAAATGCCGGAATCACTAAACATCTCTGTAAAAGTAAAAGGTTTAAAACTTATAGAATTTGTATTTGAAATTGTTTGACTTTCTGCTTTGTAATCTGCAAGTTTTAATGTTTTTGCTCCCGACTCGTCATAACCATCTGTATTTGGGTGATCTTGCCAAATCGGACTGTACGAAATACCATTCGTCATAGAAAAATAACTTCCGTAATAATTGAATGCATTCAAAAGTGAAACCGGCATTTTTACAGTATACATTGAAGATTTTATATTTTTCCATTCAAAATCATCAACATTTGTAAGTTTAGAAGCATCATAAGAAAGTTGAGTAGAAACTGTAGGTTTTATAGAATAAGTAAGTTTATTTGAAATTGGGGTTACACTTGAAGTTTGAGTTGCCGAATAAGAAAGTTCCGGAAACGTTGGTTTTAAGATTTCATCATTTTTATCAATTTCAGATTCTTCAGTTTCTGCTAAATCATCTTTTTTATCTTTTACATTTTCGCTAGTTTGAGTTTCTTGTTGCTTTGAAAGTTCTTCTTGCCTTTCTTTTTCTAATTCTTCTTCAGTTTTTAATTCATCCGGTTTATTTAAAGTGTAAGCATAATTTATTTTTGAAGATGATGATGTTGTTGTTTTTGGCCATTGAAAAAGAGTTCCCGAAATAGAAAAGCTTGCAGAAGCCGGAGTCACACTAGAAGGATAATAAAATTTTCTAAGAGGTGTATACGAAGTCCAATTTGAAGGTTTATCATCATAAAGTTCATTTAATCTCGAAACCATTGCCGACTTTGAAGCAAAATTCACCGCAGAATTTAGTGATAGTGAAACACTGGAAATATAAGGTTTAAAAATAGTAGGAATTTTTGGTGAATGAGAAGCCGTAAGTTTCCATGCAAAAGATGTATATTCCGAAATTGAAACTTCTTCACCATTAGAAGTTTGGTCTACAAAATAGGAAATCCAATCCATTGATTCAGTACGATTTGTTATAAAATCATAATTAAAATATGGATCCGAATATATGGGAAGAGAAATAGTCAATCTAAACGGTTTTGACATTGTGAGTCCAAAATTGAGTGCATACCTAAAAGGAAGTTTTAATCCCATAAAATAAGACTCGTCTTGAGTAATTTCTCCGGTTGTTGGGCTATAAACAGAATAGCCGCCAGAATTTTGATAAAGTGTATGAGAAAATCCTATGTAAGAACTAAAATTTAAATTTGTAATATAAGTTTTAGAAGGTGTAAAAACTCCATCTAAACCAACCATATATCCTAATTTTGAGTACCAATCTGCCATAAATTTTAAATAATTTGATGTGTCGCCGGAATAATCTTCATCAAGATTATGTAAAACAAGGCCTTCGAGTTTTTGTTCTTTTAAAGTTGTCGGTCGCATAAAATTGTAAAGAGCTTTTAACGACTCGACAGAATCAGAATCGCTGTCTGAAGAAGATGATGATGAACTTAACGTTTTCCTTCCTAAAATATAAGTTGTTGTTTGAATTGAATAACCTTCTCTTTTTCGCGTAGAAAAAATTGGATTAAAAACAAGTTCATCTTTTGGATAATAAAATGCGGGAAAATAAAAAACTGGAACAGAACCAACATACAAAAGTGCATTTAAAAACGCAAATTCTCCACCAGGTAGAAGCCAAGTTCTCGAAGCATCAATATGCCAATGAGGATTTTCTTCATCACAAAAAGTTAAACTTGAATTTTTAAATGCGATTGTATTATTTTGGTCTTTTGAAAATAAATCGGAAAAAACAATTAAAGTTGAACCTGAAGGAAGATTAATTGCATCAGATTGAGTTTGAACAACTCTTCCACCATCAAAAACGCCTTCTAAAGTTGAAGTATTTAATAAAAGTGAATTTGCAGTTGTTGTTTCTCCACCAGAAGATGAAGATTTTGTTAAAATTTCAACATTTCCTTCTGCAAAAAGCATTTCAGTTTTTCTATCGTAAGTAACTCGTTCTGCTTTTATTTCCGAAACTGATGAACCGTTTTGAATTGATAATTCAACAGAACCTTCTAAAATAATTATATCATTCTTTGTTTTTTCATCTTTTTCATAGGAAGTTTGTCTTGCACTAATAATATTTATAGTTGTTGTAACATTTTCTGAATAACAAAAAAAATTAAAGAGTAAAAATATAATAAAAATAATATAAAATTTTATTTTAGATTTTATATTCACCATTTTTCCTATTTTGAAAGCATTTCTTTTATAAAATATCCAGTAAAACTTTCTTTGCATTGAGCAATTTGTTCTGGAGTTCCAGTTGCTACAATATTTCCACCGCGAATTCCGCCTTCAGGACCTAAATCAATTATATAATCTGATTGACAAATAACATCTAGATTATGTTCTATCATAACGACAGAATTTCCTTGTTCTACAAGTTTTTGTATTACTGTCATAAGTTGTTTTACATCTGCAAAATGAAGACCTGTTGTTGGTTCATCTAAAATGTATAAAGTTTTACTTGTAGAAGGTCTTGCTAATTCATTTGCAAGTTTTACTCTTTGAGCTTCTCCTCCAGACAACGTAAGTGCATTTTGCCCTAAAGTTATGTATCCTAATCCAACTGCTTGTAAAGTTGCAATTTTTTTATAAATATGAGGAATTCCTGCAAAAAAATCACAAGCTTCATCTATCGTCATATTTAAAACATCATTTATTGATTTTCCTTTGAATTCAACTTCCAAAGTTTCTTTATTAAAACGTTTTCCACCACAAACATCGCAAGTAACATAAACATCTGGCAAAAAATTCATTTCTATTACATTCTCGCCGGCTCCTTGACACGCTTCGCATCTTCCACCTTTTACATTAAAACTAAATCTTCCTTTTTTGTAACCACGCACTTTTGATTCAGGAAGATTTGAAAATAAATCGCGAATAGAATCAAACACACCAACGTAAGTTGCAGGATTTGAACGCGGAGAACGTCCGATTGGACTTTGATCAATATTGATTACTTTATCAATTGCTTCAATTCCTTCTATGTTATCACATTTTCCAACAGGATAATTTGTTCTCATAAGTTTATTAGAAACAGCAGGATACAAAACATCGCTTAATAAAGTAGATTTTCCAGAACCAGAAACACCTGTTATACAAGTAAAAGTTCCTAAAGGAATCTCAACATTTATATTTTTTAAATTATGTTCAGAAACATTTTTTAACAAAATGAATTTTCCATTTCCGGAACGTCTTTTTTCCGGAAGAACCATTCTTAAAGTTCCGCTTAAATATTGTCCCGTAAGACTTTCTTTTACTTTTGCAACCTCTTCCGGAGTTCCTGCGGCGACAACTTTTCCACCATTCACTCCGGCTCCAGGTCCCATATCAATCAGAAAATCTGCGGTTCTTAAAGTTTGCTCATCATGTTCAACAACAATAACAGAATTTCCATTATCACGAAGATTTATTAAAGTATCGATTAATTTTTGATTATCACGTTGATGAAGCCCGATTGAAGGTTCATCCAAAATATACATAACTCCACACAATGCAGAACCAATTTGAGTTGCAAGACGAATTCTTTGTGCTTCTCCACCGGAAAGAGTTTCTGCAGAACGCTCCAAAGTAAGATAATCTAATCCAACATCACGAAGAAAACGCAAACGAGAACGAATTTCTTTTAAAACTTGTTCACCAATTTGCTTTTCTGTTTCTGAAAGTGTTAAATTATCAAAAAAATTCAATGAATCTAAAACAGAAAGTTCACATAATTGATAAATATTTTTTCCACCAACAGTAACGCCCAACGCTTCCGGACGCAAACGTTGACCATGACAAGAATGGCATTCACTAATTGTCATAAATTTTTCTTCAATATTTTTGCGTTGAGTATCTCCCCAAGCTTCATTATGACGACGTTGCATTTCTGTAAAAAGACCATGCCAAACTCGATTATATTCTGAATAACCTTCTCCGCTTTGTTTTTTATAAATCCAATGTATTTTTTTTGTTAAATCGCCATTCCATAAATAATCAAATTGTTCTTTTGTAAGATTTTTTATTGGTTCATCAAGAGAAAAATTTCCTTCTTTTGCAATTGCAGAAAACAAAGAATGATTCCATTCACTTTCTGGATTAAAAAAAGGAAATGCTCTTTCATTAAAACTTTTTGAATCATCCGGAAGAATTTTTTTTACATCCCACTCCATTTTTTGCCCTAACCCTGTACAATCAGGACATGCACCAAAAGGATTATTAAAAGAAAAAAGTCGAGGTTGAAGTTCCGGAATAGAAATTCCACAATCCGGACAAGCGTTTTTTTGACTGAAAAAAACTTCTATTTCATTCTCTGATTCTGGTTCTTTTTTTGTAACAATAACAATTCCGTTTGCATTTTTTAACGCAATTTCCACAGAATCTGCAAGACGAGTTCTAATTTCGTTGGATTTTTTGATTCTATCAACAACAATTTCTATTGTATGTTTTTTTTGTTTATCAAGTTTTATAGAATCATCTAAATCTGTCATCACACCATCAATTCTTGCACGAATAAAACCGGATTTTTTTGCATCCTCTATAATTTTTACGTGTTCACCTTTTTTTCCACGAATGACTGGAGCTAAAATTTGCATTTTTGTGCCATCTGGCCAAGAAAGAATCGTATCTAAAATTTGATCAACTGACTGTTCGCGAATTTCTCTTCCGCAATTTGGACAATGGGAATGACCGAGTCGAGCAAAAAGCAATCTGTAATAATCATAAATTTCAGTGATTGTTCCAACTGTAGAACGAGGATTTTTATTTGTAGATTTTTGTTCGATTGAAATTGCAGGAGAGAGCCCTTCTATCATATCGACATCAGGTTTATCCATTCTACCTAAAAATTGTCGTGCATAGGAAGAAAGACTTTCCATATATCGACGTTGTCCTTCTGCAAAAAGAGTATCAAAAGCTAAAGATGATTTTCCACTTCCGGAAAGTCCAGAAATTACAACTAATTTATTTCGGGGCAAAGTAACATCAATATTTTTAAGATTATGTTCTCTTGCCCCTTTTATGATGATTTTATCTTCCATTTTTAAATAAAAAACTATTGTTCGAGTGTTACTTGTCCAGTTTCTGAAATCGCAATAATTGATTTACAATTTATACAACGAAATCGTCCAGATTTTTGTGCTTTCAAACTTTTTTTACAAAAAGGACACATCACAATTTTTGGAAATACTGAAGAAGTTTGAATCGAACCGGAATTTTGTGTAAGAAAATTATATGCATCTTCCAAAGATGGCATAATTTTGAAAAACTGTGTAAATCCTAGAAGTTCAACTGTTTCGTAAATATTTTGCTGAACATTTACTAAAAATAAATCGCCACATTTTAAGTGAATTGTTTTTAAGATATTTGTAAGAGCACCAAAACCGGTAGAAGCAATTCCTGTAAGCCTTGTACATTCTAAAATAAGATTAACATAACCTGCATCAATTATTTTATTAACTTGGCTAGAAAAAAAAGATGAATTGTAAGTATCAACATAGCCTGAAAGAAAAATTATACAACCATTAGATAAACCTTCTATTTTTTGGAGTTTAAACTTTAAAACATCATTTTTATCATCATCAAAACCTGGAACTATTACATTATTTGAATCCATTTTATCCTCCAACTTAGTTTGCTTTTATGCTATTTTTTACAATAACATCATGTGCTCCGCCTTCTCTAATAGAAGCGGCACTTACCAATGTAATTTTTGCATCTTTTTGTAAATCTGGAATAGTTGTAACACCACAATTACACATAGCGTGAATAACTTTACTTACGGTTAAAGTTACATTATCATGCA
This sequence comes from uncultured Treponema sp., assembly GCA_964541735.1. Lineage (GTDB taxonomy): Bacteria > Spirochaetota > Spirochaetia > Treponematales > Treponemataceae > Treponema_D. The sequence goes on from CAZIQK010000001.1 coordinate 56,643, forward strand.
AACTTCCTGCATAAGGAACGTAAGAATCAACACCTTCTTCAAAAGCCATTCCTTTTTTTCCACCTAAATCATAACGTTGCCAGTTTCTTGCACGATTTGAACCTTCTCCCCAATATTCTTTTACATAATTTCCATTTACGATAAGTTTATTTGTTGGAGATTCATCAAAACGAGCAAAATATCTTCCAAGCATTACAAAATCAGCACCCATTGCTAAAGCCAAAGTGATATGATGATCATACACAATTCCACCATCAGAACAAATTGGAATATAAATACCGGTTTTTTCATAATAAGCATCTCTAGCTTTTGCAACTTCTATTGTAGCTGTAGCTTGCCCACGACCAATTCCTTTTTGTTCACGTGTAATACAGATTGAACCACCACCAATTCCAATTTTTACAAAATCAGCTCCGGCGTCTGCTAAAAAATTAAAACCTTCAGCATCAACAACGTTTCCAGCACCAACTTTTGCATTTGGCCATTTTTCATGAATATCATGTAATGCACGTTTTTGCCACTCTGTAAATCCTTCAGAAGAATCCAAAGTCATTACATCAACTCCAGCTTCAAGTAAAGCAGGAACTCTTTCCATGTAATCACGAGTATTAATTCCCGCTCCAACAATATATCTTTTCTGAGAGTCTAAAAGTTCAAGAGGATGTTCTTGATGACTTGCGGCATCTTTACGGAAAATCAAACTCAAAAGATGACCATTATCATCTACAACCGGAAGCTGATTTACTTTTTCTTTCCAAATAATATCGTTAGCTTCTTCCAAAGTAATGCCATCTTTTGCCATAACAAGTTTTGAAAGAGGAGTCATATAATCTTTTACTTTTGCATCTTTTGCACAATGCGAAATACGAAAATCTCTATCTGTGATAATTCCAAGAAGTTTTCCATGTGCAGAACCATCTTCTGTTACGGCAACTGTAGAATGACCTGTTCTATCAATAGCTTCAACCAATTCTTCAAGAGTCTGTTCCGGTTTTATATTTGTATCTGAAGTTACAAAACCTGCTTTATACGCTTTTACACGAGCAACCATTGCTGCTTGATTTTCTATTGTTTGAGAACCGTAAATAAAAGAAATTCCACCTTCTTTTGCAAGAGCGACTGCCAATTTATCATCAGAAACGGCTTGCATAACAGCAGAAGTCATTGGAATATTCATGCAAAGCGGACATTCTTCGCCTGCTTTTTTGTTGTAACGAACAACAGGCGTTTTTAGCGTTACATTAGAAGGAATACAATCTGGTCCAGTGTAGCCTGGAACTAACAAATATTCATCAAAAGTGTGCGAAGGTTCATCAAAAATAAAAGCCATTTCTTTTCTCCATTAAGTAAGATAAAACTGACAATATAAAAACAGTTTTTGTTGATTTTCCAAAAAGTAATACTATACTTATTATTACGCATTATAGTTATTTTTTATAATTTAGTAAATCTATAGAATTCATAGAATTCATTGAGCATTAATTTATTTTTTGATATTATCTTTATGTAAAAACACTTGTTCAAATCTGTAGCGTTTTTGCCTAAAAGAATGTTTGTTCTTTTGGAAATTCTAATCTTTTTGTCCGCGATGATTCTGCGGAATAGAGGCTAAAATGAATATCGTTGTTATGGGCGCTCAATGGGGCGATGAAGGCAAAGGAAAAATTGTTGATTATCTTGCTCAAGATGCAAAATATGTTGTTCGTTTTGCAGGAGGAGCAAACGCTGGTCACACAATTGTTGTTGATGGAAAAAAATATGCACTTCACCAAGTTCCAAGCGGAATTCTTTATCCACAAAAATCTGTTTTTTTAGGTTCTGGAATGGTTATTGACCCAGAAGCGTTATTTAAAGAACTTCAAATGTTAAAAGATAACGGAATAAATTGGGAAGGAAGAGTTTTTATTTCTGACCGTGCACATCTTACATTGCCAGGCTACAGAGAAATGGACAAAAAGCGTGATGCTGCAAGAAAGCGTCCAATTGGAACTACAGGACGCGGAATTGGTACAACATATTCTATGAAATCTGAACGTGATGGAATTCGTGTTGCAGACTTAGATTGGGATGAAAAATGGAATGATTTAGACGACGCTGATAAAAAATTTCTCGAACAATATAAAGACCAACTGCTCAAAATGCGAGTAAATATTGCAGCTAAAATGTATGAATATCGCAATGAAAATATTTTGTTTGAAGGTGCACAAGGCGCAATGTTAGACATCGATTCCGGAACATATCCTTATGTTTCTTCAGGAGCTTCTGGTTCTTATGGAGCAGCTTCCGGTTCAGGAATTGGTCCAAAAGCATTAGACAAAATTTATGGAGTTTTCAAGGCATACGAAACTCGTGTTGGAAATGGTCCAATGCCTTCTGAATTTAATGCAGAAACTGAAGGTGAACTTTGCGATTACGTTAGAAAAACCGGAAATGAATTTGGCGTTACAACAGGTCGTCCTCGCCGCTGCGGTTATCTTGACTTAGTTGCACTTAGATATGCTTGTCATGTAAATTCTATTGATAATTTAGTTCTTACACATCTTGATATTTATGATGATATGAATGAAATTGAAGCTTGTGTTGCATATGATATTGATGGAAAAATTGTTACAGATTTCCCAGCATCTATTCCAGAATTAAATAAAGCAAAACCTGTTCTAGAAAAATTCAAAGGTTGGAAGCAAGATATTACAAAATGTACTTCTTACGAAAATCTTCCTAAAAATGCAAAATCTTACATTGAATATATTGAAGATTTTACAGGCACAAAAGTTGGAATTGTTTCTGTCGGTGCAGATAGAAATCAAACTTTTGTTCGCGAAAAAATCTGGGAAAAATAAAAATTAGGAAAACGCAGTGAAAAAAAAGTTCTATTTACTCTCAATTCTCTTGTTCTTTTTTTTCACTGCTTGTACTTCCTCAAAAAATATTGCAACATCAGAAAAAAACATCGATGAATCTCCATTGCAAAACCTTTCTCAAATCGAAGATTCATCTCAAAATCAAAACAACAACGAAATATCACTTCTTTTTGCGGGCGATATAATGGCTCACAATGTAAATTACAATATTTCAAGTTATGATAAAATTTGGCGTGATGTAAAAAATTTCATTGAAACTCCAGATTTATCTTTTGCAAATTTAGAAGCTCCCGTCGATACAACAAAATCAGCAAGTTCATATCCAAATTTTAATATGACAAAAAAATACGTAAAAGCGTCAATAAATGCGGGTTTTGATGTTTTTTCGCTCTGCAACAATCACACAAACGACCAAGGTTTAGAAGGAATAAAAGAAACAATAAAAACTTTTACAGAATTGCAAAACGAATATTTGCAAGAAGGTAAAAAAATCTATTTTTCCGGCACAAAATTAAAAACCGAAGATGATTTTACCTACAACATAATTGATTATTATGGTTGGAAAATTTTATTTCTTCCAATCACAGAACTTTTAAATCGTCCATCATATTCTTCATACATAAATTTTGTAGAAAATGATGAGGAAAATCACACAAAATTAAAAAATTATATTAAAAAACTAGATAAAGAAAATCCTAATGATATTTTTATTCTTTCACTTCATACAAAAGAACCTGAATACACAAGAGTTGTAAGTGATGAACAAGAAAATTTTTACAAAGAACTTTTAGATTGCGGAGTTGATGTACTTTGGGCAAATCACGCACATATCATAAAAGACAGGAAATATATTTTTTATTCAAAACAAAATGCTCAAAAAGTGATAATGTACGGAAATGGGAATGTAATTAGCGGACAAAGAACAAGTCCTGACTTTAATTCAAAAAATCCGAATGGCGAACGTGACAACACAGGCGACGGACTTATGATTCAAATAACTTTTACAAAAGATGAAAATGGAAAAAAAGCATATATAAAAAATGCAAAAAATATTTTTATAACAACGTATATAAATACCGCAAATGAATATGTAATAAAACCAATTAATCAAGAATTTATTGATTATCTTTATGATGTTCCTAGAAAAAATTGGGCAAATTACATTGAAAGACGAAATAAAATAAATAATCAATACACAAAGGATTTAATAGAATGGCAATAGATTATAAACAATTACCAGTTTATGCACAAAAACAAAAAATCTTGGAATGTTTGGAAAACAATCAAGTTGTTATTGTAGAAAGCCCAACCGGTTCCGGAAAAACCACTCAAATTCCTGTGATTTTATACGAAGCAGGATATGCAACTAACGGAATGATAGGCGTTACTCAACCTCGAAGAATTGCTGCAATCAGCGTAAGTGAATTTATTTCAAATCAAATGAATACACCATATCCGGGGCTTGTTGGTTATAAAATGCGTTTTGAAGATGTAACAAATCAAGACACAAGAATAAAAATTATGACCGATGGTATTTTACTTCAAGAAATGAAACTTGATCCTTGGCTTTCAAAATATTCTGTTTTAATGATTGATGAAGCTCATGAACGAAGTTTAAATATCGATTTTGTTTTAGGACTTGTAAAACGGGTTTTAGCAGAACGAAAAGATTTTCATGTAATTGTAAGTTCTGCAACAATGAATACTCAAGTTTTTAGCGAATATTTTAACAATGCTCCAATCGTTTCCATTGATACGATAACTTATCCTGTAAGTTTAATTTATGATCCAATTAACGGAGGAACAACAACTTCAACCGAAAGTGGAAGCGACGCAATTCTTTCAAAAATTACAAATATCATAACTAGAGTTTTGGACAATGATGAAGATGATGGAGGAATTTTAATTTTTCTTCCGGGAGAAAAAATTATTCGCGATTGTGTAGATAAACTTTATCACTCACCTTTTTCTCAAAAAATACATATTTTACCATTGTATGGACGATTACCAAAAGAAGAACAAGAAAGAGTTTTTGAACCATCCCCAAAAGGAAAAAAGAAAGTTGTTGTTTCTACAAATATAGCAGAAACTTCCGTTACAATAAGCGATATCACAACAGTTATTGATTCCGGACTTTGTAAATTAAATTTTTACAGTCCAAAAACTTTTACATCATCACTCATAGAATCTACAGTTTCTAAAGCGAGTTGCAATCAAAGAAAAGGAAGAGCCGGCAGAACTCACGAAGGAGTTTGTTATCGTTTATTTTCCAGAAAAGATTTTGAAACTCGAGAAATGTACACAACTGAAGAAATTTACAGAACAGATTTGAGTGAAGTTGTTTTACGAATGTCAGAACTTGGAATTACAGATTTTTTTGATTTTGATTTTATTGCAAGTCCCGGAAAAGAAGGAATTATTGGTGCAGTTGATACTTTAAATATGCTTGGAGCGTTACAAAAAGATAACACGCTTTCTGAAATTGGAAAACTTATGGTAAAATTTCCGCTTGAACCAAGAATCAGTAGAATTATTGTAGAAGCAATTATGAGATTTCCGGAAGTTTTAGATAAATCAATAATTGCAGCATCTTTTTTAAGTACAAATTCTCCGTTTGTACTGCCTCCAAATGAAGAAATGGAAGCTAGAAAAGCACATCACCGTTTTAGAGATTTAACCGGTGATTTTGGAACTTATATAAATCTTTATAATGCATTTTGCCAAAGTACAAATCGGGAAAAATTTTGTAAAAAAAATTATCTTGATTATAGAATCATGTTGGAAATTGAAAATATTAACACTCAACTTACAGAAATTGTGAACGAAAAAATGGGAATTCCGATTATTCAAGGAAAAGGTTCTATGACCGACTATCTTTGTTGCGTTTCTGCAGGAATGATTCAATTTGTTTGCATAAGAAATGGCAGAAATTCTTATCGCTCTCTTACTGCAGATCATATTTGTATTCATCCAGGAAGTGTGATGTTTCACCAAGATCCACTTTTTATAGTTGCGGGAGAAATCGTAAAAACAAGCCGCATTTTCGCAATGAGCGTTTCTCCTTTAACAAGAACAATGTTGAACACAATAAATCCATCTTTATTTGAAAGATTGATGGCTTGCAAAAAACAAAATTTACAAGAAATCGAAAGAACCACAAAAGTTGAAAAAGCAAAAACAAAATCATCAAAAAAATCAAAAACCGAAAAAGCTCAACAAAAACTTTCAGAACAAGATTTGGAAAATGCACTTTCGATTGGAAATTTCTTATTTGAAACTAAAAAAATCAAAGGAAAGAAAACCGCAATTTTGCCATTTGAATATTTTAAACTTGCAATTTTACAAGAAAAAGATAAGAAAAAATTGAATGCTTGTGCAAACTTAAAAGGCAAAATCATCACAAAAGATGGAGGAAGCCTTTTAGATGGCGAAAAAATGTCTTTAATTATCAACGTTGCAAAAAACTTGGATTTAACTCCATTTTCAGAAAAAAAATGGAACAGACGTTTAAATGCAAATGTTTACACTCAAATTGAAAAAGAAAGTCTTATTGATTCACTTGATTGGATTTTAAAAATTGCAATTGCTAAACAAAAAAATAAAGAATACGGCTTTATCTGCCTTTTTAATGACGGAAAAGGCAATTATTGGTATAAAGTTTCGCGAGGATTTACAACCGCTTTAACAGAAACACATTCTTCACTAGAAAAGCTTATTGAAGAAAATGTAGAATTCAGTGATGATGAAAAGAAAAAAATAAGCAAAAAACTTGGTGAAATAAACAAATTATATGAATAAAAAGCAAAGCCCGTCTGCCTAACACACGTCTGTCGGACAGTCAAAGCAGATAGGTTAGAACTTGAGCAAATTCATATATAAAATAGTTTTTTCTACATTTAGTTAATATTGCAACTAAACATATTCCTAATTCCTCTAAGGTCTTTTCTGTAATTTTATCAAAAAAATAAAAAACCAATTTACTTAATAAAAAATAAAGTTATTATAAATTTATGAAAAATTTTATGACTTTTATAGGAATTTTATTTATGTTTTTATCATCAAATTTATTTGCGGTGGAAATTTCTGATTTACAAAAACTCGAAGCTGAAAAAATTTCAAAATCTTTAACAGAAAATAACCCTGTTATTTCTCACAAACTCAGTGCAGATCCTGCGGTTTTAGTTTATAACGACACAGTTTATCTGTATTGCACAAATGACTCTCAACAAGCGGAATTTTCGCTAGGAAAACAAGATAATAGTTATAACAAAATAAATACACTAAATATTTTTTCATCAAAAGATTTGGTAAACTGGACTGACTGTGGAGAAATTGCTGTTGCTGGAAAACAAAATGAATCCGGTGCAGCAAAATGGGCTACAAACTCTTGGGCACCAGCAATTTGTACAAAAAAAATTGACGGAAAAGATAAATTTTTTCTTTATTTTGCGGATAGTGCAAACGGTATTGGAGTACTCACATCAAATTCTCCACTTGGACCTTTTACAGATCCGATTGGAAAAGCAATTATAAGTCGAAAAACTCCAAATACTCAAAAAGTTTATTGGCTTTTTGACCCTGCAGTTTTTGTAGACGACGACGGAACTGGATATTTATATTTTGGCGGAGGAACTGACAAAGACGTGGAACATCCAAAATCCGCTCGTGTTGTAAAATTAAATCCAGATATGATAAGCATTGCAGATGAACCAGTCGAAATCGACGCTCCTTTTTTATTTGAAGATTCCGGAATCAATAAAATTGGAAAAACTTACTATTATTCTTATTGTGCAAACTGGGCAAGTAGAGAAAATACAAACGGAAACGAAGTGCCTCCTACAGCGACAATTGCATATATGACATCATCATCACCTTTAGGACCATTTAAATATGTTGGATATACTTTAAAAAATCCTGGAAACTATTTTGGAGCATGGGGAAATAATCATCACTGGATTTTTGAATTTAAAGGAAAATATTACATTGCTTTTCACGCTCAAGTTACAGAAAAAAAATTAGGATTTCAAAAAGGCGGTTACAGAAATATTTGTATTACCGAATTTAAAATTAATGAGGATGGAACATTTCCAATTCAAGCTGCAACAAAAAAAGGCGTAACTCAAGTTCAAAATTTTAATCCTTACGAAACCATAAACGCAGCAACTTTTGCAACTTTAAAAAATGTTGCCGTAACTTCAAAGCAAACAATCACCGGAATTAGCGAAAATGCTTATATTTACATAAAAAATGTTGATTTTTCTAAAGGCGGAAGTAAAATTATCATCACGACAGGAAACGAAAACAAAAAATCGACTGTAAAATTTTACAAAGATTCAATTTCAGAAAAAAATCTTTTATCACAAATAAAAACAAAAGGAGAAGGAACTTTTGAAGGAAAAATTGAAAATCTTGAAAAATCAGTTTGTAATCTTTTTATCGTTATTGATGACAAAACTGAACTTGAAAGTTGGAAAGTCAATTTTTAACTTAGGAGGACTATTATGACAAATTTAGAAAAAGAAAGAACCGAAGAAATCAATGCAATAATAAAAGAACTTACTTTGGAAGAAAAAGTTGGACTTATGCTACACGAAAGCATCGGAGTTCCTCGACTTGGAATAAAAGATTACAATTGGTGGAATGAATGTTTACACGGAGTTGCAAGAGCAGGAACAGCAACAGTTTTTCCTCAAACAATTGGACTTGCAGCAACTTTTGATACAGAACTTGCAAAAAAAGAATATGAAACAATTTCTGATGAAGCAAGAGCAAAATATAATGAAGCTCAAAAAATAAATGATTATCGACAATTTCGTGGACTTACATTTTGGACTCCAAATATCAACATTTTCAGAGATCCTCGTTGGGGACGCGGTCAAGAAACTTTTGGAGAAGATCCTTGTCTTACAACAAAAATGGGCGTTGTTGCGGTAGAAGGTTTACAAGGTGATGATTGCGAAAACTTAAAAGTTGCAGCGTGTGCAAAACATTTTGCAGTTCATTCTGGGCCAGAATCGACTCGTCATACAGCAAATATAAATCCTTCAAAAAAAGATTTGTGGGAAACTTATCTTCCAGCGTTTAAAGCTCTTGTAGATGCAAATGTTGAATCTGTAATGGGAGCGTATCAAAGACTTTATGGAGAACCTTGTAATGGTAGCAAATTTCTTTTAATTGATATTCTTCGCAAAAAATGGAATTTTAAAGGACACATTGTAAGCGATTGTTGGGCGGTTAGAGATTTCCACGAAAATCACAAAATTACAAAAACAGCGGAAGAATCTGCAGCATTAGCAATAAATTGTGGTTGCGATTTAAATTGTGGTTGCACTTATCACTCAGCAATAAATGCTGTAAAACAAGGCATTTTGTCTGAAGAAAAAATAAATGAATCCGTTTTTAGACTTTTGATGACTCGAATGAAACTTGGAATGTTTGACTCTTGGGAAAAATCAAAATGGGCGAATTTGAGTGCGAAAGATGTAAATTCTCAAAAAAATCGTGAACTTGCAAAAAAAGTTGCAACAGAATCAATCGTTCTTTTAAAAAACAAGAATGGACTTTTGCCTATAAAAAATGATGTAAAAAAAATCGTTGTAATGGGACCAGTTGCAACAAATGTAGACGCTCTTATCGGAAATTATTTTGGTTTAAATTCAAAACTTGTTACAATTTTGGAAGGTTTACTTGCAAAAACAGAAAATCGCCAAAATATTAACATTGACTACACACCAGCAATTGGAATGTATCACGAAAGCAAACAACGAGGATGGACGTTGGGAATGGCAGAAACTGCTGATATTGTAATTGCTTGTTTTGGACTTGATACCTCAATGGAAGGAGAAGAAGGTGATGCTTTAGAAACTGTACGAGGTGATAGAGATTTTATTGAACTTCCAAAACATCAACTTGATTATTTACAAGCCGTTCACGACAGAGGAACTCCGGTTGTTTTAGTGCTTACAGGTGGCTCTCCAATCGCCTTTCCTTATGACATTGCTGATGCAATTTTATTTGCTTGGTATCCGGGAGAAGAAGGAGGAAATGCTGTTGCAGACATAATTTTTGGAGAAGCGTCCCCTTCAGGACATCTTCCTGTAACATTTCCAAAAGCGACAACAGATTTACCAGCGTTCGACGATTACAGTATGAAAAACAGAACTTATCGCTACGCACAAAAAGAACCTTTATTTCCATTTGGATTTGGTTTATCTTACACTCAATTTTCTATAAAAAATGCAAAAGCAAAAAAAATAAATAAAAACGTAAAAATTGAATGCGAAGTTCAAAATATTGGTAATTTTGATGCAAAAGAAGTTATCCAAGTTTATATTTCTAAAGTAAACCGAACTGATAATGAACCAATTTGCAGTTTAAGAGATTTTACAAAAATTTTTATAAAATCCGGCGAAACAAAAAAAATTGAGTTTGAACTTCCACTTTCTGCATTTGAAACAATTACAAACGAAGGTGATTCGATTATAGAAAAAGGAGAATATTTTATTACAATTTCAGATTCTGTTCCAACACAAAAATCACAAGAACTTGGAGCTACAAAACCCGAAATTATAAAAATTGAAATTTAGATTTTTTTACAAAGATTATGAATTGCATAAATTTTTATTTTAGCTAACTTTTTTTGACAATTCATTATGAATATTTTATAATTTATTTATCTTTTTTAAGTTTATAGGAGGTGTGACAAAAATTATATCCGTTCAATTTTTGTCACGCAAGTTGCATTGCAACTTGCATTGCATTGCAACTTGTATTTTGTGCCTCTTTGCATGACAGTTAACGCTGAGTTTTTATAGGAGATTTTATGAAAAAGATATTCAAAAGCTTATCAATTTTTTTAGTTTTGGCTACGATAACGTTTGCATTTATTGGGTGTGATGAAATAAACGATATTGCTCCGGATAACACATGGTGTGAACTTCCAATTTCAATTTCTAATGATTCAGAACCGAATCTTTATTTAGAAATCATTTACTGCCCTGAAGATTACACAGGAACAGCAGGAAGTAGAAATCTTGATGAAGATATAACTCTTAAAGCTGGAATTACAGTTCTTGCATTTGCAGATGTTGAAATTTCTTCACTTGGAATGAATGCCGGAACATATACTTACAAAACATTCGAAATTAATGCAACAGAAAATGATGATGATAATAGTTATTCTTTTGCTGGTACAAAATCAAAATTCACAAGTATATATTTGGCAAAAAATAATCTTCGAAATTCAGAAACACAAATAACTCTTCCTAATGCACCAACTCCAATATGTAACTCAAATGGAAATTATACAAAACTTAATGATTTATCAAAATTTAATTGGAAACAAATTCTTACAAATTATCTTTTGAATAATTTATAATCTAAAAAACAACAAATATGTTATTAATGACTAAAAATTAGTGGTTGAAGCTATCAAAACCACCAATTTTTAGTTAAAAAATAATTCATCTACATTTTTATCTACGATTTCGCTTAAAGTTTCTTCCGAAACGCCTCTTTTTTCTGCAACAAATTTGTAAGTGTGTTCAACATTTATTGGAGTGTTAGTTTTTCCGCGTAACGGAACCGGCGACAAATAAGGAGAATCAGTTTCTAAAAGCAATCTTTCTTGCGGAATATACCGAATCAATTTTTCCATATCTTCCATTTTTGATTTTTTTGTATACGTAACACTTCCGCTTAAACTAATGTACCAACCTAAATCCAAAAAAACTTTTGCTTCTTCAAGTCCATAACTAAAGCAATGAATTATTCCTTTTTCATATTTTGATTTTTTTATGCATTCCACAGTATCGTTAAAACCATCGCGAGAATGACAAATAAAAGGCAAATCCATTTTTTTTGCTAAATCAAGTTGAATTTCAAAAAGTTCTTTTTCGCCATAAAAAGTTTTTTTATCAAAATCACATTCGCATCTTCCATCCGTGCCTGAAGGATTCCAATGATGATCGATTCCGCCCTCGCCTATTGCAATTATTTTTCTGTGCAAAAAATTTTGACTTTCGGGATTTTCAGCTTCTTTTATGCATTTTTCTAAAATTTCAAATTTTTCTTTTCGATTATGAATAGAATCTACATCTGGCCAAATTCCTGCACTAAAATATAAAAAATCACAAACTTTTTTTTGTAAATCATCATTTTTAATTTTTTTTATATCAGATTCCATGCAATTTTGACGATACTGCAAATCATCAGCCTTAGTTCCAATATCTAAACCAAATTTACAATTTCTTTCTGCCATTTTTTCCAAAATAGAAACGCCATCAACATCGCCTTTAAAAATCATTGTTTGATAATGAAAATGAGTATCACTAAACATAATTTTAGTTTATCAGTTTTTTATAAAGATTTCAGTATTTTCTACCGATATTAATTATTGGTATAGCATAATTTTTTTTTGAAATTTATAATAAAAAAATTAGGAGAATCATAAAATGATGGAAGAAAAAGAATTTAAAACATTTATAAAAAAAGTTCCAAAAGCAGAAATTCATATTCATATCGAAGCGGTTATAAAATTAAATTCCGTAAAAAAACTTTACAAAAAATGCAATGGAAAAGAAATGTCTGATGCGGAATTGAACGAAATTTTTTCTTATGACGACTTAAATGGTTTTATTCAAGCATTTATAAAAGTTCAAAATCTTCTTACTTCTGTTGATGATTTTAATATTGTTTTTGATGATTTACGTGATTATCTTGTAGAAAACGGAGTTTCTTATTGCGAAGCATTTTTTGCTCCTACTGCATTTTTGAAAAAAGACTTTAAATATGAAGATATGGTAAAAATCTTCAAAGAAAAAATTGCTCAAATAAAAAAAGAAACCGGAATCACTGTAAAATTGTTGATGGATGTAAGCCGAACTTTTGGACTTGAAAATGCAATGCACAATTACGAACTTTTAAAACAATATCCTTGTGATGATATTATTGGAATTGGACTTGGAGGAGCTGAAAGCAAAGGTGCTGCAAAAGATTATGCTCCGGTTTTTCTTTTGGCTGAAAAAGAAGGTTACAAAGTTGTTACTCATGCAGGTGAAGATGTTGGACCTGAAAGCATTTGGGATTCTATAAAACTTTGCCACGCACAAAGAATCGGACATGGAATTACAGCAATTCAAGATGAAGAATTGATGACTTATCTTGTAAAAACTCAAATTCCTCTTGAAGTTTGCATTACATCAAACACATTTACAAAAAAAATTGTGACTGAAGCAAAAAATCATCCAATTAGAAAATTTTTTGATAAAGGAATTTTAGTAACAGTAAATACAGATGATCCAGTTTTCTTTAAATCTGATTTATTAAACGAATATTGGATTTGTTACAAAGAATTAAATTTTACGCTTGATGAAATAAAGCAACTTGTAATTAATAGTTTTAAAGCAACTTATCTTCCAGAAGACGAAAAATCTGTATGGATAGAAAAAGTTGAAAAATCATTTTAATAAAAATGACACCACTAGAACAATATTACAATAAGTTTCACGAAGAAAACCGCTTAAAAACTCGGCACGGAATTGTAGAATTTCAAACAACGATGCATTATATAAATGAATGCATTTCCAAATTAAACGATTCTTCTATTAAAAATATCAAAATTGCTGATATTGGAGCCGGAACCGGTCGTTATAGCGTTGAACTTTGTCACAAAGGTTATGATGTTACGGCAGTTGAACTTGTAAAACATAATCTTGAAATTTTACGGTCAAAACACGAAAACATAAAAACTTGGTCTGGCGATGCAAGAAATTTGTCTTTTTTAGAAGATGAAACTTTTGATATAACGCTTGTTTTTGGTCCACTTTATCATCTTCATTCAGAAAAAGATAAACTACAAGTTTTAAACGAAGCAAAAAGAATTACCAAAAAAAATGGTTTTATTTTAACAGCTTATGTAATGAATGAATATAGTGTCATCACATATTGTTTTAAACAACATAATTGGAAAGATGTAAAACAAAAAAATGGACTTTCTAGCGATTTTCATACAATTTCTACAGAACAAGATTTGTATGATTATACTCGCCTTGAAGATATAAATTTGTTAAACGAAAAATCACAATTAAAACGAGTAAAAATTTTTGCACCAGACGGGCCATCTGACTATATGAGAAAAGAACTCAACGAAATGAATAATGAAGAATTTGCTGCATTTTGTGATTTTCAATTAAAAACTTGCGAACGACCAGAACTTTTAGGAGCCAGTAGTCATCTCGTTGATATTCTGAAAAAATAGAACGCATAAATTGATTGAAATAATCACTCCCCTAACTATATTTTTTAGATTATTACGTTTTTTATAATTGTCAATAATGTTCAAAAAGACTATATTTTTATAAAAAATCCAACAAAAACGAAAAAGTGTAAATTGGAAACATTTTTATTACACCTTTAGTTACTTTATCTTTTTGAGAAAATAAATAAGGTCTTTTACAAGCTTTGAATATTTTTGCATACTACAACACTAGCTTGCGTTCTTATTTTACATATCTTGAATTTAATTTTATTTTCCTATAGAATTATTTTGTTTTTACGGTATTTCCGAACAACAGGAGGTGACACAAAAATGGCAACTATCAATGTAGAAGATTCAGAAAACATTGAAAAAGCAATCAAACGCTTTAAACGCATGGTAGAAAAAGAAGGCATTATTCGCGAATACAAAAAGCGAGAATACTTCGTAAAACCTTCTGCAACTCTTCATCAAAAGAAAACAACTCTTGAAAGAAAACTTTTGAACAAAAGACGTAAGACAGAAAAAAAAGAATTTTAGTGTTTTTTTTACCTAAAAAAAGGACTGCCTTAAATGAATTAATTTTAAGACAGTCTTTTTTTTTGCCCGAATAACTTTTTTAAATAACCCGAATATTTTTACTTTTAGAATACGTTTTTAAGTTATACATAGGGGTCTGTCCCCTCGCAGTCAATCAATAAACATTTTCCCCATCAAAAACAAAATATGTAGTTTTTCCTTCTGTAATACCAAATTTTCCATTTGTATAATAGTCTTCGTAATAGTCGTAACGATAACTCAAATTTGGATAGACAACTCTAACACAAAAATAGTATCGTCCTGAATCTAAATAAAAAGAACAATTATCATCATTATAATAAGGATAATTTGACCAACATTCTGTCCATTCATCATATTTTGAAGTTTTATAATAAACGTTAGAAATATAACAAGCGTCTAGTCCTGTTTTAGAAGTATTATTTTTAAAAACAACTTTTGCTCGCTCATCATAATGAGTAATTTCAACTCCAGAAAAACCGTCATCATCAACGACAACAAGACAACTAGAAAACATAACACTCATTGTTACAACAAATACTAAAATCAAAATTTTTGAATTTTTCATAATTTTCTCCTAATAAAACGTAGGTCTGTCCCCTCGCCTTTATGATTTTATTAAACCATTTTTTTTAAGAGAAAACTTTGGATTTTTTCTAAGAGATTTATAAGAAGATTCTTATTTTTAAATTTATTCTTTTAAAAGAATGATAATTTCTGCACCTTGATTATTTTCTGCAAAAATTGAACCTTCCATAGAATTTATAATTGTTTTTGCAATAGAAAGTCCTAAACCGCTACCGCCAGCAGAACGAGAATGTGCTTCATCTCCGCGATAAAAACGTTCAAAAGCGTGAATTTTTGTTTTTTCGTCAAACCCAAGACCATTATCTTTTATTGAAATTTTCCAATTATCATCTATTTTTTTACAAGAACAAATTATTTTTATAGGAAAAATTTCTGCTGCTTTGCAATATTTTATACTATTTGAAACAATAATCATAAAAACTTGGTGAAGTAATTCTTTATCTGAAATTATGTAAGATTTTTCATCACAATTTATTTCAAACTGAATTTCTGAATCTATGCTCAAAACTTCTTCTTTTACTCGCTCAAATAAATCATAAATTTTGAAATTTTCCAGTTTCGGTTTTATTTTTCCGTTTTCAATTCTAGACATTTGCAAAAGATTTTCGATTATGCTCGACATTGATTTTGTTTCTTTTATGATTGAATCTAACGATTTTTCTAACTGCAAAGAATCATTTTTTCCCCAACGCTTTAAAAGATTTGCTTGCCCTAAAATAACTGCAACCGGAGTTTTTAATTCGTGCGAAACATCACTTGTAAATTGTCGTTCGCGGTCGTAGTCAGATTTTAATTTTTTGAAAAGTTCATTAAAAGTTTGTGATAAATCATCAATTTCATCATCGTTTTTAGAAACAGGTAACAAAGTGTCCAAATTTGAAAAACTTAATTTTTTTGCAGTTGCTGTAATTTTTTTTACAGGTTGAATTGTTCGTTTTGTAATAAAAAGTGAAATAAAAAATGATAAAACTAAAACCGGTGGAAGAAAAAATAAAATATTTTTTGGAACTTGTTTTGACATTCTTGTAAAAGAATCAGTTTCCATATTTAAGGAAGTTTCTATTATAATTTGTGATGATTTTTCTGAGTTTTTAAAAATTTCTGTAAAATAAAAAATATTTAAATCTCCATCAATAAAAAAATCTTTTTCTAAATATTTTTTAGCTTTCTTTTTTGTAAGTGGCAAAATTGGAAGATATGGGTCATTTGTACCTAAAATCAAATTTTTATTATTTTGGGATTTTTCATAAACTACATAAGAAATAAAATATGGAAGTTGAATTTTTTCGTATTCCAAAATAATTTCATCATTTTCTGTTTTTTTTATACCTTTTTCGATGAGTTTTACCGCTCTATAAAGTTCTTCTGATTTTTGATTTTGAACAATCAGATTTAACATTGCTATAAAACTAAAAGAAAGCAAAATTACAGCAATTGTTACTAAAAGAGAAAATCTAAATGCAAGCCGTACTGCAACTGAATGAAAATCTTTTTTTTGCAAAATTATTCCTCATCAATCATCATATAACCGGAGCCGCGTACTGTTTTTATATAAGTTTCGCCTAAAACTTGATCAATTTTTGAGCGAAGATAACCAATATAAACATCAACTGTATTTATATCAATAAAATGCTCTTTTCCCCAAATTTCGTCGATTATTTGGTCGCGACTTAAAACTTTATTTTTATTTTCCATAAAAAGTTTTAACATTAAATATTCTGTTTTTGATAAATCGACTATATTTTTTCCGACCGTAACTTTCATACTTTCGGTGTTAAGTTCTATTTCTTGAATTTTATAGATTTTTGATTCTTGCAAGTTGGCATTTGTTCGGCGAAAAACCGCTCTCATTCTTGCTAAAAGTTCTTCAATTTCAAAAGGTTTTGGAAGATAATCATCTGCTCCGGCATCAAGACCATTTACTCTGTCGTAAGTTTCTCCTCTTGCAGTTACCATAATTACAGGAACTTGAGATGATTTTCTGATTCGTCTTAAAACTTCAAGACCACTAAGTTTTGGAAGCATTACATCAAGAAGAATTAAATCCGGAGAAAAACTTTCAAAAAAATCTAACGCTTCTCGCCCATCTTTTGCAACACAAGTTTCAAAACCTTCGTGTTCCAATTCAAGTTTTACAAATTCGCTAATTCCATCATCATCTTCAACAATCAATATTTTTTCCATAAGATTTACCTTTTTTAGAATTTTTTTGAAAAACTAGGAAATGATTTTCCATCATAACTTTTTATATTTGAGATTTTTAACGTAAACGGTGGAGTGTTTGAAATTGAAATACGCACTTGAGTTCCATCTTTATTAAATGTGATTTTTGCATTTTTTGAAATTGGAGAATTATCAATAAGAATATTATTTGAAGAAACTGACCTTGGATCCACAGCAACCGAAAAAAATATATCAAGAAATTTTGTATTTGAAGAATATGTTGCATTTGAGATTTTGCATTCGACATTGTCTAGAGTTTTTCGTTGCCCTCTGTAACCTTCAGATTGTGCAAAAACTGAAAAAAGAGAAAATAAAAAAATACAAACAATTGAAAGTTTTTTCATAACACCATTATAAAATAAAATTTAGAGCAATGGAACAAAAATAAAATAAGACTTTTCTTATTTTTCATCTAAAACAATAAATTATCTTTTCTTGTACTTAATTAAATAAATGAAAATGGGAAGTTTTATAAAAGAAATGAACTCAAACTTTCGCAATAAGATTTATGTGATGCAAAAATATCAATAAGAAGTATACAACGCATAGAGAATGGAGAAGTTGTTCCTAAAGAAAATTCACTTCGCAGCATTTTTGCAAAAATGGGAATGCAGATTCCACATAACATAAAGTACGTAACAGAAAGTGAATATGAACTTTTTAAAATACAAGAAAAAATTACAGAAGAAACATCTCATCACAATTATGATATAGAACCACTTTTAGAAAAACTTAGATTCTTTAAAGCAAAAAAAAGATGATATTAACTGGAAATATTATCATCTGCGTCAAGGTGAGTACGAAAAGTATATTTTAAAAGATTACACTTCTGCAAAAGAGCACTTTAAAATCTCACTAGATAAATCTGTAAAAAAAAACAATTCCCGAATAAGACATAAAAGAAAGGCATTCTGTAACTCTAATTGAACTTACAGAATTGTAAAGATAGCCAAATCTGATGTTAGAAGGTGTAAACATAACAAAGATTTATAAAAACTGCAGATTATGTCGTGTTCATTTTGAATAACTTCATCTATTCTGTAAAAAACACTTTTTTTGAAAGTATAAAAAAATAATAGGATTTTATATAATTGACATTTTTTACAAATTATGTCGATTGTGTAAAAAAATATGAAGGAGTAAAAAATGATAAAAAAGTAAACGAACAAGCGGTATTGTGATACGCTGAAGAAATTCGTCGGCCCCCAGTCATCAGTTCGTTATATTTTGTGGATGCATGACATCCGGATAGGAGAATGAAGAGCTTTTGCCGCATCATACAATAGTCCTTGAGACTGAATGGGAGATTGGAACACATTACCGATTAGGCTTTCCGCTGAATAAACACGGAGGTCATCATGACATTTTTTATTGGTGTAGATTTACACAAAACTCAGTTTAGTGTGCATGCAAGAACTGAAGACAAGATTGAAACTCTTGAGCAGATTAAGCAGTATCCGACAACGAGTGCCGGTTACACAGAATTTCTGAACAGAATCAGAACTTACAGAGAAACAGGAAACAATGTGAAAATCGGCGTTGAGTCAAATGGAAACACACGGTTCTTTAAGAATCAGGTTGAGAAAAGGCGGCACAGAAGTAACTGTAATAAATACGCTGAAGTTTAAGGTAATCAACGAGTCAACTAAGAAAACTAACAAAAGACGATGAAATGGTAAACGCCCGACTTGCAGACCTGCCGTCACGTCTGGAAGTACCGCCCAATTTATTTATAAAATATAGAAAGATTGCTTCGTCTCTGCCTGTCTTGCCATACGGTATACTACTCGGCAGACAGGTTTGGCTCGCAATGACGCATGCTGCTTTGTTTGCTAAAAAACGCAACGTATACACCGTATAGACTCAGACATCGTCTTAATTTATTACTATCTGCAAGAGTGATGACTTTCCTTTATCTAAGAATCTTCTTATTTTTCTCTTATTTAATTTTAAAGATTTGTGTTCAAAAAAGATTTATATTGAAATCACAAACGGAACAGAAGTTCTGTAAAAACAAAAATCTTGAGAAATCAAGTAGGAGAACTAAAATGAAAAAATTTATTAAAAATTTATCTGTAATTGGAATTGTAACAATTTTATCTGGAACTTCGGTTTTTGCTGCTACAAAAAAAATTACTTCGACAACACCACAACAAAAAAAAGTTACGATAACAACAACAACGACAGTTATTGAAGATGATGACAAAGCACCAAAAAAGAAAAATGATACAAAAAATCAAAAAGACAAAAAAAAGAAAAATCCGCCTCGCCGACCAGAAAAAATATCGAGAGAAAGAAATTATGATAAAGGAGATCGACCTGATTTTAGAAATCCACCTAAAAATCCACCAAAAGATTTTTTAGATGATAATTTTGATGATGGTTTTAGAAAACCAAAACCATTTCCAAAAAAGGATAAACCTTTACCTCCTAAAAAGGAATTAAAAAAACTAGATAAAAAGCAAAATAGTTGGATAAAATTTTTCTTTAGTTTTGATTAAATTTTGGTAACGCCCCCTCGACAGTTACGTCGAGGGACGCTCGCTAAATAAGAGCATAATTTGTAAATTTTTTCTGAATGGGGACAACTCGCTATGCAATAAGAAACGCGGAAAAAAAGCATTTTATGCTAATTTTACAAAGTAAAATTAGGGTGCAGGTTGGTGTCTTTAACATTTTAATTCAATTTCTAACCTGCACAGTGTTTAATATCAAAATTAAAATGAGAAACATTTTAATTTATCTTTTTAGATAAACCATCAATAACATAATATCAGAATTACGAATTCCAGAAATTCTGTTTGCTTGTCCCAAGGTTACAGGACGAACAGTTTCCAATTTTAATCGAGATTCTGCAGAAAGCGAAGGAATACTGCCATAATCAAAATCCGGCGGAATATGTGTATTTTCCATTTTATGAAGTTTTTCAACTCTTTTATCTTGTTTTTCGATGTAATATTTATATTTTACTTCAATTTTAGCTTCATTCCATTCTTCGTCTGGATAACCTGGATTTTCCATTTCTGGAGATTTTAATATTTGAGCTTCAATTTCTTCAAGACGAGCATATTTTTCGCAAATTGCATCATATTGTGATTGAGTTTTTAATCCACATTCATACGCATATTTTGAAAGTCTTCTATCCGCTGTGTCATGGCGAAGTTTTAATCTATACTCCGCACGAGCAGTAAACATTCGATAAGGTTCTTTTGTTCCTAAAGTTACCAAATCATCAATTAAAACTCCAATATACGCTTCATCTCTTCTAAGAACTAAAGGTTTATATTCTGGAATGATTTCAAAATTTTCATAACCTGCATCTTTTTGGAATTTTGCAATAAAAGCATTTAATTCTTTTGTTTCTCGGGCTGAATTTTCTGCAAACTGATGTTTTTCTTCTGCCGTCATAGTTGCTTTTAATTTAAAACAAGATTCTTCCATACTTGAAGGAACTCCGTTCATCGTAGAAGGAATTGCAGAAAGAGGTCCACAAGTTTGAATATGAGCTTTTGCATAAAGTCCAGCGTTTATTCCGGCAACAATTCCCTGTCCAGCGGCTTCTTCATATCCAGATGTTCCATTGATTTGTCCTGCATTAAATAATCCTGCAACACGTTTTGTTTCCAGCGATGGATAAAGTTGAGTTGGTTCAACAAAATCATATTCAACTGCATAACCAGGACGACTTTGAATTGCATTTTCAAAACCAGCCATTGTATGTAAAAATGCATCTTGAACACTTTCAGGCAAACTTGAAGAAAGTCCATTTAAATACATTTCATCAGTTTCTAAACCTTCCGGTTCAACAAAAATCTGATGACGGTCGCGTTCTGCAAAACGCATAACTTTATCTTCAATGGAAGGACAATATCTTGGACCAATTCCATGAATTTTTCCAGAATATAATGGAGAGCGATTAATATTTTCGCGAATAATTTTATGTGTTTCAGGATTTGTGTAAACAATATGACACGATATCATTGGGCGTTCAATCTGTTTTGTTTCAAAACTAAAAGGAATTACTTCACTGTCGCCCGGTTGTTCTTCAATTTTAGAAAAATCTATCGTCTTACGAAGAATTCTTGGCGGAGTTCCAGTTTTTAATCTTCCTGTCGTAAAACCAAGCCGATGAAGACTTTCTGTTAAACCATACGCCGCAGGCTCGCCTACTCTTCCGCAAGGAGCATCATATTCACCAATAAAAATTCTTCCACCTAAAAAAGTTCCTGTTGTAAGAACAACTGAACGAACAGGGATAATTCTTCCACGCTCTGTTACAATTCCTGTAACTTTTTGTCGCATTCCACTTTTTGCAGCCTCTGTTTCGCCAGAATTTCGGCTTTCTCCTGGAATTGTACCTTTTTCGGCAGAAGAATCTGAATTTGGAGGAAGAGGAGTTTCTGAAGCAGTTGTTAAAATATCAATAACTGTATCCATTAAGGTGTAAAGATTTGGTTGTTTTTCGCAAGTTTTACGAGCAATCATAGAATAAGTGATTTTATCCGCTTGAGAACGAGGTGCTTGAACCGCAGGACCACGACTTTTATTCAACATTCGAAATTGAATCATAGAATGGTCGATAATTTTTGCCATTTCTCCGCCAAGAGCATCAATTTCACGAACAATATTTCCCTTAGCAATTCCACCAATAGAAGGATTACAACTCATACGAGCAATAGCATCCGGAGTTTGAGTGATTAAAACAGTTCTAAGCCCCATTCGAGCACATGCAAGACCAGCTTCAATTCCTGCATGTCCAGCCCCAACAATAGCAACGTCATAATAATCGTAAAACATAAAATGTATTATAATTAAATAAAAAGGGTTTTACAATTAAGTTTGTATTAATTTTACAAATTCAATAAGAGAAAACAAATAAACTCAAAAATAAATTTTCATAAACCTTTGTCATTAATGTACGACTACACTACTCAAATATTAAGAAACAAAAATTACAAAATTTTCAAAATGTTATCAAAATAAGTAAGACTATGCGATTTAAAAAAAGTGATTTTAAACCTTTACAGAATTTAAAAATTGAGTTTTTGTAATTGTTATTTCTTCTCCATTCTCAAATTTTGTGATTTTCCAATCGCTGCCATCCAAAATAGGAAGATAAAAAAAATGTTGTGTTTTTTTGGAACATTCTTTGTAACACGATTTTAATGCATTTACTTTTTGCTTATAATCTTCTTCATTCAGTTTGTTTTCTGAAGATTGATTTACACTTTTTACTTCAAAAATATGAATTCTTCCAGATTTATCTTTCATCACAAAATCAGGATAGGATGAATGAACGCCATCTAAATAATATTCAAATTTAATTTCTGAATTTTGAGGAAAATTCTTTCCCCACAAAAATTTGTTTGAATTATTATCTAACTGAGGACTTGATGTTTCAGAAATCGAATTTTGTCGAATATCTTTTAAAAGTTCCGCCCATTTTTTTTCTGCTTCGCTATCAAATGAAAAATCATCACAAGAATCTTTTCTACACCAAATCCAATCGTTAAGAGTTAAAGTTTTTTCGGTTTCAAAATAAATACTTTTTGCAGGAAAACTCACTTCATCAGAAACAATCATTGTTTTTTCATAATTACAAATTTGCTTGTCATAAGAAGATTTTATTTCAGAAAGATTTTCTGTAAACACTCGCCATTTAGAAAAATCATCAGAATAAGAATAGCATAAATTTTGGATTTCATTATTTTGTAGCAAAAGAGAATGATAAAGTTCAAAAATACTTTTATGAGTAAGATTTTTATCTTTTAAATTTTTCAAAAATATTTCAGAATTGAATTTTTCTTCTTTTAAATTTTTAAGTTTTGTCGTTTTTATGCGAATATCATTTTCAATATTATAATTTTCAAAAAGATTTACTTGTTTAGATTTTTTTTCTTCAGGAAGAATTCCCCAAATCCAAGAAGTGCAAGCTAGTTTTTGTGCATTTTCAGAAAGAGTTTCAAAATCTAAAAGTCGCGGATTTCTGCGAACACGTCCCATAACTTGTTCATCAAGTTGTTTACTTTTTGAGTCGCGAATTTGATAAAGCATACACGCTCGCGGAATATCCCAACCTTCAGAAATAACCATTTTAAAAATAATTACAGAAATTGAAGAAGATTTTTCTTTCATATAATCTTTCCATTTTTTTACAGAAAGTTTTTTCAAACCAGAATCGTTTGTATCGCAATTTTTTTCTTCACCGGCAATGTAAACCCATTTTAATTCCTGATGATTTTTTAATGATGGAAAAATATTATTTTTAAGTTCTTCTTCGGCTTTATCTTTATTTGAAATTTGAATTATCAAACAAGGATTTACTTTTAATTCATTTATGTAATTTTTTTTTATTTCTTCAAATTTTTCTAATGCATTTTCAAGAGACTCTTCTTCATTTCCAATTTCAACAGATTTTATAAGTTTTACATTTTCTGCTTCAAAATTTGTAATTTCAACATCAGGATTTTGATGACGAGAAAGTTTTGGCGTTGCAGAAAAATTGATAATTTTTGAAAAATAGAAATTCAATTCATCAAGATTTGTCGTCGCAATATGACATTCATCTTTTATAAGATAAATTATTTTTTGAAAATTATCACAAAAAAGATTTTCTGTTATCGTTTGTAAAAAATTTAAAAAAGTTCCTTCATTTTTAAGTTTGCTTTTTTCTTTGTATAAATCGCGAGGAAGAACATAAACATTATAATCTGTTGGAATAAAAATGCTTCCTTCGCTGCTTGAATCTGAATTGATTAAAAAAGGTTTTAAATTCGGAAAAGTTCCATTTTCTGATAAATTCTTAAATGATTGAAAATTTTGTTGTGCAAGATTTGACTTTGAAAGTGTTGATACAATAAAAATTGCATTTTTAGTTGTGGAAATTATACGATTCATAAAATCAGCCATCATAAAAGTTTTTCCACTTCCTGTTGGTGCTTTGAATGTGAGTTCTTTTTTATTTTCATGCAGAATTTTCACAAGATTAGAAACTGCGTTTTTTTGTAAATCTCTTGCTTCTTGTAACATTATTTTTCTTCCAAATATTTTTGAGTTTTGTCAAAATTTGAACAAATCCATTCAATTTTTTCTTTTATTGTAGAAAATTTTTCTTTGCCATAAAGAGTTTCATCAATTACTTCAAACGGAGTTTTTCCATTTACACTTTCAAAATTTGAAACTTCTGCAATTTCGTAAACATCAAGATTTCCACCGTACGCCTTGTGATTTTTATTCCAAGTAAAATCTGTTGAACCGTCGTAGCAAGAACCAGTCATAATTCTTTTTAAACGTTTTGAAGTTACATCATAAGCAATTCCATTTGGTGTTGTAGGAGTTTTTTCGTTCAGCTGACATAAAATAAAAGTACGATTTCCGCCATCTTGTTCATTTAAGTCTAAAACTGCGTGTCCAGTTGTGCCTGAACCTGCGAAAAAATCGAGGATGATAGAATTAGGATTTGAAGAATACTGTATAAGCTTTGAAATAAAGCAAGTTGGTTTTGGATAATCAAAAACTGTTTTATCAAAAATTGAAAGAGTTTCAATAGTTGCATTTTGATTCATATAAGAATTATCAATTCCAAATAAAGAATCAACTGCATCATAAGTCTTTTCCATTTTTTCTTTATATCGTTTAAAAATAAAACCTCTTTGATTGTCTTTATGTTCTTTTTTAAATTTAATTCTACCTTCTTTTATATATTTTTCTTTTGTTGTTTCTGAAAATGCCCAATATCTGCCCTTTGGTGGATAATCATTTTTTTTTGTATAAGGATTTTTAATTGGAAAATATGTTGATTCACTACCACTTTTAGCACTAGGATCTCCCGAACACCAATCACCATTAGGATCGTTATCTGGATTTGAATAATTATCAAAAGTTTTTTCTTCACCACTAAATTCGAAATTGCCTTTATTTTTTGCTATAACTAAAAGATATTCGTGTTGAATATTAAGTCCATTGCCATCGTCTCCAGTCATTGATTTTGTTTTTCTAATCATTGAAGTAACAAAATTCTCTTCACCAAAAACTTCATCAAACAAACATTTTACATACGCTTGATTTTTATCATCAATGCTACAAAAAATTACTCCGTCATCGCTTAAAAGTTCTCTTGCAAGAGTGAGACGCGGATAAAGCATTGAAAGAAGATTATCGCGTGTGATTGCATTTTCATAATTTGTTTTTGCAAATTCGCCCAAACTGTCTTTTCCATAAGGAGGATCAATATAAATCACATTTATTTTTGATTTATATTCAATCAAAAGATTTTGTAATGCATCGTAATTATCCCCGATTATAAGTTTATTCGTAGTTTTTGTGTCATCTGTATGGAAAGAAAGATTTTTATTTTTCTTAAAATATTTGATTGTGTTGCCAATTTTTTCAAGTTTTTTATCAAAATGAAGACCCGTTCTTTTGTACGTTGTTCCAAGAGCGGCAATTTGAATTGCTTCGTCTGAAGACTCAGCGTTATTGATAAGTTTTTCTAAAAGATTTGCGTTTGCCGGTTCAAGAATTTTATCTTTTACACGTTTATTGATTTCAGAAATTAAAGATTGTTTTATATCGTTTTGATGCATTTTTTGAATGTCCTTTCGAGAATAAAAATACCTAATCTTGTATAAGAGTAATTATATTACTTTTTAAAGAGTATTTCTATTACTCTTTTACTCAAAATAAGTATTTTCATTCCGTTTTATATAAAAAAAAATTAAATAAAAATACTTCTATGAATTTGTCAGAAATACAAAAACGATTAGGTGAAAATATAAAAAAACAAAGAAAGGAAAAAAAACTCACACAGTTTCAACTTGCTGAAAAGGCTGATGTTTCTGAGGATACAATAAAAAGTTTAGAACAAGGAAGAACTTGGCTTTCTGATAAAACTCTTTCTCAAATCACAGAGGCTTTAGATATAGATGTTGTTCAACTTTTTATGCCAGTTGGCTCTTCTTTTAAGCAAAATAAAGAAAATCTTACAAAATTAAAAAGTGCAATCGCAGAAGATGTAAAAACTTACATTGAAGAAGTTTTAAAAGATTTCAATTAAACGTTCTCAACCGCAGAAACTTCATCCGCCGTGTGAAGATAATCGCAATCTGGATTAATGCATGCTTCTTATCGTAAATCCGTTAAAAAAAATTGTACGACAGTGCAATTTTTTAGGATTTTCCACAAAAAAAGCTCCGAGCGAGACTTGCGAGCGAGGGATGTAATCTTGCATTTTTTTCGTAAAAATTAAACGTTCTCAACCGCAGAAACTTCATCCGCTGTGTGAAGATAATCGCAATCTGGATTAATGCATGCTTCTTATCGTAAATCCGTTA
>CAZIQK010000001.1:83558-99357 GCA_964541735.1 uncultured Treponema sp.
AAAAAGCTCCGAGCGAGACTTGCGAGCGAGGGATGTAATCTTGCATTTTTTTCGTGAAAATTAAACGTTCTCAACCGCAGAAACTTCATCCGCTGTGTGAAGATAATCACAATCGGGATTAATGCAAGATTTATATGCGCCATTCTTCTTGTCGTATTTTTCTACCATAAACCAACCACATTTTGGACAATTTTGGTCTATCGGCTTAAAATGCGAAATAAATGTACATTCAGGATAATTTGTACAACCATAAAAAGGCCGTCCTCTACCCTTTGTTTTTCGCTCAACTATATCACCTGTTTTACAAACAGGACATTTTGCAAGAGGAATTGATTTTGTATTATGACATTCTGGAAAACCTGTACACGCAAGGAAAAATCCAAATCTTCCAAGTTTTTTTACCATAGGTTTTCCGCAAAGTTCACAAGTTAAATCAGTTTGTTCATCTAAAAAGCCTTTTATACTTTCTTGATGTTCCATTACATCATCAACTTTTTTCTTAAAAGGTCCATAGAATTCTGAAATAATTGTATTCCAAACTAATTTTCCAGCTTCAATTTCATCAAGTTCATTTTCTACTTTTGCAGTAAATTCTTCATCAATTACTTCAGGAAAACTTTCTATTAAAATTTTATTTATCATTCTTCCAAGTTGAGTTGGAACAAGTTGTTTATTTGAACGAGTTACATAATATCTATCCAACAAAACAGAAATGATTGTTGCGTAAGTCGAAGGTCTACCAATTCCTTTTTCTTCAAGCATACGAACAATAGACGCATCTGTATAACGAGCTGGACCTTGAGTAAAATGTTGTTCTGAATGAAAATCTTCAACACTTAATTCTTCGCCTTCTTTTAACGAAGGTAATGATGATGATTTTTCTTCTTTTGAAGAAAGTAATTTTATAACTTGATAAAATCCTTTTTCTGAAATCTTACTTGCAGAAACTCTAAAAATTGCATCTTTTGCAGTAATTTCTACAGAAGTTGTAATTGTCTTTGCATTTTTCATTTGAGAAGAAACAAAACGTTCCCAAATTATTGAATAAAGTTTAAATTGGTCGTGAGTTAAATATTCTTTTATACTTTCCGGAGTGTAAGAAACATAAGTTGGACGAATTCCTTCGTGAGCATCTTGAGCTGATTTTCCTACTGCATAATGAATTGCCTGTTCAGGAAGTTCATTTGGATGATTTTTTTCAAGCCAAGCACGAACATCATTTAAAGCAGTTTCTGAAATACGCACAGAATCGGTTCGCATATAAGTGATTAAACCAACATGATTTTCTCCAATTTGAATACCTTCATAAAGTTGTTGTGCAATTTGCATTGTTTTTCTAGAAGTAAATCCTAAACGATTTGCAGCAGATTGTTGAAGTTTTGAAGTTGTAAAAGGAGGTTTTGGTTTAACTGATTTTTCTGTTTTTTTGATAGATGAAACTTTGGCCGGTGAATTTTTGATTTCATCCATGATTTTTTTAACTTCATCTTCAGATTTTAATTCTGGAGTTTCACCCTTATATTTTACAAGTTGAGCAGTAAATTTTGATTTTCCTTTTGTAAAATCAGCCTCTAAAGACCAATATTCTTCTGGTAAAAAATCTTCAACTTCTTTTTCTCTTTCACAAATAAGTCTTAAAGCAACAGATTGAACTCTTCCGGCAGAAAGTCCGTTTTTCACTTTTGCCCATAAAATTGGACTTAAATTATAACCAACAAGTCTGTCTAAAACTCGTCTTGCCTTTTGAGCATCTACTTTTGACTCAACAATTTCTCCGGGATGTTTTACAGCTTCTGTAATTGCAATTGGAGTAATTTCATTAAAAACAATTCTATTTATTGGTGCAGAAGTTTTATCTTTTAAAGCATTATTCAAATGCCAAGCAATTGCTTCTCCTTCGCGGTCATTATCGGATGCGAGAAGAACTTTTTCTGATTTCTTTGCTTCTTTTTGAAGTTCTTTTAAAAGTTTAGCTTTTCCTCTAACAGTTATGTATTCTGGTTGAAAACCATGCTCTATATCAATTGCCATTCTAGATTTTGGTAAATCAATCAAATGTCCAACCGAAGCTCGAACTACATAACCAGGTCCTAAATATTTTTCGATTGTATGTGCTTTTGTTGGAGACTCTACAATTACAAGCGTTTGAGGAGTTTTTTTCTTAGAAGTTTTCTTTTCTGCCATATCACAATCCTATATTTTCTATATTAAACATAATATATTAAACATCAAATAAATCTTTTTGCAATAACAAATAATCTCTTTTTCCAGGCTCTTCATTTAATGCAGAACAAAAATCTGCGTAATCATTTATAATAGGAGCTCCAGAATCTAAAAATTTTTCTACTGTATTTTCTACTTTATATTGACTTACTTTTTTTGCTTCAAAATCTCTTTTTAATTGTTCTTCAACAATTAAAGAAGTTTTTTTTGCAGCCTCACTAAAAGCCACTTTATGAAAAAAGACATCTCTTCCATAATCTAATGCAAAATCTGCGGTAATTAATGCTCCACTTCCTGTTGGCGCTTCAATTACAACTGTCGCAAGAGAGAGTCCTGCAATAATTCTATTTCTTCCAACAAAATGCCATTTTGCCATTTCTAAATTTGGTTCGTACTCACTTATAATTAAACCGCCACTTTGTAAAATCTGTTCTGCAAGCCTTTTATGGGCTACAGGATAGATTTTATCGATTGAACTTGGCATAACGGCAATAGTTTTTCCTAGACTTTCAATATTTTGCTCTTTTTCTAAAAAATCAAAATATGCATCAACTGCACCTTTGTGAGCAAAAGAATCTGCACCATAAGCAAGTCCGCTTACAACATTGCAACTATCCAAAACAGCATCGTAAGCAAATTGTTTTGAAGCAATTTTTCCTTGAGAACTCAAATGTCTTGTTCCAACTACAGAAATATTTTTCCCATTTAAAAGAGAAACGTTTCCTCTGTAAAAAAGTAAATACGGAGGATCTGCAATTTGTCTTAAATTTTCAGGATATTTATCTTCAAAATTAAACAAAATTTTGATATTTAGTTTTTTGCAATATTCAAAAGAAATTTTTGCCATTCGTAGATTTTCTTTTCCATTCCAAAGAACTTTTTTTGAAAGATTCCGATTTATCAGATTTTCAATATCACTTATAGAAAGTAATGCAAGAGCGTCAGAACTGTCAAGATTCTTTAATAATTTTTTTTTCTCGAGAAAACTTAAAAATGTAATTCGCCCTAAACTAAGATGCAAAATAATTTGGTCATCAGTCACGCTAAAAAAAACCACCTAAAAAAAGTTTATTGAAGTTCTGAATATTCATCTAAAATTTGTTGTTTATTTTGTTCTGCTTGATTTTTTATCTCGCTAGATTTTGTTATCGAAATAATTTTATCATACATCTCAATTGCTTTATCAAAATCATAATTTAAATAATATGCACTTGCAAGAACAAACATTGCATCATGATTTTTTGTATCGATTGTTAAAAGTTTTTCTAAATACGGAATTGCTTTTTCAGGTTCTTCAAGTTCAAACACATAAAGAACTCCAAGACCGTAAAGTGCACGAATATATCTGTCTTCAATTTTGATAGCTCTTAAATATGCCTCTTCTGCAAGTTTTAAATAATTATAACGAACTGTAGTATTTCCGCTTGCACCGTAATCTAATGCTTGATGGCTCATATAACCGGCACAAACACCAACCCAATAGTAAAGATTTTGATTATCTGGATAATATTCCAATGATTTTTGAAAGCATTTTAACGCTTCGCCATACATTTTTGTTTCTACATATTTTGTTCCAAGAATTTTATACCAAATTCCAACTTGTTCATTTGCTAATTGAATGTCGGCTACGCGTTCTTGATATTTTTCGATTGCTTCTTTGTATTCTTCAATTGTAGTAGGATTTGAAACACCTTCTTCTAATTTTTGATACCGCATTATAGTTTTGTTAGAAACTCCACAAGAGATAAAACTAAAAATCAGTAAAATGCCAGTCAAAATAAAAAAAACTTTTTTCATATTTCGTCTCCTGAACCTTCACCTTCAAAATATTTTTTGTGAGCATTCTCCAACTGCTCATCAGTAACGTGAGTATAAATTGTAGTTGTACTCAAATCACTATGACCTAAAAGTTCTTGCACTGAACGCAAATCTGCACCACCAGAAAGTAAATGTGTCGCAAAAGAATGTCGCAAAGTATGAACTTTTGATTTTACGCCACTCAATACCTCTAAATTTTGAAAGCGTTTCCAAACTCCTTTTCTGGAAATTGGCTCTCCTTTATAATTTACAAAAACTTCTGCAACATTTCTACCTTTTGTAAGATTTGGTCGCACTTCATTAAGATACGTTTCTAATTTTTTGTGTGCAACTTCTCCAAAAGGAACAAGTCTTTCTTTATCGCCTTTTCCGTGAACTAAAATCAAACCTTCTTGCATATGAACATTAGAAATAAGCAAAGTACAAGCTTCGCTGATTCTTAATCCACAAGAATAAATCAACTCAAAAAGTGCATCATCACGCTTTCCTAAAGGAGTTGATGTATCAATTGAACTTAAAAGATTGTCAACTTGCTCAACAGATAAAACTCTAGGAAGATTTCTATTTGCTTTTGGTTTATCTAACATTAATGCAAGATTTTCTGTCCACATTTTTTTTCTAACAAGATAATCCCCAAATGCTCGAAGACCGGAAATATCTTTTGCGATTGTAAGTTCATCTGCACCTTCGGTTTTTCGTTTGACCAAAAAAAACACAAGATTTTGAACAGTTACATCTTTTAATTTGATTTTTTCTTCCACAAGCCAATGTAAAAACTCACCGCTCGAAATTTTATACGTTAAAGCGGTTTGTTCTGCACTTCTTTTTACCAAAATTAAATCAGAATAAAAATGATTTAGAAGCTCTTCTATTGTCATTAAAATAAACCATCAAATTAAATATAATTTTTAAAGATGCCATTAATCTAATTTTATAGTTCTACCAAATTCCTTTTTTTTCCAAATTGCAGGTTGAGTTAAATCGTCCGTACTTGTCCATCCTTCTGGCGGTTCTTCAAACTTTTTTACGTTAGATTCTTGTGTATCAAAAATGGAATTTTGCAATGGCTGATTATTTTCTGTTTTCTTTTTTTCGTCAGATTGCTCTGAATGTAAATCTTTTTTAGAAACAAATTCGCCAACAAGTCCGCTTGCATTTTTTCCAGGATGAAAAATTGAATTTAGTTCGGAAGCATTTACAACATCATCTCTATGTTCTTCAACTTTTACTTGTGGAACAGATTTTGTTTCGGTAATTTCGTTCTGAGGATTTTTATTTGCATTTTCAAATCCAGTTGCAATTACAGTTACGCTGATTTTATCACCCATTTCTGGCATTGTAACTTGTCCCCAAAACATATTGTAATTTTTATCTGCAGAAGCTGTAACAATATTACAAATTTCGCCAACTTCACTAAGAGAAACCTCTTCGGAAGCACAAATATTTACCAAAATATTTTTAGCTCCATCAATTCTTGAATCTTCCAACATTGGATTATTTATTGCTGCATAAGCGGCATCTGTTGCTCGGTTTTCGCCTTCGCCAACGCCAATTCCAAAAATTGCATTTCCTTGCCCGCTCATTGCATTTCTTACATCAGCAAAATCCGTATTTACATCACCAGGTTTTGTGATAATATTTGAAATTCCTTCTACACCTTGACACAAAACTTCATCGGCTTCGCGGAATGCTTCTTTTATTGTTGTATTCTTATCAATATTGTTAAAAAGTTGTTCATTTGGAATTACGATTAAAGAATCTACTTTTTCATGCAATTTTTTTAAGCCATCTTTTGCCCGCTGCATTCGAACATTTCCTTCAAATTTAAAAGGAGTTGTAACGACGGCAACAGTAAGGCAGCCTAAATCTTTTGCAATACCAGCTACAATCGGAGCAGAACCAGTTCCGGTTCCACCACCCATTCCTGCAGTTATAAAAACCATATCGGCACCGCGTAAAATATCGGTGATTTTTTCTTTATCTTCTTCTGCGGCTTGTTGTCCAACTTCAGGATCGCCACCAGCTCCAAGCCCCTTTGTAACTTTTTGTCCGATTGGAATTCTTATTTTTGCGTTAGAACGATTTAAAGCTTGCAAATCTGTATTTAAAACAATGAATTCAACATTACTTAAATCTCGCGAAATCATTCGGTTTACAGCATTTGAACCGCCACCACCACAACCAACTACTTTTATTACAGTTTGATTGTAATCATTCATAGCTTTGTTAAGACCAGCTTCTTCTTCGTCGTCTACAATAGAAATTCCAAGACTTCCCATATTTCCTCCCACTAAAAAAATTGACGCTATTTTAGGCAATTTTTATATCATCATTCTTAAAAACACAATTTCCCCTTTTTGTGTTTTAAAAAAACATTTTAAAAAATTTTTTTACAGGACTTTCTCCCGATTTATTTTTTTCTTTTTTATGACTAAATAATTTTGACTTATGGCGAACAGATTGACCTTTATTTAAAGTTTTATTCGCAAGAACAAGTCCTATAACAGTTGCAAAATCCGGGCGTCGATACTTTTCTTCAATTCCGCCAAGACTTTCCGGAACACCAAGTCTTACAGATGATGTTTTAAAAACATTTTGAGCAAGTTCAATCACTCCGTCCATTTGAGCACCACCACCGGTAAGAATAATATTTCCTGTAAGTTGTTTTATTTTTCCGTTAGAATTTTTTACGATTGCAGACTTTACCATTGTAAAAATTTGTTCCATTCTTGCTTGGATTATTTGGCAAAGTTGAGATTGATACATAATTTCCGGAGCACGACCGCCAACTCCAGGCAAAATAACTTCTTTATCATTATCTTCTGTGATATTATCAAGCCAACAACAACCAGATTCTAATTTTATTTTTTCAGCAGTTGCAACAGAAATTCCGGTAACAACAGCAATGTCATTTGTAACAAGATTTCCACCAACTGGAACAGAAGCTGTTGTAATTGGAGAACCGCCTAATAAAACTATTACATCTGTAGTTCCGGCACCTAAATCTATCAAAATAGAACCTAAATCCATTTCATCTTTGTGACAAACACTAAGAGTCTCGGCAAGAGTTTTTAAAATAACTCCATCAAGATAGTAGCCAGAACGAGAAATTGTAGAACGTATGTTTTCTATGATTGTTTTTGCAGCGGTTACAATATGAACTTCCGCTTCAAGACGAGTTCCAATTCTATGAACAGGGTCTGATATTCCATTATATCCATCAACAATATAGTCACGAGGAATTACATGAAGTTTTTCTCTATCGCCAGGAACAGGAATTGCAGTTGCATTTTCTATTACACGATTTACATCATCTACTGTGATTTCTTTATTATTTTTTCCAGATGAATTTACAGCAACTCCACCTTTGCAGTTTTGACTTTCAATTTGAGAGCCACCAATTCCTGTAATTACAGACTCAACAACAATTCCGGCGTCTTGTTCACAAGCAGATATTGCTTCTTTTATAGAATCTTTTGCATCTTCAATATTTACAATAACACCATTTCGTAATCCAGCAGATTTTACAGATGAAATTCCTGCAATTTGTACATTATTAGTTTCAAGATCAACTTCACCAATTGCTACACGAATTACACTAGTTCCTATGTCAAGTCCAACAACAACTTTACTGTCTGCCATCATTACCTCTATCCATTCTGTACGAAACAGAACCGTAACGCAAATCAACTTCCGAAACATCAGTTCCAACTTGATTTAAAACGTCTAATACTATCATCATATACTTTAATGCTTCTTCATTCAATGCACGATCGGTTAGAACTTTTATTTTTGATTGAGAAGGAATTAAAGCAAGTTCATAATTTCCATATTCTTTTGGAATTACACAAATTTCAGAAATGCCAGCAAAATATTTTTGAGGAAGATTTTGAATTTTTGAAATTTGCTCAATTAAAGGACGAAAAGTTTGAGGAATTCTCATTCCGCTAGACATATATTCGATTGGAAGTCCAGAAATAATTGGAATAGAATTAGAGTCAGCCTTAAAATCTTTTTTTAATTCAAAAATAACGCCATTTCTATCAATTTCAGCTGTTTTTGTACGACCATTTTCAACAATGAAAGTAACAGCAACCGGAACTCGTTCAATAACATTTATAAAAATTTTATCTGGAAATTTTTTCTCAACAGAAACACTTTCAAAAATCGGTTCTGACGAAAGTATAGAAGTTGCTTTGTTTACATCAAAATTAAACCAATTTGTGCTATTTATTGTAAGAAGTTTTGTTGCAATTTCACTTGCAGACATTGACTTTGCACCAAAAATAGTTACTTTTGGTTCAGAAAAACTTGGCATAACATATTTATAAATTATAAATTCTCCAAGAAGCAAAAAACACAAAATAAAAAACACAACTTTTATGATTTTTATTTTTTTCTCAGATTTTTCTTTTTTTTGCTCTGTTTTATCATTTTGAAAAAAATCTTCTAAGTAATCATCTGCTGACAAACTTAAATCGCTCATTTATAAATCCACCTTTTTATAAAACTGTAAGTTGTTCTATACTAATTTCGTCATTTTTTGTGATTTTTTCACTTTCTTCTTCACAACGAGAAGCATTTACAATCAAACCAGACATTGCAAGAGTTATGATGATTGAAGACCCACCTAAACTAAAAAATGGAAGAGGAATTCCCGTCGTTGGAATAAATCCACAAACTACCGCACAATTTATCAGTGATTGCAAAACAATAATTGAAACAAATCCAAAAACTACATAAGAATCAAATCTTCTTTGACAATTCAATGCAGTTTTGAAACCTCTAAAAGCAAAAAATCCTAAAAGTAAAAAATAAATAATTACACCAAACAGCCCCATTGCTTCTGTCCAACCAGCAAAAACATAATCGGCTTGAATTTCAGGAATGCTATCAATACGAGTAAGACCAGAACCGATTCCGTTTCCCCAAAATCCACCTGCACTAATTGCTCTTTTTGCCCGAATAATTTGATAATTTACAGATTCGCTATATTTATCTGGATTAAAAAAACCTGCAATTCGGTCAAGACGATATTGTTCCAGCGAAATCATTAAAATAAAAGCTGGAATTGCAATAATCATCAAAGGAAAAAACCAAGTAAGTTTTGCACCAGATACAAAAAACATTAAAAATCCAACGATAAAAATAAAAAGTCCGGTAGAAAAATCTTTTTGCATAAAAACAAGAATATCTAGCAAAATAAAAACTATAACAGCCGGCAAAACTGTTTTATCTTCAGGATTTTCAATTTCACTTTGTTTTTCAAAATAATTTGCTAAAAACAAAACTGTAGAAAATTTTACAAATTCAGAAGGTTGGAATGAAAAATTAAAAGGCATTTTTATCCATCTTCTTGCTCCGTTTTTTTCTATACTAATTCCGGGAATAAAAGTAAGCAAACAAAGAATTAATGAAACAATCACAATTATTGGAACAGTTTTTTTTATAAAATCCATATCAATAAATAAAAATGCAAAAAAGAAAACAAATCCAATTGCAGAACAAATAAGTTGTCGATTTACAAAATACATCGGATTATTAAAAATTCTTTGTGCATAATTTTGAGAACTTATAAAAAGTGTAAAAATTCCAACGCCCCATAACAGAAGAATAGAACCTAAAAGCCATAAATCAATTTTATGATAATTTTCCACAGGCTTGTTTGCATAAAAATTAAAATCCATAAAATTACTTCTCCCCTACATTCTCAAAAAGAGGAATGATTTTTTCTAATTCCATAGAATGAGAACCTTTTAACAAAACAACATCATTTTCGCTAACTGATTTTTTTATTTCATTCGCAATTTTTTCAAAATTTTGCTCAGTTTTTTGTTCAAAATATTCAACATTTTGATTATCTTCTAAAACGCAGTATGCATTTTGCATTTCAGCCCCAATAAAATAAACAAAATCAAAAATTGAGTTTTTTAAAATTTCTCCAATTTTTTTATGTTCTTCTTTTGATTTTTCGCCTAATTCTTTCATATCACCTAAAATAAAAATCTTTTTTCCAACATTTTTAAGATTTAAGCAAAAATCTATAGCACTTTTCATAGAATCTGGATTTGCATTGTAACAATCTTTTACAAGCATAACATTTTTATTTTCGATTTTTATTTTGCAAACTTCCATCCTTCCGCTTGCAGGTTTTACATTTTCCAAACCAATTTTTACTTCTTCATCACTAATTCCAAGAATTTTTGACAGTGCAATCACGCTGAGAGCATTCTTAAAATTGTACATTCCGCCTAGATGCAAAGTTATTTCAAGTCCATTAAGCAAAAAAGTTGATCCCAAAAGTCCGTTATCTTTTATAAATTTTACGCCATCGTTTTCGTTAGGGAATTTTATAATTTTGCCCTTTACATTTTGCGTACAAAAATCACTAAATTCATCATCTGAAGGAACAAAACACGCTCCATCTTGCGGAATATAATCTAAACTTTTTCGTTTTTCGTTTGCAATATTTTTTTTGCTACCGAGAATTCCAATATGTGCAGTTCCAATATTTGTGATGATTCCGTATTTTGATTTTAAAACTTTTGAAATTTCGCCAATTTCATTTACACGATTCATTCCCATTTCAAAAATTCCAATTTTATGATTTTCTCTAATTTGAAAAACTGACAAAGGAAGTCCGGTTTCTGAGTTTAAATTTCCCTTTGTATAAACAACATTTTCCTCACCAAAATGAACTTTTGCAACGTTAATGAGCATTTCTTTTGTAGTTGTTTTTCCTGAAGAACCAGTTATGCTAACTTTTATTAAATTTGGAAATTTCTTGACATAACCTTCGGCTACATCTTGCAAAGCATGCAAAGTATTTTCCACACAAATAATTGTTAGATTTTCATTTTCTTTTATAAGATTTTCGTAAATTTGAGAATTTTTTTTGTATTCACTAAAATTTATTAAAACGACAGTTGCTCCATTTTTTATTGCAGAAGGCACATATTTATGCCCATCTTGATTTTCGCCAACTAGCGGAACAAACATTGTGTTTTGCAAAACATTTCTTGAATCAGTTGCAACATTTGTAAAAAAGCATTTTTTCACATCGCCAACTAATTTTCCGCCAGAAGAAAAAAGTAATTCACTTAAATTCATCAAAGTTTCGCTCATTATTTTTTTTCTCCTGTCATTTCTACGCGAACAATATCTCCGCTGTCTGCTTTATGCATTCCAAGTTCTTCTTCGGCGATTTTTTCAATTCGTTTTGGACTTGTTAAAACACTTATATCACTTACCAATTTTTTATTTTCTTCAATCAATTTTTCTTGTTTTTGTTCCAAATCTTCAACTTCTTTTGTTAAATCAGTATATTTGCGTGCTTGAACCGCATAAAAAAATAACAAAGTTGGAATTGTTGCCACTACGAGTATAATAAAAAATGTCTTAAAAAATGATTTTACTTTTCTTTTCATTTTAAAAACCTATTACACCTTCTAAATGATATTCCGTTGCATCTCTAATTTTTTTTACAACTCTAAGTTTTGCACTTCTTGATGGAGAATTTTCTTTTATCTCTTCTTCTGTTGGACAAATTGGTTTTCTTGTAAGAATTTCTGCACAAGCACTTCCACCACAACGACAAACTGCAACTTCCGGAGGGCAAACACATTGTTTTCCAAGATTTCGAAAATAATTTTTTACGATTCTATCTTCTAACGAGTGAAATGTTATTACCCCCATTTTTCCACCGGGTTTTAAAACATTAAAAGCAGATTGTAAAGCGGATGGAAGCCTTTTTAATTCAGAATTAACTGCAATTCTTAACGCTTGAAACGTTCTAGTTGCAGGATGAATTTGTGCATATCTGTAAGAAGAAGGAACTGCATTCCAAATAATATCTGCAAGTTGTTTAGAAGATTCAATTTTTCCACCTTGTCTAGCTTCAACAATAGCTTTTGCAATTTTTCGACTTAACTTTTCTTCGCCATAAAGATAAATAAGATTTGCAAGTTTTTCCTCTGGCAATTCATTCACCAAATTTTCAGCAGAAATTTCACTTTGAGAATTTAATCTCATATCCAATTTTTCATCATAGCGAAAACTAAATCCACGTTTAGATTTTTCATAATGAAAAACAGAAATTCCTAAATCAAACAAAATAAGATTTGGTTTTTCATATTCAGATGGATAATTATCATAAAAATCGTTAAACCAACCATTATAAAAATGAATTCTATTTCCAAATTCAGAAAGTCGTTTTTTTGCCCGTTCTTGAATAACAGAGTCTGCATCAAGTCCAATAATTTCAAGATTTTTGTATTTTGAAAGAAAATTAAATGTATGTCCACCTTCTCCCAAAGTAGAATCAATCATCAAACAATGATTTTCATAAACTTCTCCATTTGGCGATAAATAATCGAGACATTCGTTTAATAAAACAGGTTTATGTACGATTTCCATTTTTTCAATTTACAAAATTTCTAAAAAAAAAGAAAAATTTGTAAATCCCCCTTTTTACAAAAAAGCAAAATTATTTTAGAAAGTTATATCATTAAATTCTTCAGCAGCTTCGCGGAAAGAATCTTCGCTGTTTTTAAGATATTCGCTATATGATGAGGAATCCCACAATTCTATATATTTTGCAACACCTAAAATTGTGCAATCTTTTGAAAGTTTAGCGTAATCTCTTAAACTTTGGGGAATAGAAAGACGTCCGGATTTATCAAATTCAATCTGTTGAGCCGGAGCAATAAAATGACGAATAATGTCAAGATTTTTTCTTTTCATCATTGAAGCATTACTCATTATTTTACTAGAAAATTTTTCCCATTCTTCGATAGTAAAAAGCCATAAGCAAGTATCTAAACCTTTAGTGATTATAACTACATTTTGATTTACAGCGAGTCTCAACTTAGAAGGAAATGAAACTCTTCCTTTATCATCAATTGTATTATTGTATTCACCAGTTAAAAGATTCATACCCACTTATTACCACTTTTTACCACTATTTCCCACTTGAATACCATTTTAGCCTAAAAAAAATTAAAGTCAAATGTTTTTCAAGCCGATAATATTAAAAATTTATTTTTTTTTGATTTTCCCCTACACTTCAAAATAGTAAATATAAAATAAGTGAACAAAATCTTATGTCAAATTTTTCTACATTAAACGAAAGCAGCTTACATAACACTTTAAAGATTTTTTATGCAACAAATTATGATGGAAAAATGGAAGTTGAAAAAAATGGTTTTATTTATGATATTTTTACAAATAACAATCAAGTAATCGAAATTCAAACAAAAAATCTTTCTAAACTTTCTACAAAAATAAAAAAGACTCTCGAAAACGATATAAAAATCACTTTAGTTTATCCACTCCCAATTTCAACAAAAATAATTTTAACCGACGAAAATGGAAAATTAATTTATTCACGAAAAAGTTCTAAAAAAGGTTGTATTTATGATTTTTTAAAAGAATTAACCGGACTTTATAATTTTCTTTTAGTAAAAAATTTTTCGTTAGAAGTTGTTTACATAAATATGATTGAACACAGAGTTCGAACAGAGGAACTAATACAATCTAAAAACAATAGAAGACGGCATAAAAAAAATTGGATAAAAGTAAATAAAAAACTTGATGAGATTATAAAAATAGAAAAATTCGACAAAAAAGAAGATTATTTAAAAATTCTTCCAGAAAATCTGCCAGATGTTTTCTGTGCAAAAGATATAAAAAAATGTTTTTTAAACGAAAAAAAAGTTCCAAGTCGAGTTTACAACAACACAAATCTTATAACTTGGCTTTTTTATAGAATGGGAATTATTGAAGAAATAAAAACGGAAAACAGAAGTAAATACTTTAAAATAAAAAGATAAAAAAAAAGACTGCCCTTTAGTTTTTGGACAGCCTTTTTCTTCAAGAAATTTCACTACCAGTTGTCAGACATATCATCTTCATCATGATTTTGGATATCGTACAAATCTGTTACTGCACGAAGATCATCAAAATAAACATAATATTGTCCGCGAGCTTGCATTGGATTACAATCAACTCTAAAACCTATGATTTTTAGACCAGGTTTATCGCCGTAGTAAGCACTACTTTGAATAATTCCATGTTCACCATCTACACTTGGAGGAACTACACAAGTAAGTTTTTTCCAACCGCTAAAACCTAAAGACCCCATATAAAGTTCAAAATTACTTCCAAAATAATCTTGTACTAAACAATAAAGGTCATGATCTTGATTTCGTCCACAAACCCACATAGAAATTGTTTTTACAGTTCCTTCTATTGGAAGAGGTCTTCCGGAAGTAATTGTAAATGAATTTATTCCACGTTTAAAGAAATCCACTCGAACACCAAGAACTTGAGTATCTTCGTCTTCTTTACCTTCATCTTCTGCTAAAGGTTCTTTCATTGCAGGATTTCCTTCAAACAAACGGCTTGTAATTACACCATAATCTGAAGAAACATGAACATTCCAAGAACCTTCTCGTTCAAATTTATCAACAGAAACTTCGCGTAAAGCTTGCATTGCTGAATCAGCACCAATTTGTTCCGGATTTGGCTCTGAAAGATTTGAATTTTGAGCAAAAACAACTCCCATTGCTAAAAATATTGTTAAAGTTAGTACTAATGTCTTTTTCATTATTTTGCATCTCCTACTTCGTCATCATCATCTGAAGAAGATGAATCTCCGAAATCAACATCTTTTAATTCATAACCATCATAAATGTATGAAAGAGAATTTGTTGTATATTTTATTTGATCAAAGAAAATTACAAAATCATCAACATATTCAGAAGCATCAGAACGAACTCTAAAGCCAACAAAAGTTAGATTTTCTGGACCTGAACGCAAATGAGAACTTTGTTGTATCCAACCAGGAATATTTATAATTATATTTTTCCAACCAGAGAAAAGTAAATTTCCAGCAGGAAGTACATGAACAGAACCGTTAGCATCTCTAACCATAACTTCAAGATAGTATTTATAGTTTGCTCCCCAAGCCCAAAAATCTATTTGAGAAACATTTCCAATTAATGGAACTTCATAAGGCTCACCATCTTTTGAAGGATAAACTTCAAACCAGTTATCGCCTTTTCGATTAAATGCAACTTGAACACCATAAACTAAAGGCTCATCATCTGAAGAACGCAATGCTTTTAATGAATTTGGAATACCAACTGTTACAGTTGTCTTTGGATAACCTTCAGCAACAAATCGACTTGTGCTTACATCCCAATCCCAACTTAGACTTTCACCTTTATAGAGATAATTTTGGTCGCCAAGTGAGTCAAAATTATCTAAAATAAATGTCTCTACACTTTTAGAACTTGGTTGAGCAAAAACTGGCAAACCAATCACAAAAGCACATCCAAGACCTAATAAGACTTTTAGTCCCCTTTTCATGCAAAACTCCTTGAAAATTTTTACATTTCGATAAAATTTACTTATTTTCTTATCGGCAAAATTTGTCAAATTTATAACTTTTTTAATTATATTTCCTATAAACTTCTTTGTCAAATATGTGCATTGAGAAACGCAAGCA
Organism: uncultured Treponema sp.; assembly: GCA_964541735.1. Lineage (GTDB taxonomy): Bacteria > Spirochaetota > Spirochaetia > Treponematales > Treponemataceae > Treponema_D. Next base: position 99,109 of record CAZIQK010000001.1, read on the forward strand.
AGTGCGTAGCGTTTCATTGCTGTGTTAAATAACAAAATTAAAATGTGAAACATTTTAATTTTCCGCTTGTGCATTGAGAAACGCAAGCAGGTGCGTAGCGTTTCATTACTGTGTTCAATAACAAAGATTTGAAGAACAACGTGATTCAAATCTTTCCTACTTGCATTGAGATGTGCATTGAGAAACGCAAGCAAGTGCGTAGCGTTTCATTACTGTGTTAAATAACAAAATTAAAATGTGAAACATTTT
>CAZIQK010000001.1:99457-153715 GCA_964541735.1 uncultured Treponema sp.
TTTAATTTTCCGCTTGTGCATTGAGAAACGCAAGCAGGTGCGTAGCGTTTCATTATTATGGTAATAATTCTTTTCCAGTATCTCTCCTAAATGTTATAATTTAGAAAAAAATAACAATTGAATAAATATTCAAATTGAAATATTATAAGACTATCATACTAATCGGGGCGTAAAGCTCCAAAAGGAAGTATTTTATATGGCTATTATTAGTTACAAAGAACTAGGCCTCGTAAACACAATTGATATGTTTAAAAAGGCTATGAAAGGCGGATATGCAATTCCAGCATATAACTTTAATAACATGGAACAAATGCAAGCAATTATTATGGCTTGTGTAGAAACAAAATCTCCTGTAATTTTGCAGGTTTCAAAAGGTGCTCGTGCCTATGCTGATAAATATATTTTACGCAACATGGCTCGAGGTGCTGTAGAATATGCTCATGAACTTGGATGTGATATTCCTATCACTTTGCACTTGGATCACGGTCCAAATTTTGAAGTTGCAAAAGATTGTATCGACAACGGATTCTCATCAGTTATGATTGATGGTTCTTCTCTTCCTTATGATGAAAATGTTGCACTTACAAAAAAAGTTGTAGAATATGCACACTCTCAAAAAGATTACGTTACTGTAGAAGCTGAACTTGGAGTTCTTGGTGGCGTTGAAGAAGATGTTTCTGCAGAAGAATCAAAATATACAAAACCTGAAGAAGTTATTGATTTTACTTCAAAAACTGGCTGTGATTCTTTGGCAATTTCAATTGGAACTTCTCACGGAAGATGTAAATTTGCTCCGGAACAATGTACTCGCCGTGAAGATGGTACTTTAGTTCCTCCTCCACTAGCATTTGACGTTCTTGAAGCAATCGAAAAACAACTTCCAGGTTTCCCAATCGTATTGCATGGTTCTTCATCAGTTCCACAAGAATATGTAAAAGAAATTGAAAAATACGGTGGAAAAATTCCTAATTCTGTAGGAATTCCGGAAGAACAACTTAGAAAAGCTGCAAAATCTGCTGTTTGTAAAATCAACGTTGATTCAGACGGAAGACTTGCTATGACAGCTGCAATCAGAAAACACTTAGTTGAACATCCAGAAGATTTTGACCCACGTCAATATTTAACAGATGCTCGTGCTGAACTTGTAAAAATGTATGCAGATAAAAATAAGAACGTATTTGGTTCAGCAGGACATGCTTTAGACTAGTAAGAAGATTCTTGGGGTACTTGTATGCCGATAGGCAGAAACCCAAGAATAACATTTTTTAGTAGAAAAAGTTATTTTCTTTATAAAAAAAGCGAAGTTTTAGAACTTCGCTTTTTTTATAAATGCACTTGCCCCGAGAATTGAGCAGTACGAAGTAGTCTCCACATTGTACTGCAAAAGTACAATGTGGAGACTGAGCGTTAGTGAACTGCGAAATGCGAGTTGGTGGACTGATGGGCCATATAATTCTTTATAATTCTTTTAATTTGTAGTTATTTTTTGCAAAAATGATTTTTTTAAATCTTTTGCCATCAAAAAAGCATTTGCAAGTAAATAAAATGCACTTAAAATTAAAATTATAAAAAATGAGTTTCCAATAGCAAACATTGATTCAATAATTGAAGAAAACAATAAATCTACAATAAAAATCAAAACTGAAAGAACTGCAAAAAAAATCTTTTTATTTTTAATACAAAAATAAATCTGTTTTAATAAGCAACTTGAACCAAAAACTAAAGCAAGATAAATTAGCGGTTTTATAAAAATATCAAAACTCGTATAAATATTTGATTCTGTCGTAGAAATTACGTTATAAGGAATTAAAACCATATAATACGAAAGAAAAAGAGGAATATAAAAATCAATTTTTGATTTAAAATCATCTCGCGTAACTAAAAGAAAAACTCCAAAAACAATCGTAATTGGTAAAATTCCAAGTTTTTCTGCATAATAAACACAATTTAGCCAAAATGAATATGGAACAATTCTGTGAGAAAATTTAAAAAAGAAATTTACAGCACAAACAATCAGCGAAGTTAAAAATCCTATAGCAATTACAAGGATGAGTCTTGGTTCTTTTTTGTAAAGATAATAAGAAATCAAACTTAATGGAAACAAAAGCAATAAAAATAAAAGCATAATTCCTACTTTGCAATAATTTGCATTAATTTGGCTTTACCTTCTACGCTAATAGTTTCGCCCGGAGCAACTGCATAAATTTCTTCTGCTTTTATAAAGGCATTTTCAGTTGAAGAAGAAATTTTTGCATTATCGCTGGAGATTACATATAAAAGTAGCCAACCTTCTGGTTTATTTATTTTTGGAACAGAAAGATTCCATTTATCGCTAACATCGATTGTTTTTAAGGTAAAATATTTACAATCAAAAATGCCTGGAAATTGTGCAACAGGAATCATCTCTTCGCGTTTTATAACACTAAGTCCTTTTTCTATATGAACTTCGCGACCTCGTCCCCAATCATAAAGTCTGTAAGTTAAATCGCAAGATTGTTGAACTTCCATCAAACGAAGTCCTCCGCCAATTGCATGAACAGTTCCTGCAGGAATAAAAACAAAATCTCCCGGTTTTACGCTTACTAAATCAAGATAATTTTCTAGTTTATTTTCTTTGATTGCATTTGCTAAAACTTCATTTGAATAGCCTTCTTTTATTCCGTAAACAATTTTTGCATCTGGAGCGGCATCTAAAATATACCAACATTCGGTTTTTCCACGATTTCCTTCTCCTTCTAATTTTACAGCCCAATCATCATCAGGGTGAACTTGAATAGAAAGTTTATCGTTTGCTTGAATTACTTTTACTAAAAGAGGATAATCTCCGCCACAAGCTTTTTTAAAATCATCTTGGCATCCATTTGGATGAGTTGAAGCAATCCAAAGTTCATAGCCCCAAATTTTTTCTGATTTTATAGCATTTAGTTTTAACATAGTTTTCCCAACTTAAGATTTATGATTTATTTTTCCCACAATTTTTCTGGATAATAACCAGTTTGAATTTTTTTTGCAATTTCATCTTTTACAATTTGTCGGTCTTCTGGATAAGTCATTCCGAACCAACTTTCTGTAGAATTAAAGAATTTTATAATTCCTTTTTTATGTTTTATGATGTCGCTTGCCGAAACCGGAAGAAGAGCTTCTGCTTTTGGTGATTTTGAATTTTCTTTTATAAAATTTTCCCAATAAATATGAAATTCTTCGAATGCTTTTGGTGCAAATCCAAAAAGATTCATACTAACCCACTCTTTTCCAGTTAAGATTTTCTTTTGACCGTCCGGCATTTCACTTATAATTTTATCATTTTCATCATAATAAATTTTTAGATTTTCAACGATTGATTCAAGTTCATCATTTTTTACTGTACAAACACCACGACTTACAGAACCAGAATGACTCATTGTATTTCCAAGAACATAACCAACCATTGCATGTTCTGTGGAATCGTTATTTATTGAAGAAAGATATTTGCCTAAAACTTCAAATGCTTGTCTACCATAATAATCATCTGAATTTATAACGGCAAAAGGCGTTTTTATTGATTTTTCTGCACACAAAACTGCGTGAGTTGTTCCCCAAGGTTTTTCTCGACCTTCAGAATCTTTTAATTGCTGTTCTGTTAAAAGACTTTCGTGTTGTTGAAAAACATATTCTGCATCAAAATTGCTTGCAATTCTATCAAAAAGACGCTCTCTAAACGCTTGTTCAATATCTTTTCGAATTATAAAAACAACTTTTCCAAATCCACTTTTTTTTGCATCATAAGTTGCAAAATCTAAAAGACATTCGTTATTCAATCCAACAGAATCTATTTGTTTAACTCCGCCATAACGACTTCCCATTCCTGCTGCTAAAACTAACAATGTAGGTTTCATAAAAAAATCACTCCTTAGTATATTTTACTCTTCTAAAGAAACAACCGTCTCTAACGCAAGTTTCATCATATCTTTAAAAGTTAATTGTCGCTCTTCTGCCGAAGTTTCTTCTCCAGTAACAAAATTATTGCTGACAGTAAGGATGGCAAGAGCATTTCTTTGAAACTCTGCTGCTAAAGTATATAATTCAGCAGCTTCCATTTCAATACCAACAATTCCGTATTTTTTCCAGAATTTCCACGTTTCATTTTTATCGTAAAAACGGTCGCCGGAAAAACATTCTCCAACGTGAACGTCTAATCCTAAAGTTTTTGCTTTATTAAAGGCTATATAAAGTAAATCAAAACTTGGAACTGGAGCAAAATGATTAAATCCAAATCGTTGAGTTTGCAATGCAGAATCTGTACACGCACCATTTGCTAAAATTACGCTTCTACAAGGAACTTTTTCGCTTACAGAACCAGCTGTCCCTATACGAATGGCATTTTGAACATCATAAAATTCAAATAATTCTTGAACATAAATTGAAAGTGATGGTTGCCCCATTCCTGTTCCTTGAACTGAAACTTTTTTACCTTTGTAAGTTCCGGTATATCCTAACATTCCGCGAACTTCATTATAACATTTTGGATTTTCTAAAAAATTTTCGGCAATAAATTTTGCACGCAAAGGGTCGCCCGGCAATAAAACTGATTTTGCAATTTCATCTTTTTTGGCGTTAATATGTGTACTCATAAAAAAAATTATATCATAATTTTTGATTTTTTTTCTTAAAAAATTCCGAAAATGCACAAATTTATCAATATTATATGTATATGGAAAATATAAAAATTGATGCTGCCCCAGAAGAACTTTATGAAAATGATATAGTTGCAAAAACTACGTTCGAAAATTTTGGAATAAAATATATGTTTCCTTGGCAAAGAATGGTTGTTGCAAATATTTTAGAAGCCTACAATCTACAAAAAGATGGAAAAGAATTTGAATGCGAAACAGATTCTTTTTGTAAAGGAAGACAAATTGTTCTTTTACCGACAGGAGCAGGAAAATCGTTATGTTTTCAAGTTCCTGCACTGCTTTTAGACGGACCGACAATGGTGATTTATCCTCTTTTAGCGTTAATGACAGATCAACAGCGACGAATGGAAGAAGGAGCATTAAAATGCGTTGTTTTTAGAGGAGGACAAACAGATGAAGAACGAAAACAAAATTTTCAAAAATTAAAAGATGGAGCCCAAATCATTCTTGCAAATCCAGAAGTCTTGCAAAACGAAAAACTTTTAGACGAACTTTCAAAAGTTCACATAAAGCACATTGCGATTGATGAAGCACATTGCGTTAGCGAATGGGGAAACTCATTTCGTCCATCATATTTAAATCTTGGTAATGTGATGGAAAAAATTTCTCCTCCACTAATTACAGCTTTTACTGCGACAGCATCTCCTGTAGTTTTAGAAAGTGTTTCGCAAATTCTTTTTAAAGGAAATGCTCATATTGTTAGAAGCGAAAGTGATAGACCAAATATTCATTATTTTGTGAAATATGCCGCTGCTAAAAAAAAAGAAGCTCTTTTTCTTTCAAAAACAGAACGACGCCCGATGATAATTTTTTGCGGAACTAGAAATAACAGTGAAGATATGTGCAGAGAATTAAATCTTGCTTACGGTTATGAAATTTCACGATTTTATCACGCAGGATTAGAAAAATCCGAAAAAGAAGAAACAGAAAAATGGTTTTTCAATTCAAAAGATGGAATTTTATGTGCAACTTGTGCTTATGGAATGGGAGTTGATAAAAAAGACATTCACACGGTTGTTCATTTAGAAGCCTCGACAACGGCGGAAGCATATATTCAAGAAGCAGGAAGAGGTGGTCGAGATGGAAGTGTTGCAAAAGCAATTCTAATTTGGAGTATCGAAGATTCTATAAAATTTTCGCAATTTCCAAAAAATTCTCGTGAAAATTTTATGCTGAATTTTGCAGAAACAAAAAATTGTCGTCGCCAAGTTCTTTTAGATGCACTTGGTGCAGAACAAGCAGTTTGTGAAGGTTGTGATAATTGCAATAATAAAGATATTTTATCAAAAGTAAAAAGAAAAAATGATTGGGAAAGGACTTTTTATTTAATCAAAAAATTTAAAAATTTTTACACAAAAGAAGAAATTGAAGAAGCTATTTTTGATGAATTTAATCAAAAATCACTAAAAATTTTTAAAAAAAAAGTTTGGACACATCAAGATGTAACAGAAGTTATTACACAACTAACAGAAAGTGGAAAAATTTACAGTGATAATTTTTTATGGAAAGGAAGATTAAGAATTACAAAGAAAAAAAATTCATAATTTACACAGAATCCTCTTCTGATAAGTCAGAATGTGGTAATTCACTTTGATTTTGAGACTGATTTTTTGAATTATTTTTTGTTAAAGATGATAAATTCTTTTTCTTTTTTGCCTTTTTTTTGTAATCAGTAATGTATTTTATAAAAAGCACAACTAAAATCATAGCAACGGTTGTAACAATTACTCTATAATCGCAAAGAACTTTTAATACTAATTCAAAAAAATCTTTTTTATCCATAAATAAACTATCGACAAATTTTATTTTCCTATTACAATAAAATTATGATTGAAAATATTTCAAATATTATGCCGTGGATTTGGCTTGGTGTGATGGTAATTTGCGTATTTATTGAAGCATTTACAATGTATTTAACGACAATTTGGGGTGCAATTTCCGCCATTCCGCTTATTTTTATTTCAAGAACTTCTCTTCCAATAAAATGGCAACTTTTAATTTTTGCATTACTCACAGTTGCATTAATTTTTTCAACTCGCCCTTTTGCTGTAAAAAAACTTAAAGTTGGAAAGGATAAAACAAATGTAAACACAATGATTGGAGAAGAAGTTTTAATTACAAAAAATGTTTCTAAATTCCAAAGAGGAGAAGCAAAATCAAAAAATGGAGTGATTTGGAATGTTTATTCGCAATCAGAAGATGAAATTCAAAAAGGAACAACTGCAAAAGTAGTCGAAATAAATGGAAACACACTTATCGTTTCAAAAATCTAAAAACTCAATAAAAAATATAGGAGATAAAAAAAATGATGATTTACATTATCGTAGCACTTTTAGTAATTCTTGCAATTATAATTATAGCAAATATCCGAATTGTTTCACAATCACAAGCAATGGTTGTAGAACGTTTGGGCGGTTATCACAAAACATGGAATGTTGGATTACATATAAAAGCACCTTTTATTGACAAAATTACATCGAAAATGTCTCTAAAAGAAAAAGTTTTTGACTTTCCGCCACAACCTGTAATTACAAAAGATAATGTAACAATGATGATTGATACAGTTGTTTATTTTCAAATCACAGATCCAAAACTTTATACTTATGGAGTTGAACGCCCAATTAATGCATTAGAAAATCTTTCTGCCACGACGCTGAGAAATATTATTGGAGAATTGGAACTTGATGAATCACTTACAAGTCGTGATTTAATCAATACAAAAATGCGTGCCATTTTGGACGAAGCAACAGATCCTTGGGGAATAAAAGTAAATCGTGTTGAAGTAAAAAATATTGAACCACCACAAGCCATTAGAGAAGCGATGGAAAAACAGATGAAAGCAGAACGCGAACGCCGAGAACAAATTCTAATTGCAGAAGGTCATAAACAATCAGCAATCTTAGAAGCAGAAGGAAAAAAGCAAGCTATAATTTTGGAAGCAGAAGCCGAAAAAGAATCTGCCATCCAAAAAGCAAAAGGACAAGCCGAAGCTATAAAAGAATTGCAAGAAGCAAAAGCTATAGGAATAAAAATGCTAAAAGAAGCTCAAATTGATGAAAATATTTTGAAACTCAGAAGCCTCGAAGCATTTGAAAAAACAGCAGATGGGCAGGCAACAAAAATCATAATTCCATCAGATATTCAAAATATGGTAGGACTTGTTTCTAGTTTGAGTGAAATTGTGAAAAAATAATTTTCACTTTCAACAAAAAAATATTCCAAAAACCGCACCAAGACAAATTAATAAAATTGGATGAATCTTAAATTTGAATAACAAAAACGTAAAAACGGAATAAGCAACAAGATTTATCCAATTAAATAAATCTTTCCAACTACTTAAAGTTAACAATGAAGAAAAATCATCTGGTACATTCACCAATGTAAAAAGAAAAATTTGTACAACCGGAACTAAAATCAAACCTGTTGTAATGGGGCGTAAAAATGCTAAAGAACCTTTTACAAACGGATTTTTATTAAATTTTTGGAGAAAATGAGCGATTATAATAATTATTATAACTGAAGGAAGAACTTCTCCAAATGTAGCAAGGATTCCGCCTGGAATTCCGTAAAGTTTATAACCAACGTAAGTTGCCATATTTGTTCCTAAAGGTCCTGGCGTACTTTCAGAAATTGCAACCATATTATAAAACTGTTCTTCAGAAATAATGCCCTTTGCAACGATAGTTTGTTGCATAAGAGTAAGAGCAACAATTCCTCCACCAATTGTAAAAAGTCCTATATAAAAAAAAGTAAAAAACAATTCAAATATCGACATAATCAAACCTCTTTTTTCTCTTCTTCCGATACATCTAATTTTTGAGCAGACTCTAACGTTTCTGTAAAATTTTGTTCTTCGCTAGAATCTTTTTGCAAATCAGTTTTCTTTTCTTTTTTTAGCTTTACAGCAGTTATAATAACACCTATTACCAAAGCAGCAATAATTATATAAAAAGACGGAACTTTTAAGAAAAAAACAATAATAAATGAAGCAAGCATAAATATAACATTAATTGGCTTTTTTATAGTTTTTTTAGAAAAATTAACAACAACCGAAGTTAAAAGTGCTGCGACAGCAACGTTTACACCATTCAAAGCTTTTTGCACGTAAGGATAATCACTAATTGAGTTTATAAATTTTGCTAAAACCATAATGATTACCAAAGAAGGCGTTATCATTCCCAAAGTTGCAACAATACCTCCTAAAATGCCAAGTTGTTTATAACCAACAAAAGTACTTACATTTACAGCAACAATACCGGGCGTACTTTGACCAACTGCATAATAATCTAAAAGTTCGTCTTCAGTAATCCAATGCCTTTTGTCTATTAATTCCTTTTGAAGCATTGGCATCATTGCAAGTCCACCACCAATTGTAAAAGTTCCAACTTTTGCAAAAACTAAATACAGATTTAAAAGTTGTTTTATTTTATTCATTTTTTACCTCGTTATAAATCTAAACTGAGTTTTACACAAGTTCCACATGGAATATTTTTTTCAATTTTAAAAGTTGCTTTCATTTGGCCTGCTCTATAAATCATAGAATTTAAGCCAAGTCCTTTTTTTACAGATTTCTTTTCCGGAATTCCTACTCCATCATCACAGATTTCTATATTTATATTTTTATTTTTCTGGATAAGCGAAACTTTTACGATTTTTGCTTTAGAGTGTTTTCCAACATTATGTAAAGATTCTTGTATAATTCTAAAAATATTAAGTTTTTGGATATTATTAAATTCTATTTTATCAGAAATTTTCCAAATATAAGTGCATTTTATATTTGATTGCTGTTCAAATGAATTACAAAGATTTGCAATACTATCTTTTAATCCAAGGCTTTCCAACTCGACAGGATAAGAATTATGTGCATATTGCCTTGTTCGTTGCAAAGTATCACCAGTTAGAGACGCTAGTTCTTCCATTTTTGATTTTTCTGTCGGAACATTTGAATTTGCATAACTTCTACAAAGCATGGAAATTCCTGCAAGACGCTGACAAATATCATCATGCAAATCTGTGCTAAAACGCATTCTTTCCATTTCGCTGATTTTTAGAACTTCTGCTTCAACTTCCATTCTTTTATTATTCGCTTCAATAAGTTCTTTTGTTCGTTTTGAAACTTCTTTTGTTAAATATTCTTCTCTACGCTTTTTTTCCTGTGAATTTTCAATTCTAAGCAAAGCATGTGCGACATTTATAGAAACATTACCTAAATGAATCAAAACATTATGACTTCCATCATAAAAAACAATTCCTAGAATTTGATTTCCGGAATATAAATTCTTAAAAATTAAAGATGATGATTTTGATTTTTTTAATTTCAAAATTTTCTCATAAAATTCTCCAACTCTGCATTCTTTATTATCATTAAAATCTGGATAATAGATATTATCAATGCGAACATAGATTGGTTTTAAAGTTTTATTTCCAAGCAAAACACAAAAATCTCTAATTCCAAGTTTCTCAACACTAATGTTTAATTGATATTTTAAACCAAGAAGAGTTTCCGAATAATTTAAATCCATACTGATATGAGAAACTAATCTTAGAAAATGCTCAGTTTGAACATATTTTATCTGAAGTTGAGAAATAAGTTCTTCTTGCCAGTTTTGTTTTTTTCTAGAAAGATTGCATCCACAAGAATCTCGCACAATAAATTCTGACTCAACAAAAACTTCATCAGAAAGCTGTTTTCCGTTTATCATTTCAATAAGAGAATCAAAAGCAACAGTTCCAATTTCTTGCAAAGGTTGTTTAATTGTCGTTAAAGAAGGAATTTCAAATTTTGCTTGAGGAATATCGTCAAAACCGGTAACTGCACATTCTTTTAATTTTAAATTCTCTTGATTCATCTTAAAAAATTTATAAACGCCCAAAGCCATGTTATCGTTTGCACAAACAATTGCATCTAAAGAGGCGTTTGGATTTTCTTTATAAAAATCATCCATAACTTGAACTGCTGCTTGCTCCGCAAACATTCCGTGACGCAGTTTATATGATAAATCCGAAAACCAAGGTTTATATGCATCCATCGTTTTTGTAAAAATATTTTCTCTCATAATTGAATCATGATGATTCTGAGGTCCACCAATAAATAAAAACTTTCTGTAATTGTGCTTTAAAATCAAATGTTCAACTAATTGCTTCATTGAATCGTCAGTTTGAATTAAAAATGATGGAATTCCTTGAATTTTTTGACCAACAGAAACTATAGGAATATTTCCCCAGATTTTTTCAATATCTTGTTTTGTAGAAAGTTCATTGCTATCAATTAAAACTGATGTTAAAAGAATTATTCCATCTAAATTAAAATAATTTTTTTTTGCATAATTAAAAAAAATTGAATCATCTGAAGATTTTGCATTTTCGTTTTGAAAACAAATTAAATCAATTCCTTTTTTCAAGGCTTGATTTTTTATTCCTCTATAAACAGAAATCTGATATTCTTCGTCCAAAATATTTAAAACAAGTCCAATTCGCATATAAAAAAAATTATATCGCAAATAAGATTTTTATGGTATTATTAGATATATGGAATATTCAGTAATAATTATCGATGATCATCCTCTTTTTAGCAGAGGACTTGCACAGTTGATAGAGACTCAAGGAAATCTAAAAGTTATAGGAATGGCTAAAGATAGAAATGAGGCATTATCGCTTTTAGGCGACACAAATCCAGATCTTGCTATTGTAGATTTGAATTTAGGACAGGAAGATGGTCTTGAGCTTATAAAAGATATTGTTATCATCAAACCTAAAACAAAAATTTTGGTTCTTTCTATGCATGATGAACGTTTTTATGCAGAACGAGCAATTAAAGTTGGTGCAAACGGCTACATTATGAAAGAAGAAGCTGAATCTCAAGTTATAAATGCAATTCAAACTGTAATTCACGGCGAAACATATCTTAGCGAAAAAGAAAAATCCAGAATTGAAAATTTACAAAAAACTTCTCAAGGAAAATCATTCGATTCTATTTCTGAACTTTCCGACAGGCAATTCCAAATTTTTACGCTAATTGGAAAAGGTCTTGGCACTGTAGAAATTGCAAATAAATTAAATTTGAGCATAAAAACGATAGATACTCACAAAGAAAACATTAAAGCAAAACTCCATTGCACAAATTCTGCAGAATTAAGGCAAATGGCAATAGAATGGACAAACAAAGCAATTTAAAAAGATTAGCGTCCGTATAATGCAGTCAAAAATGAAAGTTTTTTGGCTGCATTTTCTTTTAAATCAGAAGTTTTCATTCGCCAACTCCAATTCGCTCCCGTTGTAGAAGGAGTGTTCATTCTTGCTTCATTTCCACAACCAATAATATCTTGCATTGGAATTACGCAATACGAAGCCGAACTAGAAATTGCTATTTTTATGATTTCGTTTCGCAAAGTTCCACTTAAAATTGATTTTCTTGCATTTTCTGCATTCGTTTTTTTCCCAAATGCATATTCATACACCAAAATTGCAAGTTCATCATCAGCATTTTCGAGCCAACCTTGCAAAGTATCATTATCATGAGTTCCAGTATAAACTACGCAATTAGAAGTTTCGTACATGTGCGGAAGAAAATAATTTGTCATTCCATTTTCTTTTGCTTCAGAACAACTAAATGCAAACTGAAGGACTTTCATTCCAGGAAGATTTGCTTCATCTCGCAATGCACGAACTTCATCTGTAATAACACCTAAATCTTCTGCAATTATAGGCAAATCACCAAGTTTTCGTTTTATTGTTTTGAAAAAATCAATTCCGGGACCTTTACACCATTCTCCATTTTTTGCAGTTTTTTCACCAAAAGGAACTGACCAATAAGATTCAAATCCTCTAAAATGATCGATTCTTAAAATATCAGTCAATTCAAAAATACGTTTTATTCTTTTTAGCCACCAATCATAATTAGACTTTTTCATTTCAGTCCAATCATACAAAGGATTTCCCCAAAGTTGTCCGTCTGCACTAAAATAATCAGGAGGTACGCCAGCAACACAGTTAGGTTTTCCATTTTTATCAAGTTGAAAATATTTTTGATTTGCCCAAACGTCAGCACTATCAATCGCAACAAAAATTGGAATATCACCAATTATTGAAATTCCATTGTCGTTTGCATAAGTTTTTAATTCATTCCATTGAATTTCAAAGAAAAATTGAATAACTTTGTAAATTTCTATATCTTCTTTATGATTTTCTTTCCATTCTAAAAGTGCATCTTCATTATGTTTTGCAAGTTCTTTTGGCCAATATGCATACCAAATTGAACTTTCGGCATTTTCATCACACGCCTTTTTATCGTAAACAGATTTTATGCTCATAAAAATAGAAAAATCATCTAACCAAGATTTTCTTTCTTTGCAAAAAGATGAATACAACGATTTATCATCTTTTGAAGCATTTTTTAGAAAATATGATGCACATTTTTTTAAAACAAGCGTTTTCCACCAAACAACAGAGCCAAAATCAATATTCCCGATTTTTTTTATATACGAAGCAGGCTTTATATCATTTTTTAATGCCCAACCACGTTTTAAAAGTTTATCAAAATCTATTAATAAAGGATTTCCGGCAAAAGTTGAAAAAGAAGCATATGGAGAATCTCCATAACCAGTTGGTCCTAAAGGCAAAATTTGCCATAAAGATTGCTTTGCATCTCTCAACCAATCTACAAATTTATAAGCATAATCACCAAGAGTTCCAATCCCATAAGTTCCCGGTAAAGATGTTGGATGCAAAAGAATACCACTTTTTCTTGTAAATTTCATAAAATCCTCTTTTATGTTCTCTAAAAAATGATTTTTTAGAATTTTGATTTCTTTTAATCTATCACAATATATATTTTTTTTCCATTATTTGTTTTTTGGCGTTATAATTTTTTATAATGAAAATTTATGTTATTTCAACACAAAAAGAAATTGGGGAAATCATTTTTGACGAATTAAAAAATAAAGGTCACGAGGTTTTAAATTTAACCGGAACAAATAGTCTTTTTTCAACTATTGCAAATGATAAAGTAACTCCGGATTTATTAGTTTTAGATTATCTACTTTACAATCACGATAATTTTGATTTAGAAGAAGCCTTAAAAGAAGAAAAATGTTATACGCCTTTTATTTTCTATAATGATCCTTGTCTTACACGAAATTCTCGTTCAAGACATTGGAATGGATTAATTCAAGAAAAAATTATTGTTCGCGAAAAAACAAATCCTTTTTGTATTGTTTATAACAGAAAAAAAGATGAATATTTGAAAGTTTTTGATTTTTTAGAAAAACTTGTTGAGGCAGAAAGTCTTAGCCCTTATATAGAATTGATGCAAAAACCAAAACCTTTTCCCCGCGAATTAAAAAAATCACTTTTTACACGTTTAAAAGAACATGATAATACAAAAAGTATAAATAATTTAAAAAACAGAACTAATCTACCAAAAAATTTATATAACTTACTTTTAATTTTGCAAGAAAATAAAAAGAATCCTCTTTCTGCAGAAGAATTAGCACAAATCTATTCTAAAAAATACGCTTTAATTACAGAAAATTCAATAAAAGTTTTACTTTCTAACTTACGAAAAAAAATTCAACAAGATAAAAAAAGTGATTTCTTTATACAAAGAACAAAAGAAGGATATGTTTTAATTTAAAAAGATTGTCGGATTAAGCCCGTCAATGACATAAATAAAAAAAAGGCTACAAAAATGTAGCCTTTTATAAAAATTCCTATTGCAAAACTTTTGCAATTCGTTCAAGAACCTTTCGTCTATCAAGTGGTTTGATAATATAACTTTTTGCTCCAACCATAAGTGATTTTTTTACAAGTTCTTCCTTACCAAGAGCACTAACCATTACAACTTTTGCATTTTTATCAAAAGCCATAATTTGTTCAAGAGCTGTAATTCCATCCATTTTTGGCATTGTAATATCCATAGTTACAATATCAACATTTGGACACAACTCTTTATATTTATCAACACCTTCTTTTCCATCTGTAGCAGTTGCTACTATTTCGTAACCTTCGCTAGTCAAAATCTGACCTAACTGTTTAGCAACGAACAAAGAATCATCTACTACGAGAACTCTGTATGAAGTTCCGTCATCTTTACGCCCCTCTGGTGGACGGTCATTAATTGTTGGATAATCTTGTGTAGTCTTCATTTTTTTCTCCTTATTTTATGTCCGTTCTCTAATAGAAACGTTTACTTCAATTTTGCCACAATCAGTAATAAGAGGAACAATAAGAGCCTCTACACTATCACTAGTTCCACCTAAAGCTGCAATTTCCATTTTTTGACCAATAAAAAGAGTAGGAGGAGTTAAGTCAAACTTAAATCCAAGTTCATGTAATTTTGTTACAGCTTGGGCAGTAATAAGATTTGCCAACTCGCTAATTGTTGCTTTTGCCAAATCATCAAATTCAGGAAGTGTTTCTCCATTCATTGCAGAAGCAATGTTCAAAGCAGTTTCCATTGTCATATCAAAAAGAACACGACCTTCAACATCACCTGCAAGTCCAACCAACGCTGCAACTCCCATTACAGGCATAGCCGTTGATTTTAAATACAAATCACCTCTTTTTACTTCCGCACCTCCAAGAACTTCTTGAAGAACTCTAAAAGATGTTTCAACAAACGGATTGATATACTCTACGCGCATTTAAATCTCCTATTTTAGTCTTTTGTATATGCGACAATTGAATCTATTGTTTTTTCACCAAAATGCAAAGTAGCCGGCATTGCTTCATTTTCGCCAAGAATTGCAATCCCATTTCCTTTCATTTTTTCAAGAAAATCAGCAGCAACAATACCTTGAGAAGATTCATCCAACATAGAAAGAACATCACGTGCAAAAACTATATCAACCATAGGCAAAGCATTTGTATTTTTGCAATCATGATATTCAAACATAATAGAATCTTTTATATCTTGATTAAAAGTATATTCCCCATTTGCCTTTTTTGTCAAATAAGGTGCATACCAATCAAAAGCCAATTTTTCCGGAATCGAAATTAAAGATGCATTTGAAACAGCAAGTAAATCTACATCTTGTGCATAAATACGAATTTTTGCATTTGGATAGCATTTTTTCAAAACACAAGCTAAAGAATAAGTTTCTGTTCCTTTTGAACAACCAGGATTCCAAACTATAATTTGTTTTGCAGTATTTTCCGGCAAAACTTTTTCTATTGATTCAGCAAATTCTTTTGACCACCACTGACCTGTAAATGCAGACCAAAATGTATTTAAGAATTCATCACAATCTTGTTCATTCTGTAACTGAGAATTATTTTCTCCTTTTAGTTTTGCCCATTCAATAAATCTTCGTCTTACCCAACTTTCATTTACTGATGATGTATAAAACTTTTTATAATTTTTAAGACTTTCTTTTACAAATTTAAGACCTTCCAAAATTTTTGAATCATCAGAAACGGAGATTTCTTTTTGAACTGTTGTAATATTCGATGTTTGAGAAGTTTTTTCTTCTTTTTGGGATTGAGAACTTTCTGTTTCAATTTTTTCTTGAGAAATTGCTTCTATTTTTTGTTGAGCATAAGAAAGTCTGATTTTTTCGGCATCTGTAGCATCTGCAAATGCAAAAATCTTTGTTACGTCCAAAAGAACATAAAGCCGTCTATTTGCTTCAACAACGCCTTCTATATATTTTATATTAATATCACCAAACAAAGGATGAGGCGGTTGAATTGTACTTTTTTGAATTCCAACAACTTTATCAATTTTATCTACAACAAGTCCAAAAATTTGCTCATCAACCGAAAGAATAAGCATATTTTCCAATTTATTTTCTTTTTTTGGAGGAACTTCAATATTGAAAAATAATCTTAAATCAAGAATTGGAATAATTTCTCCTCGAAGATTATAAACACCAAGTACGAAAGGAAGAACATTTGGAACATAAGTAAATCGTCCCGCTTTTGCAATTTCCTTTACATACATAATGTCAATTCCGTAGTCTTTTCCTGCTAAAGAAAAAGTTACCATTTTAAAATCTATTAAAATAGAACTTTCTTTTCTATTATCTTGTTGTTCCGCAACTTCTGTAGCAGTTTGATTTTTTACAACAGTTTCCATTTCCATATAAATCCCTTACTCTTGCATCATCATTTCTTGTTGTTTTGCTAAAGTCTCTTGTTTTACACCTAAATCAAGAAGTTGACTAACATCAATTATTAAAGAAACTGAACCATCGCCAAGAATAGAAGCACCCGCAATTCCTGGAGAACTTGTAAATTTATCTTTTAAAGGTTTTATTACAACATCTTCTTCGCCAATGAGTGCATCAACCATAACGCCAATCTTTTTTTCTTGAGTTCCAACAATAACAATATAACAAGAACCATCAGCAGAAGTTTCTTCTGGAAGTCCAAAAAGTCTAGAAAGTCTTAGAACACTAATAACTTCGTTACGAACTGTCATAATTTCATAATTATCAATATGACTAATTTCGCTATAATCAAGTCTTTGACTTTCTATTACATTTGCAATTGGGATTGAATAAATTTGATCGGCAACACGAACGAGTAAACCTTGTATAATTGCAAGAGTTAAAGGTATTTTTATTATAAAAGCAGTTCCTTTTCCTTTTGCAGATTGAACTGAAATAGAACCTTTCAAATTGCTTATCATCGTTTTTACAACGTCAAGACCAACTCCACGACCAGAAATATTTGTAATTTTATCTGAAGTTGAAAATCCTGGTTGCATAATAAGTTGATATGCATCTTGGTCTGTTATAACTTTATCTGGATGAATTAAACCTTTTTTGATTGCTTTTTGTCTTACTTTATCGACATCAATTCCGGCTCCATCATCACGAACTTCTATAACAATCATATTGCCTTCATTAGAAGCTTTTAACAAAACAGTTCCTGTTTCTGGCTTTCCCACAGCAACACGAGCATCTGGCATTTCTATTCCGTGATCAACAGAATTTCGTACACAGTGCATAATCGGATCGAGCAAATCTTCTACAACAGATTTATCAAGTTCGGTGTCTTCACCTTCAATAACAAGATTGATTTTCTTATTTAAATCTTTTTGCAAATCACGAACAACTCTAGGAAAACGGCTAAAAATCTGATTGATTGGAACCATTCGAATTTTCATTACGCCTTCTTGTAATTCACCTGTAATTGTTCCAAGATTTTGTGTATTTGAACGAAGTTTTCGGCTTATTCCTTTTACATCAGATTCGTAACCATCAAAAATATTGCTTAAAGAACCGTATTTTTGAATAATTGCATTTCTAACTTCAGTAGCAGAAGTACCTTCTTTTACTTGGTCTAAATATTGAGGAATTGTATCAAAAAGATTATGTAAAGTTTCTTTAAATTCCGCTTCTATATTATGAAAACGAGAAATTTCTGTATTAGTTTGAATTGCAAGTTGATTAAACGCTGCTTTAGAAATTACAGCTTCAGAAACAAGATTCAAAAGATTATCAATTCGGCGAGAATCAACACGAAGGATTGAACCTTGCTGAATTGCATGGGCAGGAACAGTTTCTTTTTTAGGTTCAGTTTTTTTTACTTCGGTTTTAGCAGGTTCATCTTTTAAAATTTCGTTTTTTACTGCTTCAGGTTTTAAGATATTATCATTTAGAATATCTTTTAAAAGAGCTTCTTGTTCATCTTTAGCAGATTTTTCTTCAACTTTTACTTCCGTTGTAATATTTTGAGTCGGAGCAACATTTTCAGTTCCTGCATAATTATCATCAGTAATAAGATGAGCGTCTGTAATAAGAGTTACATCACTTAAAAAAGCAGCATCTTCAATAGCAGAACCATCTGTTTCGCTTGCAATATAATAATAAACAAATTCGTAGAATTCATCTTCATACAAAGCATCAAAATCAGGAACAGTTTTTAACACATTTCCAACTGATTTTAATGCTGCAAAAACTTGCATTCCACCAACTGTATTCATTGGATTATTTTCATCAAACTTAACGGCAACGCACCAAAGTTTTTGATTAGATTCGCAAGTTTGTTTTAATTCTGCATACTCTGCCTCGCTAAGAGGAGGAATTTTTATTTCATTTGCAATTGCATTAGATGATGACGCAACAGAAACAACAGGCTTTAGCTTAGGCATTTCCAATTTTGGTGTAGATTTTTTATCTTCTTTTTGTGGTATATATGCATGAAGTTTATTTACAATATCATCTATATTTTCTTCATAAACATTGCCATTTCGTCTTGCATCAAGCATTACTTTTATAACATCGATTGATGAAAGAAGTAAATCAACAACATCTTCATTTATAGCTAAACGATCGGAACGAATTTCATCAAGTACATCTTCTACTTTGTGTGTAAACTGAGAAAGTTCATTCATTTCTACAGTTGCAGAACCACCTTTTAATGTATGAGCGGCACGGAAAATTTCATCAATTGCTTCATGATTTGCAGGATCATTTTCAATGACTAAAACATTGCTTTCCAACTGTTCAACTTGTTGGTCTGCTTCTGCAAAGAAGTCTCTTAAAAGTTCTTCGTTATTAGGATCTAGATAATCACTCATATAAAACATTATATACCGAAAATGATAGATTTCAAGATAAATTCAAAATTTCTTTTTTACTATAAATTTGTTTTATTAATGTTTAGATATAAAACAACCGATAATAAATCTGTGAGATTTTATCTCGAGGTATAAATATGAAGAAAATCAAATTCTTTTCTACAATTATATTTTTTAGTGCAATCTTTTTTACAAATCTTAACGCTTCACCATCTTTTAGCGGGCAAGCTGGAGGAATGTTAAACTTTCAAAAGGATGAAGCAACAAGTAAATACAGTCCTGAACTTGATTTAAGTGCTTTTTTTTCCGGACAATTTGGATTTTCAGAAAATATGTGGAGTCATTTAGAATTTTCAATAAAAACAGAAAATTTATTGAATAAAACATTATTTTCCTCGACAGTAGCAGATTTTCAACTTGATGAACTTTCTTTTATTGCACGAAACACAACATTTAATGGTTATAATTATTTTAGTGCTTATATGGGAACTTACGACCCGATTGGTTCCGATATTTTTTTACAAAGATATTTTGGACTTGAACCGATAGGAACAAAACTTGCAGATACATATCAAGGAATTGCAGGTTCAATTTTATATCCGCATTTTGGAATTGGAATTGCAGATATTATAAAACCTTTTTCAAAACCGATTGCTTATGGAGCGTACGTTTATTTAAATAATGAAAATTCACAATATTATATTATGAATGCCGATTTACGTTTTGCGACAACGTTAAGATATTTTACTGTAGATTTTTGTGGTGGAGTTGGAGCACCTTTGTATGACACTTACAAAGGAGAGGCAGTTTTTCTTGTAATTAGTAAAATTTATTTTCACGCAGGAACTACAATGTTGATTGGAAACAATTATACAAATAGCCTTTTTATTCAAGCAGGAGTTTTTAACACATCTTACGAAAAAGGAGGTTCTTGGACAATTAATTCTGATTCTATTTATCTTTTATTTGAACCTCGCTTTTTAACAAAAAATTCTCACATTAATTTTTCAATTTACAATTTGCCAAAAGACACAGTTGATGATTTTCTTTTTGTAGATGATACTTTAGGATTAGATTTAAATATTTATTCTGATAAAATTCCAATTTCTTCAAAGTTATTTACTTTGGGAATTCATTTAGGTTTTGGAATGCCCGGAAAAAATATTATGTCTTTCCAAGTTGAAAATTCATACGACATCGACAATAATTTATCAAACTTGATTTCTGATTTTAAAGATTTGAATTTTGATGTAAATATAACGCCTTACTTTTCTACAGAACTTTTTGGCGGAAACATAAATGCACTTTTAAAAATTGGAATTATGAATTTTGTAACAGACAAATGGTACGATGCATTACGTGTTGAAGTCGGTTACAAAAAACAATTTTAGAGATAGAATTTTTATAAAATTTTAATATTCCAAAATATCTCCATCCTCAAGATTTTCTAAAAATTTTTTTTCTGGTTCTTCCAAAGTTTTTAGAAAATCTTTTTCATCATCTTGTTGAAAACTTGATAATGGAACATCGTTATTAAGAATTGTATAATTTATTACCAAAAAATATGAATTTTTAGAATCTTGAATAGCAGAAGCCATAATTTTTACTTTTCTGTAAGTTCCATCATTTACACGAGCACGATAAACACACGTATAAGGCTTTTTATAATAATTACGGATAGCTAAAGCCCCTTTTGCTAAAAAAATAGGTCTATCTAAAGGATGAACAACTGAAATTGCATCTTTTTCGGTCCAAGACAAAACTTTTTTTTCATCAAATCCTGTCATATCTAAAAATTGAGAATTCACTTTCAAAAAACGCATTTTTATACTTTCAAAAGGATGCTTAAAATCAAGTTCAAGATGAATTAAAGTTGTTCCAACGGCATTTGCATTTAAAAGAGTTCCCATTTGTGCATTAGAAATTTCCAATGTACTTTCGCTGATATTTTTTTCTGAAACATCATTCATAAGACAATACATTGTATGTTTATTCACATTATTGCTTAGATTCCATAAATGAATTTCTACCCAAATAGGAGATTTTGTTTTTATTTTTTTAGCTTCAAAAGTACAAATCTCTTCTCTTTGACTGTCGATTGCCTTTTGCATTGTTTCCAAAATTATCTGGCGATTTTCTGCATTAAAATAAAATCGTAAATTGTTTGATAAACTTGAAACTGATAAATTTTGTACTTCAAACAAAGAAAGTGCCTTTTTATTTACGCGAATAAGTTTTGCCTTAAAATCTTTTTCATCAAATTCAAAAATAGCAGCAGGGCCGGAGAATTCTTCAAACATTAAACTTTCTCCAGACTCTGAATTATAAAAACTATTTACATCAATACTTCCAAAAATACGAGGCTTTTCGACTTCTGTAGAAGTTTTTATTTTTTCCATAAGAAAAACAAATTCTTCTTCTGGAATTGGTTTTGAATAGTAAAAACCTTGAATAATATCACAACCAATACTTGTAAGAAATCTTGCTTGAGACTCATTTTCTACACCTTCTGCAATCGTTATAAGTTGCAATGCATGAGCCATTTGAATAACAGAAGTTATAATATTTCCGCCTTTATTGTTATTTTCTTTTGTTTTATCTTTTACTTTGAAAAAGCCCATATCAAGTTTGATTATGTCGATTGGAAAATCTTTTAGAGAATTCAAAGATGAATATCCACTTCCAAAATCGTCCATAGCAATTACATAACCTAAATCTCGAATTTTTTGTATGCGTTCTACCAAAGTTGCAGTGTCTCCAATATTTGCACTTTCGGTAACTTCAAAATGAATTAAATTATGAGGAATTTTAAATTCATCATCTAAACGCTTAATTGCATAAATTAATGCGTCTGTTTCCATACTAACTCTAGAAATATTTACAGAAATTGGAACAACTTTTATTCCTAAATCGAGCCATTTTCTTACAGATTCAAACGCCATTCGCCAAATAATTTGATCTAACGAAACAATAAATCCATTTTTTTCTGCAATCGGAATAAACGAATCCGGCGGAATAATTGTACCATCAGATTTTATCCAACGAACTAAAGATTCTGCACCAATAAGTTCTTCTGAACCGGTTCTATATTGAGGTTGAAAATACAAAACAAATTCATTATTTTCCAATGCATTTGGTAATTGGGCAGTAACATCCGCTTCGTGAAGAAGTTCTTCTCGATTTTCTTGCGTAAAAAATGTGTATGTATTATTAACTGTTGAAGAGTTTGAATCCGTACACAATGATGCTCGATTTAAAAGTTCAAGAAAAGTTTCATCAAAACGTTCTGATGTAGAAATTCCAAAACGCATCGTTATTGGCATTTCAATTCCTAGATTAGAACAATCAAAAGATTTTATTGATTTAATTTTTTGCAGATTTTCAATGTTATGTTCCAAAAATAAACAAAAAATTCCGCCACCAATTCGTGCAACAAAACCTTTAGATGCAACTGTATCGACTAGAACTTTTGCGATATATTTTAAAACTTCATTGCCTTTTTCAAAACTAAAAACATCATTTATAATTCTTAACCGATTTACGTTTCCAACGCAAACTGCATAAACTTTATCAATATTTTGAGCTAAAATCGGTTCAACTTTTCTTGTAATTCCATTTTGATTATCCAAACCTGTAAGCAAATCGGTGTAGTAAGTTTTTTCGGTAATTTCATTCATATAACGAATACAGTTTTCTTTTCTGTTGTAACCATAAGCGATTGCTTTTGCCATGTCATGACAAGATTGATAACCGCACGCTCCACAATTTATACGGCGTTTTTCTTCTGTATCCATAAACATTGAATTAAAAATATCTTCAAAAATTTCTTGCGGAATATGATTTGGTTGCCTATAACGATGTGTAAAAGTTGCTTTAAAATCATCATATTCCAGTTCTTCAAAATAAGAATTAAATTTTTCTCGATTTTTTACAAAATCTGATTTGCCATCGGTTATAGAATTTACACATTTATGAAAAATTTTATCAAAACTAGTGTTTATATAAGGATAAGCAATTATATTTTTTACAAAAGCAGGACCTGTTTGGCAAGCGTGGCGACAAGCATAAATTTCTGCAAGGAAAGGCTGAGTTTTTGCATATTCAGGATTTAAATACAAATCTAGTTGATCAAACATTAAAGGATTAACTTCGATATAATGTACAAAACGTTCTGTAATTGGAAAAAATTGAGCAACTGCATCTTTAAAAGTGCCTTCTACACAAAGAACATTTCCAATTCCATCAGTTTTTAAATCTGAAGATGCTGTAAGATTTGGAATATTTGCTAAATCTAAATGTTTTGAAAAATGAAAATAAGTAAGATTATAATCAATATTGCCAAAAGTATCCGGACTAGAAATTTCATCTTTCCTAGAAATGCAAGAATTTAAAAATGCAATTTTATTTTTATCACCAAGATATTTTTTTGCATAAATTGCAGTACAAATTGCAGGACTTTGCACTGGAATTATTTTTCTAAGAAGATTTGGATTATATAATTCAACTTCGTTTACAAAAGATGAACATGTATTGGCAATAAAAGCTTTTTGCGTTGGAAGATTATTTTGATTATCTAAAAGATATTTTATATGAGCCCAAAGCGAAATTTCTGCTCCATAAGCAACATCATAAATTTTATCAACTCCAATAGATTTTAAATAATAAATTACATTGGGTGCTTTATCTGCATAAAGAACATAAAAAGTTTGATCAACAATAAGCGAGATTTTTTCGCCATTTTTAATTGCATCAAAAAATGTTTGAGTGTCATCTTTGAATTCGCGAGCATCGTGCAAACAAACAGAAACGCAAGTTCCACAATGATTACATTTATGTGCATTTACATTAACGATTTTTTTTCCATTTTTTGCAGAACAAATATTTGCGCCTAGAATTGGACATTCAGAAATACATTTGTTACAAGCAATACAGTTGTCATTGGTAAAAACAATTCCATCATAAGAACGAGCCATTATCTAACCTTCCCTACTCAAACAATGCAATAATCATACTTTGATTCAAATGGACAAAATCAATTTGCTCACCAAAACCCGAAACACAAAATAAACTTCCATAAGTTGATTTTAGAAAATCATTAAATTCTTGCATTTTTTGTTTTTTTTCAAAAAATAATGAGCGAGATAAACAATTTACAACAAGCGAAAAAGATGGTTTTTTAACCATTTTTGAAATATCTTTTTTTGTGTTTTCCCAAGTTTCGTTTATATCGCAAAGTTCAAGCAATGTCATTTTTGTATAATTAAAAATTTGCGAAAGGAATGAAATTGAACCATCTGGAAAAATTTTATCACTTTCTGTGATATAAATTTTGTCGCCCAAAATTCGTCCCATAGGATGATAGTAAAGACTTTCGCTAAGTTGTTCCAAAGGAATTTTTAATGTAGAAGAAATTACATCAGCTGCAGGCTTATTGTCGAATTCATAAATAGTTCTTGAATCGACATCAATATCTGTAACTAAAAAATCTGAGCCTATTGTTTTATAAATATTTTCCCGATAGAAAAAAATTCGACCTTCCAAATTGTGAATAAATACAAAAACACAAGTATTGTTATAAGTTTCTCCATTCAAACTTACAAGAGTTTTTTTATCTGCCGAAAATGAACCGCTCGAACTTCCAAAAATTGGGATTTTTTTATATTCAAACGCTTCTTCAAAAGTATCCAAAACTAACTCTTCACCATTACTCAAAGCGGTACAAAATTCTACGCAACAAGTATTTTCAGTGCTAGAAAGTTCATCTAATGCGTTGTATACATGATTTATGTATTGTTTTGGAAAACGTGAAATTTCAAAAAGAGTTCCACAAGAACATTCAATTCCGTCGCAAATTGCAAAGGCAGAAATTCCTTCGTGAGATAGGCCTTCGCTATTAAAATTTATGTATGATGTTGAACCAATTACTATTGTAGAAGGAAAAATTTCGTGAAGTTTTTGAGAATAGAAAGCAAAATCATCATAATTACTTGTAAAAAAAATTAAATCCGGAGAAAAACTGTTACTTCTGATTTTTTCTGCAACTTCAAAAACTGCTTTTTCAGGTTCTAAAGACGTGCTTATTGCAGCAACCGAACGTTCCATCTTTCATCACTCCTACACAAAACAATACATTTTTTATTATAAAGCATATATCCAAATTATTCAAAAATATATTTTTAAGAATTACTATGGAACAGATTCCTTCCAAAAAGATTTTCTTTCGAAAAAGAACAATAGTTCATTTATTCCATCCACGAGGGGACAGATCTACGTAGACTAAAAATGAACAATTATGCATTCACATTTTCCTAATATTTAAAAAAAACTAATTTGGTGTATAATAAATTTTATGAAAAATTCATTTTTAAATGTTGCTTGTACAGAAAATTCCGAAAAATGGGTTCAAGCAAACAAACGCGAATTAGAACTTTATAAACGAAACAATGATATTCGCTCTAATTTTGAAAGAGATTACACAAGACTTTTGCATTCACAATCTTTTAGTAGATTAAAACATAAAACTCAAGTTTTTTTTGCTCCACACAATGACCATATTTGTACCCGAATGGAACATGTTTTGCACGTTGCTTCCGTCGCTACAACTGCCGCAAAATATCTTGGCTTAAATGAACAACTTGCAAACGCAATCGCAATAGGACACGACATTGGGCACGCCCCGTTCGGACATCACGGAGAAGATTGTTTAAATAATCTTTTATCACAAAAAAAAGGCGACCCAAAAAAGTTTTGGCATGAACGAAATAGCCTTTTTCTTGCAGATTTTATAGAAACTTTACAAGATCCAAATGGAATTTCAAAATCGCTAGATTTAACTTATGCAGTCCGCGATGGATTAATTTGCCATTGTGGAGAAATTGACCAACAATCAATAAAACCTAGAAATGAAGCAATCGATTTATATTCAATTAAAAGACCCGGAATTGTGCAGCCTTTTACTTGGGAAGGTGCAGTCGTAAAAGTTGCCGATAAAATTGCATATTTAGGACGCGATTTAGAAGATGCAAGAGCGTATCACGTTATTGATATGGCAGCATATAGAGAATTGCGCGAAATTGTAGGAAGTACTTTAGGATTTGAAAAAAAAGGTGCACATGCGTTACGAAGTGGAAAAGCGATAAATACAACAGTTTTAATAAATGATATGATTGTTGATATGTGTGAACAAAGTTCTCCCGAAAAAGGCCTTTGCTTTTCAGAAGAATATTTTAATTTTATTTTGGAACTAAAAAAATTTAATTTTTCAAGGATTTATAACCATTGGCGCTTAAAAGAATTTTCAATTTATGCAGAAAACATCATAAAAACAATTTATAGAACTTTACAAAGAGCACAAATTTATGTTCAAAAAGGCAGAACCGCCCAAGCTTTAAAAAATTATCCAAAATTATGTTCAACTTTTGAAGATTGGCTCATAAAATACACAGAATATAAACCTTACATCCCCGAAAAACACGATTTTGTAAATAAAAAATCCATTCTTCGATACAACACTCCAGCTGTTTTTGATGTAAACGACAATGATTCCTACACAAAATGCGTAATTGAATATATTTCCGGAATGACCGACCAATTTGCAATACAAGTTTACGAAGAAATAATAACGTTTTAATTTTTTTTCAAAATATTTAGGAGGGCGGAGCCCCTCCCTACGCTTGCACTTCGTTGCTCGCTACCCAACCCAGCGGGGACACCCCGCAACGCCCCGTTTTTCAATTTTTCAGAGAAATTTCTGCAGTCTCATTCAACAAAAAGTAGGAACTGTCCAAAAAGAATAAAAACTGGTTAAAATGTACTTTTTCCACATTTCCCATTTTGCATAGCAAAATATTTTTTATACATATTAGTCTTTTTATATATCAGACTCGATGCATTGCAGAAAAGACTTTCTCATTCATTATGTTGATTTCTACGGACATTTGTTCAGCGAGGGCATTCATTGAATTTCTGAGAGAATCGATTGAAATATCAGAATTTTCCATACTTACCATCATCATCATTACAAAATTTCCGGAAAGAATTGTTTGTGTAATATCGGCAATATTTATTTTATGCTCCGAAAGAAAAGTAGAAACTTTTGCAATAATTCCAACTTTATCTGAACCTACAACTGTAATAATAGCGTTTGTTTTTTCCATTTTTATCTCCAATTTATCTTAAAAATTATTTCCTAAAGTTGCAGCAATCACTGCTTTTATTGTATGCATTCTGTTTTCTGCTTCATCAAATACAACAGATTGATTACATTCAAAAACTTCATTTGTAACTTCCATAGAGTCAAGACCGAATTTGTCGTGTATTTCTTTTCCGATTTTAGTATTTAAATCGTGAAAAGATGGCAAATCATGCATAAAAATAGCTGAAGGTTTTGCCATTTTTAAAACATTCATATTAACTTGATATGGTTTTAAATCTGCAATTCGTTCTGCCCAAACATCATCAGGTTCTCCCATAGAAACCCAAACATCTGTATAAAGAATATCAGCATTTTTTGTCGCTTTTTCTATGTCACTTTCAAGTATGATTGAACAGCCACTTTCTTTGCACCAAGATTGACATTCGTTGATTAAACTTTCATCTGGAAAATATTTTTTTGGAGCACACAAAGTAAGATTTACGCCCAATTTTGAACAAACAATACACAAAGAATTTCCGATATTGTAACGAGCATCTCCATAATAAACTAATTTTAGACCTTTTATTTTTCCAAAATGTTCACGAATTGTAAGCATATCGGCAAGCATTTGTGTTGGATGATATTCATTTGTTAATCCGTTCCAAACTACAACTTTAGAATAAGATGCTAAATCTTCAACAATTTTTTGTTCATAACCACGATATTCAATTCCATCAAACATTCGCCCAAGAACTCGAGCGGTATCGGCAATGCTTTCTTTTTTTCCAATTTGACTTCCTTCTGCAAGGTATGTCGTAGAAATTCCCAAATCGTGAGCGGCAACTTCAAAAGCACAACGAGTACGAGTGCTAGTTTTTTCAAAAATAAGAGCAATATTTTTTCCTCGATGAATATCAACAGGAATATGTTTTTTCTTTTTTTCTTTTAAATCTGTAGCTAAATCTAAAAAATAAGTAATTTCTTCTGGAGAAAAATCTTTTAGTGTTAAAAAATTGCGTCCAGTTAAATCCATAAAGCACCTCAAACTGTTTTGAAATTGAAAGCAAAATTATACAATTTTATGACAGAATATTCAATTTATAGATTTTTCTTCAAGCGTTGTAGCAGTTGAGAATGCATTTTTATTACAAAAAAAAATCCGAAATCCTCATTCATAATTAAAAAATCAGTATCAATCTGTGGGGCGTTGCGGGGTGTCCCCGCTAGAAGGGGTAGCGAAAAACCGTAGGTTTGAAGCGAGGGGAAGGCTTTCCCCCTCATTATGATAAAAAAAATCAGAATCTCAACATTTTATTCAAAATGCCAATTTTTTAAGCACAAATTTTCGGCAGAAAAAACGAAGTAAAGATTATGATTTCCATTTTGTGATGAATTTAATTTTTCGCTAAGTTCTTTATATTCATCATTGTTTACGTTAATTTCAGCGATTGGTTTAAGTCCGTTTCCAATTGATTTTGGAAGTTTATCTGCAAAAACATAAATTTTTCCAGTTCCGCAAGCAGTTACAACAATTTTAGAGGCATTTTTTTGCGAAAAATCTACATTTTTTACAAAAATCCAACTGCCACCTTTTGTAGATTTTGTTGTAATCATATCGGGATTTTCAATACCATCATACAAAATATCAGCACAAGTAGAAAACGAAGTTCCGGAAACATTTTCAAAAGGATTGAGATTTTTAATTGAATTAACACCTTTTCTTGTCCCTTCGCAATTTTTGATTTTTACATTTTCTTCATTAATTTCAATTTCATCTACACAAATACTACGAAATCCGCCTTTTGTCGGTGATTTTTCTTGCAAAGTCAAAGTGTGATAAAAAAGATACCATTTTTCATTGTATTTTTGTAAATGTGTGTGATTGTTGCTGTAATTTAAGTTCATTTCTCCGGGATTTTTAAAATATTGGCCTTCGTAAATCCAACTTTCTGTATCTAAAGGCGTTTTTGTTGTCATATAAGACATTGAACACGCTGTTGATGCTGATGCAGTTTTTGTCGTCCAAGAAGTACGTTCATCCCAAGAATTGTTAAAAGTGTATACATAAGTACCATTTATAAAGTTTAATTCACTTGCTTCAAAAAGATAAGGTGCTTTTATTTCAACAAAATCACTTGCAAGACTTATCATATCATCACCGAGTTTTACAATTCTTGCACTTCCCGGAAATTCTTTTGTTCCGTTTTTAGAGATTCCAGCTCCAAACGAAAGCCAGCCAACTCCATTATCATCAATGCAAACTCCGGGATCAAACGGATTTGGACAATCTTTTAACCCTTTTGTATCATTTGAAACAAGAGAATGATTTAACGGAGAAGTCCAAGGTCCAAGCGGAGAAGTTGCTGTAATTACTCCAACTCCGGTTCCATTGTTTGAAAAATAAAGATAAAAATGAGTAAGCCCGTCGGCCTCTTTTCGCGAACAAATTGAAGGTGCCCAAGAATTTATAATCCAAGGGGCAATTTTTCCAACGTTAATTTCTCCGTGATAAGTCCAATTTTGCATATCGTCTGTAGAAAAACAAACAAGAGATTTTATTTTCTCGTAAGTATTTTTTTCTGCTTTTTGATATTGTTCGTGGTCGTTCGTTCCATAAACATAAAGACGTCCTTCGTATTCAACAGAAGTGGGATCTGCACAAAATACATTTGCCAAAAGAGGATTTGCATTAGAAGGATGTTTCCAACAATTTTTACTTACATTCATTTTAGTTTCTCCTTTTTTTGATTTTGCTACACACGAAACTGAAATAGCAAAAATTAAAGTTGTAAATAATAAGATTTTTTTATTCATAAAAACCTCCAAAATTTTTATGATTTAAGGAAACCTCTAAAAACTTAGGACAACTATATTGTCACTTTTAGTGGTAACTCTAAGAATGAGATGTTTTAAACCGTTGTATTTTACGATTTAAAACTCGACGCCAATCTCTAAAAAATCACGATAACAAGTTTTTAGTGATGCTATTTATTTTACGCTTTCAAAAACAGAAAAAAATCAATTTTTGTGTAAATTTATATATCATTTTGTGCAAAAACAGAGTTATAATTTTTTTATGTCAATAAAAATTGGTTCGATTGGTTATAATCATTTTCATAATAAAAATTTTAAAATGGATTTGCCGCAAGGTCCGGGTGCATATTTATTTTTGATTGTAAAGTCTTCGGCAATTTTTTTTATAAATCACAAAAAATTTAATGTTTTAAAAAATTCTTACGTTATACTAAAACCTTCAACTCCGTGTTTTTATACAGCATCACGCGATATTTATGCTGATGATTGGTTTTATTTTTCGGTAGAAAATCAAGATGATGAGAATGAACTTATTTTGAATGGCCTTGTTTTTGATGCTCCAGTTTTTTTGGGCTCAACAGATGAACTTTCTTCCATAATTCATCATATTTCTTATGAACATTTTTCTTCGGAAATTTATCATAATGAGATAAAAGAACTTTTTACAAAAATATTTTTTTTAAAAATTTCAAGGATGATAAAATCAAAAAAAATTGTTTCGCCAAATGTTCTTTCTTCCAAAAATGATAAAATATCATATCTTAAAACAAGGCTTTTTGATGAACCAAATTTATTTTCTAACATTGATGAAATGGCAAATTTCGTTGGATTAAGTCGTTCGGGGTTGCAACATTTATATAAAAAAACTTTTGGAGTTAGCGTTATTTCTGATGTTATAAATGGTCGAATAGAAAAAGCAAAATCTCTTTTAGCAAGAACAAATTTTACTGTAAGCGAAATTGCTCAAAAATGTGGTTATAAAAATGATTTTCATTTTATGCGACAATTTAAAAATCAAACAGGACTTACACCAACGCAATATAGAAATGGCTCGTCTTGGTTGCAAATTGAAAAAAGTAGAAATTAACACATCGATTTTTGAAGTATCTAGCAGATTCGCAGCTACCCGTGTGAGTAAGCACAAATGTCAATATTTTATGTGATTTGATGGAGATTTTTGTGTATTTTCGATAGGAAACTCAATCATCACAATTCCTCATTTTTAATTTCTATTACACATTTTGTTGCGGATGCGTTTTTTTGATGTTATAATCTCTACTAGAAAAAATGATTTTGGAGTTATGACTAATGAGCGATAATTTGGATCCAGAAATTGAAGAACTTCTTAAAAACGTTGAAAAACACGATGATGACACTGATGATATTTTAAATAATATCGAAAATGATGATGTTCCTACAAAACGAAAATCTTTATTTTCAAAGTCGATTGATGAAGTTGTTCACGGAACAGGAGAAGCAAAATCAATTCACGAAGTTGATTTAAGTAAACACGAATTTGCTCCGCTTGCAAAACTTTTAAATGATACGCAGTCTGAAGTTTTTAACGACAAAACTTATTATAAAACAGCTTTGACAGGAGAAAATCAATCTGCACAACGCGTTCATCAACTTTTATCAAAATATTTAACAAGTAAAGATCCAAAAGATAGAGCGGTTTATCGACAGCAAATTGTAACTGCGTATTGGGAATTACTTCGTGGAATGGTTGCAAAAATGGCATCATCATCAACTCCACTTCCAAAAAGAATGCTTATTCGTTTTGGAGTTTTACTTCCTTCTCTTTTCAAAGAAGAACAAAAACTATTTTTTTCTAAGATTATTTTTGAAAACACAACACGAGAACCTATTTTATACACAGACGAATGGTTTAGAGAAATTGCTTTAGGAAAAATGTCAAATTCTGCGACAGACGAAAAAAAACAATCTCACAAAACTGCAAATATGTCGGCAAATGAAGTGGCAATACAAGAACAATCAAAACTTGTTCAACTTCAATCAAAAAATTCCGGAAAAATGCAAAGCGCGGAAAATCTTTTGAATATAAAAGAAAATGAACGCCAGATGATTGAAAATGATTTAAAAGACAAAATCAACATAATCACTGAACATCAACTAGTTATGGGACTTGAACCTCATAAACACGAACTTACAGAATTTCAACGAAAAATGTTGCCAGAAATTACAGATTTGCTTCATCGACTTTCTAAAAATGATAAGGAACTTTCAAAATGTCTTGCGGAATTTCAAGAATCAAAAGCAACTTATGATAATGTTCAAAATAAAATTTCTGACAAAGGACCAATTCAAACAAATGATACAGAAGCTGTAAAAATTGAATTTGAAACTGTTCGGCAAATGGCAAAAATGACGGTCGGACGAAGAGGTAATCAATTCCCAATTTTTACGCGCGAATTTTATCATTGTACAGAAAAAGGAACCGGAACGCGCGAAAATGTAATTGAAATTTTAAGATGGATTGAATCAATTGATCCGGGATGCTTTCACCGAATCCATAAAAATGTTCCAAATAGAATTGTTCCCTATGTTTTACTTGTTCCAACTTACGGTGACAGAGGTTTTTGTTGGGAACCTTTTGACCGTTACAACAGAGTTACGAGTCGTGGCCGAATTGTTATTCCAATGTATCCAAAAGATTTGCGAATTGCCGTAATTACAGCCGTTGCAGATTTACGTTGGCAAGTTGCAAAGGAAAAAGCTTCTTATTATTGGATGGAAGAAGGTTTAACTGGACAATATTATCAGCATGCAGAACAATTAAAACTTAAAGGTGATTTGAAAGAATTTTTTATAGAAGATTATATTCTTTGGATTACAAAAGAATCGGAAGGCGTTCAAAGACTCGATAAAGATGTTCGTGGCATTTTTTGGCGCAATATGCCTTTTCCAAAAGAACGAAAAGAAGAACTTAGAAAACGTTCTTTGGTTTATGATGAACTTTGCAAAAAAGATGCAAACCGCGAAATGTCAGATGGATATTAAAAATAGAAATTAGGAATGAGAAATTAAAAAAAATAAAATCCCAATAATCATAAAAATCTATGATTGTAAAATTTGTTGTGATTGCAGATAAAAAAGTTCTATCTAACTAAAAAGAGTCGTCATGCTAAACTTGTTAGCATTCGGCGACTTGGCACAGCATCTATATCATATATTTCGTATAGATTCCAAAATATGTTCGAAAAAAACTACATTTCGAGCTTAGATGGTAGTCCATTTTATTCGCCGGAAAGTGCAACAACAGGATCTAATTTTGCGGCTCGGCTTGCCGGATTTAATCCAAAAAAAATTCCTACAAAAACGCTAAAAATAAACGAAATTATGCAGGCATTTATATTGATTGTAAATGCTTGAGATTGCACATACTCAACGGCAAAACTAATCAAAATTCCAATAATAATTCCCAAAATTCCACCAACTAAAGTTATACTTGCCGATTCAATTAAAAATTGCTGCCGAATATCTGATGGAGTTGCTCCTAGTGCTTTTCTAATTCCAATTTCTTGCTTTCGTTCGGTAACTGTAACAATCATAATATTCATAATTCCAATTCCGCCGACTAAAAGAGAAATCGCCGCGATTGCACTAAGCATCACGCTGATTGTATTTGTAACCTCTTTCATTTGATCTAACATTGTTTGCATTGAAGTCACATTTACTGAAGTTGAAGTTCCTGTTAGATTCGTGCAATATTCTTGCAAAGTTTCCACCATAGAGCTTGCTTTATCTGAAGAAGTCAATTGAACCATAACTGTTGCCGCACTCGGATTTGGAACAATTTTTTTTGAATAAAATCCTCGAGGAATGTAGGCAGAACTATTTTCCATTCCGGTAGTTTGTTCTTTTAAAACTCCAATTACATAAAATCCGTAAGTTACGCTATTGTTTACTAAAATTACTTTTTTTCCAATCGCATCCGTAACTGAAGAAAAATAACTTTCTGCTGTATCGTGATTTAAGATGATTTTTTGCATTCCTTCAACATCATCTGTTACAGAAAAAAAATTTCCTGCTTCAAGTTCCATGTTGTACATTTCAAGATAACCAGGTTCAACCGCCGCACAATTTAATGATGATGAAGTTTCTCCGTAAGTAATGGTTGCACTCATTGAATTTTTATACCAAACTTTTTTTATACCTTTTACGTTGTTAAATAAATTTTCGCGAAAAGATTCGTCGAAAGTTAAAGAAACTGCATCTCGACCGCGACGAAAACCTCCGGAACTAATGCTTACTACATCAAGTCCTGCAGTTCCCCAACTATCTTGTATTTTTTTTGTAGAACTACTTCCCATACTAGTGATAACAATTACAGAAGCAACACCAATTATCACTCCTAAAAGCGAAAGAAAAGTCCGAGTTTTATTTCTTGTAAAATTTTGTAATGCATATAAAAAATCTTCTAACATTTTTATTCCTTAAAAAATCTTTTCTAAAATCACTCTTCAATAATTTGACCATCAAGAATTTTTATACAACGTTTTGTGTTCGCTCCAATTCTTGGATCATGAGTTACAATTATTATGGTTGTATTTTGTTCTTTATTGATTGTTCGAAAAAGTTCCATAACTTGATTTCCGGTTTGCGTATCAAGTGCTCCTGTTGGTTCGTCTGCCAATAAGATTTTCGGTTTTGTAATCATTGCTCTTGCAACTGCAACTCTTTGTTTTTGCCCACCAGAAAGTTCATTTGGTCGATGATTTAATCTTTCTGCAAGCCCAACTTCATCGAGTACCTTTTTTGCACGTTGTATGCGTTCTTCTTTTGGAACTTTTTGATATTTTAATGGAAGCATTACATTTTCTAAAATTGTCATCGCCGGAATAAGATGATATTGTTGAAAAATAAATCCTACAGTTTGATTTCGTAAAACTGCAAGTTCTTTTTCTGTCATTTTTGCAGTTTGCTTTCCATTAATTTCAACAATTCCAGAAGTCGGACGGTCAAGACAGCCAATCATATTCATACAAGTGGATTTTCCACTTCCGGAAGGTCCCATAATCGAAACAAATTCACCTTGTAAGATTTCAAAACTTATTCCACGTAATGCATGAACTTCGTTTTCGCCCATAAAATAAGTTTTTACAACATTATCTAATTTTACAACAATTTCATTCATATTTTTGCCAAAATCGAAAATGATTTAGTGTCCTGTCTCTGTGTGAGTAAAAAATGCATTCTTCAATTGTTAATGACGTTTGCTCACCAACACATTTTACTTCATAAAATATGCAATTATGTATTTTGCATAGGTTACTGCACAAAAATTTTTACATTGGAGGCATTCCTCTATATCTGCCACCATTTCCACCTCGATTTTCTTGTCTGCCTCCACTTCTATTTCTATTGTTTCCGGATTTTTTTGGAGTTGTTAGTTGTTTTAAAACTTCTCCACCCTCAAGGCCTTCTGTAATTTTTACATAACCAGTCCCGTAAGGCATAACTTTTACAGATTTTTTTTCGCCATTTTTTGAAAGAACAACATAAGCATTTCCATCTTCATAAGCAATGGCGTAACGTTCTACAACAAGATTTTCTTCTTTAGGACTAATTTCAATCTTTCCTGTAAACGAAAAATTTGGTAAAATTTCCTTAGGATAATCATCTATTCTAAGTTTTGCATCTACAACAGTTGCTCCACGCGAAGTAACTTCTCCAATCGTTGGCCAACCTACAACATAACCTTCTACATCACTTTTTGTGTACGCAGGAAATGAAAAAATTACTTTTTGCCCAACCTTGAGTTTTGAAACATCAGTTTCTGAAATTTCAACTTCGGCTGTAAGATAATCAACATTTACAAGAGTTCCAACTTCATCTTTTGCTTCGAGAGAATCACCAACAGAAACATCTAAATCGGCAATAACTCCATCAAAAGTGGCAACAACTTTTCGGTCGGCAATTTTTTGAACAAGAGAAAGCCTTTGTGTTTCCATTAAAGCAAGTTCTCTTTCAGAACCAGAAATTCTTGTAGTTGCCATTGAATAATCATGTTTTGCAAGATTATAAACTTGTTCCGTATCATCAAGTTGAATGATTGTATCACCTTTTTTTACAGAGTCGCCGGCTTTAACATTTACTTCGAGAACAGTCCCATCACTTAACGCTTGAAGAGTTTGTTCTTGAGCAGCAGCAATAGTTCCGGAAATTTCTATAACATTTTCGTAAGTTTCTTTATTTACAGTATAAGTTGTGTTATCACTTGTTTTAGAATTTATGATTTTTCTAAGAGCAATTAACGTAAAAAAAATTATCGAAAAAACAGCAATCACAATAATTATGATTTTTACAACTTTTTTCTTTTTCATTTATTTTTCCTTAATTTTGATTTTCAGATTTTTTTGAATTGTCATCAACAAACATTGTGATTATTTCATCATTATAAATTATAAAATCAATAGCATTTATGATTTTTTTTACAGCGTATTGTCGTGCATTTGTTTGTGCTGAAAGATATTCACTTTCGGTTATAAGACCTTGTTTATAATAATTAAGCAGATCTTTTTCAAGCGATGAATACATTTCGTAAGCCTCATCATTCGTCTTTTTTTTCCATTGCAAATCTTCTAAACTTTGGTCGTAATCAACAATTTTTGTTTCAAATTCAAGTCTTGCAGAATCTATCGCTAAAAGTTCTTGTTGTTCGTTAAGCAAGTTTTGTTGCCCAGTGATAGAAGATTTTCTAAAAGTGTTCGGGCTTACAGATGCAGAAAATGTATAAGAAGGAGATGTTTTTTGCGTTGGAACAGAAACTCCTGCCGAAAGATTTACACCACCTATTTTTGAAGAAATTCCAACATCAACTGTGTTTGAATTTGTATCAGAATTTTTTATTGTATAACCGCCATTTGCAGAAAGCGTAAAAAATTTTCCAGTTTTTCGAGAAAGGGAATTATATTCGTAAGTCCAAAGTGCATTTTCTGTTTCTTTATACAAATCTGGATTAAAATTATGAATATTAAGAGGTTCAACAAAAGTAATATCAGAAGGAATTAAATCATAAAAATCAAAATTATCTTCAAGAGAGATATCGTAACCGCATTTTTTATAAAAAACAACATAATCGTGAATTAAAGTTCTAGTTTGAGACTCTATATCGTGTTCGTCAGATAAAACCTTCATTTGAGAAAGCCTATAAGTTGAAGATGATGATGAATAACCTTTTGCTTTTATAGTTTCAAAATCTATTTTGTCAGAATATAAATCACTTTGAGCAGAAATAATTTCATTTGTTGAATTTAAAATATTTTTTAATTCTGAATAAAATGTTTTTTCTGCAGAAATTGCTTGATTTTGCATTTTTCGTTTTGCTTCGGTATAAGTTCGTTCTGCTTTCATTAAAGAAATTTTTCGAGTTATAGATGCGTCCCCTATTATATCAACAGTCGCACTAATACTTGAATTGCTAACATTTTTAGTTTTGTTACTAACTGAAATATCAGAGGATGCTGTGAGTGATAAATTTAAAAGAGTTGGAATTGTTGCTGTTGCTTCTGGTTCAATAGAAAATGTAGTGTTTGTCGTTTCGTCAGTTTGAGTTTTTGAATTTATTTTTATCTTTCCTGTAGAAAGTGTAATATCAAATCCATTTTCAATTTTTGCAGAATCATAAGACAGTTTTGCTTTTTGAGCTTCGATTATAGAATCTTGTAAATCGTTATCATTTTCTAAGTAAGAAAGTAAAAGTGAACTTGTAGAAATTGTTTCAAAACTAAAAAGATAAAAATTTATGAACCAAGCGGATAATAAAAAAATAAAAACTCTACGAAAAAATATCATCGTTTTATTATAAAATAAAAACAATGCAAAAAAAATATAATATAAAGTTTTATAACAAAAGTTTACACAGAAATGCATTTTCATTGCGAACAAAGTATACATCCGTTTCGTTTGATGATGTAGAATGAATTTTTATTACAAAAAACATTTTTAATCATAATTTTTTATCCTTTTAAGTCACTAACTTGCTATTTTAATTTTCTGTGTTCGACTGCGTGATTTGTCAAAAAATTTGTTTTAAGAAAAGGGACGATTCCCTATCAAATTATTTGTTTCAACTTTCGCACTTGACAGAAAAATCTTTTAATATAAAAATAAATTTATTAATAAAAAATTAGCTAAAGAGGGGAAAATGGCTGATACTGAAAAACCTGTAAAAAAAACAGGACTTGCTGCAAAAGCTGCACTTTTAAAAGCAACTGAAGAAAAAAAATCTTCATTAAAAACAAATCAACAAAATGCAACTTCATCTAAATCCACTTCAAAAAAAACAGAAAAAATTGAAGTAACTCAAAAAAATATAAAAAAATCAACAGTTCAAAAAAGTGTTCAAAAATCATCACAAAAAAAAGAAAATAAATCTGCAGTTTATGATGAAAATTCTATTCAACATTTGGAAGGATTGGAACATATTCGTTTACGTCCAGGAATGTACATCGGTTCTTTAGGGGACGGTTCTAACGAAAATGATGGAATTTATATTCTTTTAAAAGAAGGAATTGATAATTCTGTAGATGAATTTTCGCAAGGTTTTGGAAATCGAATTGATATAGAAATAAAAGATAATCACGTAAAAATTCGCGATTATGGTCGTGGAATTCCTCTTGGAAAACTAGAAGATTGTGTTTCTAACGTAAATACCGGTGCAAAATATAATAACTCAGTTTTTAAACAAGCAATTGGTATGAACGGAGTTGGAATTAAAGCGACAAATGCACTTTCTTCATATTTTAGAGCGGCTTCTATTCGTGATGGAAAAATGGCTGTAGTTGAATTTGCAAAAGGCGAAAAAGTTTCATCAAAAATGGGAAGTGCAAAAGATAATACTCAAAATGGAACTTATCTTGAATTTATTCCGGATGAAGAACTTTTTGGAAAATATGCATTTAATATGGAGTATGTTGAAAAACGATTGTGGAATTATGCATATTTAAATCCGGGACTTCTTTTAAAATGCAACGGAAAAGAATATATCAGCGAAAACGGAATTGAAGATCTTTTAATAAACGA
Organism: uncultured Treponema sp.; assembly: GCA_964541735.1. Lineage (GTDB taxonomy): Bacteria > Spirochaetota > Spirochaetia > Treponematales > Treponemataceae > Treponema_D. The sequence goes on from CAZIQK010000001.1 coordinate 138,651, forward strand.
AATGGGCGGTTCTAACAAAGCTTTATATAAACTCTTCAATTATAAAGGTGAAAATATTCAATTTGTATTAACTCATACTGCTTCTTTAGATAAATATGTTTATTCTTTTGTAAATGGACAAAGTACTGAAGATGGAGGTACTCACGTAACTTCATTTTTGGACGGATTTACAAAAGGCGTAAATGGATTTTTCAAAAAAGAATATGATGAAAAAGATGTTACAAGCGGACTTTTGTGTGCATTAAAAATCGGAATAGATAATCCGATGTTTACATCGCAAACAAAAAATAAACTTGGAAATGTTGAAATTCGTGCTCCAATTATAAAAGAAGTTCAACTTGCTGTTGATGATTGGCTTCGACACAATCCTGATATTGCTGGCAGTTTGGAAGAAAAAATCATAAAAAATCAAAAAGCGAGAAACGAAATTAATTCTGTAACCGAAAAACAAATTCGCGAAGCAGAAAAATCTGTAATGTTAAAAATCAAAAAGTTAAAGGATTGTCGCTATCATCTTCAAGATGGAGAAAAAGGTGCAAATTCTATGATTTTTATTACAGAAGGAGATTCTGCAACTGGTTCAATGGTTGGAAGTCGTGATGTTTCATATCAAGCAATTTTTAGTTTGCGCGGAAAACCGGAAAATATGTATGGACGCAAAAAATCTGCACTTTTTGAAAATGAAGAACTAAAAAATCTTACTTTTAGTTTAGGCATTCAAAAAGATATAGAAGGTTTGAGGTATGATAAAATCATCATTGCAACCGATGCCGATAACGATGGGTATCATATTAGAAATCTTGTGATGACATATTTGCTTTTGTATTTTGAAGAACTTGTTTTGACCGGACACGTTTTTATTTTGGAAACTCCGCTTTTTCGTGTGCGTAACAAACAAAAAACCGTTTATTGTTATTCAGAAGCAAGTCGTGATAAAGAATTAGCAAAAATGAAAGGTGCAGAAGTTACTCGATTTAAAGGTTTGGGAGAAATTAATCCTTCTGAGTTTGGGCAATTCATTTTTCCGCGAAAAGAAGGCGAAAGCGAAGATAAAGGAATGCATTTAACTCCAGTAACAATTCAGTCTCTAAAAAATGTTCCAGAAGTTTTGCAATTTTATATGGGAAAAAATACTCCAGAGCGTAGAGATTTTATTGTTCATCATCTTGCAACAGAAATTGATGCATAAAATGTACTTTCGGTTCGCATTTCTTATTACACACACTATATATTTTTATAAAGAAAATTTATATAATACTATGGTTATTTTTTGATTTTGGAGGAAATATGACTTCGCAAATGATTGCAATGATAATTGCCTTTGTTTTGTATCTTGCTCTTATGGTTGTTGTTGGACTAAAAACGGCAAAAGGAAATAATTCCGCTTCAGACTTTTTTTTAGGTGGACGAAAACTTGGACCATGGGTAACAGCTCTTTCTGCTGAAGCATCAGATTCATCTGCTTGGCTTTTAATGGGACTTCCAGGACTTTGCTATCTTGGAGGATTTAAAGAAACTTTTTGGACTGCACTTGGACTTATTGTAGGAACATATCTTGCTTGGATATTTGTTGCAAAAAATCTACGAAAATGTTCTATCACTTTTGGTGATTCAATTACCATTCCTGAATTTCTTACAAATAGATTTCAAGATAAAACTCACATTCTTACAATAGTTTCTGTATTTTTTATAGTTTTATTTTTTACAATATACACGGCTTCTGGATTTGTTGCTTGTGCAAAATTATTCCGCTCTGTATTCGGATTAAGATGGGAACTCGGTCTTTTAATCGGATTTGTGATTATTCTTTCTTATACGGTTTTAGGCGGTTATAATGCAGTTTGTACGACAGATTTTATTCAAGGTTCTCTTATTTTTATTGCGTTTGTTGTTTCTGCAATAGTAATCATTGTTTCTCTTGGTGGAACTGGAAATGCAATTTCACAAGTACAAGATTTTACACAACGAGCAGTTTCCGGTGAATTTGGAAAAGAGATAATGAACAATTTTATTGCCAATAAATCATATTCTCCGATGTCAGCGATTTCGGCTTTTGCTTGGTGTTTAGGATATTTTGGAATGCCTCATATCATAGTTCGTTTTATGGGAATTCGTTCTAACAAAGAAATAAAAACAGCTCGTCGCATAGGAATTATTTGGATGATAATTTCGTACATCGGAACATTTATAATTGGAACTCTTGGAACTGCATATCTTTTGAATCACGGAATTTTACTCGGTGCAGATGTATCTGAAGTTGCGGTAGAAGGAATAAAAGCTCTTGGTTCAGGAACTCAAGAAGCAGTTTTTAGTGAATCTATGAAATTACTGTTCCCTGCATTTATTGCGGGAATTTTTATGTGCGCAATTTTAGCAGCTTCAATGTCTACAGCAGATTCTCAATTACTTGCGGCTTCATCTGCAGTTGGACAAGATATTTTTAAAGGTATTATAAAAAAAGATGCTTCAGATAAAACTGTTCTTTTAATAAGCCGAATTAGCGTTGTTGTAATTGCAATTATAGGATTGTTACTTTCTTTAAATCCTGATTCTTCAATTTTTGGTTTAGTTTCTTTTGCTTGGTCAGGATTTGGAGGAACTTTTGGACCTTTAATTCTTTTAGCACTTTATTGGAAAAGAACAACCGCACAAGGAGCTATCGCCGGTTTAATTTGCGGTGGCATTACAGATGTTGTTTGGCATTATCTTCACGGTGGAATTTTCGATATTTATGAAATTCTTCCTTCATTTATAGTATGTTTAGTTGTTACGATAATCGTTTCACTTTGTACAAAACAAAATGAAGAAGTTGCTAAAAAATTTGATGAATATAAAGCCATGAAAGATTAAAAGTTCTATATCTTGATTTTATAAAAAAGCGGTTCTTTTAATAGAATCGCTTTTTTATTTTTAAATGATAAAATTTATAAAAAATTTAAAAACCATTCATACAAAATTTCATATAGAAAAAAACAGTCTCTTGTCAATTCATAGTTTTTAACCAATAAGCTTACATTTTTACAGTCAAATTCAGAACAAGTTCCATTTTTATACATTTCTAAAAAATTTTCATAATGATTTTTTTCTTTTTCTAAAAGATATTCTGTTTCTATTCTTTGTTTTTTATATATTTCAAGAATCTTTTTATATTCACAAATCAGAGATTTCTTTTGAAGTATATAATCATCTAAATTTTCTATTGCATTTTTTAGATTAATATTTAACACTTCATCTTGTCTTGTTCCAGCCGACTTAAAAAGAGGAGACAAATTTACAGAAAAATCAAATTGTATAGAAGCAGGTTCATTTAATTTAAAGGCAGTATACCATTTTTTTGAATCCACAGAATCCAAACTCCATTGAGATGTAACATTCATAGTAATTGTTGGTGCTGAATTTTGTTTTCCTAAAACTATTGAATTTTTATTTTGCTCTATATTGATTTTCATTAACTCCATATACGGATCTTGTATATTTTCAAGTTCTTTTTTCCATAAAGAAAAATCAAAATCATCTTGTGAAAATTCAAACTCCTGATTTTCTAAAATAATTTTTCCACATAACACAGAAAGTGTTGATTTTATTTGAAAAATATTTAACTCTAGTTCATATTTATCTTGCATTAACGAATTTTTTGTCTTTTCTAAAGATAAAATATCACTTTGAGTGCTATAACCTTTTTTATAAAGTTCAGTTTCATTTTCAATTTGTAACTGATTTTGAATAAGAGAATTTTTGCAAATTAAAACTTTTTTTTCTGCAATCATATAAAGAATAAAATTTTGGACTATACTCTGAAGAACATTTTTTTTCGTATTCAAAAGTAAATAATAATTATAATCTTTTAATAATTTCAATTCTTTTATTGTAGGATTTTCTTCACCTTGTAACCAATATGAATAAAGAGAATTGCTCAAAGATAAACTAATTTTTGGAGACTGCATTATTTGACTTATTTCATTAAAAGTCAAAATCGAGTTCGCATAAGAAGTAGAGGCCTCTAAAGAAAATCCTCCCGGCAATAATTGCCTATACATTAAATTTAAATTTAAATTCTCAAGCCCATTTTCAAATTTATAATCATCCGTTAATGTGGAAGAATATATATTTACAGAAGGCACATAATATCCATTTTGAGTTTCTAAATTTATAGAATTCGTTTTGAAATTACTTTTTGCATTTTTTATTGAAAGATTATTTTCCAATGCAAAATTCCACAAATCTTTTATATTCAGAGAAAAAAGATTAAAAGAGACTATTTTTAAAATTATTAGAGTAAAAATTATTTTTTTCATATTTTTCATTGATATTTTAAAAATTTATTTTTGAGAATTATGATTATCACTAAAATTGAAGTTTTGGGTATTCTTATTTTTAATTAAGAAAGTCCATTTTTTGCAAAATAAAATAGATTATATTTTTTCGTTTTAAAACAATTCTTATATCAGTTTCCAAGCCTGCTTTTATTGGAAAAGAATCTCCATGCCGATTTGAAAATTGTATACGATTTATATCTGCATAGGCAGAATAAAATAGTTCGCCGTTATCAGATGTTCTTATGTCAGGTGCAATTGCAGAAATAGTTCCTTCTGCTCCATCATATTCATAAAAAGGAAAAGCACGTAAACGGTATTTTACTTTTTGACCTAAATCAATTTTCCCTATATCTTTTGCGAGAATTTGAATTTCTACACGAAAATTTTGATTATCATTTGGGACTATGTTTAATACAGTTGCATTTGCTTCAAGATAATCACCTATATTTAAAGACGATAATTCTTGCACATAACCATCCATTGGAGATTTTACTTCTAAAAACATATATTCATTATCAAGTCGTTTTATGCTTTGTTCACACTCATACAATTGAATTTTTTTGCTATTTAATTCGTCAATCAGAGTCGCAATAAAATCAGCCTTGTAACAACTGATATTTAATGATGATAAATTTAATTCTTCCTTTTTTAAGGCGATATTATAAGCATTTTTCATTGTAGAAGGTTTATCATTTTCTAATTCATATTGTTTATTTGTAATTTTCTTTTGAATTTCAAGACTATATAAATTTTGTAAATAAGACTCAAAACGTGTATACGAAAGTAAATCAGTTTTTTTGCAAAGATTCTTTTCAGAATAAAAACTTTTTATTAATAATTCTAAACCTTCAATTTTTGTAGAAATATCTTTTTTTTCAACTATGTAGTTATTACGTTGAGCATTATAAGAAGTAGAATCTATTTTATAAAGAACATCACCTTTTTTTACTTTTTGTCCATGTTTATAATCTAATTCAATAATTTTTCCACCAATTACATTCTGAACTTCCGAAACATTGTATTTTGTACGAACGACTCCACTTGTTTTTACAACTTCGTCAATTTTTCCTAAAAAAATAATTGAAAAAACTACTAAACATAAACAAAAGATTGAATATATTATGTATGAAAGTTCTTTTGGAATTTCTAAAAGAAAAAATTCTTTTGAATATTTCATCTCAGACTGATGCTTTAATACGATTATTTTTTTCATTTTGTGCTCTCCATAAATTAAAATAATTTCCTTTCTTTTTTAATAAACTATCATGGGACCCCTGCTCTACTAAGTTGCCTTTTTCAAAAACAAAAATACAATCACAATTTTTAATTGTGGATAAACGATGTGCAACCATTATTACAGTTTTATCTTTTATCTTTTTATAAATAGTTTCCATAATTTTTTGTTCTGAAATACTATCAAGACTTGCAGTTGCTTCATCAAGAATAATCATATCTGGATTACGCATAAGAATTCTTGCTAAAGCAATTCGTTGCCTTTCTCCACCAGATAGAGTTGCACCATGTTCTCCTACGATTGTGTTAAATTTGTCCGGTAATAAATCAATAAAAGGAAATGATTGAGAGTCAAGAGCTGCTTTTAAGATTTTTAAAGGATTAGAATCATAACATCCCCAAGAAATATTTTCTTTAATAGTTCCACTAAACAATAAACTTTCCTGAGGAACATAACCTATTCTGCTTCGATAAGAATCATTTGTAAAATTTTTAATTTCTTTTCCATCTATAAGGATGCTGCCTTCTTCATAATCATAAAATTTCATCAAAAGCTTTAAAAGTGTTGATTTTCCGGAACCTGACATTCCAACAAAAGCGACTTTTTTACCCTTGGGAATTTTTAATGAAACATTATTAATTGCTCGACCTCGTGTTCCATAAGAAAAACAGACATTTTTATATTCAATATCACCTATTAAATTCTCAACATCATAACAATTTTTATTCAATTCATTTTCTTCATTGATATCTAAAACTTCAGATAATCGTTCCGCAGAGACAAAAACTTCTTGCCAATAAGATTGCATTGTCAATAAACGACTTAAAGGTCCTAAAAAATATCCAGATAACGTTGTAAAAGAAATCAATTGTCCTAATGTCATACGATTTTTAAAAATCATATAACTTCCAACCCAATAAATAGATAAAGTTCCACAAAGAGAAACAAAAGATTGCAATCCATTTTGAAAATTTCCGAGCTTTCTTAATTTTAAATTTTTCTGAGCAGCATCTACAATTTTATTTTCAGTTCTATAAAAAGCTTCATCTTCTGTTGCAAGACCTTTTATTGTTGAAATACCATTGATAGACTCATACATAGATGCATTTTTTTCAGCTTCAACAGCAGCTTGTTCTTTTATTAATTTTTTAAATGGATTTTTCAATATGTAAACAATAATTGCAGAAATTATCACGGGAATAATTGATATTAATAATAAAAAAGACCCCATTTTTATCATAAAAAAAGCTCCAACAATTATCATAACAGCATCAATTGCGACAGAAAGAAGTGTTGATGAAATAGCATTTTTTATGGTACTTGCATCGTTTAACCGTGATAAAACTTCACCAGTTTTACGTTTTGAAAAAAAATCCAATGGTAATTTTAATAAGTGCAAATAAAAATCAGAAACAAGACCGACCTCTATTTTTGCTCCCATATATGTTAGAAGTTGACTTCTACAATATGTTAAAAAAACTTGTAAAATTATCACTATCAAATAACATATCGAACATAAATTTAAAGTTGATTCTAGTTGTGCATAAAGAACTTCATCTATTAAGAACCTAAAATACAATGACATAAAAATTCCAAATAATGATAAAAGTACACTTGCTAAAAATGTTTCTACAATATATTTTTTATAAGGTTTTAAAAGACTTAAAAATCGTAAAAATATATCTTGCTTATCAGAACCTTTCTCAAAATTTAAATTTGGATGTAACAAGAACACTACACCTGACCATTTTTTTATAAAATCATCATAATTTTCCTTTGTTAATCCAATAGCAGGATCATTTATATAGATTTTATTTTTTTTTATTTTATACACAACTACATAATGTTCATGACCATCCCATTTCAAATGAAATATCGCAGGCATGGGGAATGTTGTAATATTTGTTTTATCAGTTGCAATAATTCCTTTACAAGATAAACCAAACTTCTTGGATGCTTTTATAATTCCCAATCCAGAAGTTCCGACTTTATCAGTACCCGCCTCTTCTCTAATTTTATTAATAGATACTCTTTTTCCATAAAAATATAAAATCGAAGCAATACATGCACATCCACAATCAGATTCATCGTGTTGTAATATACTTTTTATTTTTGTCATTTGAACACCTTTTTAATACTGATAAAAACTTTTAGAAATAACTCTGAAAATTCGACGACAGTCTCTAAAAAATCGCGTTAACTAGTTTTTAGAAATGTCATAAAGACAAAAAGATTCCAGAGAGTTCTAAGTCATTTATAAGAACAACTTAGAACTCTTTCTTCTAGAAAATTAAATTAAATTTATTGTGGCTTGCTAATTCCTACCACAGATTGCTAATACTGATTTTAGATTCGTTATTGAAACTTCAAAAACATATTTTTTATTTCTTATCGTATAAGAATTTGCTTTTCTAACACATTAACAGTTTTTAATTTTTTTAAGTTTCTTAAGTCTAGATTATAAAACTTAACACCAAAACCTATATACAATTCTTCTAAGTTTGAAAAGTTTGATAAAAAATCTAAATCATCTAAAAAAGCAAATGTCTGTAATTCAAGTATTTTTACTTTTTTAAAATCTTGTAAATTTTCAAATCCAACAGTATGCATTCCTTCTGTATCAAAAAGTACTAAAGTATCATCTTTTGTGTCAAATTCTTTTTCAATTTTGCTTCCATCTTTTTGAACAAAATAGATTTTTGACTTTTGTGCAAAAATTGCCGAAAAACAACAAACAAAAATAATAAATAAACATATATTTTTTTTCATAATAATCTCCTATATAAATAGTCAATAAGAAAGTTCTTACTTCCTTTTTTTGGTTTTTTTTTCTAACAAGTTTAAAACATAGTACATTGATTAGAAGTGACGCTAGCTATTAGAAAGAACACCCATTTTAATTAATTTTTTCTTTAATATGTTTTTAAATTCTTTTAGTAATAAAATAAGGAATAACTTTTCATAAAAAAACTAATTAAGAGAAACAAAAGTTGCAGTTCCTTTTGAAGCATGACCATTCTTATCAATAAACGAATTATAAGTAACGGCTACAGGATTTGTTATTCCATCTGTTACATAAACAGTATATTCTGAATTATTACCAGCAGTATAATATTCCATATGATCATAGGTTCCATCGTTGTTCCAATCATAGAAAACATATCCTGATGAATTTTTTTTGACAGAATTATCAGTACCTTTACCTTCATAATAATTATTATAAATTTGGTCCACTGTTAAGGCGTTGCCATCCCATGTTCCTAAATTTTTTTCTCCATGTTTCACTGCTTGATTATAGGCAATAATATCACAATGATAATCATTAGGATTACTTGGAGTTTGATACAACAAACTTTTTCCATTACCACAAGCCCCATTGCTACTAAAGACAGAACTTACACTTCCACCACCACATGAACCACTGCTACTATTGATAGAAGAACGGACTGCTCCACATCCATAGCCTCCACCACACGAACCGGAACTACTGGTTCTGCTGTATCCGCTTCCACAGCCTCCATTTACCTCAAGAAGTTGTTCATAGCCCAATTCCAGACAATCATCAAAACTGAACACACATGCATTCAAGCCGATATCCCTTTTTGTAAATACTCCCATATTTACCCTCCATAATAAAAATTTTTATTACCAGATTACTAAAAGCTCAAACTTCTATAATTGCCATATTCAACTTTGTCTTTTTTTAATAATGAAAACATCAACTTAATTTAGAATGTCATTATTTATAAAACTTTTTCAAGCATTTAGAAGCCCAATTTTTTAGCAAAATTTTATTCAAATCATATTTTACTATTCCTGCTCTATCGGAATATATTTTTCAAGACTATTATTTATCTTCATTAAAGTAATTATCTAAAAACATTCTTATTATGCTTAACTGCAAATAATGGAAAAATGAAAAAAACAAAAAAACGATTAATAATATAAACTTTTTAGTTTTCAAAATTTAGTCTTCTATATTCACCGGAATTTTGAATAGTCACATATAATATTTCTAAAACTCCTAGATTATTAATATCATTTTCAGACCAACCTGTTGCATTAATCGAAGTTGTAATATTTAAATAATCTGCCATATCGAATGCATTCACATTCAGACTAATTTTTTTTGTAAAAACTCCTATTTTCACCTCTCATTATTTTTTAAATTTCTTCAAAACTCATATAAGAATACATCGTTGAATATGATAAATCTTTACCATCATTGCATCCTTTATTTCTTTAAAAGTTGGAATCTTAGGATTTTCAAAAACGCCATCAATCAAATGATACTTCTAGTAAAAGTATCATTTGATTAACATTCAATTTCCAATAAAATTTGACCTATAAAATCATCTTTTTCCTCGCAAACTAGATTCTTTGAATAAGGAATTGCAAATAAACTTGAATCTTCAATTTTTTCTTTTAATTTTTCTGTTTAGACTTTTTATCTTTACTACTTCATAAAAAATCGTTTAGCAGGTTTCTTTTCATTTTTTAATAAATCATTTAAAAAATATACATTGCCTTTTTTATCCACTAATGCATTTTTTCCTTGATAAACCACTTGCGCATATCCATTTACAAAACTTTCAGCTTCATCAAACTCACATGGAATTAGTAAATTTCCTTTTTCATCAAGAAAACCACATTTTTTAAATGAATTATCATAAACTGCAAGCATTGACTCTGAATAACTTTGATCTGTACAAGGGGTTAAGTTATCTAATTTTTTTATGATATTTCCATTTGTATCAATAACGACCCACCCTTCACTATTTGTTTCTAAACAGCAAATTCCATTATCAAAATAGTATTTAAATGTTGGTAATTCTTTTGGATTTGGCTCAGAACCTTTTATATCAATATAAAACTTGACGTTACAATTTTTATCTATAAATCCAGTTTTGCCGTTTTTTAATTTTATGGGCAATAATCCTTCTGTATAATAATCGCAAATTTCAAATGATAAAAAACTATCACTAATAATATTTTCATTTTCATCTATTATCGCATAACCATCATTAGTAAAAACAATAGCTCTATCTTCGCTATACGGAAACGCTCTTAAATATCTTTTTTCATTTAAGACACATTTCTTTTCATAAGAGTAATAATAACCATTTTCTAAAGGAATCAGATTTTTATTTGGCGATTTAGACTTTGAAAATAGTATTGATAAATTTTTTAGTGATGTTAACTCTCGTGTTTTGCAATCAAGAATAAATTTCCCACTAGAAAAAGTTTCTATTACAACTGAAGAATTTCCTATTGAAAAAAATTGAATTACTTCATCTGAAATTCTATCCACAGAATAAAGAAACTCACCGTTTCTATTAAGAATATCTATTTCTCTTGTAGAATCCTTAAATGTTACAATGAAATCATTATCATCTGTTATTGCAAGAGTAAACAATGGCCCCGCAACAACATCTAATTTATCATTCACCACAAAAAAGCGACTATAGTTTTGAACACATTTTATTTGTTCTGCAGAATAAAGATGCAAAATTACCATTCCCAAAAATAAAATTACAAATATTTTTTTTCTCATTTTTTTACCTCTTGAAAATAGAATGTTTTATATGGTGAATATTCCCATAAATTAGACTCTCCAATGTTTCCACCTAAATAATTTTTAGAATTTCCACTAGAATTATCCCAAACTTTTCCAACTCCATTATTAACAACATATAAAGTACAATGTTCCGCTGCCGGAGTACCATTTTTGAAAGTTCCATCGCCCATAAATACTACATATACGCCATCTTTAGTCGGAGTAGTAGTTGTATAAGAACTATCTCCAGAAGTTAACGCATCTATATGTTGTTTTACAGTATAACAATAAGAATTTCCCGCTGATAAGAACTTTGTTGAATCATATCCAGCATCATTTAATACTTCTTCGACCCAATTATCACATCTATACTGATCGCCTTCATTATTATATTTTTTGTCAAAATTCTCATAGATACTCAAACCAATATCATATAAAGTTTTATTAGAACCCAATAAATATTTTCTTAAATCTATATTTCTTACATAAGCAAAAGCACAAGCACCATTATCACTACTACCACCACAAGAACCATTGCTACTAGTAGAAATAGAACTAACACTTCCGCTGCCACACGAACCACTGCTACTACGGGTAGAAAAACATCCTGTTCCAGTTCCATACCCTCCACCACAAGAACCTGAAATACCGGTTCTGCTGTATCCGCTTCCGCAGCCACCGTTTACACTTAAAAGTTGCTCGTAATTCAACTCTAAGTAATCTGTCATATCGAATGCATTTACATTCAATTTTCGTTTTTTTGTAAATAATTCCATTTCACCTCCTCGGAAATTCATATAGAAATATTTTTTCATAATAGATTTTAGTGTTTCACAACAATATAAATTTATGTTGCAAATTTCATATATGGGCAAAGCCATCTCCAAAAACTGAAGTTTTTAGAAGTTTCCATAAACAAGACCATGCTTAAAATTTTGTTTATCTTAACGGTATCTTAATATTCAAATTTGTAACAAGATGACTAATAAAGAAGGAGCTAAATAAGAAAAAAATAAATAACGTTTTATTATATTTTCTCAGATAATTTGATTTTTTATATAGGTTTTTTTCCCTATTATTTTGCCTTAAAATTCATTTATTTCATTTTCCTTACAAAAAATAACAAAATTTAAACACAATAAAACTAAATGTTTTCTAATTTTACATTCAATAGATTCCACTTCAAGAATATCACCATTAATTTTTAATGAAGAATAAAAACAAGTTCCTCCACACAAGTATCTTGCCCAACATTTTTTACACAAATTTCTATTTATCACTGTTTTATCAATTTCAAATTCTTTATTAGTTATTCCTGTAAGTATATTTCCTAATTTTTTTTCTTCTTTTGCTTCAAAATAAAGACAATTATAAATATCACCTTTTGCATTTATAACTAATTGATTATCAACATCACACCTACGAACTTGTTTTGTTCTTGATAGAAATAAACCAAGTGCATTCAATGAATAATCAGATTGAATAAATTGGAGAAGAGAAAAATCACCTTTCAAAACATCACTTTTCAATCTTTCAAAAAGTTCATCATAACCTTTTAAAAGTTCATCAACATTTTCTTCTGTAAAAGAAACATCACTTCCTGGACGAACTGGAGTCATAGTAACTTCTGAAAAACCAAGACTTTTCAAATGCAGAGCAATTTTTAAAGGGTACGGATAATATGAAGTTAAAACTGAAGAAGCTTTTATCCTTACACCTGAGTTTTTTAGAATTTTCAAATTATTAACAATTACATCATAAGAGCCATTTCCATTGTTGAATTTTCTATTAAAATCATGAACTTCCTTTGGACCATCAATGCTGATATTGATTTCATCCATTCCAATTTCTTTTATGAGTTTTATAAATTCGGCACTAGCACAAGTTCCGTTTGAAAAAAAACTAAAAGATGGATATGCCGGTTCTTTCTTTTTAGAAGCATCTATAAAATCTGAATATTTTACTTCAAGAATATATCTATTTGAACGAAAAGCTTTCCAATCAGAATAATTATTTCTTCTCTTTATTTCTTTTATTACAGAATCAGAAAACATTCCGTCTGACATACGTAAAATCTCATAAAGATTTCTAACCGACAAAAGAGAATTTAGAATTTTTACAACAGATTTTTTAGAATTATTTTCAGTTTCTTTTTCAAAAATGAAGTTTGAAGCCGAAAAATCTTGATAAAGAACTTTTAAAAATTCATCAGACTTGTCATCAAACAAATCCAATTCAGTAAATTCTTGTGGTTCATATTTTACATAATCATCTTTTATTTGATTCAATAATTTTAAATCCAATGATGATTCTGAACTCATTGAATAAGTAAAATTATATTCACGAGCATCGGGTTTATATTTTTTCATAACCCAATCTATTGTTTTTCGTACATTTTCGATTGTATTAATTCCAACATCTTTTCTGTTTCGATAACAATATGAACAATTCAAATTACAACGATTACTTGTATTAATCATAATATTAATTTTATTTGTTGGAGTCAAAAAACTGGTTTTATCTTCCTCAAATTTTTTGATATTATTCAACATTCCTAAAATATATGAACTTTCTGCCAAAGATTTGTTTGCAATATAAGATGAAAATTCTCCATCTTTCAAATTAACTAGTTCTTCATATATTCTTTTTTCAAAAGAAAACATAGATTGCGAATGGCAATCATAAAACCAAACAGCTTTTTTAGTAGAAATTATATAAAATCTAGACTCATCGCCAAATGACGAAATTACTTTAGAAATATTATTCATTTATTTCTCCAATTTTAAAAAATACACAATCCAAAAGGATCAGTCCAAACAGAATCATCTTCATATACGATTTTGCTCACATAAAGATAATCAACTTCATAAGGTTCTTCTGGAATTTCATAGAAAAATGAATCCAAACTTACACAGCTTTCATAACTTTCTTTTGATAAAACTTCGGAATTTATCGTAATTACAATATTATTCCTTCCCAATGCAGGAGGATTTCCATCTTCATCAAAAATATAAAACACAACTGTAAAACTCTTTATATTTTTTTCACTTTTATTGATAAAATTGAAATCAAAACCGACAGTTTCATATTTTGAAGATGAATCAACGACCATTTCGCCACTTATAAAATATGGAATTTTATCTGAAGCAAAAGAATAAAAATTGTAAAAAAAGATAAATACAAAAAAAACTAAATTTTTATATTTATTTTTCATTTTTTAAAACCTCCTTTATAATTTTTCCATTTTGATTTTTTGAAAAAATAATTTTTGTTCCATCTTTTTGATAAACTTCTCCAAGTTTTATATTTTGTTCATTTTTTTTTCGCTTTTTTTCATAATTAAATATTTCAAATTCTTTAAGACTTTCTTTTTTTTTATCTCTTTTTCTGCAATAAACTTCATATTTTCCATACTTAGAAATCCAAACACCATAAAACAAAGAGTCATCACACTTCTCGTAAGAAACGTCCATAAAATCTTCTGCGTTACTCCAAGCAATATATTCCAAATCCCACAAAGATTTACATTTTTGTTGCCATTCATTTAGCGAAGAAAAACATTTTCCATTGCAAGTTGCCTTAAAACTTTCAAAAATAAATTTTGTCGATATTGTTTGATTTCTTATCTCTCTATTTTTTTTACATAAATATCTAAAGTCCTTTTCTAAAGAGAAACTTGTAAAACAAAAAACATAAAAAAATAAAAAAAGTATAATAGTCTGAAGGAATTTCATATTTAAAATTCTCCTAAATTTCCGTTAATTTCTTGTAAATTTGATTTTTCCATTGCAAAAATATTTTCTTCCTGTAAATTTTTCATTTTTTTTACTTCTAAAGATTTTTCCAGATTTAAACAAAAAAAGACAAACATAGAAGAAAAAATTATTACAAAAACAATAAAAATTTTTTTACAATAAAATGATTTTTTTTTCATTTTTCACACTCTTTTACATATAAA
>CAZIQK010000002.1:0-30838 GCA_964541735.1 uncultured Treponema sp.
ATATTAACAATGCCTTTTGAAAATTTTGAATCACCAAAAATTTTAGATTGCATTGAAAAAGCCGGAAATGCAGTTAATGGTAATAATACCGGTATTGAAGGAATGTCTCACCAATTATTTTTATTTGTTCAGGAACTTGGAATTGTAATTTTTGGTTTAATTCTGTTAGGAACAATGAATATTTGGATAGTAATTGGAATGCTTGTACTTGCAGTAGTCAATTTTCTTATTTCAGACAAAGCAAATAAATACACTAAAACTCAAATCTGGGATAAACTTTCTAGATTTTGGAGAAAATTATTTTATGTAAATCATTCTGTTGTAGATTTTTCTTTTGCAAAAGATATAAGAATGTATGGACTTCGTTCTTTTCTTTCAAATAAACTTAAAAATCTTCATAAAGAAAGATATGCTGCACAAGTTAGAAATTCAAGAATTTGGTTTTGGATTAATATTATCTCATCAATTTTATGGTTTTTTTCGCAACTTGGAGTTTATGCTTATTTAATTTATAAAGTTTTTACACATTCTTTTACGATTGGAAATTTTACACTTTATCTTTCTTCTTCTATGACTTTTTTTGGAAGTATTTCCGGTTTATTAAATTGTGTTTCTGAATTATTACAAAGAAGTCGTGAAGTTGATGATTTTAGAAGTTTTATGGAATTAGAGGATGAAAAATCAAAAGATTTAAATTCTTTACCTATTCCAAATTTTGATTCTTACAAATTTGAATTTAAAAATGTTTCTTTTAAATATCCTTTTTCAGAAAAATATGCTTTGAAAAATTTAAATATTACTTTAAATGCCGGAGAAAGGCTTGCCGTTGTTGGATTAAACGGAGCGGGAAAAACGACTTTTATAAAACTTTTACTTAGACTTTATGAACCAACAGAAGGAAAAATCCTTTTAAACGGAAATGATATTTCTCTCTATGATAAAGATAGTTATTACAAAATTTTTTCGCCAGTTTTTCAAGAAGTTAATTTGTTTGCATTTAGTTTGGCAGAAAATGTTTCTATGTTAGAAAAAGAAATTATCGATAGAAAAAAAGTTCAAGAAAACTTAGAAAAAGCAGGTTTAAAAGAAAAATTAAAATCATTAAAAGATGGAATAGACACTCAGATTTTAAAAATTATTTATGATGATGGAATAGATTTTTCCGGTGGAGAAAAACAAAAACTTGCATTAGCACGAGCGTTATATAAAAATGCTCCCGTTGTGATTTTAGATGAACCGACAGCCGCTTTAGATGCAATTGCAGAAAGTAAACTTTATGAAAATTTTGATAAACTCATTGGTGGAAAAACTTCTGTTTATATAAGTCATCGATTAAGTTCTACAAAATTTTGTGATAAAGTTGCGTTTTTTAAGGATGGAAAACTTTCAGAATATGGAACACACGATTTTTTAATGGAGAAAAATGGTGATTATGCAAAAATGTTTCATACTCAATCTCAATATTATGAAGAAAATTAGGAAAACTAAATGAATAAGGAACAATCAAAAAATATATCTGTTATAAAATATATGTTAAACTCTGCAAGAAAATATCAACCAATTTTGTTTGTTTCTTATTTTTTAAGATTGCTTTCTACACTTTTGCAAAAAATTCAAATCATCATTTTTCCGAAATTTATTCTAGATGAATTAGTTTTGATTTATAATGAAGGAAATGCTTTTGACCATTTAAAAAATGTAATTTTTTATGTAATCCTAACTTTAGGACTTCAATTAATAGAAAGTCTTTTTAATGCTATAGCAAATAGAATTAGAAATAATTGTGGTGAATGGTTTGATGAATATTTTCAGTGGAAAATAAATAATCATTCAATGAGTTTAGATTTTGAACTTACAGAAAATCCAGAAATTCTGAATAAATTAAATAATGCAAAAGAAGGAATGAGTTGGTATAGTGGAAATGTTTGCGGAATTTTAGACCAATTTTATGATATTATTATCAATTTTATAGTTCTTTTAGGAACAATCTTTTTATTAATAGCAACTGCACCAATTTTAATTCCGTTTAGTATTATTCAAACCGGGTTTAAATTTATTTTTGAAAGAAAAATTAGAAAAATCCAATTGGAAGATTTTAGTAAACTTTCTAAATCAAATAGAATTTTTTCATATCTTTATTTTGAACTTTCAAATTCTTACTACGGAAAAGATATTCGTTTATACAATAGTGCAAATTTATTTAACAGAAAAGGAGAAGATTGGACAGCAGAACAAAATGAAATTTGGGAAAATCAGGTAAAAAAAGTTAGAAAACAAAATTGTTCTATGGATATTATATCAGCAATTATGAACGCTGTAGTTTATTTTTACATTGGATTTATTGCACTGAAAAAAATCATTTCAATTGGTGATATTTCAATGTGCCTTTCATCTTCAAATACTTTTAATCAATCCATAGAGTCGATTATGAGAGCCTTTTTGGAAATTAGCAAGCGTTCTGAATATGCCTCAAAATATTTAGATTTTATACAACTTCCTCAAGTTCAGCAAAAAGGAACTAAAAAGATTTTAGAACAACAAAAACATGAAATTGAGTTTAAAAATGTTTCATTCAAATATCCTCGTACAGAAAATTTTGTTTTAAAAAATATAAATATCAAAATTCCTTATGGACAACATCTTGCGATTGTTGGATTAAACGGAGCGGGAAAAACGACTTTTATAAAACTTTTATGCAGACTGTATGATGTTTCTGAAGGTGAAATTCTAATCGATGGAATAAATATAAAAGAATATTCAGATACAGAATATCGAAAACTTTTTGCTATTCTTTTCCAAGATTTTTCGATTTTTGCTTTTACGGTTAAAGAAAATATTTCATTTGATGAAAATGTTGATGATTCAAAAATTGATGAAATTTTAAAACTTGCCGGAATTTATGATGATGTGCAATCTCTTCCAAATAAAAGTGCAACTTGTGTAAGTAAAAGTTTTGATGAAGACGGAACAGATTTTTCCGGTGGACAAAAACAAAAACTTGGAATTGCACGAGCGTTGTACAAAAATTCACCAATTATTATTTTTGATGAACCGACAGCCGCTTTAGACCCTATTGCCGAAGCTGAAATTTATTCTAAATTTAATAAAACTTTAGCTGGAGAAAAAACTGCGATTTACATTTCTCATAGACTTTCATCTTGTAAATTCTGTGATAAAATTGCAGTTTTTAGCGAAAATGAAATCAAAGAATATGGTAGTCACAAAGAACTGATGAAAATTTCAAAAGGCATTTATAAAGAAATGTTTACAACGCAAGCAAAACAATATCAAAAATCGCAATCTTTAGAAAATGATGATTAAAATTTGTTGTGTTTTATTAATATCAATCAACATAAAAAGGAACTACCACTTTTCACCGTCGAATGTTCCGTATTCGCAGCCTACATTTTTACATTCAATTTCATCAATTAATTTATTTTTGTGATAAAGCTTTACGGTTCCTTTTCCGTTTCCGCCGTTCCAAAGTTTATTGTGCAGTTTTTTGCCGTTTGGTGCTTCATAATTTACAAGAAGCATATCTTCTTTTTTGCAAGTTACATCTGTAATCATTTTATTTGTCCAAGTTTTCTGTTCAACATGCCAGATGATTTGAGTTTCAGTTTCCTTGCAAGAAAATTTTGTTTTAGTATTCGTCCAAAATTTAGAAAAATTAAATTCGTAAGGTTTTCCTTCATACCAAAAAGCCGATAAAAGTTTTCTGTTTAAAATAATCGGTCCGCACTTTGGTCTTCCGCCTCCAATATCAAAAACGCTATTTTCTAGTTTTTTTCCGCTGATTTTGCTGACTAAATTATTTGAACTAAGCCAAAGCCATGGAGAAGTAAAATCTTTTCCCCAGTTTTTGTCAGCATACCCGAAAGATTTTTCATTTTGCACAATATATTTTTCGCCATTAAAAATAATTTCGCCTTCAAAACAAGTTTTCATTCCTTCAGCGTGCCAAAACATTTCAAAAAGTTGAAGTTTACGGAAAAGTTTTCCGGCACCAAAACCAACATTAAAAGCAATTTTTTTGTGGATTTTCAAATTCCATTCAAGACTTCCAAAATCGCACATCCATTCAGGATGATTTTCAGAATCTTCTTTAGAAATATCAATTTTGCCGTAAGAAGAAAATTCATCAAGATAGCAATCTTCTGCTTTTATGTAAAAAGGATTTGAAAAAGGAGCATCAATTTTTTTCCAGCCAAAAAATCTGTGAAGTTGAATAGCATTTTTTCCCCAAGTTCCAGCCTTAACCATAAGATAACTCGGTTTTAAGTTGTTTGCTTTATTTTCTTTAAGTTGACCAAAAATTGGTTTTTCGCCTCCAAGCGAGGGATTGCAAATAAAAAATTCCAAAAAGAACGGTTTTTCTTCGCCAGTTTTTGCATTGTGAGCCGTAAAAGAATGCCACCACCAGTCATAGCCACATTTTGATTGATTTCCAAAAAGTTGATTTTGATTTCGTGATAAATCTGATTTGTTAAACATTTTTTCTCCAATTTTCTAATTTTAGTATAACATTTTATTGAAATTATGTCGTTTTTTTTTGAAGATTTTGTAAGTGGCTCGTCTGATTGCAAAAACCTAAAGTTGTAGAGAAAAACTGTCTTCTGACAAATAAAACCCGTTTTCCGCAACTACTCTTTATTTCAAAAATATCTGTATACATAAGATACCGACACAGATATCGGCGTAAAGCACAGAAGTCCTTGAGAAATTTTGCGAAGAAAAAATTCTCTTTGTTGACAGGAGGTCAAGAACAATTGGGGCTAAGTCCTCTGAATTGTAATAGCATTTCACAATTTTTTATCTTCGCTCCTGCGTTAGGGATTGAAGGGGCGCGGAGCGTTCTTGCGTGGTTGTAGTTTCGACCTTGCTTAACCACCGCCATGCAAGAATGTAGGCGAATGCCGAAACCCCGCAAAGCCCGACCAAATTCTGAAATTTTAAAAATTATGATTCATTTTCCAAAATTTTATTCATTACATAAATTCCAGAAGCAGCTGCATGAGAAAGTGAATGAGTGATTCCAGAACCATCACCAACAATATACATTCCTTTTTTGGAAGAAACTTCTAAATTATTATCAACTTTAACTTCGGTGTTATAAAATTTTACTTCAACGCCATAAAGCAATGTATCATCATTTGCGGTTCCCGGAGCAATTTTATCTAGTGCATGAAGCATTTCTATAATATCATCAAGAATTCGTTTTGGAAGAACTAAACTCAAATCGCCAGGACATGCTTTTAATGTAGGACGAACTGTTGCTCGAGCAATTCTATCAGATGTGCTTCTCTGCCCTCTTTCTAAATCACCAAGTCGCTGAACTATAACTCCACCGCCAAGCATATTTGAAAGTTTTACGATTGATTCGCCGTATTCGTTAGAATTATTAAAAGGTTCTGTAAAATGCTGACTTACTAAAAGTGCAAAATTTGTATTATCACTTTTTTTGCCATCTTCAGAATTTGAATGTCCGTTTACAGTTACAATTCCATTTGTGTTTTCGTTTACAACAAATCCATAAGGATTCATACAAAAAGTTCGCACGTTATCTTGATATTTTTGCGTTGTATAAACAATTTTACTTTCGTAAACTTTATCTGTAATGTCAGAAAAAACTTCTGCCGGTAATTCAACTCGAACACCAATATCAACGCGATTTGATTCTGTAAGAATATCGTGAGCTTTGCAATAATTTTCTAACCAATGGGCACCGGAACGACCAACTGCCAAAATTACATTTTTTGCACAAAAAGGTTCATCTTTTTTATTTGTATAAACTTTGAATTTATGTGGAGAAGTGATTGGCATATCCAAAAGAACATCAACAACTTCTGTATCAAAAAGAAAATCTACACCATGGTTTGCAAGAAACTCGTGGAGAACGGACATTATTTTGTAGTTGAGGTCTGTCCCCAAATGTCGAACTTCTGCAGAAAGAAGATGAAGTCCTTTTCTTGTACAATTTTTTTTAAGTTCAGAATCTGTAACAAATAATTTTGGATATTTAGAATCAGTTTTTTCTGTAAGTTTTTCGTTGATTCTATCGACTTCATGCATTAAATCCATTGCTTCGTCTTTTCCGATTTTTTCCCACAAAGTTCCGCCAAATTCATTTGTGATATTAAATTTTCCATCGGAATATGCACCTGCTCCACCTTCGCCGGACATAATTGAACAAGTTTTGCATTTTATACAAGTTGGCACTTTACCTTCGGTAATTGGACAAATTCGTTTTTTTAGAGAATGCCCTTTATCAATAATCAGAATTTTTCCTTTTTTTCCTTTTGCAATGTAATTATAAGCAGCATATAATCCTGCCGGACCTGCTCCAATGATGATAATGTCAAATTTTTCTGCCATTTTAAAATCCTTTTAGTTATAAGGGGTCTGTCCCCTAATATTCCGTTGCACTTTGCGGATTTTGTTTTCTTTTTTTACAGTATAGCACAAATAAAAAGAGTTTTCTTCGATAATTATGTGATTTACATTTTTAAAATCAGGGAATTTTTATTTATATATAAAAAAATCAACTAAGTGATTTTCCGCTTTCGTCTGTACAAAACATCATATAATCTGAAAGGTAATTGCCTAAGCGACATTTTTCGTCATCAAAAGTCCGCATGCTTTTGCCAGAAAACTTGTCATTCGTTTTAAATCCGTAAATGTAAATACTATGTAAACAAGTTCGATAAAAAAGTTAAAAAAAACAAACTGATTCCCGTGTAGTAGCATGGGAATGACAAAAAATCTGCACACAGAAAAATGACTGTGTTTCCGGCAAAAACACAGTCATCAACTTTCGATTTTTAGATTTTCTTCACTGTTTCATCAAAACGTTTCAGCACTTTGTGCATATCTTCTGTTGTAAATTCCAATACTTTATTTTTCAAATCTTCTGGAATTCCATAAAACGCTTCTGCCATTGCAGTTGCAATATCGGTTAAAGTATCACAATCACCACCAAGAGAAACTGCTGTCCTAATTACATCTTCAAAATTTTCACCTTCCAAAAAAGCGGTAATCGCTTCCGGACAAGTTTTCTGACAACTTTCTTGATGAAAATATTCAGGACGAATTTCATCGCAAGTTCGACTCAAATCATATTTAAATTCTTTTTCGACATAATTTTTTATTTCTTCTTTTGACTTTCCATTTCTCGAAAGCCAAATCACAGATGAAATCGCTTCGGCACCTTTTATTCCTTCCGGATGATTATGAGTTATTTCCGACGACCATCGAGCAACTTCTCGCGTTTTTTCCAAAGTATCAAAAAACCAACCTACAGAACTCACTCGCATTGCAGAACCGTTCCCATAACTTCCGTAAGGTTTTGAATCTTCTGTCGCAAGCCAAATATAAAACTTACGACCATAGCCCGCATTTGGATGTTTATGTCCCCATTCTTGCATACTTTTTATCATTGCCTTTTTCATTGTGCTTTCATCAGCATCAAGTCCCGCTTTTAAAATTCCATCACAAATTGCAATCGTCATAACAGAATCATCTGTAAAACAAGGATTTTTACAAAACAATGGAAATTCTTTTGTTTTTTTACCTCTATCAAATTCATAAGGTTCACCAATAATATCACCTAAAATTGCTCCGTACATTTTTTTTCTCCCATAAATTAAAGTTTAAACTTATAATAACGATTTTTTCTGTTCAGTTGGTCGCTTTTTTGGCGAATATTTTAGGAGGGGAAAGTCTCCCCCTACGGCCGCACTTCGTTGCGTCCTACCCTCTCGCCTAGGGGCTGCCTAATAAGAACAAAAACTAAAACTTAGATTTATAAAAACATTGCTTATTAGCCGCCCCTAAAACCCCATTTACTTTGGAGAAAAACATTCTTCACCATGGTCATTTAAAATTACATCAACATTAATAAGATTATAAATCTGATTCATTACACAATATTTTATAATCAAATCAAAACGACTAGAAGGCATAAAAGCATAACCCGCACTTGCAAGAAAATGTTCGTATTCAGAAAGAGAAAGTTCCAACGCAAGTCCCAAAGCCATTACAGTATGTTTTTTTGGAACATAATCTTTATTGCTAATGATTTTTGAAAAAAATTTTTTATCAATTCCTGCTTTTTTATAAATTGTTGCATTATTCAGTTTGCGGTCAGCAATTAATTTTTGTAAAGTGTTTTGAAAATTAAGTTTATTTTTTGAAGTATTTATAAAAAAATCTAAATCTTTTGAAATTATTTCTTTTTCAATTTTTGTATTAACATCAGAATTTTTAAGTTTTAAATTTTCTTCATTTAGAAAATCTTCTACATCATTAAAAAGTTTTTCTGAAATTTTGTAAGATTCATCATCATAAACAACAAGAAATATTTCAATCTCATTTTCAAAAAGAAATCGGCTAATTTCTTCAATCGCAATTTGTAATGCAAGTT
Organism: uncultured Treponema sp.; assembly: GCA_964541735.1. Lineage (GTDB taxonomy): Bacteria > Spirochaetota > Spirochaetia > Treponematales > Treponemataceae > Treponema_D. Next base: position 8,423 of record CAZIQK010000002.1, read on the forward strand.
CTTTTGGAAAATTATAATTTCCACTTGAAAGAAGAGGAATTGCAACCGATTTACATTTTTTTTCTAAAGCAATTTGCAATGCAGATTTATAACAATTTCTAAGAATTTCAGTTTCACCAGAATTTCCATCTTGATAAAGAATTCCAACACTGTGGATAATATATTTCACACCATTTTTTTCAAGATTAAATGCAGACGTGCAAGCAGAATTACCACTTTTAATAAAACCAATCTTTTTTCGCGCTTCTAAAAGTTCATCAACTCCAGCCGCATTATAAACAGAAAAATCAGTACCACGTCCAATAATTGGAAAAGGATTCGCCGTATTTACAATAGCATCAGCACAAACTTTTGTAATATCATTTCGAAAAATCTTAAAAGCCATAGAAAATTATTATATCATCAATTTTAGATTGCATTGAAAAAAATACTGAACTTAAATATTTCCATTGCTCGCTAAAAGAAACAAAATTTTCATCAACAAAAACAGAAGGTTTTTCCAAGACCATATGGTTTATTGAAAAACGTATAACCTTCGTATAATAAAACACTTTCAGAATCCTTTAACTGTTTCCATTCAATTTTATGAGCTATAGTCTCATTCACTTAGATTACCACGCATCCAATCGAAGCATTTCTTTTTCTGCAAATTCTTTAGCTTCTTCTAATGAAGTAAAACTTTTCCAAGAAGCCATATCTACAGTTCCGCAATCCAGATATATCTTTACTTCATAAAGACCATCTACAGACATAATATAAGTATAGCAAGAACCATGACATCTAGAAAGAATCTGATTTTCCCAACGATGATCTTCATGCCAAACATCTTCGACTCTTAAAGATTCTAAGAATTCATCATATTCTTTTTTGTACTATAGTTATACTAGAAAGTTCTTGATTCAAGCAATTTTCGTAAGATATTCTATTCCCCAGTTTTATGATAAAAGCAAATCCCTTTTGTGCAAAAGAAAATCTTCTATGTTTATATGAATGATTCCATCATGAGATAAATCAATTTTATCAAGTGAGAGAACATATTTTGGGGCAGCATCCTTAATTGGCTTAAATGCATCAAATTCCCGCCGGATAGTCTCTTCATTCGGCATTAAATATGAAACTTGAATAAAGCATTTTTTCTTTCCGTCGATAGCAACAAAATCAATTTCACCCTTGTAAGTTTTTCCTGTATAAACTGAATAGCCACGTAAAATCAGTTCATTGTATATTATGTTCTCAAGAAAAAAAGTATCCTCATAATTAACAAGGTTTGTGTTTATTGTTCTAAAAGCCGTATCAATAGCGTAATGCTTTTCTATTGTTTTTAAAACTTCCTTTCCTACGATATTAAATCGCTTTACTCTGGAAATAAGATATGCCTTTTCCAGTTTTTCTATGTAATTATAAATTGTTTTTTTTTCAAAAAAATTTCTGTTATTCTTATTTTTGTTATTATAGAAATTCATAATATTTGCAGCGGAAAATTCTTTTCCTGCGTTAGAAAGAATATATGCAGAAATGGTATTGAATTTATACTTTTCTATTTCTGAATCTCGTTTATAAATGTCTTTTTCTACAATGCCGTTAAAAACACTTTCAATATAATTCTTGATGTCTTTTTCTTCTCTAAAATCAAACCGTTGAGGAAGTCCGCCCCACTTTATATAATCATAAATAAAATTTTCAGGGATTTCTTTGTTATTTTCCTTAAGCAATTGAATCGCTTCCCAATAAGAAAACGGCATTATCTTAAATTCTACAGTTCGTCCTACAAGAAGCGTTGCCAATTCTCCAGAAAGAAGTTTAGAGTTACTGCCAGTTACAAAAATAGAACAGTTTAATGTGGCACAAAACGAAGCAAGTACTTTTTCAAAATCTTTTACATGCTGAATTTCATCAAAAAAAAGATAATATTTTTCAGAATCTGAGATTTTTGATTTAACAAACTCATGAAGTTTTTTTGCCGTGTTAATTTCTTCAAATTCAAAGTCTTCAAAATTTATAAATACAATATGTTTATCATCTGTCGAAAGTTTTATTTCTTCAATAATTTGCTTAAGAATGATGGATTTCCCGCAGCGGCGAACACCAGTCAAAACTTTGATAAAATCAAGTTCATAATACTTTCGTATTTGAGAAAGATACAATTCTCTTTTTATCTGTTTCATAAAAACATTTTACACTAAATCAAAAAAAATACAACTTAGTGTAAAATGTTTATCATTTCTTTTTAAAGTTCAAGTGCAAATCGTGGATTATCTTACAAAAAAGCAAACAGTTTTTCAGAAGATTACGGCGTTTGTTGAAAAATTCAAGGGAGTTGGGGGATTGTCTTTTTGAAGAAAGCGGGAATAAAACGCCTTATTCCGCAAAAACTGAGTGACCAGTTTACACCGTATGCTTTCAAATCCAAAACTTGAAATGTGGGACTTTAGCCCAACCGGATTTTTTAATTTTAAATAGAAAAGTTTTAAAAATTAATAATTTCCGCTTCAACTTCCGATGCAATCTGAGCTGAAGAAATCCTCATGCAGCAATCGTCTTGTTCCGAAAATCCTAGAAAATTCACACTTCCGTACCACAAAACTTTTTTATCGATAACAGCGATTTTCTGGCTGAGATTTTCTTTTATGACAACTTGAATGCCTGCGTTTTCCATAGTTTTTATAAGCTCACCTTGTGCTTTTGCTTTTGATTCATCAGAAAGCAATTTTGTGATTATAAAAATCTTTATTCCTTTTGGAATAACTTTTGTCGATGTTAGAACAAATTGATTTGTTTCCTTCTTTGAAAGATACGGAGAAGAAATTACAATTATATTTTTCGCACAAAGCAAATCGTTTTCAAAATTTGATTTGTAATCATCCTTGGAAAATATTTTTGCGTTTTCTGAATCATTTAATGGTTGCGCTTTATCTGAAAAATTTTTTATTTTGTAGCCTAAGTGCTTGTAACCTTTCAATCTTTTTTGATACATACGGTCAAAAACAGGAAGACGAAAATCAACATAATCATAAATCTGAACTTCACTTTTGCCTTGAAAATTTCTGTGTAAACGTCCGCAATACTGAGAAAGAATTCCTTTCCAGCTGAACGGCATGGAAAGAACAAGAGTGTCAAATCGTGGAAAATCAAATCCTTCGCCGATATATTTTCCGGTTGCAAGAACAATAAGAGATTCATTATCGGGAACTGAATTCAATTTTTCAAGTTGCGCTGTTTTTTGTTTATTAGTTCCTTTTCCCGTGATTAAAATCACATTTTTTGCAGCATCTTTCAATTTTTCTGCAAAATTTTCAAGATGTTCAATTCTGTCTGAAAGAACAAGCGGCGTTTTTCCATTTTCAACACATTCTTTCACATCAGAAATAATCAAACTATTTCTCGCCTCATCTTGCACAAGTTCTTCATAAAATTGATTGATTGAACAATTTTTTTCTTTGCTTTGAATGATATGAAAACTTGTAAAGCGCGGAATGAAAAAGCGGGAAAAATTCTGCAAGTCGTTCATTTGCTTTTGCGTTGTAGAATAAAGAATCGGTCCGCACTGATAAAAAATTATTTTCTGATGACCATCGCGGCGAATCGGAGTTGCCGTTAAGCCATAAACATATTTTGCATAAAAACTTTTTAAAAGATTTTCAAAACTAAATGCAGGAACGTGATGACATTCATCAACAATAATCATTCCATATTTATGAGTCCGCTTTTTTACAACGTCAGTTTTTATCTCAATCAGCGAACGCACCAATGCAATGTCAATTATTCCTGTGGACTTGTCTTTTCCTGCAGAAATTGTTCCAGCCGTGAAATTCAAAAATTGTTTTATTGCGTGTTTCCACTGTTCCAAAAGCGACTGAGTTTGGACAAGAATCAGCGTGTTCGTTTTTCTTTTTGCGATTAAAGCCGCCGCCGTTACCGTTTTTCCAAAACCAGTTCCGGCGCACAAAATGCCAATGTCAGATTTTAGCATTGCGTCCAACGCGATTTTTTGCTCATCAAAAAGTTCCGATGTAAATTCAACATCAATTTTCTGCCCAGATTCACGTTTATCTTCTATATAATAATCAATTTTTTGTTCGTCAAACATCTGCAAAATCTGTTTCAAATTTCCACGCGGTAAAAGAAGAAAATCTTTGTTTTCTTTAGAACAGTCAATGTAACGGGGAATATTGTACAAAGGAAGACGCATCCTAAGATTCTTAAAATATTCAGGATTTAAGAAAACTGCCGTCCGTTTTAGTGCTCCCAGCGCACGTTCTGAAATTCCATCTTTTTTAATTTCAACAAAATCAGAAAGTATAATTTGAACAACGGATTTAAAATCATCTTTTGAAAAATTTTCAGCAACAATTTGAAAGTCAGTATTATTTTTGTGTTTAAAAGTCGATTCAGTTTTTTCAACATTATCATTCGAAATAAAAACCTGGACCGTTTCACCAATTTTTGAAGAAATCTTTTTTATTTCAGACGAACTTATTTTTTTTACTGAACTTAAATATTTCCATTGATCCTGATAAGAAACAAAATTTTCATCAACAAAAACGGAATGATTTTCCTTTACAGCTTTTCCCTGAAGAGGAAGCGCTATCAAATTTCCGTATCCGCCTTTTGGAATTTCATCTTGATTCGGAAACATTCTGTCAAAACTTTCAAACGGAAGCGAATGATATTCTTTCATAGCCGCTATCAAAATTAAATTTCCAAAATCCCGTGCAGTTTTTGCTTTGATATTTTCGCTAAAAAATATCCATAAATGAGAACCATTTCCAGAACGCGAAATTTCAATTGAACAAGGAATCATAAAATCTGCACACACTTTATAAACTGCAAGAACGTCTCTTTTCCATTTTTGATTATCTGACTTTTCTGAAAATGAATTATCAACATTTTTAGATTTGTCCTTATGAGAGTCAAAATCAAACGCTAAAAATCTGCAAGTATTGTCCTGAAAAAGCGGATAAATCCCAATTACGTCGCGCGAAAATTCGTCTTTTCCGCAAAGATGGGCAAAAATATAAGAATCGCTCAAAGGAACTGGCGACTTATACGGACAAGAAGCACAGGAGAATTTCTTCAAATCACATTTCCAGCTCTGCCACTTGTTTGCGCAGACTGGAGAATAGCCGCTTTTGTTTGTTTTCTGATTATGCCAGCGGAGCGAAAAAACATCAGTTCGTCCAGCAAAAAGAGATTTAAAAAGAGCGATTTTTTCCTGAGAAGAACTCGAGCGACTTACATAGATTTCATTTTCTTTAGGCTTGAATATTTCCGGCTTTTCTTCATGATTTTGTTCTTCATTAATTTTTTGAAAAACAATTTTTTTCACGGATTCGTCGTTTTCAATTATTGAAAAGCAAAGTTCAAGCAACTCGTTGTGAGAAAGGGAGTTCAAATAAGAACGGACATCTGTAGCAAAAGTTTTCTTTATCAATATTTTTTAATCCCACCAGAGTTCGCCTTTTTCACACATAAAATCGCAGATTTTTTGATATGCTGATTTCCTGTCCTTTTTGTAAAGATTCCGTAGTTCCTCACGCTTTTTCTGCATTTCAGTTTCATCTTCAATATCGCTCCGCAACGAAAAATATTTATCATCTGTTTCGGAAAGAGAGAGCAGATTTTTTATTAGATGCCGCAAACGGAGCAAATCCTTGCATTTTATAAAATTGCCACGTGCATGCTTTTTAAGTTCAGCTGAAAGATTTGGAAGTTCTTCAATTTTAAATCCATTGCACTTATCAATTTGTTCTAAGATAAAATTTTGTAGCGAAAAAATCTTATCTGGCTCAACGTTGATTTCGCTATGTTCAGATAAAAATTTTTCAAAATCATTTTTTAGAAAATCAGAATCCTCATTCAGAATCTTTTCAGTAAGATTTTCTTTTTCGACTTTTCCTAAATCGATTATGGTTTCTTGTGATTTTAGTTCATATCTAGGCGATTCTTTTTTCTCGAATTGCAACTTTCCGTTTGCATCTTTAAAAGTTTTGATTTCGTAGAGCCTTTTGTTTTTTGGAATCAGTTTTTGTGGAATTTCTTTGTCACTTTCACAAGTCAGAAGCAAATCAGAACCGTTTTTGTAAACAAGATAAAAATGAACAAGTCCGCTTTCACTCGTCTTCTTGTCCGTTTTTCCGTTAAAAATCAAAAGTTTTTTATTATTTCCTAAAGTTGAATCCAAAATTTTTTGCACGATAAACATTTTGTCATCATCGCTTGCATATTTTTCGATATCATGTTTAGAAAAATAATAATTTAATTCAAATCCATCCTTGTGAAGATTCCAAAATTCGTGGTCGATTTTTAACAACATTGTCCGCCACAAATCATCTTCACCGTTCCAAGTTGATGCTAAAATATTTTTTGCCTTAGTTTTATGCAAAGAATTTTTCCATTTGGCATCTTCATCATCGAAGTAAAGTTCTTTTATTTTTCTTAGGCGATACCAATAGCAAAGTTCAAAATGCCGAAAAATTGCCGATTTAATTTTTTTCAATAATATCATAAATTTGTTTCCATTTGTCCTTTTGCTTTACTCTTGACTTTCCGTTCAAATGTTATTTGGCCTAGAAACTCTTTGAACTTTTCCAGATAAAAAAAATTCCATGGAGAAAGATTTGGTTTGTCGTCAAGTTCAGAACGCCAGTCCATATAGTCAAAATCATCTTTGTAATAAAGTTCATCGATAGAAGCAAACTTCCAATATAAAACTTCCCAATATTTTTCGATTCTTGCAAAAATAATTTGACCAGGACCTTCGTAATATCCTTCGCCGACAAAAAAATCTAAAACATCGCCTTTTTCAATTAATGGATTTTTAGAAGATGTTACAACAAATTCACCATGAAGAAAATCTTCAGAAAGATTCTCAAAAAAAGTTTTTTCCGCTTCTGTTTGCATTTATCTCTGGTTATAACAGCCAGCAGTTAGAAAAGATGAAATAATTGTAGCGAATTATTTAGAAATATGCTAGAAAAGAATGGTTTATAAATGCATTTTTTATTACACTTCAAAACGGTTGCGCTTGTTCACACTTGTTTCTATAAATGCTGCAAGCCGTGCCGAATATTGTATGTTTTACTTTTTTGATTTGAACTATCTACATTATTAATGGAGATAGTATTATTTTCAGTTTCTGCAACACTTAAAAATTCTTCCCCTTCCTTTGAATAAAACACTTCTTTTTTCTTTTCTAAAAGCTCCGTAAGTTCTTTTGTAATTTTCTTCGATTCAAGATAATTTTCATACACGAATTCCGGTTCCAACTCAACAATCTGAATTGGCGAGAGCGACTTTAGCGCGTAATCTTGCATTAGAGAAAGTTCTGCTTTTCCTGCGATTCTGAAATTTTCCTGTAATTTGTATTCGCTCGATGTTCTCTTTGGAACAAGAAAGGCGTTCACAATATTTTCAAAGCCAAAATCATTTACAAAATCCAAAAATGCCTTGTGATACGCAAACTGTTTTACAACATCTTGAATTCCCGGCTGGTGACTGATTCCATTTTCATCAATGCTGATGAGATAATATTTCGCGTCAAGAATAAAAAAATTATTGCCGTGGATTGAAATAATATCCGGTTCAAGAGTTTCTGCGGCATGAACTGCAAAGTCATTGAAAGTCCACTTTATTTTTTCAATCAAATTTTTAAACGGCTCGGAATCTTTTAAATATTTTTCTGCAGAATTATCTAAATCATGATTCGGATTTTTAATATTCTTTTCTTCTATTATGTTTTTCTTTTTTAACTCGCGGAAAGTCTTGTCCCTAACACTTTCAAAAATTTCCGCGCAGGCTTTTTCCCACACAAGATTAAATGCGTTTGTCCCGTAAAAACTGAAAGTTTCTGAAGTTTCGTTTGATTCCGCTTCTGAAACGTAAGTGTAAAGCGACTTTAAGAGATTCTGTTTTTTTGTGACAAACTGAGTTTTCAGCTCTTTTTCAAGGCGATATTTTATAAAATCCACGTTGCCAAAATCTTCAATCGTTTCCTGAGTAAGATTTGCCTCGTTCAAATCAAAAAGATTAAGAATGTCTGCATTTTTCAGCTCGTTTGAGCATTTAGTGATTATCGCTGCGTGGAGCCTTCGGATAAAATCAAGCTCGTTGTCCTCGTTTTCGCGCGTGTAAAAATCAAGATAATACGGAGCTTTATTCTTTATGAACGCGAAAGTTTCGTCAATCGTCTTGTTCCATAAGATTTCACCTTCGCCGTTCAGCTCTATGTTTTCCTTTTGATTCGTGTAAAGTCCGTTTTCAAAATAGTCCTGCAAAATATGAAGCGAAATTGCAAGCCGGTTGAATGTTTTGTTCTTCTCTTCGCCGTTGTAAAGAGAAAATTCTTGGCTCTGCTCGTTGTATTTTTTGATTACCTTTATGATTTTTTTGAATTTTTGGAGAAGCTCTGCATCATCCTGTTCGTTGGTGTTGTCGATGTATTTCGGATAGCATTTTAAGACAAGATTTTCCAGCAAAATAATTCCGACAAAATTGAACGCATATTCAAAATCAGACGAATCTTCAGGCGGCTCGTTTATAATCATTTCCTGGTCAGAAAGGTCGGAATATGAAAGTTTTTCTTTTTTGACGATTTTCAGAATATTGCAGCGGCGGAGAAGATTTATGCGCTTTTTCGCAGTTTCATCATCAAGAGAGATTTTTTTTCTGATTTCAGAGAACAAATAATGTTGTCCTTCGCGGAAATAAGCTGAATGAAAAGCGGAAATCAATTTGCATTCCTTAATTTGTCATTGCCGGGTCGGTGGTTGAGCCTGTCGAAACCGCAGTTTCTTGTGATACTTCATGCTGAACTTTTTCCGGAATCTCCATTTCTTCAACTTTTTCATTTTCCAGAAAATTGAAAACCTCAATTCCGTTTTCATCAAGTTCATTGCAAATATCTGAATAAATGTATTTTCTTCCGCCAGTCAGTTTGAAAAATTCACGCTTCATTTTCGCGGCATCTTCAAAAAGATACATAATCACCTTGCTCTTAAAAAGTTTGATGAAATCTTTCGGTTTTTCCATTGCATTTTTCAAATCATTTTCACTGATAAAATACGGACCTAAAAGCTTATCTTCGTTCACATTCAGCGAAATAAGCTTACTGTTGATTGCCCTTCGAAGCGCGTTCCATTTTACTTTTGATTTCTCGTTGATTGGGATTTTATAAGTTGAAACGCCGCTTTCGTTATCGTCAATTCCAATGTACTCAAAATTCCACCGCCGCTTGAACGCCGTGTCCATTGGAAAAACGCCCTGGTCCGCGCTGTTCATTGTTGCCCAGATATAAAAATTGTTTGGAATGAAAAGTTCCGTTTGGTCTATTCCTTCGCTTTTAAGATATTTTCTGATGTCGTCGCTCGTCGCAACTGGATACTCACTTTCACCGTTTTCATTTCTATCGAGGAGCTGAAAAACATCACCGAAAACAGAGGCAACATTCGCGCGGTTTATTTCTTCAATCAAAAGAAGAAATTTCTCGTTTGGATTATTAACCGCGTTCACATAGACACGAAGGAAAGGGCCTGCGACAAACGAGTAAGTGATTTCTTCTTTTTCGCCGTCATCTGTTGAAACTGTTTTCATTGTTGGCTTGTATGTTCCGACGAACTGAGCATAACTGTAGTTCGGATGGAAAGTGACGCGCTCGAAATGCTTTGTTGATTTTTGTTCGGCATCATCCTCAAAAGAATAACTTGCTCCTTGAATACCAATTTTTATCCAGCCAGATTCAGATGTTGTATCTTTAAAATTGAACATTGAATTAAGCTCAGATTTTGTTTTTCCGCCTAAAAAATCTGCATACTTAAAACCTATTGCCGCAGCTCCCGCTTGAAGAAGATATTTTTCGCTATTTAGTTTTTCAAATTGCACTTTAATGTTTTCAATAGTTTTCGTTTCATCATCGTTAGAATTAAATTCAGGCAGCAAATCATAAAAATTTTTCGCCCTAATTCCCTGATAAATCGTATAAGCCTTATTGCCGCAATCATATTTACTAGAAATCTCATTTGCTTGTTTTACATCTTTGAAAAAGTCCGCATATTTCAATCCTATTGCGTAACTTGCACTATAATCATTTTTTGCATTTTTAATTTCTTGTGCTACAACTTGTTCTTGTGTTTTGGAGATTTCCGCGCTGAAATAATCTTCTGCATCTTTATTCAACCTATGACTTTTTCCAGTTCCCGGCGCGCCGAAAATGATGCGGTTATAAGAATTTATTTTATCTTCTGCTGAAAATGAAGTGTAGTTGAGTTCAGAGAAATTATTTCCATCAATATCATTTATATATAATGGTAAATGTCTTTCATCTGTAAACAGTTGTTTATATATTGGATATTTTTCATCATTTTGTTTTACAAGTTCTATCTTGTATTTTCTAAATCCTGTTTTATAAAATATAACAATATCACCTACAGAAAAATTGCCTTCTTTTGATAGAAGAATTTTAAAATTATTATTAAGTCTGCAATCTGTTGCAGTCAATACAGAGGCATTCAATTTTTCATTAGATTTTTCACCATTCAATTCGATTGAATCATTATTATTTGCATCATCAAAAAATTCTTTTCGAATTTCTTGTGTATAGGCGAATTGATGAGTTATATCTTGATTTGTTAAACAGTGCATATAAACTTTCATTTACATTCTCCCGAATATTAATTTCTAAAAAATCTTTTCAAAATCTGAAATCAAATGCCGTTCGTTCGCAAAACTAACATTTTTCAAAATCTCATATTTTTGATTTCCGGGTTTTATAATTTCCATTTCAAAAATTTTTGTTTTTTTATAAAACATTAAATAGTTATTCTGGTATGCTTCACCTTTCAAGCGAATCAACTTTTTAATTTCGCCTCCAAGTCTTGGATCTGTCGCCAACAGTAAAGAAACATCTGCAACATATTCAGATATTTTTCCTTTTATCCGAATTAAAGTTGCATTATCAAAAAAACTGTAAAGAACTTCATTTGTGATGCTTATCTGATGAGTCAAATCGTGATTAAAAATTCTTCTCACATATATCAGCAATTTGTGTCCTCCTTAGATTGTTTTTTATATTCATCAATCAAAAATTTTCCCCACTGTTCTGCTATTGCTTTTGCAAATCCGGGGAAAGTTTTGCTTCGCAAATTGCGTCTTTCTTCTGGTGTCTTAGATTTTGTAAGAGCATCTGAATACCATTTTGGAAGTCGTTTTCCACTTGAAAGTGTTATATACTCACCCTTGCTGACAATTTTCGTTGGTTTCAGCAACGGCAGATTTTTAAGCCAAAGGCAAGTCGTTTTTGAAGCCTCATCACCGAAATAATACGGCTGAACAACTTGATCAGGTTTTCTCCATTGCGTATTCATAATTCCAACAGGATTCTCAATGGCAATATGAGCAATATCAGTTTCTGCAAGTGAAATAAAAAACTTTTTGCCTTCTTCACGGTCTTGCGCCCTGTGAGGAAATTTTGGATGAGGCCGTCTTCGTTCTACAGGCAAATCTTTGTCTTCTGGATTGTAAAACCATCTTGCTCCGCTCACTGCAAGATAAGTGCAAGGCGGATGGGCAACCATCAAATCCCAATTTCCATTTATAGAAGCAAAATCGCCATTTTGAAGTTTTCCACCTTTGTTTTTTATGATTTCAAAAACGTCACAGTTAAAATGCCATTCAGGATGTCCGCCTGAACATTTCAACAAATCGCAACTATAAGCGTTGAATCCTCGCTTTCTGAATTCTGTGCAAACTCTTTGGCTTTCTTCACACGCAACTAGAATATTGAAATGTTGCGCAAGTTTTTTTTCTTCTTGCGTCATTTCAAACCTTCTTTTGCTGCTATTACGTCATAAACTGCCTCAGCAATTTCTTTAGCAAACAGAACGGGAACTGCGTTCCCAATCATCTTATAGTTGTAAGAAGAAGAGGACGGAAAACTGTAATCAATAGGAAACGATTGAAGCAGAGCGGCTTCACGGACTGTTATTGTTCTTAATTGTTTTATGTCTGGATGAATGAACATGTAGCCGTCTTTATAAAGATGCGCCACAACTGTTGGAGATGGTTTATCCCATTCAAGATTTCTATATTTAATATGATTTGATGTGTGTCCGGTTATTTTTGTGTAGAATGATTTTTTCTCTTCTGTAGAGAAATCGTTCATATTATTCGAGAGCCATTCTTTAAAAAGTTTTTGATCTCTTATTCCGTGATAGCGCGGTTCATGATTTGGAATTTTTTCGCCTTTAGGTTGATAATGGGAAACATGGACTCTGCCGACTTTTTTAATTGTTTTAGTCGGAAGTAATGTTGGAAGATTTCCGATTGCATCGCGTACAGTCTTGTGAACACCTGTTTTTTTTCGGCTTGTTAAGCTTCGATAAAATTCCTCAACATTAAAATTTGAATTTTTTCGAATTCCAAAAATTATTATTCTGTTTCTTTTCTGTGGAACACCAAAATCTTCCGCACAATAAATCGATTTTTTTAGTTCATTTGGAGTTCGGATTTCATAACCGATTTTTTCAAACGCTTCATAAATTCGTATGCGGACAGGAATATCTCCAGGACAAGCGGTCAATAACCCAGGGACGTTTTCGAAAACAAATAATTCTGGTTTGAAGAAATCAACGACCTTTACGAAACTTTCAAAAAGATAATTTCGATAGTCGAACTTCATTCCAGTCGGAGACTGTGCACGACCAGCTATTGAATAAGCCTGGCAAGGCGGTCCACCGACAATCAAATCTACATGAGTATTTCCGATTAAGCCTGCTAGACCGTTTTCAATTATTTCAGAGGTGTTTTCTTTTCCGTATTTTTCTTTACTTTCTTCAGACCAATTTCCATGTAAGAGTTCATCAGTTTTTTGAATATCAAATTTGATTACTCTTAATTGCGCTTCTTCTTCTGAATGATTCCAATGCTCAACAAGCCGCTGTCTAAGTGTGTTGACCATTGGACTTTCCCACTCGATATGGGCGAGAGCGTTATATTTTCCACTTTGGAGAAATCCCTCAGACAATCCGCCGCATCCGGCGAAAAGGTCTATAAAGTTGAACTTTCTCGGGGGCGTTGCGGGGGTGTCCCCCGCAGAAGGGGTAGCGGAAAACGCGGAAGCGGTTGAAGCGAGGGGAAGGCTTTCCCCTCTTTGTTCTTTAAAACGGTCGTTTGTTGAGGCAAGAAAAGCATTGACAGTAATCCGCCAATGACGTATAATAGAATATGGAATTCATCGAAACGCCGACTTTCACCCGACTGATTACAGAACTTATGGATGATGAAAATTATTTAGAGCTTCAAAAAGAACTGACACAGCATCCAAAGAAGGGCGCGTTGATTGTCGGCGGCGGAGGAATTAGAAAGATACGCTGGGATTTAGGCAACGGACATGGAAAAAGCGGAGGAGTCAGAACTATTTATTATTACAAGGAAAACAAAGAGCAGATTTTGATGATTTTTGTTTACCCTAAAAATGTTATGGACAATTTTTCTGAAAAACAGAAAAAGATTCTTAACGAAATTGCAAAGGATTTCAAAGATGAGTAATGAATATATGAGCGACGAAATGTTCGGAGAACTTGTAAACAGTATGAAAGAGGCTGCCTCAATCAGCAAAAGCGAAACTAAGCCTTCTAGAACTTTTATCTATTCACCGATTGATGTAAAAGAAATTCGCGAAAAGACAAACAAAAGTCAGGCAGAATTTGCAGATATGATTGGAGTGAAAGTTGGCACGTTGCAAAACTGGGAGCAAGGACGCAGAAAACCGCAGGGAGCCGCACTTGCGTTGCTAAAAGTTGTGTCTGCAAATCCCGAATATGTGGAAAAAATTCTCCACGCCTAATAACTGATAATCTCAGTTTGATTCATAAATTTAAATTATTATTTAATGAAGAATTGCAAAATGAATAACGAAAATCTTGCCTCAACAAACGACCGTTTTCTAGAGCAGTCTGCCCCGCCCCAATTCATCACAAACGGGCCGGTCCGCAGCTTTTACAACGAGCTTGTTGAAAATCTTACGGAATGTTCTGCGTTTAAAATCAGCGTGGCGTTTATAACTTACGGCGGCTTGCAGGTTCTTCTTGAAACATTAAAAGATTTGGAAGCGCGCAATGTTCCCGGCGAAATTCTTACAACGACCTACAAAGAAATGACAACTCCGGAAGTGCTTAGCCGGATTTCAAAGTTCTCAAACATCAAGCTGAAGATTTATGTTCCGCCCACAAAAGACGACGGATTCCACGCAAAAGGATATTTGTTCCAAAAAAATGATTTTTCGCAAAACGGACAAAACTTCAAAGAAAAATGGACGGTGATTATCGGCTCGTCAAACATAACCGGCCGCGCGCTCAAAACAAATGTCGAGTGGAACGTTCTTCAAAACGAAACGTGCGGCGAGAACCAGGAGCCTGGAGTTTTTACAAAAGACGTTCTGCAGGAATTTGAGACGCTTTGGAAAAGTCCCTGGTCAAAAGAATATTCAGATGAGTTTCTAATTTCCTACCGTGACTATCTTGCAAAAGTAAAAGCGGCTCAAAAGGAATACGCTGAAAAGTTCGGGGCAAAAAATTTCTTTCAATATGAGCAAACTCAAGCAATCCAGCCGAACGAAATGCAGCAGGAGGCAATCGTAAAGCTTGACCGCCTGCGCAAAACCGGAGCAAAAAAAGCGCTTGCAATCGCCGCGACTGGAAGCGGAAAAACATATATGTCGGTTTTTGACGCGCTGCAAGTAAAGCCAAAGCATTTGCTGTTCGTTGTTCACCGCGAGGATATTTTAAGAAAGGCGAAAGAATCTTTTGACAGAATTTGCTCCGCCGCAGAAAAAGATTATTCATCAGGATTTTTCACAGGAAATCAAAAAGATAGAAACTCAAAATATCTTTTTGCAACCCGCGACACGCTTGTTCGCCATTATATGGAATTTCCGAAGAACGCTTTTGATTATATTGTTTTAGACGAAGCACACCATGCTTCAAGTCCAAGCTACAAGGAAATTCTTGACTATTTTACGCCGGAATTTCTGCTCGGACTTACAGCAACTCCAGAGCGGAGTGATTCGGGCGATATTTACCAGATTTTTGACAACAATGTCGCAGTTGAAATCCGTTTGCGGCAGGCGCTTGCGTACAATCTTGTCTGCCCTTTTCATTATTTTGGAATTACAGATGCGGAAGGCATTGACTACTCAAAAATCACGGCCGAGCCTGGAACTTCCGAATATCTTGAGCAGATTTCTTCAATGCTTATGATTTCGCGCCGTGTTGACTACATAATCGAAAAAATGCAGTTTTACGGACACGACGGCGAGAAAGCGAAAGTCCTGGGCTTCTGCGCTACTATTGAGCATGCCAGCTACATGGCGGAAGAGTTCAACAAGCGGCTTTCAAAAAATGGAGAGAAAGTTGCAGTTTCGCTTTCTGGAAACGACTCAGTTGAAACGCGCGAAAAATACGCAAAACTTTTGGAAGATGAATCTTCTTCTATTCAATATATTTTTTCTGTTGACATTTTTAACGAAGGAATCGACATTCCGTCCGTGAACACAGTTCTTCTTCTGCGTCCAACAGAATCTTCCATTATTTTTATCCAGCAGCTCGGCCGCGGACTTAGAAAGCTTCCGGAAAAGGAATTTGTCACGGTTCTTGATTTTATCGGAAACTACAAAAAGTCGTTTCTAATGGCGATTGCCTTGAACGGAAAGCAAGACTTTGACCGCGATTCCCTAAAAGTTGAAGTTGCCGATGACTTTGCTGACTTGCCGAACGGAACTTACATCCACATGGACAAAATCACAAAGGAGCAGATTCTTCGTCAGCTCGAAAGTGAAAAGTTCATGTCGATGAAATACATGAAGGAATCGTATCTTTCGTTCAAGCACATTTGCGGAGGAAAAGTTCCGCGCCTTGTTGACTACTTAAAGCACGACGGAAGCGTTGACCCAATCAGGTTCACTCAGTTCAGCCCGAACTACAAAACTTACTTTGAATTTGCCGCCGCAATGGAAAAGGAAACGCATCCTGAATTTTCTTTGATGAACGACGACGAGCGCTTTAAGCAGATTATGCGCCTTTTAAGCTTTTATTCGCCTGCAAAACGCGCGGAAGAATGGATTGTCGCGAAATCAGTTTTTGAGTCTGAAAATTATTCTGCAACCATCGGAAGCATTTTGAAAAACGCAAGGAAATATCTTGATTTTGCAGATGAGAAAACTTTTGTGCATTCATGCGAAACTCTTTCAGGGAGATATTTTGACTCAAGCGAGCTTGAGCACTACGAAAAAGCCTTGTTCAGTTTTGACGGAGAGAAAATTTCGTTCAACAAAAACACATCCGGACTTTTAAAGGCTTCTCAATTTGCTTCTGAGATAAAATCCTGGCTCGAAGATTTGATTCAGTACAATCTTTTGCGCTACGAGAACGAATTCGGTTCCGCAGATTTTTCTTGCGGCGGAGCTCTGCCGTTCTTAAAGCTTTATCACGAATACACAATGCGCGACACAGCTTTGCTTTGCAGCTACAAAAAGATTCATTCATCTTTTCGCGGGCAGGGGCTGATTACTTCCGCAAAGCCTGACTACTTTTTGTTCGTGAATCTTCATAAAAATGCAGATGTAAAAGAATCTATAAACTACGCCGACAAATTTATAACTCCGGAGCATTTCCAGTGGCAGTCGCCGAACAGCACGGCTCAAAGCTCCGAGGTCGGGCAGAATCTTATCCGCAACATTGAAAGAAATATCCGCCTGCATCTTTTTGTGCGCAAGTTTGAAAAAGTGGAAAACGTAACGCAGCCGTTCATTTATCTTGGGCAGGTTTCAACTTTTCCAGATTCCGCGGAAGGCGAAAAGCCAATTACAATGCGATTCGCGCTTCATAACAGAGTTCCGGACGAGCTTTATCATGACTTTATCACAAGAACTGATAAAATGGGAAAAATAGATTCCCGTTTCGAGCACAAAAATGAACACAGCAGACGGCAAAGTTGATGTCGTAAATATCCAGTTCGATATGAAAACGCCAGTTCCGCAGAATCTTTACAATTATTTGGAAGCATAAAAATAAAACAAATCTAAATATCTACTTGTTTTTTGCACTAAATTCGACGATAATACATTCGTAAAATTTTACGAATAATTTACAGGGAACAAAATATGATAAACATAAAACCAGTTTCAGATTTGCGAAATTATAACGAAGTTTTAACAGATGTCGCTGATGATTCACCCGTTTATCTTACAAAAAATGGACGCGGTGCGTATGCGGTTCTTACAATCTCGGATTATGAAAAACTCACCGCAGAAATAAAATTCCTTTCCGAATTAAAAAAAGGTGAAGATTCGGCACAAAAATCAGGCTGGATAAAAAGCGAAGACGCAAGAAAAATGCTAGGATTGTAGCAAATGTACAAAGTTGAACTTTCTCCTCAAGCAATTGATGATTTGAAAGAGATTAAATCCTATATTGAAGATGAACTTCAAAATTCAATTGCAGCAAAAAACACGCTTTTAAAAATTGTCGAAACTTATGAAAGTCTTTCAACTTTTTACAATTTAGGAATTCCTGTTCAAAAATATGTTTCGTTTGCAACAGACTATAGATTTA
The DNA here is from genome assembly GCA_964541735.1 of uncultured Treponema sp. Taxonomy (GTDB): domain Bacteria; phylum Spirochaetota; class Spirochaetia; order Treponematales; family Treponemataceae; genus Treponema_D. The sequence continues at coordinate 26,023 of CAZIQK010000002.1, forward strand.
TTCTTGCTAACAACTATTCAATTTTTTATAGAATCGAAGATAAAACCATCAAAGTTGTAAGAATCTTGTATTCTCGTCGTGACTTTGTAAATATTTTATTTGGAGAAAATAAATGAAACAAATCCACGTTTCCGCAGCAGTCATCGTCCGCCCGAATGTTTCAACAGGCTCAATCACCACAAAACAAGTTTTTGCAACTCAGCGCGGTTACGGCGAATTCAAGGACTGGTGGGAGTTTCCCGGCGGAAAAATAGAAGAAGGCGAATCGCCAGAAGATGCACTTAAACGCGAAATCCGAGAGGAACTTGCAACAGAAATCAGCGTCGGCGAAAAAATTGCGACCGTCGAATACGATTATCCGACCTTTCACTTAACGATGGAATGTTTTTTGTGTCAGGTCATTTCGGGCAAACTCACGCTCTTGGAACACGAAAACGCAAAGTGGCTTAGTGCATCCGAACTAAAAAGCGTAAAATGGCTTCCAGCCGACATAGAAATTTTGGACAAAATCGCACAACATCTAAAGTAAAATTTTACAAATTTTAAATTTTTGGGCACATTTTTTGCTTCGCAAAAAACCAGGCTATCCGCAGTTCCGTCCGCTTCGCTACCTCCATTCCTACTCTGCGGTGGTTTCGACTAAACTCAACCACCTCCGTTTCGGAACACGCCTTCGGCGTGCTGCTACTATCCTTTGTGCGTTTTATACATTCCTGTTTTGTCATAAAGCGTTTTCACAAAAAATATAAACATTTGGTCTAAAGGTACATCTTTTTATAGTATTCAAAGAATCACCAAAAAACTCTATAATACTTACAAATGCAAAACAACACTTTATACGCCGCAACTTTATTCGATTCCGCTGATTTTGATGTTCTTGAAAAAGAAACTGAAATGCAAGAATTTACGGCGACAGAAAAATATAAAATTGATTGTATAACCACAGATTTTGAAAAATACAAATCCTACAATCTTGAAAAATATATAAATGATGTTGAAACATTTGGCTTGGCACAGACATGGTTTTTCATCTGCAAGTACGTTCTTGAAAATGGCGAAAATGCAGATTTTTTGAATATCAAGAACTTCGGCGAAATGTACGAAATCGGTCTTGCCATTCAAGACAAAATCCAAAAGAAAAACAATGGACAGTATTACACGCCAGATGATGTCGCTCTTATTATGAGCAAATGGCTTTTTGGTTTGCAAGGCGAAAATGTTTGCGATGTTGCGTGCGGAACTGGAAAACTCATTTTAACTTATCTTGATTTGATTGGTGAAGAAAATGCACGAAAGTTGATTCAAAAAGGGAATCTTTATTTGTATGACGCTGATGAAATAGCACTTGAAATTTGCAAAACTTCTATTTTGGTAAAATACGGTTTGGAATTGGAAGAAAACTTGCATTGTGTTGCAGGTGATTTTTTATCGCAAAAAATTGAACTTCCTAAAAACTGCAAAGTAATTTCAAATCCGCCTTATGCAAAAATCCAAGAAACTGGAAGAGACTGGCAGAATACAAAAGTTTTAAACGATTCGCAAGAATTGTATTCAGTTTTTATGGAAAAAATCATTACGCAAAGTGAATCTATATAGTTTTCTGACTTTTTGCTTGTTAAATGTTATAATGAACTTAATTTTGGAGAAAAAATGAACTATTGGACAGATTTAAGCATTCAATACGCAAACCAAAGAAATTACCTCGATGATTTATTCTCAGTTTATCCAACAATTCCAAACGGAATCCGCAATATTGACAAAGACCGATGGACTAGTATTGAACAAGCCTTCAATGAAAAAGATGACGAGGTTCTAATAAAATATCTTCTTCACCTTGATTTGTTTCCGATAAAAGATTCTTATGTTGCTTTCTTAAAACGTGCTCCGGATGCTGTAAAACGAAACCCAAAAACAGTGAAAAGACTTTGCGGCAGACTTTACGAAATGGGATTGGACAAGATTTTTGAAAAATGTACAGAACCGAAAGAAACGAACAGACAGATTGGTCCGCTTTTTAAGCGTTGGTGCAAAACAAAGGCTCTTGGAATTATGCCGGTTTCTGTTGAAGAATTTATGTTAACAAAAGATGATGCAATTCTTGATGCAAGCGACAAAGAAATGATGGAATGGGCACAAAAAAATGTGAACTATAAACGAAATAAAGGATTGGATTTTGTCGGTCGTTTTAACGGGAAATATGTTATTGGCGAAGCAAAATTCCTTTCAGATTTTGGTGGACATCAAGATGCACAACTTGAAGACGCAATTTTGACTTTAACTTCTCCAAATGTTGATGCTATAAAAATTGCGATTCTTGACGGAGTTTGTTGGTTGCACTCTCAAAACAAAATGTACAAAACAATCACTGAAGAGCATGGCGAAGAAAATGTTATGAGTGCACTTGTTTTGCGTGAGTTTTTATATACACTTTGATTTGGAGAAATTATGGAACTTACATATTCTGGGAAAATACCCAAAACAGAAATATTAAAAACTCTCCCGACTTCTGAATTCTCTGATTCAATTCAAGAAAATAAAAACCTTTTAATTCACGGCGACAATTTGGAAGCACTGCAAATTCTGCTTCATAATACTAATTTAAAAGGCAAGGTTGATTTGATTTATATCGATCCGCCATTTGCAACGAACGGAACTTTTACAATAAATTCGGAACGCACAAGCACAATCAGCTCAAGCAAAAGTGATGATATTGCGTACACGGACACTTTACTTGGTGAAGAATTTATTGAATTTCTTCGAGAACGATTGATAATTGCACGTGAACTTTTAAGTGAGCAAGGTTCAATTTATCTCCACATTGATTATAAAATCGGTCATTACGTAAAAATTATTATGGACGAAGTTTTTGGTGCAGAAAATTTTAAAAATGACATTACACGTATAAAATGTAATCCTAAAAATTTTTCTCGAAAGGCTTACGGAAATATTAAGGATTTAATTCTTTTTTACTCAAAGTCAAAAAATCCGATTTGGAACGAACCTTTTCAAGCATTTTCAGAAGAAGATAAAATTCGACTTTATAAAAAAATCGATTCGGACGGCAGGTTTTACACAACAGTTCCGTTACACGCACCAGGCGAAACAAAGGACGGAGTTACAGGCGGAATGTTCAAGGGAATGTTGCCGCCAAAAGGCAGACACTGGCGGACTTCGCCCGCTGAACTTGAAAAACTTGACGAGCAAGGCTTGATTGAATGGTCAAATAACGGAATTCCGCGTAGGAAAATCTATGCTGACGAGCAGAAAGGCAAGAAAGTTCAAGATATTTGGGATTTTAAAGATTATCAATATCCGATTTACCCAACAGAAAAAAATCTTGACTTATTAAAACTTATTGTAAAAACATCGTCAAATCCAGAAAGTATTGTGATGGATTTCTTCTGCGGTTCCGGAACAACTCTTGTTGCGGCTCAAGAACTTGGGCGTAATTGGGTTGGAATAGACAAATCAGACAAGGCTATTGAAGTTGCAAAATTGCGTTTAAATTCTAACTGTGATTTATTCTCTGAAGAATGTCAGATTGTTGAACTTGAGAATGTTCGGTCGCAAAAGGAATATCCTATTACATTTGTAAAAGTGCCTGTTGAGAGTGCATAATACATTCATTGTTCTTAATCTTACAGGAGTCAATATTATGAATGAGTGGGAAGAAATTCCATTTGAAGAAGTGTCTGGAAGAGGTTGGTTTAAGTTCACGTATCTTTTTGACGGCGAAACGAACTGCGGAGATCCATATGCGGAATGTATTGAAAATGAAGAAGGGTTTGAATATTGTGCACAAGAATTGCTTATAAGATTACAGAATAATAAACGACTTAGCGAACTGAAAGCCTATAAATCAATTGGCGAATATGAATAAAACGCATTCGTGCAAAAAACTTTTCGGACCAGATACAAAAAAAATTGAACTTTTTGCCCGTCGTCAAGTTAAAGGCTGGGATTGCTGGGGCGATGAAGCGTAAGTTCTCTTTTTTGGTTTTCATCTGTTGCGATTTTTAACTTGCTGTAGAAGTTTAAAATCGCCCAAAAACACAATAATTCGTAGCAAAGCCTAAACAAAACTCACAAAAAAAACAAAATTTAAAAACTGTCTCATTGCTTTTCATAAAACTAGGTCTTATATTTAAATAAAATCACTAAAAAGAGGATTTAAAAATGGCGAATGAAGACAAAAAAGATTTTAATGCTATGCTGAATGACAGCAAGGATATGCCAAAATTTCAAATCATCACGGATAAGAAAAGCATTGAAAAATACGGCGGAAACAGAATGTATTTTGCTCCACCAATCGAATACGACAAAGTGATGAAAAAAATTCCATCGGGAAAACTAATCACTGTTGGAAAAATCAGGGAATATTTTGCAAAGTTGAGCGGGGCGGATTTTACAGAACCGATTACGGCAGGAATTTTTGTTTCAATCGCGGCTTGGGCAAGTCATCAGCGCATGGAAGACAAAACACCTTTTTGGAGAACGCTTAAAGCAAACGGCGAACTAAACGAAAAATATCCAGGCGGAATTGAAGCACAAAAGAAAAAACTCGAAGAAGAAGGACACACCGTAATTTCAAAAGGCAGAACAAATATCCGCTACTACGTAAAAGACTACGAAAAATCGCTTTTTGATTTGGAATAAAATCCTTCAATTTGCAATCTTTGTTTTTCAAAATAAATAGTGTTTTTTATAAAAAATACATTATTATTGAATTATGATAGCAACAATCGCTCAAGGTTTATTCATTCATTTTAGTTTTTTAATTATAATTCAATTAATTTCAAACTTTGGAGGCATTGTG
>CAZIQK010000002.1:30938-88849 GCA_964541735.1 uncultured Treponema sp.
TCATTTTAGTTTTTTAATTATAATTCAATTAATTTCAAACTTTGGAGGCATTGTGTTATGAAAAACTTATTTGATGTTTCAGGAAAAATTGCACTAGTAGTTGGTGCGTCATCGGGAATCGGAAAGCAATTTGCAAAAGCGCTTGCTGAACAAGGTGCAAATGTTGCAATCGCTGCAAGACGTGTTGAGCGACTTGAACAGTTAAAATCAGAAATAGAAAATTTCGGTGTAAAATGTCTTGCCGTTCCTTGTGATGTTACAGATGAAAACAGCATTCTTTCGTGTGTTAGTTCTGTAAAAAGTGAATTTGGTAGAATTGATATTTTGTGCAATAACGCTGGTATTGATATCTTTGGCGATTTTTTAACATATTCCACAGAAAACTGGGATAAAACAATGAACACAAACATAAAAGGAATGTTCCTTATGAGTCGTGAAGTTGGAAAATTGATGAAAGAGCAAGGCTATGGCAAAGTAATAAATACAGCATCTATTGGCGGCCGTTTTGCTTCTGAAGGAAACATTGCTTACTACGCTGCAAAAGGCGCTGTTGTTAATTTTACACGCGGACTTGCAGCAGATCTTGCTCCTTTTAATGTTACAGTTAATGCAATTGGACCAGGCGTTTTTGATACAGAATTAACTCACGAATCTTTGAGCACGCCACTTGGACAAGGTTCTCTTGCAAGAGTTCCATTAAAACGCTTTGGAAAAGACGGCGACCTTGACGGAATTTTACTTTACTTTGCAAGTGATGCTTCAAATTATTGTACAGGCCAGACAATTTATGTTGACGGCGGATTAACAATGCTTCTGTAATTTTAAAATTTAGCGTTTTGTATCTTGGGAATACATTTTTAATACTTCTTCAAAATTAATGCTCTTTGCAATTTCTTCAAAATCTGAAAGGTTTGCATTAAATAATTTTTGATAATCTTGCAAATTCTTTTCAGGTTCTGGAGATTTGCTATCAAGTCCATCAGCAATTAAAAGTGCAGTTTTTGAATTTTTAAAGCAATTGATTTTAATTCGATATTGTTATTCCCGTGCGGCGATTGAGTGTTTCGACGTTGCTCAACAACCAAGCCCGATAATGACAGTATATTTACTCACAATAATGGCATCTGATGAGGCATTACAACCTTGGCAAATGCCATCTTTTTTTTACTACGTAAAAGACTACGAAAAATCGCTTTTTGATTTGGAATAGGAAGTATTAAAGTTTCAGTTGAATTTCACTTTTTAACAAAGCTAAACTTCGTGATAAAAAAGCAAAATATCTTCGTAATTTCCATCTGGGAGTAAAAATCCGGCGGGAACTTTTCCGATTTTTTTAAATCCTAGGCGCTCGTACAAATGAATTGCGTGAATATTTGATGCCACAACTGCATTGAACTGCAAAATTTTAAAACCTTTTTCGTGTGCAGTTTCAAGGCAATGAGTCACAAGTTTTTCTCCAATGTGTTCGCCACGCAAATTCTTTTTTACAGCGTAAGAAGCGTTTGCAATGTGAGCACAACGCCCAACATTATTTGGATGCAAAATATAAAGACCAACAAGATTTTCTGTATCTTTGTCGATTGCAATTCCTGTATAAGTTTGACTTTTAAAAAATTCATCGGCATTTTGTGTAGAAAGACATTCTTTTTGCGGAAAAGCATTTCCATCTTTTACAACTTCATTCCAAATTTGCATTGCCTCTTTTGCGTTTTCAGAGCGATATTCACTGATTTTTATGTTCATATTTAATTTTTTCCATATATAGCTTAAGAATTATATCGACAATAAAACCATTTTTTAACAGCATTTTATCAAGGATGATTTCAGTGTTGATTCCCGTTTTAGTCATTGTCGGACTCAACTTTGGTTGTGACATTGCAATGATGGATGCAGTCAATTGGCAATGATTTATAATAGTAAAATATCAGAACAAAAATTATAATACGAATTTCAAAATCACTAAACTAATGAGCGTTAGTTTCCGATATTTTTGATATGAGCAAAAAAAACATTTCGCAAGAAAAAATCATTCAGGCGTTTTTGACAAGTTCTTTTGAAAAAAGTGCAGGAGCAACTTCTTTAGCAGATGTTTCGCAAATTTTGGAAATAAAAAAAGCATCGCTTTATAATCATTTTGAAAGTCGCGATGCAATGTATGAAGCCTCAATTTTTTATTGCAAAAAAGAATTTTCTTCAATAGTTTTTTTGCCTCAAAAAGTGATTGACTCTATAAAAAACGGAAAACTTACAATTCAAACTTCATTTAAAAAACTTATCACCCGAATTTTTAATCTTTACGAAAACGAACCGTTATTTGCAATGTATACTTTTATTAACACAGAAAAATATTTTAATTTACAAGCAAAAGAGACATTTTTGGAATTTATAAAAAAAGTAGAAGATGAAATAAAGCAAATTCTTGTTGTGTTCAGTAAGATTGAAAAAATCAAAATAAAAACAGAAAAAGATATTCGCGAAATGACAGAAAATATTTGTTCAATAATTCTCAATCAACTTGATATTTATATTGTGAATAGAAAAGAAACCGTCCGGCAAAATCCGGATTGCAGTGCCGGAAGTTTGTTTGCACTTCCAACTGATAGTATTGCAGTCAATAAAACAATAAAAATGATAGAAAATTGCTTAAAACCGGTTTTAGAAAAATAAAATTGGGGACAGTTCTCTTATCACAAAATTTTATCATAAAAATCTATCTTTTAAGTTCTCTCTAAGAATTTTTTACCAGCCGCCGTGTAAAATTGAGGAAGCAAATTTATTCACCTGAGAGATTCTTCTTTATCCATATTGTGAAGAATAATTTCAAACGCTGCACTAAAAATCAACTCGGAACCATGTGAACAAATTGTCGTTCAAGTTTTAGAACATTCATATACACTCGCCCTCTTAAGTAAAAGTAAAAGTATAAGATAACAATGTTATCTTAATAAAAATGAGAGATTATTATCAATATTATTAGAATACTAATTTAATATGGTACTTTTCATAAAAACTATGTTCGTGATATACTTTATTTCAGTAACTTAGTTACTAAATCGTTTTTTTTAGGAGTTATAAAAAAATGAAAAACGCTTACATTAAAAAAATCTGGGATGAAGTTAAAGCAAAAAATGCTAACGAACCAGAATTCCTTCAAGCTGTAGAAGAAGTTTTAACAACTTTGGAACCTGCTGTTGAGCAAATGCCTCAACTTGAACCAAATGCAATTCTTGAACGTCTTGTAGAACCAGAACGAGTTATTATGTTCCGTGTTCCTTGGATGGATGACGCAGGAAATTATCACGTAAATCGTGGATATAGAGTTCAATTTAATAGTTCAATTGGACCTTACAAAGGAGGATTGCGTTTTTCTAAAGAAGTAAATCTTTCTGTTTTGAAATTTTTAGGTTTTGAACAAGTTTTGAAAAATTCTTTAACAACTCTTCCAATGGGCGGTGGAAAAGGTGGTTCAGATTTTGATCCTCATGGAAAATCAGATAAAGAAGTTATGCGTTTCTGCCAATCATTTATGACAGAACTTTATCGTCATATTGGAGCAGATGTTGATATTCCTGCCGGTGATAAAAATGTTGGTGGACGTGAAATTGGATATTTATTTGGTCAATATAAACGAATTCGTGATGAATATACAGGAGTTTTGACAGGAAAAGGACTTTCTTTTGGTGGTTCTTTAATCCGAACAGAAGCTACTGGTTATGGATTAATTTATTTTGCTCAAGAAATGCTTAAAAAAGTTGGTGATGATTTTAAAGGTAAAGTTTGTGTTGTTTCTGGTTCTGGAAACGTAGCTGAATATGCCGCAGAAAAACTTATTCAACTTGGAGCAAAAGTTGTAACTTTATCAGATTCAAATGGATACATTTATGATAAAGATGGAATTACTCAAGAAAAACTTGATTGGGTAAAAGAATTAAAAACAGTTCGTCGTGGTCGCATTTCTGAATATGCAAAACAATTCCCATCTGCAGAATATCATGAAGGTAAAAAAGTTTGGGAAGTAAAATGTGATTGTGCATTCCCATGTGCTACTCAAAATGAACTTTTAGGAGAAGATGCTGAACAACTTTTGAAAAATGGTGTAAAACTTGTTGCTGAAGGAGCAAATATGCCTTCTAATTTGGATGCCGTAAATAAATTCCAAGCAGCAAAAATCTTGTATGCACCGGGAAAAGCTTCTAATGCCGGTGGAGTTGCAACATCAGGTCTTGAAATGAGCCAAAACTCAGAAAGACTTTCTTGGTCAGCAGCTGAAGTTGATGAAAAACTTCATAATATTATGATAAATATCCATAATAACTGTTATGATACAGCCGTAAAATTTGGTCAAACAGAAGGAAATTGGGTAAATTATGTGGCTGGAGCAAATATTGCAGGCTTCGTAAAAGTTGCCGATGCAATGATTGCACAAGGTTTGGTATAATGAAATTGTTTTAAAAGTAAAGTTTGTCATATTGAGTACAACGAAACATCATAATAAAAGATTCTTCGCTATACTCAGAATGACGACTCAATTATTAGAATGATTTTTTTAATTCTTCTAAAACTTTTAAATCTTGAATGGCGGCACTTAGAGAACTTTCTAGTGCCGCTTTTTTATCTAAAAAATCAACAGCATTTTGAATCATATTTGAAAAATATCCTGTTTTTTTAGGAATTTTTACACTTTTATCTTTTGCAAGAGAGTAAAATCCTGTGTAAAGTTTTGATTCTTTTCGTTTGTAAAATTTTGCATATCCATTTCCAATACAGATTCTTCCTTCTGTTCCTAAAATATCAACGCCAAAACTAAAAAATCTGCTACGACCGCTCATAAAAATAGAAACATCTGGACATTTTTGTGTTTTATAATGAACCGAAAAATTTCGTACAATATTTTTTTCATCATAAAAAATTCCAGTTACAATAGGATTTTCAAGATTTTCGTCTAATAAAAATTGAATTATATCAACAAGGTGAGTTCCGTCGTGTAAAAGACTATATGAACCGTCATTTTCAAATTCCGGAGCATAAATTCTTAAACCTGAATAAAGTTCTCCACGCACGGACTGCAATTTTCCAATTTTTGAAATGTAATTTTTTGCAATGTTATAATCTTGAGAAAATCGGCGTTCGTGATTTACCATTATGGGAACGTCATTTTTTTCTGCACATTTTTGAATTTCTTCTGCTTGAGTTGAATTTAGTGCAACAGGTTTTTCTAAAATTACGAGTTTTGGTTTTGCATTTATGGCTTTTAGACATTCTTGTTTGTGAAATTCTTCGTTTACAGCAATGATGATAATATCTGGTTGTAATGATTTGTATAAATCGTCACTTGAAGAAAAGATTTGGGCATTTTTTACAAATTTTTTCCAATTCTTTAAGTTTTCGCTATTTGAATCTGCTGCACCAATAAGATTTATTTTTTTGTTTTGCAAAAGTGCCATTGTATGACTTGCCGGTTGTTCTCGTTTTTTGTCGAATCCAAGCGAAAATCCAATTCTTCCAACTCCAATAATTACTGATTTATATTTTGTTTCCATATTGTCTCTTTTTTTAATAGGGGACAGACTCCAAATTAATAATACAACTCTGCCTCAAAACTAGAAATTCCTTTTACAACTCCTTGAACCGTATATTTTTTTTCGGTTTCATCATAAAATGCTTTTATTTCCATTTTTTCGCCAAGATGTGCTTCTTTTGAATAATTTAAACGTAAATCTTTTATTTGTTTTTTTTGGAATTCCAAAGGAAGATTGTCGAGTGCAAAATTTATGTATTTAGAATTATTTGTGTGTCCGTTTGCATCGAGTTCGGAATATAAAATTTTATGAGTTGCAATGGTTTGCATTTGTTCCGGAAGTTTGATTTTTCCGGGTTTTATTCCTTCAAAATCGGTGATGATTGTTGGGCAAGGACGGAATGGATAATTTTTTGCAGGAATAATTTTTTTTTCAGAAATATTTAAAACTGTCCACAAAGTTTGTGCAATAAGTAAATCTTCTTTTGTATTTGTGTCAAAAATTTTAAAATTTCGTGTACATAAAGGTCCTTGCGGTGCCGATTCCCAAGTATGAATTGTAATTTCTTGATTATAAAGAGGCATTTTTAAAACGTGAAACGAAATTCTGGAAACTATTAAAGCGATGTCGTTGTCTTTTAAAAATTGCCAAGACATATTTCGTTTTTCAAAATCTTCTCCGGCACAATCTGATGTAGTTTTCAGAATTTCTGACCAAGACATTTTTCCTTCTGCAGTACAATCTGCAAATGATAACTTAAACTGATGATTAAAAGAAAAATCTTTATCGTGCCATTGTTTTAAAATTACTTCGTTCATTTTTCCTCCGAAATGATAATATTCCAAGACTTTTTTGCTTTTTCAGCAGTTTTCTGTGCAATAAAACGAGGAATCATCATATTTTTATCTTTTGGATAACCTAAAATTTTTGCAAAAAGAGGTTCTGTAACTTCCACAAAACCAAATCCTACAGTTTTATATTCTAGAATTGAAGATATATCAAAAGTTCCTGTAATTAAATCTGGATATTTTTTTTGAATATCGTTTGCGGCAGTAAATTGCATTTTATCTGTAACGATAAAATATTTACATTGAGAGCCATATTTTTTTTGAGCGAGTTTTATAAGTGCTTCTAATTCCAAGTTTGCATTGTAATTGTAAAATTCTTTTTGAGAATCATATTTTTGCGGATTTTTTAAGCTTTTCATGATAAGCGAAAATTTTCTGAACATTTTATTATCAAAAAAACTATAAAGATATTTGCAATCTTTTGTGTAAAAATCGGCAGAAAAAACTGTGCATCCATCTTTTGCTAAAAACTGCAAAAAAGGTTCGTATGCTTCTACATTTCCTCGTCTATCTGGTAAAAATAAAACTGCATAAGAACGATTTTCTAATTCTGGAAAAATTGAAAATTCATAAGTTGTGCCATTTTCGCGTTCAAAATTTTTAGAAGGTAAAAACTCACCTTTTACTGTGCCGGAAATATTTTGCTTTGTTTGAGTTACAGTTAAATCTTTTGGATTTTGCAAAACTGGAGCAAAATAAATTGTAATAAAAATCGCAAAGATACTTAAAATTGTTGTAAAAGTCGCAAAAATTTTCATTCTTACGCTATATGTATCAACATAAACTTTTTGAGAATATCTAAAAAGTGCATGGAAATTTGTCAATAAAACAAAAAAACTTAAAATTACAGCGGAAAATGTAAAAATATCAAATCCCCAAGAAAAAAAAGTTAAAACAGAAAGAATAAAAGCGATTGGTGATATTGCAACAATTGGATCACGCTGCGTACTTCTTGGAAAAAAAACGCGGAAATTTACGAGAAAAAGCAAAAGAAAAATCAAAAATTCTGCATAAAATTTCATTACGATATTATAGTTGCGAAAAGAACAGATTTCAAGAGTTCGCTATTCGGTTCGCAATGAAGATTTCTTTGGAGATTTCAACTTTTCAATCTGAATTCTAACATCCTAATCAATATTTCCTAATTTTCTACTATCTTTACTTTTTTTGCATTTTTGCTGAGAGCTTTAAGTTTTACATTTTTTGATTTTCCGTTTTCCCAATCAAAATCTAACTCATAACCGCCTTTTATGCGAACGCCACAAATTTTTCCGGATTGCCATTCTTTTTGACTTGGAAGTGCAGGAAGAAGTTTTACGACAACTTCATTATCATTTATAAATTCACTTTGAACAATCATTCTTGTAATTGCAGCCAATGAGCCAAAATTTCCATCAATTTGAAATGGAGGATGATTGTCTAACAGATTTGGAAGCGTAGAATTACTCAAAAGTTTTACAATGGCTTCTAACGCATCATCACCCTGTTCTAATTGTGCTCTAAAATTTATAATCCACGCTTGGCTCCAACCTGTGTGCCCGCCACCATTTTCGAGACGTTTTTTCAGAGTTTTTTTTGCAGCTTCGGCAAGTTCCGGTGTTTTTTCGAGAGTAATTGTGTGCCCCGGAAAAAGTCCATAAAGATGACTTATATGACGATGACCTTTTTCGACTTCCGGAACTTCTGTATTCCATTCCATAAGAGAACCGTCAGAATTCAACTCCGGCTTTTTAAGATGATTTAAAACATATTCAAATTCACAAAAATCTTTTTCGTCATAAATTGTGCCATTTTTTGAAATTGCATTTTTCCCAAGAATTTTTTTTGCGTTAAGGCAACTTTTAAAAAGATGTTCCAAAATCATATTGTCCATTTCGCAACCTTCTGTAAATGCACCAACTTGCCCCGCTTTTGTAACGTAAGAATTTTCTGGCGAAACGCTCGGATTTATAACAAGATAAGGTTTTCCATCATCTGCCAAAATAGAAGTTGGTTCCAAAAAATCAACGAAAAACAAACACGCTTCGTGAATTAAATAATAATATCTTTGCAAAAGTAATTCGTCTAAATCATATTCAAAATGTTCCCAAATATGAGTTGCAAGCCAAGCGGCTCCTAAAACCCAATAAGTTCCGGGAAGCCAATTATCTTGAGGAGCCGCATCACCCCAATAATCTGTATTGTGATGAATTACATAACCGCGGCAATTATACATTCGTTTTGCAACATCGCAACCATTATTATAAGCTCGTTCAAGTAAATCAAAAAGAGGAACTTCGCATTGGCAAAGATTTGTCATATTTACTGGCCAATAATTCATTTCTGTATTTATATTGATTGTATATTTACTTCCCCAAGGTGGATCCATATAACAATTCCAAAGACCTTGAAGTGTTGTTGGAAGAATTCCGGGACTTCTACTTCCGGAAATTAAAAGATAACGCGAAAAATTTGCGTAGAGATTTACAAGTGAAACATTTTCTTTAGATGCATTTTTTAAAAGTTCCGGAGTTGAAATGCTTTCATTTTGAGAAAGTTTAGAAAGATTTTCGTTTCCGATGCAAAGAGAAAATTTTTCCCAATAAGATTTATATTCAGTTGTGTGATTGTTAAAAATTTTTTCAACGCTAGATTTTATGCCATTTTTTAAAATAAAATTACGAACATTTGTAAGATTTTCTTTACATTTTTGATTCCAATAATTTTTTTTGATAGAATTTTCATATTCATCTTTTGTCAGCGGATTTTTATTCCATTTCCACGCCTGAATATCAATAAAAAATAATGCTTCATCACAATTTTGAGCAGTAAGACAAAATCCTGTAGTTTGAGATTTTCCACCTTCAGTAACCACGCCAACTCCATCACAAAAAGGAATTCCGTGTTCATCTTCCAAAAAAATCATTCCATCTTCAGCCCAAATTTTATCAACCCAAATTCCTCTATCTAAATAAGCGCGAAAATTTATTTTTCCTTTTTGAGATGATGTAACGTGCATAAAAATCATATCGTCTTTTGCACTAATCCAAGTTTTTCGAGAAAACGAAACGCTATTTTGGTCGGTATAAGTTACAGTTGTGCAAGCATTTTCCAAATCTAACTCTGATTTATAAGATTCTAAACATTCTTTTGGAGTTTTATGTTGTAAAGGAAATCCACATTCAATTCCGTAATTTTCGCTAGAAAAAAAATCAACTCGAAATTCACCGGCAGTTTGATAAACTCTCTCATTAAAACAAGTCCCGCTTAAAGTTTGAAAACCTAATTCTTGAGCTTCCATAACTTTTCCTTCGCGTACAAGTTCTTTTATTTTTGGAAGATATTTTTGTGTCTCTGGATTTACGCGCTCAATCGGACCGCCAGACCAAATGCCTTCTTCGTTTAATTGAAAAATTTCGTTACAAGGATGAGCTTTTATCATCGTACCAAGCCGACCATTTCCAAGTGGCAAATATTGTTCCCAAGTTTCCGGTGGATTTTTAAAAATCAGTTTTGAGTTATTTTCCATAAAATTTAGTTTATCAGATTTTCCAGAAAATGTAGAATACTTTTTGCCACAATAAAAATGCATTCCACGAAAGCAACGATTTTTGTAAAAAAAGAACAGTCGGCTTTAATTTAACCAAAAGACTTTTTTTGTGATTATTCATTATAAAATTTTTCTTGCAAAAAAGTATATTTTTCATCATTATTTGCTCATGCAAATAAAATTATCGAATCTTTGTAAAACTTATAGCTCAACAGAAGGAAAAGTTGAAGCTGTAAAAAACATTTCTCTCGACATTCCGGAAAATCAGATTTTTGGAATTATTGGAAAATCCGGAGCAGGAAAATCATCTTTAGTTCGCCTTATCAGTCTTTTAGAACGTCCCGACTCCGGAGAGGTTTTTTACGACGAAAAACGCGTTGATAATCTTCCAAAAAAAGAACTTATTGCCCAAAGACGAAAAATCGGTATGATTTTTCAGAATTTTAATCTTTTTTCTTCGCGAAATGCGGCAAAAAATGTCGCTTATCCACTTGAATTGTGCGGAACTCCAAAAGATAAAATTCAAAAGCGCGTAATGGAAATGTTAGATTTAGTTGGACTTGCAAATCGTGCGGACGCTCCAATCAGCACTTTAAGTGGCGGACAAAAACAAAGAGTTGCAATTGCTCGAGCCCTTTCTACAAATCCTGATATTCTTTTTTGTGATGAAGCAACAAGTGCTCTTGATCCGCAAACAACACATTCAATTTTGGAACTTATCCGCGAAATTCAAAAACAAATGAATCTTACAGTTGTGATGATAACTCACCAAATGGAAGTCGTTCGCGATGCTTGCAAACAAGTTGCCGTAATTGAAAATGGTTCAGTTGTAGAATTAGGTTTAGTCGAAGAAATCTTTTCAAATCCAAAAACATCGGTAACAAAAGATTTTCTTTCTCATATTTCATCATCTAATGGCGAAAAAAGTGATTTTGTAAGATGGTCAAATGAAGGCGGAAAATATATTCTTCGTTTTGTTGATGAAAAAACAAGTCAGCCAATTATCAGCCAAGTTTGCAAAAAATTTGATGTTGATATAAATATTCGAGCGGCAGGAATTCAACATTTAACAGAAAAAGATGTTGGAACTCTCGTTGTTGATATTACAGGAAATCAAATGGAAGTTTCTAAAACACTTGATTTTATAAAACAAAACGGTGTTTCTGTTGAAGAAGATAAACTTATAGATGATAACTCGGAGGAGGAAAAATAAATGAGTCAGATTTTTATACTTGTTGGAACTTCAACGTTACAAACTATAATTATGGTTGCACTTTCAACTTTTTTTGCTTTGTTGATTGGATTTCCACTTGGAGTTTTGCTAAATATCACTAATAAATTTGGAATTACACCAAAACCGATTTTCAATGCAATTTTGAGTCGAATAATTGACGTTTTACGCTCATTTCCATTTGTAATTTTGATGATTGTACTTTTGCCATTTACTAGATTTATTTTGGGAACAGCTATTGGAACCGGAGCGACAATCATTCCGCTTTCGATTGCAGCAGCACCTTTTGTTGCCCGCATTACAGAAACTTCTCTGAACGAAGTTGATGTTGAAGTTGTTCAAGCGGCACGTGCAATGGGTTCTACAAATTGGCAAATTATTTACAAAGTTTTAATTCCAGAATCATTGCCTTCTATTGTTTCCGGAATAACGCTTACAATTATAAATTTAATTGGATATTCGGCAATGGCAGGAACGCTTGGTGGAGGCGGACTTGGTGATTTAGCAATTCGTTATGGTTATCAACGTTTCAGAACAGGAATTATGATGGCTGCTGTAGTTGTGATTATAATTATGGTTGCATTAATTCAATTTGCAGGAACAAAAATTTCAAACAAAATGATGTCAAAAAGATAAAAAAATAAAAAATTTTGCAAAATTCTATTGACACAATACATCAAACCTACTAGATTGGTAGGAAATTAAAATAAAAGCGAGGTAAATTATGAAAAAAATTATTGCTTTAGCAACAACACTTTTAGTTGCTGCATCAGTTTTTGCACAAACAACATTAACAGTTGGAGCAACTCCAGAGCCACATGCTGAACTTTTAAATCTCGTAAAAGATGATTTAGCAGCAGAAGGAATCAATCTTAAAGTTGTAGAATTTACTGACTATGTAACACCAAACGATGCTGTAGAAGCTGGCGATATTGATGCAAACTATTTTCAACACATTCCATATCTTGAATCTTTCAATCAAGAAAAAGGTTATCACCTTGTAAATGCAGGCGGAATTCACGTAGAACCATTTGCTCTTTATTCTCATAAAGTAAAATCAATAAAAGATTTAAAGAAAAAGGCAACTATTGCAATTCCAAATGACCCAACAAACGAAGGTCGTGCACTTCTTCTTCTTGAATCAGCTGGTTTAATTACATTAAAAGATGGAGCAGGAATCACTGCAACACCTTTAGATATTAAAAAGAATCCTTTGAAATTAAAATTCCGCGAAATTGAAGCAGCAAGTCTTCCTCGAACTCTTGATGATGTTGATGTAGCTGTAATCAATGGAAACTATGCAATTCCTGCTGGACTTTCAGCTACAAAAGATGGACTTTTTGTTGAAGGTTCATCTTCTCCTTACGTAAATGTAATTGCCGTAAAATCTGGAAACGAAAGCAAACCGGAAATTAAAGCATTGGTAAAAGCATTGCAGAGTGATAAAGTAAAAGAATACGTTGCTAAAAAATATCCAAATGGCGAAGTTGTATTAGTTTACTAATTTTAATCTAAAATCATTTTTCATCCCGTGAATCATTATGATTTGCGGGATTTTTTTTCAAAAAAAACTCCAAGGACAAAAAAAAGCATTCACCCAAGAACATCACAAAAAATATTTTGTTTTTTGACCTACCGATATTCTTATGAGAATGCTCTTACACGCAATCTAAAAAGGTTGTCAGTGATTCATCTGTTTGACGACAGAAAAAAAAGTACGATTAAAGATAGGTTTTTGGAACTATTGTCAAGAAAATTTATTCAAAATACGAACGCAGAATAATTCCTTGATTATAATTGCCAAAACCTTTTCCAAAAATATTCATTCCGCCAACGTGCTCGGCATCTTCCTTTACGCCAACTCTTACACGAATTGAATGATGTTCTTCAATTTTTAAATCTGAAAGTTTTATATCAGAAATTCTTTCGTTATCAACAAAACTGCCTTCGTTTGTAACCGAAAAATGTTTTAAAATTCCGTATTGAGAACCTTCAAGTTTCCACCAAAGAGGCGTAAAATTTCCACGTTTATCACCAAAATCGCCGGGAGAAGTCCATGTTCCAATTTCGGTTTTATTAATCCAAACTGTTATATCTGATAGCCATTCGGAATTTGTTCCCGGCGTTTCGGAAGAAAGTTCCATACTTATTTCTAATTTTGTAAGCTTTTTTTTGTCATAAAGCGAGTTATTTGGAAATTTATACTCAAAACTTCCAGAACCGCACCACAAAAGTCCAGCTTTCATTCTTTCGGGATTTAAAAATGAATCTGGAATATCTAACATTCCAATTATTTTTTCTGTAGAACAAAGTCCGCAAGGTGCAGATGCGTTATAATCTGTAAAAATTCCGATTGGCATTTCAATTTCTATAAAATTATTTTCTTTGCTTGTGATTTCCGGAAATTTTATCAAAAGTTCGCGAAATGATGGTTTACAAAGTTTCTGATTTCCTTTTTTTGCTTTTACGGATTCTGTTAAAATAAGTCCTGCATCTTCCAAAATAGAAATATGAGTTGCAACTGTTGATTGTGGAAATTTTAAAACATCGGCAATTTCGTTTATGTTTAAGGTTTTTGTTCTCAGAAGATTTAACATTTGAATTCTTGGTTCTGATGCTAAAGCTTTTATTTTTTTTAAATCTTCAAGAGGATTTATAATTATAGTATTTTCTAGCTCCGCCATTTTTTTAATGTAACGATTTTTTTTGATATTGTCCATATTTTCTCGTTACAATGATGTAAAGTTGCCTCATTGCCAAACTCTAGAGCAAACTCATTTTATTCCATCCAAAACTGTTGAATCAACTAGCATTATTTTGCAGACTGCTTTTTTATCACAAACTTTCTATCTGTTGTGTCAAACAGTTCAAGCCTTTTATAATTTAGTTTCATTTTACTTCATTATATTCTCGTGACAATTCTTCCCAACTTGGTCTTCTCTGCCTCAAGTTATCATATTCCGTCATAGAAAAAGTGGAATTTTTCTTTCTAAGTTCTTCAAATTTTTCATCTAAAAACTGCATTTCGGTAACGGCATTTCTACAGTGATTCGTAACGCTTTCTTCGCCAATTTTTGTTTTGAACATAAGCCACATCAAAAAAATCAAAATAAAGAGTCTAAATCCACGCAGATTTTTTTCATCACCTTTTGGCCTAATTTGTGTACCAATCGATTCAAGAAAACTGTAAGCCTCACTTCCGGCTGTAATATATTTTTTTACATCCGCCCAACTGCACGTTCTTAAATTGCAATGATAAATATACGAAAGGCAAGCCACTGGAATGATAAACGCAGAGTGACATCTGTACCAACTTTCCATATCATCTTCATATTCGAGTTTCATCTTTGAGCCACAAAAAAGTTTTTTAAAATCAGATTTTTCGGTTGGTTCAAGTTCTTTTTTAAGATGACCAATCGTTAGCGACAATCTGCCAAAAGTCACAACTTCTGTATAATCTTCGTAACGCTGTCCGCTACTTGTCTGGAATCCAAAAAGAATATTTTTTTCGTCCGTACTTTTTTCGCGAAGAATATGCTCCATTTCTCCACTTTCCATATTATTTCCAACTAAAACAAGATATTTTGTATGAACTTCCGCGAGCGTTTCCAAAAGTTCATCTTGCTGCTGATTTTGCATAATTGAAAAAGTTACATCATAAAATTGTCCGTCATAAGCAGATAAAACTCGAGGAAAATCGGTAAATTCTTTCTTTCCCAAACGAATTTTAAGTCCGTTTTTCTCAAGTTCAGACTTCCTCTTTCCTCTTGCAATAACAGTTACATCATTTCCAGATGCAATAAGTTCATGAATCGTAAGCGAACCAATCACACCAATTCCATAAACCAAAATTTTCATATTTAAAACCTCTCATTTATCAATATCCGAGAACATTATCAGAATATGACTCTCAACTAGTTTAGTTCTTCCCAAAAGATAAAAAAATCAAATATAATTCAATATTCGTTAGTATTTACTAACAAATATAATGAATCTTATTTCTTCTTTCAATACAACAGAGTTTCTTTTTTAAAATCTTGACTTCTATTGATAACAGTGTTTTCACATCTACTTGCAAATTAAAATAGATTCCAAAATAAATTCAGAATGACACTACACGACTATCTAAGATTCTACCAACCTTTCAATCGAGAAACTTACATTCACAAGTGTTGTCGAAAGAAGAACTTCAAACATTTTTTTAGAGCTTAATGTGCAAGTCGCAATATTTTCTTCAAATTTTTATATTTCCACCTGCTACTTCATAGAGGATTGATAATTTATTAGCAATCTCAAAACGGCAGAGTCAAGGATTTATTCAAAATGTACCTTGACCTGACGGAATGCTTTCTAACTTATATCATCATTTAGATAACGAATTTTCATATTTTTTAGTTCTAAGCCGTTTGAAGCAACAAATAGTCTGCATGCTGAAAATCTTGCTCTGAATTTTATTTGTTGAGTCATAGAAACATCTTTTCCTTCTGTTCCGTTAAAAATAAATGTAGAAATTGGAATTCCGGTAATAAAAAATGTACACGAAAGTTGTGCGAGTTTTCCAAGTTCAGAACTTCCTGTAAGAGTAACTTCGTAAGTTCCAATATTTTTTACATCAAAAGAAAAAACGTAATTTGTGTTTGCATTTGATTTTTGATAAGTTAAATCAAATTCTGCGAACTTTTCTAAAACTTGAATTTTTACATCTTTCAAATCTATATCATCTTCACTTTTTGGACGATTTATGATTGTAATTTCATCATCAATTTTTAACAATCGTTTCATTGCATTGGTTTTTAAAACGAATTTGCAAATATTTATTGCCGAACGTTGAAGTTCTGCTCTTGTTAAATCTCCATTTTGCAGGGAATCTAGAGTATTATCACCACTTGCATTTTTACTTCCGTCTGGGCAACACATATATAAATCATTTTGAGCTTTTACCATACAAGAAAAATCCGTTTTAGAATCGGAATTTTCCTTTCTACAAATTGAAGCCCACCAATCAGTCATAACAATGCCTTCAAAATTCCAATCTTTTCTCAAAATTGTTGTATTTAAATCATAAGAACCCGCTGTGTAAAGATGATTTACAAGTCCATAAGTTGTCATAACAGAATCAGCACCGTCTTTTATTGCAATTTCAAATCCTTTTAAATAAAGTTCTCGTAACGCTCGTTCAGAAACAATAGAATTGTAAGCATAACGATTTGTTTCTTGATTATTTGCACAAAAATGTTTGATTGTGCCTGTTACATTTGCTGATTGAAGTCCTTGAATTACTGCAGAACCCATTTTTCCAGATATAAAAGGGTCTTCTGAGAAATATTCAAAATTACGACCATTCAAAGGATTTCTGTGAATATTCATTCCCGGTGCTAAAAGGCAATCTACGTGATTTGCAGCCATTTCTCGTCCGAGAAGTTTATACAATTTTTTTACAAGTTCGCGATTAAATGTACAAGCAAGCATTGTTCCAATAGGGAGAGAAAATGCTTTTGCTCCGCAATCTAATCTCATTCCAGAAGGTCCATCATCACAGCAAACTGCAGGAATTCCAAAATTTTCTCTAAGATTTTTAGAAACACCACCAAGAGCAGATGCTGTTCCCGGAGAAACAAGAGAACTTCCCATTCCTTCTCCACGAATGATACAACTTAAATCATCATCAGAAAATTGAGCAACAAAATCTTTTATATCTGCTTTGTTGTAGTAAACATCTGAAAGTGTGATTTTATTTTGCGAAGTTTGTGTTATTTCTTTTGGAAGAGAATTTTTTCTGCGAATTTCAGGATTTTCTTGTTGAAGAGGAACTTTTTCCATGGTGAAAGTGCCATCATTTTTTGCGTGCATTCTTTCAAACTCTGAAATTGGAGCCAACGCTTGTTCGCATTGTTTTATAACAATTAAATCATCTAGAGAAAATGAAATATTTGGACTTGCAGACCGAACATCATTTCCAATAAAAACAGTGTAAAGACCTTTTTCCAAAACAAAAGCAGATTTATGATTTGTGATTCCGCTGTCGTCGTAAGATGCAAAACTGTCAAAAGGAATTGAAAAATCAAGGATTTGATGTTCTTCCGGTTGTAAAAGTTTTGTTTTTTCAAAATCGACAAGTACTTTTTCCGGTTTTCCCAAAAGTCCGTTCGGAGATTGCACATAAATTTGAACAACTTCTTTTCCGCTCACCAAACCTTGATTTTCTACAGAAATTTTTAATTCAATTTTTTGATTTTTTTTATCAATGTCAGCGGAATAAGGTTTGATTGCAAAATCTGTATACGAAAGTCCGTAACCAAAAGGATAAAGAACTTTGTTTTTTGCAAAAGTTTCAAAATATCTATACCCAACAAAAATATCTTCAGAATAGTTATTTTCATTCGGATTTCCAAAATATTTGTAAGAAGGATAATCTTCAATATTAAAAGCGATTGTATCTGTTAATTTTCCACACGGATTTACTTTTCCTGTTAAAACATCCGCTGTTCCTAATCCTCCAATCATTCCGCCTTGCCAAACGTACATAACTGAATCAGGATTTATTTTTTCTACAAACGACATATCAATGATATTTCCAACGTTTAAAAGCACAACCATTTTTTTGAAGGCATTTCGAACTTTTTGAAGCATATCATTTTCTGCATCACTTAAAAGATAGGAACCTTTAGAAATTGAATTATCTTTATCTTCGCCGGCAGTTCTTCCAATTATTACGATTGCTATTTCTGATTCTTTTGCCACATCAGAAACGATTTCTTGTGTAAGAGGCATTTCTTCTTGCGACCAAGGTTCGTTTCCCCAACCCAATCCTTCGTCAAATGGATGCGTTTTTTCCCAATCTTCGTAAATTTTCCGTAAATTTTGATTGATTTTTACTTTTTTTGAAAGTTCAAGACCTTCTACAATGTCGTAAACTTTATCGACATTAACCTTTCCTCCGGAACCTGTTCCGCTTTTGTAGTAGTGATTTTGAATTCGTCCAAAAATTGCGACAGAACTTCCTTCAACCAGAGGCAAAGTGTGATTTTTATTTTTGAGAAGAACACAACCTTCAGCAACCACTTGTCTTGCGACATCTTCGTATTTTTTCCAATCCAAAACTATTTGCATATAAATAAGATATCTGATTTTTTTTATTTTGAAAAGAAAGAAAACAAAGATGAGGAATTATGCTTACATAAAGTTCAATGCAAGTTGGCATAAAACAAACATCAGCGGTAAAGAAATTATTGTAAGTAAAGTTGAAACAAAGCAAGTTCTGCCGGCGAATAATTCTTCTTTTTTATATTGTGTGCACATTACGCTTAAAGTTACACTTATTGGAGCACTAAAACCAATCACCAAAGCAACAAGTGAATATTCATTAAAATTAGCAATTCCGATTTTGTGTAAAAGAAGGCAAATCAAAATCACAAAAATTGGAGCAACAAAATTTCTAAAAATTGCGACAATCCAACTTGTAATATCTTTAAATGCTTCTTTGAAATGTGCTTCACCGATTGTCATTCCAATTAAAAACATTGAAAGTGGTGAAAGTAAATTAGAAAGCGAACGAACTGTTACGTAAAGAGACGGAAGAGTTTTATCAATTCTCAAAAATGAATAAGTTTGTGTGCCAACTTGGACTTGTGGCGTTACATTTTGAATTAAAAAAACAAAAATTCCGACAAACATTCCAATCATAATTGGCGTAACAAAGATTTTTTTTAGATTTTTCCCCAACGTTGAAAAATGAATTTTCTCGCCAGAAATAAGATAAAATCCTATGATATAAACAAAAATTCTAAAAACAATAGAAATCGTACTGATATAAAGCATAACTTGTTCGCCGTTTGATTCAGTTTCATAAATAGAATTTAAAATCGGCATAGAAAACAAAGTTGTTTGTCCAATTGCAATAAAAAGTCCGCACAAAGTTGAGATAAATTTTCCTTTCTTTGCAAAAATCAACTTTCCAATCAAAATTAAAACTACGTAAAAAATAATTGCAAACACAAATTCTTTGATTGTTGATTTGAAATTTGTAAGATTAAAATCCTGCATAAATGCGTTGAATG
Organism: uncultured Treponema sp.; assembly: GCA_964541735.1. GTDB lineage: Bacteria > Spirochaetota > Spirochaetia > Treponematales > Treponemataceae > Treponema_D. The sequence goes on from CAZIQK010000002.1 coordinate 50,123, forward strand.
CAAAACACGGAACCGAAACTTTCCAAATTAGAACTGTAAGAAATTCTTTCCCGGAACTATCAACTAAATTAAAACGGCGGAAAAGAAATCCTACCAAAATAATGATAACGGTTTGAAAAAATGCACCCAAAAAATGTATATTTGTAAAAACTGTTTTAAATGCTTCGAACATATTTTTATTCTAGTGAGGTTTAATTTTTACAACAAGATTTTACAAATTCTACAAAAAGTGAATCTGCATTGTTTGGACGACTTTTGAATTCTGGATGAAATTGAACACCGACGTGAAATGTATTTTTTGAAGAAGGCAATTCAACGGCTTCAACAAGTTTTTCGTCTGGAGATGTTCCGCAAATTATCAAACCGGCTTTTTCCATTTGTTCACGATATTCGTTGTTGAATTCATAACGATGACGATGTCGTTCTTCTATCAAATCTTTTTTGTAGGCACGTTCCAAAATTGTTCTAGGTTTTACTTTGCACGGATATTTTCCAAGACGCATTGTTCCGCCTTTTATAACGCCTTCTTGATCTTTCATCAAATCAATCACTGGATGTAAACAAATTTCGTCAAATTCGCGACTGTTTGCATCTTTTAATCCTAAAACATTTCTTGCAAATTCAATAACTGCAATTTGCATTCCAAGACAAATTCCAAAATAAGGAAGATTGTAAGTTCTAGCGTATTTGCAAGATATAATCATTCCTTCAATTCCGCGCTGACCAAATCCGCCTGGCAAAATAATTCCTGCACAATCACCAAAAATTTGAGGAGCAGATTCTTCTGTAACAGTGTCGCTATCAACCCATTTTATTATAACTTTTTTTCCAACAACAAAACTTGCGTGATTCAGACTTTCTACAATGCTCAAATAAGAATCGTGAAGTTTTACATATTTTCCAACTAATGCAATTTGAACTTCGCCCTTTCTAGAATGAATGCTTTTTACCATTTTTTCCCATTCAGTTAAATCGCAAGTTGTATCTTCAATTCCAAGCTCACGACAAACGACATCATCCATTTTTTGCCGATGAAGCATAAGCGGAACTTCATACAAACTCGGTAAAGTTTCATTATCAATTACGCAATCTTCAGAAACGTTACAAAAAAGCGAGATTTTTTTACGAATTTCTTCAGGAATCGGCTGAACGCAACGAGTTACAATTATATCAGGATGAATTCCAACAGCCATCAACTCTTTTACAGAATGTTGCGTTGGTTTAGATTTAAATTCTTCAGACCCACTAATGTAAGGAACTAAACAGACGTGAATAGAAAGACAATTTCGTCTTCCGACTTCAATCATCAACTGGCGAATTGCTTCCAAAAATGGCTGACTTTCAATATCACCAATTGTTCCTCCAACTTCAACAATACAAACATCGGCTTTAGAAACTTCTGCATTTTTCAAAATAAAATCTTTGATTGCATTTGTAACGTGCGGAATGATTTGCACAGTTTGTCCCAAATATTCTCCGCGTCGTTCTCTATTTAAAACGTCCCAATAAACGCGACCGGAGGTCATATTTGAATATTTGCTTAAATTTTCGTCAATAAAACGTTCATAATGACCTAAATCCAAATCAGTTTCTGCACCATCATCAGTAACAAAAACTTCTCCGTGTTGAAAAGGACTCATCGTCCCAGGATCAACATTCATATAAGGATCAAGCTTTTGAGAAGCAACTTTTAGTCCTCGACATTTTAAAAGTCGTCCTAAAGATGCTGCCGTAATTCCTTTTCCAAGTCCAGAAACAACTCCACCGGTTACAAAAATAAATTTTGTCATTTTAAAACCTCAATTTAAAATAAAAAAAAGCCGTAGATTTTATTCAAAAATGCCTATAAAAAGACAATTTTTGCTCAAAATCTACGACTTCTTTGCCGTAATTGAAACTAATCTTATTACTTTAATGCTTTTTATGCAAGATTTTTACTTCTAATGCCGAGTAAAAAAATCATTGCCGTGTATGCCTATTCTATTTTTTGCTGATAGACAAAAGACAGTCTTGTAACACGGCAATGTATTTTTATCTTTTTTTTACTTAATCAATGAGTGATATTCTTGCAAAGATTTTACTCCACCTTCGCCGTTTTCATTATGAACAGCTTCAATTCCTTTAACAGCAGCTAAAGCTCCTGCAAGCGTTGTGATATACGAAACTTTATATTTTAAGCAAACTTTTCGGATTGTTTTTCTGTCTTCTGCATAATTTCGTTTTGCTTTTGGAGTATTGATTACAAGACACACTTCTTTGTTCATAATCAAATCTACAACGTCAGGGCGACCTGCACCGATTTTATTTACAACAGAACATTTTATTCCGTGTGTGTTGTAAAAATCAGCAGTTCCTTGAGTTCCTATCAAAGTAAAGCCAAGTTTTTGTAAAGTTTTTCCAATTTCCAAAACTTGTTCTTTTTGATTTTCTTTATCACTCAACGAAAGAAGAACTTTTTTATTTTCCCAAGCTTCCGGTGCCGGAGGAAGTTCTGAACTTGCCGCTTCTTCTGCTTTGTAGAATGCAACAGGAAATGTTTCTGAAAGTCCTAAAACTTCTCCAGTAGAACGCATTTCCGGTCCAAGAATTGGATCAACTCCAGGGAATCTGTTCCAAGGGAAAACTGCTTCTTTTACTCCGTGATATGGAATTTGTTTATCTTTTAAGCCAAGAGAAGCAAGTGACTCTCCAAGCATTAAACGAGTTGCAAGACGAGCCATTTGAGTATCACAAACTTTTGAAACAAGAGGAACAGTTCTACTTGCTCTAGGATTTGCTTCAATTACATAAACTTTTCCATTTTCGATTGCGTATTGCATATTCATAAGTCCGCAAACGTGAAGTGATTCTGCAATCTTTTTTGTATATTCTTTAATTGTTTCAAGATTATCTTTTGGAATTGAAACCGGAGGAATTACACAAGCTGAATCTCCAGAGTGAATTCCTGCAAGTTCAATATGTTCCATAACAGCAGGAATATAAACATGAGATTTATCACAAAGTGCATCTGCTTCACATTCAAGCGCATTTTTCAAGAATCTGTCGATTAACAAAGGTCTGTCCGGAGTTACTCCAACTGCTTTTTCAACATATTCTTTTAGAGTTTTTTCATCATAAATAACTTCCATTCCGCGTCCGCCTAAAACAAATGAAGGACGAATCATAATTGGATAACCGATTTTTTCTGCAATTTGTTTTGCTTCTTCAAAATTGATTGCCATTCCGCTTTCCGGCATTGGAATTTCCAGTTTTTCCATCATATGACGGAAAATATCTCTGTCTTCGGCAGCATCGATAGAATCGATTGAAGTTCCAAGAACATTTACTCCATTTTCTTGAAGTTCTCGTGCAATGTTGAGTGGGGTTTGTCCACCAAATTGAACTATAACTCCAAGAGGTTTTTCTTTTTCGTAAATTTGTAAAACATCTTCTGTTGTAATTGGTTCAAAATAAAGTTTGTCAGAAGTATCATAATCTGTAGAAACTGTTTCTGGGTTGCAGTTTACGATGATTGTTTCATAACCAAGTTCTTTTAATTGCATTGCAGCATGACAACAGCAATAATCAAACTCAATTCCTTGACCGATTCTGTTTGGTCCACCGCCCAAAATCATAACTTTCTTTTTATTTTCGCTTGCAATAGATTCATCTTTTGCATTGTAAGTTGAATAATAATAATTTGCATCTTTTACGCCACTAACCGGAACAGCAAGCCATGCTTCTTTGATTCCAAGTTCATTTCGTCGTTTGCGAATGTCTTTTTCAGAAATTTTAAGAATTTTCGCCAAATATTTGTCAGAAAAACCATCTTGTTTTGCTTTACGAAGTTGTTCATCGCTTGGCATTGAACCCATATTTTTTAAAAGTTCTTCTTCCTCTTCAACAAGTTCTTTCATTTGTTCAAGGAAATACATTTTTACAAAAGTGATTTCTTGAAGTTTTTCAAGAGGAACGCCTTTTCTAATTGCTTCATAAAGTTGGAAATATCGTTCGCTTGAAGCAGTTTTTAGCATTTCGCAAAGTTCATCTGCAGATTTTTTATTAAAATCTTTTGCAAAACCAAGACCACTTCTACCATTTTCAAGTCCACGAATTGCTTTTTGGAAAGTTTCTTTAAATGTTTTTCCAATTGACATAACTTCGCCAACTGCTTTCATAGAAGTTCCAAGTTCGTCTTTTACGCCACGGAATTTTTCAAACGCAAAACGTGCATATTTTAAAACTATATAATCTCCATCCGGAGCTCCACCCGGAGTGTATTTTTCCAAAGTTCCATCGCGCCAGTAAGGAATTTCATCAAGAGTAAGTCCAGCCGCGAGTTTTGCAGAAATTAACGCGATTGGGAATCCGGTTGCTTTTGAAGCCAACGCAGATGAGCGAGAAGTTCTAGGATTTATTTCTATAATAACAACACGACCTGTTTTTGGGTTGTGGGCAAACTGAACATTTGTTCCACCAATTACACCAATAGATTCTACAATTTTGAAAGCCATTTTCTTAAGACGATTTTCAAGTTCTTTGTCGATTGTCAAAAATGGAGCAGAACAGAATGAATCTCCGGTATGAACGCCAACCGCATCAATATTTTCAATAAAACAAATCGCAATCATCTGATTTTTTGAATCGCGAACAACTTCAACTTCAAGTTCTTCCCAACCCAAAATAGACTCTTCTATCAAACATTGATGAGTTAATGATAATTCCAAACCATTTGCTACGATTGTTCGTAATTCTTCAACATTGTAACAAAATCCGCCACCTTGACCGCCCATTGTGTATGCAGGACGAACAACAAGTGGAAAACCGATTTCTTCCGCAATTTTTTCTGCACCTTCAATCGTGTGACAAATTCCAGAACGTGGCGTTTCTATATCGAGTTTTTGCATAGTTTCTTTGAAAATTTCTCTGTCTTCACCACGCTCAATAGCATCAAGATTTACACCAATAACTTTTACACCGTATTTGTCCAAAATACCCGCTTTATTAAGTTCTGTAGCCATATTTAAGCCGGTTTGCCCACCAAGATTTGGAAGAAGAGCATCCGGACGTTCTTTTTCTATGATTTTACTCAGTGATTTTACATTTAGCGGCTCTATGTAAGTTGCATCCGCCATAACAGGATCCGTCATAATTGTTGCAGGATTTGAGTTTACCAAAACAATTTTATAGCCTTGTTCACGTAAGGCTTTGCATGCCTGAGTTCCGGAATAATCAAATTCACATGCTTGCCCAATTACAATCGGACCGGAACCAATAATCATAACTTTAGAGATGTCTTCTCGTTTCATTTAAAACCTCTATTTTCAATCTTAAAAAAAAGACTGACCGCAAAAGCAATCAGTCTAAAATGCAATTTAAAAAAATACAATGAATTTCAGAAAATCCGAGAAATTTACTTTTCATACAATCTTCTTCATTCATAATCATATTAAAACGATTATATAAAATTTTATGTTTCTATACTAGGTTAGAAATAATTTTTTTATGATTTTGGCCCATCTTTTTACCAACTCGCCTTTCGCAGTTCGCTAACGCTCAGCCTCCTCGTTTCACTGCGGTGGCTGCTACGCACTGCTCAACGCTCGGGGCTGCGGCATTTTGAAAAAACTCCCGCAAATCATCACATAGATTGTCAAATTTAGGAAATAAAATTAAGAATTAGAAAATTGAAAAGGCGTTTTTTCTAAAACATAAACCCAAAGTCTTCGTGCCCCGGATAAACTAAAGTGCCTTTTGGAATTTGTTGGGACAAAAGATTTAAACTTTTTTGAATTTGCTCTTCGTCACCGCCCGCCATATCAGTTCGCCCATAGCCACTATTTTCAAAAAGTGTATCACCGGAAATTAAAGTATTTTCTTTTTTATTGTAAAGGCAAATTGAACCGGGAGAATGTCCCGGAGTATGAATAACTTTCCAACCAAAATAATTATCATCATCGTTTAAGGCAATTTCTGCCGAAGGTTGTTTTGCAACTTCTTCAATAAGAGGCGTAAAACCAAAAAAATTTATTACTGATTTTCCAATTTTTCCCGGAGGATTTTGTAATTCATCAAATTCTGCTTTATGAATTGCAATTTTTGCATTTGGAAAGGCATTTTTTATTTGTAAAATGCCAGTTATATGGTCAAAATGACAGTGAGTTAAAATAATTCCAACACAATTAAGTTTTTTATTTTTAAGATAATCAGTAATGGCATTTTCGTCGCCAGAAAGTTCGCATGCCGCAGGATCTACAACAAAAACATCTTTATCTTTAATTTTTACAATAAGAGAATTAACTTTAAAAACTCCAGAACGAATTACATGAATCATTTTGTTTTATTTTAACCACAGATTTTTAGGATTAAGAAAAATAATCTCCTTTTAATCTGCGGTTATTTTTTGTGGTGATTTTGATGTCACCACATTTTTTTAGTTTGAACCAAAAGGTTCTTTATTGGCAGCTGCTTTTTCTGCCGCTGCATAGGCTTCAGCATCTTCTCGAGCCATTTCTTCTGCAGAAAGTTGAGAATCTGAAGAAAAATCTGTTTTTATAGAAATATCATCAGAATCTTCTTCATCAGATTTTTGATGACTATAACTTACAGAAAGTTTACGACCTCTGTAATCATAACCATTTAATTTATTAATTGCTTGATCTGCATCTTCTGCATAAAGTTGAACAAACGAATAATTTGCTAAAACTTTTATATCACCAATTCTGTTGCGCTCTAAACCGCCTACAGAAATTAAAATGCCTACAATGTCACGAGGATAAACTCTTCTGTTTTTTCCAATTCCAATAAAAATAGAAACTGCTTTATCTTCCGGAATAATTACTCTCTCATGATGAGGACGTTCTTCTGTTGTAGTTTCTGCGAATTTATTTTCTTCAGGTTTTCGTTCTACTCTCGAATTGTTTTTGTAATTACTTTTAATTCTTGAATTACGGCGAGAATCATCATTTCTAGAACTTCTAAAAGAATGATAATGTTTTAAAGATTCCTTTAACATATATGCAATAACATATTTTCGTAAAGAAAGAGGAACATTCTTTTTAAATAATTTATTTAAGTCTGAAAGAATGTCTACATTTTCTGTTGTTTTTACTCTGTTTGCAGCATTTGAAAGATAATCTGCAATTTGTTCTTCGTTAATTTCGAATTCTCGATTGTATGCCATGTCTTAACTCCTATTTCTGTTTCTGCACCAAGAAATATAATTTTTTGGATGTTTTTCTAATTTTTTAAAATGATAAAACGTATCCGAAATTATTTTTTACAAAACCCGTTCGTATTAATAATGGTTCTATAATTTCCGGTGCCATCAAATTTGGCAATAAAATAATTTTTTTTCCTAAGGATTGAAGTTTTGAAATGCACATTGAAATAAGTTCTGTGCCTATTCCCAATCCGCGGAACTGTTCAGGAACAAAAAAACTTGTAACAATAATTATTTTTTCCTGATTATTTAAAATTGGCGATGTTATTATGCATCCGGCAAAATCATCAGAAAGACTTTTGCAAATATAACCAATTTGTTTTGTGGTTTCATATTTTTCAAATTGAGATTTCCACATTTCGTAAATTGCATTTTTTAATTCTGATGGCAGATTTTCATCGTCTATAAAATTTGCGTTGATATTTTTGAAAATTAGTTTGTTATCAATTTCTGAAATATATTCAGTAAAAGAAAAATCATCATGAATTAAAACTTCATCAGATTCTGTATACTGATCTAATTTTTCTAATCCCCAAACTTCTCGCAAAGAATTGTACCAATCATTAATTCTAATTGACATATATTTGTTTTTGAAGATATGCCAACGTTTATCAATTTCCGGGTAACTTTTTAATATTGTTCTAAAATTCTTAAAAACCCCCCTTCCAGAATGTAAAACAGCTTGAAGTTCCTCTTTTGCGATTGGTGCATGCAAAATATCAACAAAATCTTGTCGCATTTTAAAACCATCAGAAGGAGTCCATTCTGGCAATTTATAAAAGTTTTGTTCGTCAGATTGAATTTCTTCAACCAACTGGCTACTAGCAGCATTTACAACAAAAACCTTTTCTTGATTTTCCATTGCTTGAATAATATCGCTTAAAAGTCTGTCGGTTAAAGTAAAAATCATAATTACTTAGGTAAATCTGTGCGTTTTTCGATAATTTTGCTAATTAATCCGTAGTTAACAGCCTCTTTTGAGTCGAGCCAATAATCACGTTCTGTATCTTTTGTAACTTGTTCTAATGAAGTGCCTGTTTCGTCAGCAATGATTTTGTTTAAAATTGCACGAGTTTTTTCCATTTCTTTTGCGTGAATTTCAATATCAGTTGCAACACCTTGCATTCCACTCATTGGTTGATGAATAAGATAGCGACTATTTGGCAAACCAATACGATTTTCTTTTGGAACAGAAAGCAAAATTAAAGTTGCTGCACTTGCAATAAGTCCCATTCCAACTAAAACAACAGGTGCCTTTATAAAACGAATCATATCAAAAATTGCAAAACCGGCATCAACATCACCACCGGGCGAGTCAATATACATATAAATTGTTTTTTCTGCGTCATCTGCTTCAAGAATTAAAAGCTGACTTACAATTTTTTCAGCCAGTTCCTTGTTAATTTCTCCAGAAAGAATAATCTGTCTAGTTTTTAGAAATTTCTCCTGTAAAGGATTTTGTGTTTCTGGAGATTTTGTGTTTTTATCTTCATTATCATTAAAAATCATCATAACCTTAAATATAGTAAAAAACTGCAAAATTGACAATGAGAGTTAGAAAGAATTAGGAATGATGAATTAGGAATTAAAAATCTATGAGTGATTTTATCTTCCTTTATTTTTTTTGCTGTTGTAAAATAAATCTATGTCGGCAATTTGTCCTGAATGCGAAACAAAATCATATTTATCATCAATGGAAATGACTCCGGAACTTGTTGAAGAAATGGCTCGTTCTGAAAAAATTTCTGATTTTATAGGTGAAGAAACCTATAGAAAAAGATTAGAACTCTGTCATAATTGCCCTAGTTTGATTGGTGGAATGACTTGCAAAAATTGCGGATGTTTTGTGCAATTTAGAGCAAGACATATTTCATCATCATGCATAGAAGGAAAATGGTAAACCTAAAGCGAGGATAAAATGGAAAAACCAATGTTTTATAACAAAAATGATGTTGCTCCTCATCCACCAATGGGATGGAACAGTTACGATTATTACAACACTTTAGTAAATGAAGAACAAATTCGTGCAAATGCGGATTTTATGGCAAAAAATCTGAAAAAATTTGGCTGGGAATATATTATTGTTGATATTCAATGGTCTGATTGTGATGCCGGTAAACAAAATACAAAAGGCGTTCAATATATTCCTTTCAGTAGATTTTCTATTGATGAATTTTCAAGACAAATTCCTGCGGAAAATAGATTTCCTTCTTCAAAAGATGGCAAAGGTTTTAAGTCGCTTGCAGATTATATTCATTCGCTCGGTTTGAAATTTGGTATTCACATTATGAGAGGAATTCCTCGTTTTGCAGTTCACGAACATCTTCCAATCAAAACTCATGATGGTACAAAAATTTCAGCAGATATGATTGCAAACCCTTACTCCATAAGTCGCTGGAATCCTGATATGTACGGAGTTGATTCTTCAAAACCTTACGCTCAAGATTATTATGATTCTTGTTTTGAACTTTATGCAAAATGGGGCGTTGATTATGTAAAAGTTGATGATATTTGCAACACAAATATGTATCCTTCAAATCCTTATTCAGCAGAAAAAGAAATTGAAATGATTGCAAAAGCAATAGAAAATTCAGGAAGACAAATGGTTCTTTCACTTTCGCCGGGACCTGCTGTAATAGAAAAAGCACATCATTTAAAAAATTATGCAAATATGTGGCGAATTACTGATGATTTTTGGGATGATTGGAAGCTTTTAAAAGCAATGTTTGAACGTTGTGAAGTTTGGCAAACTCATGTCGGTGGTGGAAATTGGCCGGATTGCGATATGATTCCTTTAAATGTTTTAGGTTATGGTTGGGGTGATATTAAAAATCCTGAAAATAAAGGATGGAAAAGTAAATTTACTGAAGATGAAGCTCGCACAATGATAACTTTATGGTGTATTTTCCGTTCGCCACTTATGATTGGAACAGATTTGCCTCAGTTAGATGATTTTAGTTTAAGCCTTTTAACAAATGAAGAAATTATTTCAATGAATAAAAATTCTTCACAAGCATATCAAGTTTCTCCTTCTTGTAATTCCGATATTGTAACTTGGGCGAATGAATGTGATGATGGAAAATCTTACTACGAATGTTATTTTAATTTGAGCGAAAAAGAACAAACTGTAAAAATAAATCTTACCGCCGGAAAAAATGATAATATCCGAGATTTGTGGAATCATAAAGATTTAGGAAATTCTGCTGTAATAAAAATCGCTCCACACGCTTGTGCAGCATTAAAAATAGCAATTGATTTTTAGATTAAGTTTATTGAAATCACTACGATAAAAACGTTTTTGAGAGAAACAAATTTTTCTATTCCAAAAAACAGCCTTTTTCACTATACTTTTTTTAGAGATTAGTGGAGGCTGTTTTTTATGGGTGGCATTTTTGGAGTTGCATCAAACACAGATTGTTCTTTAGAATTATTTTTTGGCGTTGATTATCATTCTCATTTGGGAACTCGCCGTGGCGGACTTGCAGTAATTGGAAAAGATGGAAAAATCTTACGTTCAATTCACAACATTCAAAATTCTCCTTTTCGTACAAAATTTGAAAAAGATATTGAAGAATTAAAAGGTAACATCGGAATTGGTTGTATAAGCGATTATGAAGCACAACCTTTACTAGTTCAATCTAAACTCGGAAGTTTTGCAATTACAACTGTAGGAATTGTTACAAATAAAAATAATCTTGTAAAACAAGTTTTAGATGATGGTCACACTCACTTTTTGGAAATGAGCGGAGGCGAAATCAACCAAACAGAACTTATTGTTGCTCTTATAAATCAAAAAAAATCGATTTTGGAAGGAATTCAGTACGTACAGCAAGTTGTAGAAGGTTCTATGACGATGTTGATTATGACAAAAGATGGTATTTATTGTGCACGCGACAAATTTGGACGAACTCCAATTCATATTGGTCATAAAGATGGTGCTTTTTGTGCATCTTTTGAAAATTTTGCTTATGCAAATTTAGGTTATAAAGATTATTATGAGTTAGGACCTGCCGAAATTGTTTTTATGACTTCTGAAGGTATAAAAATTTTACAAGAACGTCAAAAAGAAATGAAAATTTGTACATTCTTGTGGATTTATTATGGCTATCCAACTGCAAGCTACGAAGGCGTAAATGTTGAAGTAATGCGTTACAACTGCGGAAAATATCTTGCAAAGCGAGACAAAGGACTTGTTCATCCAGATTCTGTTGCCGGTGTTCCGGATTCCGGAACTGCTCATGCTGTTGGTTATGCAAACGAGTCAGGCATTCCTTTTACACGACCTTTTATAAAATATACTCCAACCTGGCCACGTTCTTTTATGCCAACAAGTCAAGAACAAAGAAATCTTATTGCACACATGAAACTTATTCCTGTTCAACCTTTAATCAAAGATAAAAAAATCCTTTTAATAGATGATTCAATTGTTAGAGGAACTCAACTTCGCGAAACAACAGATTTTCTCTATCAAAGTGGAGCAAAAGAAGTTCATATTCGTCCAGCGTGTCCTCCGCTTGTTTTTGGTTGCAAATATTTGAATTTTAGCCGTTCAAAATCCGAAATGGATTTAATTACTCGCCGAATTATAAAAAAATTTGAAGGCGATAATGTTGATATGGAAACTTTACAAAAATATTGCAATCCAGATAGCAAAGAATATGAAAATATGATAGAAGAAATCAGAAAAGAATTACATTTTACAACTTTACGCTTCCACCGCTTAGATGATATGTTAGATTCTACAGGACTTGAACACTGTAAATTGTGCACCTATTGTTGGAATGGTAAATAGCAAATGCGTTAAAACGCAACAGTCCTGTGAATTGTTTACGATTTTACGAGGTTTTTATGTATTATTACGATTATTCATATCTTTTATTTATTTTGCCGGCATTATTGCTTAGTTTATGGGCACAAGCTTTGGTAAAAAGTCGCTTTGCAAAATACGATAAAGTAATTTGTAAAAAAAATATTACCGGTGAACAAGCGGCAAAATATCTTTTAAAAGTTAATGGAATAACTGATGTAAAAATTTCTCACATAAATGGGCAACTTACAGATAATTATAATCCTTCCACCAAAATTTTAAGTCTTAGTGATTCAACTTTTAATAGTAATTCGATTGCTGCGATTGGAGTTGCCGCTCACGAAACTGGACACGCAATTCAACACGCAAAAAACTATTGGCCATTAAATTTTAGAAGAACTCTTGTTCCTGTAGCAAATCTTGGCTCGCGATTTGGACCAATTTTAGTTTTAGTAGGATTAGGAATTCAAGTTGGAACAACAGTTAGCGAAAAAGCCGGATATGTTTCTATTGCAGAACTTATTACACTGATTGGAATTGCACTTTTTAGTCTTTCAGTTTTGTTTTATTTAATCACACTTCCGGTTGAATTTAATGCATCTAATCGTGCGTTAAAAATCTTAAAAAAAGCAAATGTGATGGATAAAGATGAATTGTATGGTACAAAAAAAGTTCTTGGAGCAGCAGCAATGACTTACGTTGCGTCAGCACTTACCGCTTTAGGACATCTTTTTAGACTTTTAGCAATTTCAAATTCAAATCGTCGTCGCAGATAAATAAAATCCAAAATTACTAAATTTCTATTTCAAACGGACGAACTGGCAATTCTGTTTTAGAATAAATGCAAACAGGATTTGGACTATCTGCCCACAAATAACGAATTTTTGTAAGATTTCCTTCTTTTTTTGGAATAAAAACTTCAACCTCAGCATCAGAAATTAATTTTCCAAAAGTTTCAACAACTTCTTTTTTGTTTTTATTTTCAAAAATTAAAGAAAAACCGGGGATTTCATCTTTATTTTCCAAAAATTTTGCCACAAGTGATGATTCGCCACAATCAAACTTTACTTTTGCTTTATCTTCCAAAACTTGAACACTTTTTACTTTTGGAGAAAATGAATTGTGATTTTTATATGCGATTCTTAACGCTTCAAATGCACTTCGTTTTCCAACTGTAAGTTTTTTTTCTGGATGCAAATCATTCCACTCTCCGGCGTCAATTGTAACTGCTAAACCGACATTTTCTTTTTCATCACAAACTTGACTTTGAACTTGACGCATACAAGCCCATTCACTTTGTAATACAGAATTATTTTCGTTAAAACCATCACTCCAATTAGGAAGTTGAACTACAATAAAAGGCATATTTTTATTTGCATAAACAAATTTTTCTCGCCACAAATCAATCAGATTTTTTAATAAATCTTTATATTCGGAATAACATCCGGCATCACTTTCTCCTTGATACCACAACGAACCTTTTATTGCATAATTAAAGCACGGAGAAAGCATTGCATTGTAAAGTGCCGTTGGAACCCACTCAAAAAACATTCCTTGAGGTGCATCTTCAACGATTGCACTAATGCACATTTTCCATTTTCCATCTAAATAAATAATTTCCGAATTTTTAGAAAGTGGTGATTCAGAAACTTTTTTTTGAATTTCAATATTTCTAAACGCAACTGGAGGAACTTTTACATCATCTGTAAAAAGACAATAAGGTTTTTCTTTATAGAAACGAATTTTTCCAAATTTTGAATTTTTTTGAACGCGAATTGTGATTGTATTTTTTCCTTCAACAAAAACGCCACTTGGAACAATATAACGGCGAGGCGGATAAGTATAATAAGTTACACCAACTTCAACTCCATTTACATAAGTTCTGTCGGCATCAACAATTGTTCCAAGCCAAAGATTTGTTTTTGTCGAATTAAATCGTTCAGCTTGTTCTTTTGATAAAATAATTTCTTTTTTGAACCAAATAATTCCCGCAGTCTCAAAATCTTCTATATCGTTAGGAAGATTTATATCTGACCAAATATTTTGAATATCACCAAAAGTAAGTTTTGCCCAATTTTCTTTTATTCCTTTATCTGCATTCCAAATTGTTGAATCCCATTTTTTTTGATTTTCTGCAAGTGATTTTTGTTTCTCTTCTATGTTTTTAGGATTTTCCCATTTTGAAAGTTCATTAAGATTTTCTTTTTTTTCTAATTTTTGGAGAGTTTTTTTGTCAATCCAAGATGAAATCGGCGAGCCACCTTGACTTGCATTTATAATTCCAACTGGCACATTTAATTTGGCAGAAAGATATTTTGCAAAAAAGTATCCGGTTCCAGACATTTCTCCAATATTCTGAGAATTTGCAACTTTCCAAGTAGGATTTTCGACAGAATCTTGTTCTCCGTCAAAATTCCAAGCAATCGGAATTGTTATCATTCTGATTTTATCGTTCTGCGGAAGTGTAAATTCATTTGGATATGAATATTTCATTCTTTCCATTGGAAGTTGAGCATTTGATTGCCCAGAACTTAGCCAAACTTCACCAACATAAACATCACTAAAAATAATTTTTTCATTTTCGCAAAAAATTTTTAATTCAAAAGGACCGCCAGCATCACCAACTTCAAACTCAACTTTCCATTCTCCATTTTTTTGTACTTTTCCAAAAAATTTTTGATTTTTAAAATCTATAATAATTTCTTTGTTTGCATCGGCAATTCCAAAAATACAATTTGTTGTGTTTTGCTGTAAAACCATTCCAGATGCATAAATTCCTTTTGTTTTTAACATACGTAATCCTTTTTTTAAGGGGACAGACCCCTAAAGATTTATAAAAATTGCAGTGATTCATCTCAATCAACGTAAAATGTCATTACAAGCCATTAGACAAAGCAATCTCGTATATTTGGAGAATAATATCAAACATCTATCCACATTTTTGATGTATCTTCATATTTGAACCAATCAAAATCTGCATAGAATTTTCCTTTACTCTTGTCGTTTGCACAAACTGCAAACATTCCAATTACAGTTCCAACAAAACCGCCGGATTTTTCTACGCTCAGAATTGTTCCATCAACATTTTCGGCAAAGACACTCAATTTTCTTTCATCATAACCAAACTCAAAAGAAAGTTTTTGCTTCTCGGCAATAACTCTAAGAACACACGAAATTTTCTTTGTTCCGCCATCAAAAACATCTTCTTTTAAAATTTGGATTTCGTTTCCAAAAGTTTTTACAAGTTGTAAAACAATAAGTTTTCCCCTCAAAACAAGTTGAAACCTATAATTTGAGTTTTCGTTTTGAAAACAAACTAATCCTGCAGAATCACCATCGTTTACAAAATTTACATTAATGTTGCTCGCTGCTTCGTAGCAAAATCCAGTTTGACGACGCACAAGCATATTTACATCTTTGTTTGAATTTAATTCATCACCACCATAAAGACGCAAATTTCCAGGATTTTCGGTTAAATTATAAACAGAAGAATCCAATCTTCGTAAACCGAGCCAATAAAATGCTAATTTTTCGTCGTTAAAATCATCGATTGTAGGAAAAACTATTGCATTTGGATCATCATTTGTTCGTTGAACAACTTTTCCGAAAAGTGAGTAGGCATTTTCTACAAGACCAGTTTGCCAACTCACAACGGGCCAATCATCTTCCCATTTTACAGGAACCATAAAAGTTTCTCGTCCTAAATTACAATATCGTTCTCCGTTTTCGCCAAACGGACGAGAAGCAAGACAAACCATCCACCAATTTTTATTGTTATCTTGGAATAAATCAGCATGTCCAACATAAACAACGCCTGCAGTTTTTCCTAAATGTCTATGGGTCAAAATTGGATTAGATTTTTTTCCAACCCATTCACCATCAATTCTTTCGCTACGGGCAACACAAACTGCATGATCAGGACCAGTTCCGCCTTCTGCGTGAATTAAATAATATTTACCGTTTATTTTGTAAATATGAGGACCTTCTGGCCAAATACAATTTTTTAATGCACCTCGCCAAATGCCTTTTGAATTTCCGAGAAGTTTTCCGGTTTTTACATCAATTTTTTGAATCCAAATTTCCCAATTTCCGTCGTATTTGCAACCTTCCGGAGCAGGACGTGTTCCAATGTACCAACAAGTTCCGTCATCATCAAAAAAAAGTGATGGATCTATGCCTTCTGCACCGACAATTTGAATTGGATTTGACCAAGGCCCCTCCGGATTGTCTGCCGTAACCAAGAAATTTCCAAGTTTATCAACTTGAGTACAAACACAGTAAAATTTATTGTTATAAAATCTGATTGTCGGAGCAAAAAGTCCGCGAGAACTCGTTGCACCTGAAAAGTCGAGTTGTTCTTTTCTGTCGATAATATTTCCAATTTGTTTCCAATGAACACAATCAGTAGATTTGAAAATTGGAAGCCCCGGAAAATAAGAAAAAGTTGAATTTACAAGATAAAAAGTGTCATTTGCAACACAAACAGAAGGATCAGGATAAAAACCCGATAAAATAGGATTGATAATTTTTAGACTCATAAATTTATTATAATTTATGAGTCTAAGTTTGAATATAAGAAAAAAATCTTAAATAACAGTGCTATTACCTTACACTTCTCGAATATCGTCAATAGTACTACAATCTTCTGCGATTGCTTTTAAGTCTTCAAAAGAAATATTTGTAACTTTTACTGTGATTTTTCGGCTGTTTTCGTTTTTACTTGGAGAAGTTACTACAGAAACAATTTTTCCGTTTTTTTCGGCAACTTTTTGAGTAAAAATCGCCAAACTTCCAGGATTGTCACTCATATTTAACATTAAACGAATGCCTTTTGTTCTTGCATTAAACATTTCGATAAACATTTTAAACAAATCACTTTCTGTGATAATTCCAATCAGCAAATTGTTAGACATAACTGGTAAACAACCAAAATCCTTATCTGCCATAATGCGAGCAGCTTCTTCCACAGTTTCATTTTCATCAACAGTTATAACTTTTTTTGTCATGATTTTTTCAACTGTTAATTTACTCAGAAGATAACCAAGTTCATACATATCTAAAGTTGTAGCATCGCTTGGAGTTGAGCGTTGTAAATCGTTTGCAGTAATAATACCAACTAAAGAACCACTTTTATCAACAACCGGAAGTTTATTGATTTTATTTTTTGTCATTAAATCCTTTGCTTCAAGAACAGATTCTTTTTCTTGAATTGTGATTGGATTTTTTGTCATCACGTCTTTTACTAACATATTTCCTCCTAAGAATTTATTTTCATTTTGAAAGATTCCCGTGTCGATTTCGAAAACCTCAATCAACATACGGCAATGACTGCGTTAATTTCTGCAACACACGAGTTTGCCTTGCAAACATCTCAGAACTTACTTTTTTGTACATATCATTATCGCGCTTGACCCGATAATCTTTTTTACATAAATTTTATCCGCCAAGATAAGCCGAAATTACCGATTTATCATTGATTAAATCTTCTGCGTTTCCTTCTTTTGTGATATTTCCAGTTTCCAAAATGTATGCACGATTCGCAATAGAAAGTGCTTTATATGCATTTTGTTCAACTAAAAGAATTGTTGTGCCACTCGATGAAATTTTTGTGATAATGTCAAAAATCTCATCAACCAAAATTGGAGCCAATCCCATTGAAGGTTCATCAAGCAAAAGAAGTTTTGGTTTTGACATTAGCGCTCTAGCCATTGCAAGCATTTGCTGTTCACCGCCGGAAAGAGTTCCTGAAATTTGACTTAATCGCTCTTTTAGTCGAGGAAAAAGTTCATAACACCATTCTAAATCCTTTTTGATTTCGTTTTTATCGCGGCGAAGATAAGCTCCCATTTCCAAATTTTCTTTTACGCTCATATTTGCAAAAACACGACGACCTTCCGGAACTTGAATTAATCCCATTTTTACAATTTTATCTGCCACAAGATTTGTGATATTTACGCCATCAAAAGTGATTGAACCGCTAACTTTTTTGATTAAATTGCTGATAGAATGAAGAGTTGTAGTTTTTCCCGCACCGTTTGAACCAATCAAACTGATAATTTCGCCTTTATCTACCGAAAAAGAAATTCCTTTTAATGCTTTGATTGCTCCGTAAGAAACAACTAAATCTTTTACTTCAAGTAGACTCATTTTTCACCTCCAGTCATTTGTTCATAACCAGAACCAAGATATGCTTTTATAACTTCCGGATTGCTCTGAATTTCACTTGGAGTTCCACTTGCAATAACGCGACCATAATTTAAAACCATTAAACGTTCGCAAATGCCCATTACAAGTTTCATATCGTGTTCGATTAAAAGAACAGTAAGATTAAATTCTTTGCGGATAAAATCAATCATTTCCATAAGTTCTTGAGTTTCTTGCCCATTCATTCCGGCTGCAGGTTCATCTAAAAGTAAAAGTTTAGGATTTGAAGCCAATGCACGACAAATTTCAAGTTTTCGTTGTTCACCATAAGGAAGATTTTTTGCAAGTTCATCAATTTTGCTTTCCATGTGGAAGAGTGATAAAAGATGAAGCGCTTTTTCATCCATCAATTTTTCATCTTTTCGGAATTTAGGAGTTCTAAACTCAACTTGCAACGGATTTACGCCTCTTGTACTATGCAATGCAATTTTTATGTTATCCCGAACTGTCATTCCGCCAAAAAGTCTGATGTTTTGAAAAGTTCTTGCAATTCCAAGTCTGTTTAATTGTGCTGGTGATTTTTTATTTATAACTTCAAGATTTCCTTTTCTGTCTACAAAAGTAATTGTGCCTTCGGTTGGTCTATAAACTCCAGAAAGCATATTGAAAATTGTAGTTTTTCCAGCACCGTTTGGACCGATTAAGCCAATCAATTCACCTTCGTACAAATCAAGTGAAAATTCAGAAACCGCACGAAGTCCGCCAAAAACAATCGAAATATCTTTTGCTCGAAGCAATAATTCTCTTTTTTCTTCAGCCATTATGCATTTTCCTCACTTTTTTTTGTAAAAATCTTTTTAAACCATCTTCCAATCGCTTTAAAATATTCAGGAATTTTGAAAAAGCATAATTCTTTTGTTCCAAGTAAACCTTGTGGACGGAACAACATCATAATGATAAGAATTAAAGGATAGATTAAAAGTCTGTAGTCGCGGAGGAAACGTAAAACTTCCTGTAAAATAGTAAGAACAAATGCCGCAAGAATTGAACCAGTTACACTTCCCATTCCACCAAGAACAACATAAATAAGTTGATTTACAGAATTGTTGAAAGATGCTAAATCTGGTTTTACAAATCCAATTAAAGGCGCATATAACGCACCACCAATTCCACCAATAAATGATGCAATTACAAAACCAATCATTTTGTATTTAAAAACGCTGATTCCGGAACTGTTTGCCGCAATTTCATCTTCTCGAACAGCCATAATTGCTCGACCATAAGTTGAACGTAAGAAATTTTGAAGAAAAATTACAATCAAAACTAAAGAACCGATTACAGAAGCATAAGCGATTGTTGGTCCCCATTCTAGAGATTCTGTAAAAACTGTTCCAAATTGAATTCCGTTCGGTCCACCAGTCCAAGATTTTTGATTTAACAAAACTACGCGGATAATTTCTCCAAACGCCAAAGTTACAATCGCAAGATAATCGCCTTCAAGTTTTAACGTAGGAAATCCAATCAGAAAACCAAAAAATGCAGAAATTAAACCTGCACAAATTATGCTTAAAGGAAGTGGAAAATGCAAATTTTGCGTAAGAAGAATAACTGCATACGCTCCGATTGCTTGAAATCCCGCTTGACCTAAACTTAACTGACCTGTAATTCCGCATACAACGTTTACGCTCAACGCCATAATTGCATTCACGCCGGCTAAAGTAATTACTTGCGCCCAATAAGCGTCAATTCCAATTGGAAAATCAAAAAAGAATGATTTTATTGTGATAAGAACAGCAGGAATCACAACAACTGCAACCGAAATTGCAGTAAGAATAAGTGTATTTCTAAGATTTTTATTTTTCATATTTTGCTCCAAGATCTTAAACTTTTACGATTTTCTTTTTGCCTAAAAGTCCGGCTGGTTTTACAAGAAGAATGACAATCAAAATTAAATAAGAAATTGCATCTGCGTATTGTGATGAAATGTATGCTTTTGTCATAGTTTCTGCAATTCCAAGAATTACACCTCCAAGCATTGCTCCCGGAACTGAACCAATTCCGCCAAGAACCGCTGCAACGAATGCTTTTAACCCCGGAATATAACCCATTGTTGGTTCAATTTGTGGATAAGCAGTTGCATAAAGAACGCCGCCTGCTCCTGCCAAAATAGAACCGATTACAAATGTAATTGCAATTGTTTTATTTACGTTGATTCCCATAAGACTAGCAGCCCCTAAATCATAACTTACAGCACGCATTGCTTTTCCAGTTCGAGTATAATTGATGATGATATTTAAAATTATCATCAAAACAATTGAAGAAATTATTACAATCAACTGAATATTTGAAATTGAAACTATACCAAAATTGTAACTTTTTGTTTCCATTGTAGGAAATTGTCGTGGATTTGAGCCAACAAATGGAAGAATTCTCATTCCGTTTTGTAAAATCAATTCAACAGCAATCGCAGTAATAAGAGAATTTAATCTTGGAGCATTTCGCAAAGGTCT
This sequence comes from uncultured Treponema sp., assembly GCA_964541735.1. Classification (GTDB taxonomy): domain Bacteria; phylum Spirochaetota; class Spirochaetia; order Treponematales; family Treponemataceae; genus Treponema_D. Next base: position 70,785 of record CAZIQK010000002.1, read on the forward strand.
GTATGCACATCTTTCAATCAAAAGACTAAGCAAAGAACAAACAACCATTGCACCAAGAAAAGCACAAGCTAATCCAATAGGAGTTGTTCCAACCGCTTTTAAAATAAAGTAACCAGTGTAGGCACCGACCATCATAACATCGCCGTGAGCAAAGTTTATTAACTTTACAATGCCATAAACCATTGTATAACCAAGAGCAATTAAAGCGTAAATACTGCCCAAAGAAAGTCCATTAATTAATTGCGTTAAAAAGGTACTCAATTTAACCTCCCAACATTTTTATATTTCTATATTGTACTGAAAAGTTGTTAAATAAAAAAGGGCACGCACTTTTAAAAGTACATACCCCTTTGTATGATAAAAATATATCAATTTTTCTAATTTTGGTAAATGGGAACTTTTTTAAGAGATTTTACGCATATTTTAATAAAAATATTTTTCTGTTTTTTTTTTGCGTTCCTTACCTAAAGGCAGATAGTCTTCCATTGCCTAACGCAGTTTACAGGCACATCAAAACGAACTTTCATACTGAAGTTGATTCACCAACTAGTTTTCCAATCGATTCAGAACTTCTTCAAAAAACGCCAAATCATCATCAGAAAGACGATTCAATCTTTTTATAAGCGGAAAAATTTTTTCGTTGATTTTATTTTTTGGTGAATTTTCTTTTCCAGTAACAAGATATTCCACAGAAACATTCAGGGCATTTGCGATTTTTACCGCAACGTCAGCAGAAGGAATAGAACTGTTTTCTTTAAGATAATTGCTAAGCGAGCCAGCTTTGATACCCGCTTTATCAGCAACTTCTTTTATCATAAGTCCTTGATACGAAATCTCATCACGCAGATTTTCCTTAAAACCCATATTTTGATTTTACGTCAATTTACGCACTTCAGACTTGTTTTTACGTTAATTTACGCTTATAATATCCCGATAAGTAAATTTACGCTCACAAAACAAAACTTGCGTAAAGATACGAAATGGAGAAAAGGAAAATGAATAGTGATGAACACAAATCAAGAGAAGAACTAAAACAAGAGTATGAAGATTTTATAAAAAACACGACATCATTTCCTTGTTATTTACACGTTGTTTTAAAAAAAATAATAAAAGATATTCCACCTATCTCAACTATTGCTGATAGACTTTATGAGTATATTTATTCTGGAAATTTACCTGGTTATAAATTTCTTATAGAATTTTCTATTATCCCACCAGTTCTGGAAGAAAAAAAAGAAAATGAAAATTCTATTCTAAATAAAGTTCTTTATGTAAGACTAACAGGTGATAATACAGAATTAAATAAAATTAAAGACTGTATGAAATCTGAAAATCAAACATCGCAAATAACAATCAAAGTTAATATAGATCAAATTTGCAATAGTTTACCACTTCAGAATAAAACAGAAACTGAAACCGAACAACAAAAAAATTCAAAAATTCTAACGTTTGCCGAAGCCATGAAGATTAAAAATATAAATCCTAATGATTATGGCGATGACTCTGAAGATGAATACGTTTAAGACTTATATAAATAAAATTCAAAAGGAGAAAAAAATATGGGATTTTTCGGAGAATTATTATTAGGCATAGGAGCTTCAGTAATACTAGGTACATGTGAGATAAAATTTGATGTTTTATTTAATAATGAAGATGAAAAAAATAATTTCTTCAAATTATTAAATAAATGGAATGAAATTTTTCAGAGAAAAAATCTTTTAGTTGATCCAGAGAAATCGAAAGTAGATATTTACAATCAATTAGAAAAAATATCACTAAGCATTAATAGGAATGCTTTTAGAGAATGGGAATCTTCAGACCCAGAAAACCGTCCTGATACCGCTACAAGATACACAAAAGATGGGAAGACATTAACTATTTTATCTAATTATGACAACCAAAAATATACGAGCATATTATCGGTAAATGCTAAAATTTTACATCATTCCTTAGGATATAAAAAATATGGCATTTTTTGGCAGCCAAATAATAAGTCTGAATTAGGTTTCGTTTTTAACTGTTTTAACCTAGATTCAAACAGTGATGATCTAAAAAGTGTTCTCTATTTATACTTCAAGAATTCAGAAACTTGTATATCAAGTGCAGCTTTATTAACAATTGTAAAACGAGGGGTTGACACTAGCAATCATATATTTCGAGAACAAGAATTAGGATTGGAAAATCTTCTTACAATTCTTAACAGTCACGATGTTTATGAGCATTTGGAAGAATTTTTAAAACAGCCTTATTCATTTTCAGAAGCTAGAATTAAAGAGATAGAAGAACAAAACTATATCGCAACAAAAAAAGCAGAGTTGTTTGAAAAAATGAAAAAAGAAAAAGATGAAATCATCAAAAAGCAACAAGAAATAGAAAGAATGAAAAAAGAAGAAGCAGATAAAAAAGCAAAATTTGAAGCAATAAACGCTTTGGAAAATCTATAAATCATCATTCTTTTCAAAAATCAAAATGAAGGATTTGAAACTATGGAAGAAGAAATAAAGGATACTAACGATGCAGAAAGCCAATTTAATTTAGCACTTAATTATGGACTTGGTTATGAATGTGAAGCTAATCCAGAAAAATCATTTTATTGGTTTTCTAGATCAGCAGAGCAAGGATTTAGTAAATCACAATATTTTCTTGCTGCATGTTATGAAATTGGATTTGGTTGTGAAAGAAATTCATCTAAAGCTCTTGAATGGTTTGAAAAAGCAGCAGAGCACGGCAACGAAGATGCACAAAAAAAACTTGGAACATACAAAAATGAGAATTCAGTTTCCGAAGAAGAAAATCAAACCAACAATGCCGAAGCCTTATTCAATCAAGGCCTTTGCTATGAACTTGGAAAAAATGGCGTTGAAAAGGATTTAGAAAAAGCATTTTCTTATTACAAACAATCAGCAGAGTTAGGATATGCAAAAGCCCAAAATAGCCTTGGTGTTTATTTTGATTATGGATATGGTTGCGAAGAAAATCCAGAACAAGCATTCTATTGGTATAAAAAAGCTGCGCAACAAGGGCTTGATGTAGCTCAATTAAATCTCGGAGGTTGTTATGAATTGGGAGATGGCTGTGAAAAAAATCTAGAACAGGCATTCGGTTGGTATAAGAAAGCCGCTGAACAAGGATATGCAAAAGCCCAAAACAAACTTGGGCTTTGCTATGACGATGGAGACGGTTGCGAAAAAAATCCAGAACAAGCATTCGGTTGGTATAAAAAAGCCGCTGAACAAGGGCTTGATGTCGCTCAATTCAATCTCGGAGTTTGTTATGAATTGGGAGATGGCTGTGAAAAAAATCTAGAACAGGCATTCGGTTGGTATAAGAAAGCCGCTGAACAAGGATATGCAAAAGCCCAAAACGAACTTGGACGTTGTTATGAATCCGGAATTGGCTGTGAAAAAAATCTTGAACAGGCTTGCTATTGGTATTGGAAATCGGCTGAACAAGGTTATGAAGATTCTATAAACGAACTAAAAAACAATTTTGCAATTTCGCTTTATGTAAAGTATCAAGATTTTATGCAAAAACTTTGTGATGACGATTTAAATATATTTTTTGCGTATGAGAATAAAGAGAAACTTTGGCAAGCAATACAAACTTTCGCCAGTGAAGGAACAACAGATGAAGAGCCTATATTGCTTTATGATGATTCCGCTTTAGAAAACTGCAAAAACGGATTTTTAATCACAAGTCAACATCTTTATGCAAAAAATATTACTTCCGCTAAAAATATTTGCATAGATATTTCAGAAATAAAAACTGTTACTGCAGACGTAAATTCATCTTCTCTATATTTTGATGATACAAAAATTGAAACTTCCGAAATTCCAGAAGATATGCTCAACGATTTTTCTGAACTTATTAATTCTATTATAGAAAAGATACATTCAACAGAACGTTATGACATCAATCTTCCAGACTTTGAAGATATTTTTAATGAAGATAAAGGAGAATAAATATGTTTTTAGAAAAAATCGAAAATTTTAATCCAAAATATGAATCGCTTAATACGAATTCAAATTCTTATCCTGAGTTGATTTGTACTGTAAAATCGCCTTCTTGTGTTTTCGCTCAATTTTTTCCAACTTATGTTACACTCAAAAAAGATGGAACGCAAAAGAATTTTGATTATGATGAATTTGCGGCAATTTCTGTAAAAAAATCTGGCTCGAATATTTCTATCACTTTGAACAAAAAAAATATTTCGTATAACACAGAAGAAGCAGAAAAAGCAAATCAAGATGCAGAGTTTTTAAAATCACTCATAAATGCATTTGAAGACGGTTCAAGTTCTTCGCCTTACGAAAATGTCCGCCTGATTTGTGAAGAAAACGGAATCTTTTTTGACGGAAACTACAACAAATATCTTTATCACCTGATTTTTGAATATCACAATTTTTTCAATTTAATTGTGCAAAATGGAGTGCTTTCAGAAAATTGTAGCATTGAATATATTCTTGAAGACCATACCGCAAGCATTTCGGATAACGCAACAGGAACTTTAGTAAATCTCGGAAAGAGTGTTATTACCGGCAATCTTCGTACTACGGTTCTGAGAGGAGTAAAAAGAATCGCAAAATCAATCGGAAACGAAATGATTGGAAACAGCGGAATTCTTGTTGTTACAAATGAAAATGTCATTTTTGCAAAAGGAGATACTGTTCAACTTATTGGTGATGATTTGCAAGATGCACTTGACTCTTTGGAAGCCGAACGTGACGAAACAATGCAAGGTGCAATGGATATTTTTTATGATGGAACAAAAATTCTTGATAACGTTTCTGGAAAATTTTGGTCAGAATATAGAAACACTGTCCGCAATTTAAAAAATCATCCAAAACAAAATCTTATTGAAAATGATAGCGAAATTTCTGAAGAAAGTAATTCATTTTCTGAAAATCCAGAATCACAAAATTCATCATTCACAGAAGATGATATTGAAGAAAAACTTACAAAATTAAAACGCATGGCTGATAACGGTTTAATTTCTAATGATGATTATGAAAAAAAGAAAAATAAAATTTTGGGAATTGAAACTGCATCACAAAAATCTAATGAATCACAACAAGTGCAAATCTCCCAGCCACAAGGAAAAGCACCTCCTTTAGAAAAAAAACAGGTCGAAAACATCGCTACAAATGAAAAACCTAAAAAAATGCACGGTTGTTTAAGAGCGTTCTTAATTACTATTGGCGTTATATTCGGATTTTTTGTTTTTCTCATAATAATTGCAATGTTCTTACCAGAATAGGAGATGAAAAAAATGAAATGTAGATTTTGCGGACAAACCTTGCGTTCTGTAAACGATACGCTTTTTGCACCAAACGGAACAAAATGTGCCGGAAATGGAAACAAAAATCACATTGCTGTTTCTGATGGAAAAACATGTGTTTTTTGCGGACACGAAACAAGAATTCTGGCGCAAAAACTTTGCACAAAATATGGTTTCAAATGCACTCATTCGCCAACAGGCGGACACAGTTTGCAGTAGAAATAAATTATCGCTGGAAAATTCAGCAACAGAGGAAAAAATGAAATCAAGATACGAAGTTTCTTATGAAGTCATTACAAAACGAACAGGAAATGTTGCTCGACAAAAAGCAACTTACACAGCAGAAAGTGTTTCTGACGCAAAAGCACAATTTTTGTCGCATTATAGAAACACAGGTGATATGTCGTACAGAATTATTTCCTGTGTAAAAAAACCTTAATAACATTACTACACTCAACATAAAACCGGATTTGGAAATTCTTCCGAAGTAAGCGGATCCGGTTTTTTTATAATGTTCTTCCAACGGTAAAATCTCTATCCAGATGATATGTGACAAATTCAAGATTTTGCGTTATCAAAATCGAATTCGTGTGCCAATCCTTTCTCAGAATTCCGCTCGTCAACGAGGCTTACAACGTCGGCAAGTTTTTTATTGTTTTTTTTCATTTTTGCGTTTCCACCTAATTTATATTGCCATACGAATTCTCAAAATTTAAAAAAAAATCGATAATTAAAAGAAAATCGTATGTTGCACTTTGTATCGATAATTTTCAAATTGTTAGAATTTTTTATAATAGCGATTGGACTTTTCAGAAGGCTCATTTATGATAAATTTTCATAACTTCATCTGTGTAAATGCCTTTTTCTTTATAAACAACTAAATTTTTCAAAACTTTTAAGTCTGGTTTTGCATCTTTTCGGATTTCCACCAAAACCATTGTTGGTTCTTTATTTTCAAAAGGAACAACAAAACGCATAACTTTTGGTTCCATTTTATATTTTTTACAAAGATAAAAAATTTCTGCAAGTCGCTCGGGTCGATGAATCATAAAAAAAGAACCGTGATTTTTTAAAAGAAATTCTGCCGCGTTTATAACATTTTCCAAATTACAAAAAATTTCGTGGCGAGCAATTGTTTTTGCATCAAAATCATTATTTTTTCCAGAATTTACTTTCATATAAGGCGGATTTGAAATCACAACATCAAAAGAATGAATTTTAAAAATTTGAGAAGCGTTTTTTATATCACCTTCTACAATTTTAATTTTTTCTTGCAAATTATTTATTGCAACACTTTCACAAGCCATTTTTGCAGAATCTGATTGAATTTCAAGACCAACTATATTTTTGGTGGAAGAATTTTTATCCAAAAGCAGCGGAATAATTCCGGTTCCGGTTCCTAAATCAATTACAGAATCATTTTTCCTAATAGAATTCGCTGCAAAATCGGCAAGGAGAACAGCATCAATTCCAAACATAAATCGTTCCGAATCTTGAAAAATTTTATTTCCGTTTAATAAAGTGTCCAATCGTTTTTTCAAATTTTACCACCAAATATTTTTATATTTTCATAAAATGATTTTTTCTACAAGAGATTTTAATTTCTGATTTGAACAGCTTTTGCGAGATTATATGCTTTTTTCATTCCTACAGAAAATAAAATCGGCAAAAGAACAAAATACATTTTGATTCCATGTTTTCCTCCACGAATTTTCCAAGCCAATTTTGATTGTTGCCAGATTTTTGAAATCATTGGAATAAAATTTAAAAACATTGAAATTGCATTCGTAAAAACAGATTTTTGTCCAAAAATTTTAGAAATTCCTTCTCTCAATTCTAACGAAGTTGAAGTTTTAAAAACCAAAGATGAAGTTTGCATTATGGAAAATAATTTTAACAATAAAAAAATAGTTTCTTTTTGTTGTTTCCAATTAAATTGTAATTTTAAATTCGTTAAAAAATCATCACTAAAAAAACATAAGAAAATCTGAAAAAATAAAAGTAAAATTGCGTAAAAAAATATCGGTTTTAAATCCTCAATTTGTTCTCTAACTGAAAATTTCAAGCAAAATGCGAGAAAAATTTGTAAGATAATCAAAATAAATGAAAATTCTGGCGGAAAACAAAAAAATAAAATATTTATAAAAGGAATAAAAATTATTTTTATCCAAGAAGGACATTTGTGTAAAAAACTATTTCCTTTTTTGTATGAAAAAAATGAGTACTTTACCAAACCAAATCTCCGAATTTTTCATATTTTCCAAGTGGATTTTTGATATTCCATTTTTCAAGATTTTCTTTCAAAGCATCTTCAGGTTTCCCATCAAAAACTTTTTCTCCTCGAAAAAGAACAATAAATTTTGTTGATAAAGCAAGACATTTTTCTATTTCGTGAGTAAGAATGATGATAGTTTTTCCTTCCGATTTTAATTGTTTTATCAGAGAATTTATTTGTTTTACGCCGCAAAAATCTAAATTTGCATAAGGTTCGTCTAAAATGATTATTGGTAAATTCATTGCAATCATACAAGCAATAGCAAGACGACGTTTTTCGCCACCAGAAAGAAATCTTGCCGGAAATTCTGATTTTTTTTCGAGTCCAACTTTTTTTAATGCTTGTTGAACTGATTTTTCTATTTTATCTTTTTTCCAACCAAGATTTTTTGGTCCAAAGGCAATATCTTCTGCGGGCGTTTCTCCCAAAATTTGAGTTTCAGCTTCTTGAAAAACTAATCCAACTTTCTGTCCAAAAAGTTCAATTTTTCCACTGTCAGCTTCTTCAAGATTTGCAATTATTGACATCAAAACGCTTTTTCCGGAACCATTTTCTCCGCCAATAATTACACATTCTCCATCATCAATTTCAAGAGAAATATTTTTCAAAGCGTCAATTTTTCCTTCGCTTGTTTGAAAACTTTTATTCAGATTTTGTATTTTTATCACTTTTAGTTTCTTCCGAATTTTCAGATTTTTTTTCTGGTGCATTATAAAGATATTGTGCAAGAATTGGACGCAATTTTAATGCGATTGGAACTGTAATCACGATTTTTATAATATCTCCGGGAATATACGGAATTACACAAGCTGCCATTGTGTATGAAAGAGCATTTTTATCAACTGGAATTTTATTGTTTTTTGTCGCCCAATGAGAAAAATGAATTACACCTGGAACATACAAAATCATCATTCCTACAATCATTGCAACAATTATACGAATAAGAACTTTCGATGAGATTTTTTTTTCTTGAACAGAAGGTTTTCCTGCAATAAAACCCGCACAAATTGCTCCAATTAAATATCCTGGTAAAAATCCTCCAGTTGGTCCAATCCAAACGGAAATTCCGCCAGTTCCACCAGAATAAACTGGTAATCCCAAAATACCAACAAATAAAAAAAGTGCCGTAGGAATTCCACCAAAATAACTTCCTAACAACACAGAAGTTAAAATGCAAAGAATATTTTGTAAAACGATTGGAATTGGTCCTAAAGGAATTTTCATAAAGCAACCAAAACAAATGATTGCCGCAAATAATGAAATAAAAGAGAGTTTGAGAATGGTTTTATTTTTCATAAAAAGATAATATAAAATTGTAAACCTTTTTACAATACACAAAGTTTACAATTTTAATGATTATCCTAAAAGTTTATCGCTTACTTCGCCAGTTACGCTGAATTTTGCAAGTAAATCTTCTACAGTTAAATTTTTCTTTTCTTCGCCACGAACATCATAAATAATTTTTCCATCCATCATCATAATCAGTCGATTTCCATAACGAATTGCATCTTTCATATTATGAGTTACCATAAAAGTTGTAAGATTATCTTTTTTTACGAATTCTTCTGTAAGTTCAAGAACTTTTTTTGCAGTTTTAGGATCAAGTGCCGCTGTGTGTTCATCCAAAAGAAGAAGCTTTGGTTTTTGTAAAGTTGCCATCAATAAAGTTAGAGCTTGTCTTTGTCCACCGGAAAGAAGTCCAACTTTTGCAGTCATACGTTTTTCCAAACCTAAATCCAAAAGTGCAAGCTTTTCGCGATAAAGTTTTTTTTCTTCATTTTTTATATGCCATTTTAGACCACGATTTTTTCCTCGACGCATTGCCATTGCAAGATTTTCTTCAATTTCCATATTTGCGGCAGTTCCCATCATTGGATCTTGAAAAACTCGTCCTAAAAATTTCGCTCTATAATGCTCAGGTTTTCCAGTAAGATTTTTTCCTGCAAGTTCTATTGAACCTGTATCTGTGTAATGAACTCCAGCAATCAGATTTAATAAAGTTGATTTTCCGGCACCATTTCCGCCAATTACAGTTACAAAATCGCCATCTTCCAGTTCTAAATCTATTCCTCGAATTGCACGTTTTTCTGTTACAGAACCGGGATTAAAAGTTTTTGTGATATTTGAAAGTTTTAACATTGTAGCCATATTTTTCTCCAATCCTAGTTATCTGTTATAGCATGTTTAAATTGATCATCTGCGTGGCGAGTGTCTCTTTCATTTTTTGGACCTTTATACGCACGCCGTCTACTATCAATTTTTGATTTGAAAACTGGAACCGAAAGTGCAATGGCAACAACTAATGCTGTAAGAAGTTTTAAATCGGTTGATTTTAATCCCATTTCCAAAACGATTGCAATTACAATTCTATAAATGATTGAACCAAAAACTACAGAAAGAAGTGTCCACCACATTCCAAAACGTGAACCAAAAATCACTTCGCCAATAATGATAGAAGCCAAACCAACTACAATTGTTCCGGTTCCCATTCCAACATCAGCATAACCTTGACTTTGAGCAACTAACGCTCCACTTAATGCAACAAGTCCGTTTCCTATCATAAGACCAACAATTTTTGTTGTATCGGTATTTACACCAAGTGCTCGAACCATATGTTCATTGCTTCCGGTTGCACGAATTGCAGAACCATATTCTGTTCCAAAGAACCAATACATCACTATTATAATTATCGCGATGATAACAATTCCCAAAATTAAAGATGATGTTGTAGTTGTAAAAACGTCTTCTACAGAATACAAAAGTTCTTCAAACGCTTCTCCAGATTTTACACCTTTAAATAATCCTACAAGATGTGCAATTCCAACTACAAAAAGAGACATCATTGTTTCATTTCCAAGCATCGGTGTGTTTGCTTTTCCCATAATTCTGATATTTATGGAGTAAAGTGCAAGTTGAGTTAAAATACTTGCTAAAAGAATATTAATTTTTAGTTTTGTCGTCATAAATCCGGTTACGGCACCACAAGCAAGTCCCATAAAAAAAACAAATATCAAAGTTAAGTAAGGATTCATTCCCTTTACTACTAAAATTGCTGTGATTGCTCCGCCGGCTGCAAAACTTCCATCTACAGTCATATCTGCAACATTAAGAATTCTAAAAGTAAGATAAACACCTAGTGTCATAACACCCCAAAGAACGCCTTGAGAAATTGCTCCGGGAAGTGCCGATAAAATTCGTTGCAGAAAATCTAAAATGAACATTTATTGCTCCAAAATTTAAAAGTGGGATTGCTCACATTATTTGATGAACAATCCCAATATTTTACACTAAAAAAGATTATTTTAAAAGATCAGCAGGAATTTCAATTCCGAGAACTTTTGCAGTATCTTCGTTTACAACAAAGTCACAAGTATCAAGATATTCGATTGGCATTGTTGCAGGTTTTGCTTCACCTTTTAAAATCTTTACAGCCATTTTTGCAGTTTGTTTTCCAAGTTCGTAGTAATTAATTCCATAAGTTGCAAGTCCACCAGCTCTACACATTCCTTCTTCACCAACAATTACAGGAATTTTATTTTCTAAAGCAACTTGACCAACTAAAGGCATTCCAGCAGCAATCATATTATCAGTTGGAGAATAAATTACATCAACTTTTCCACAAAGTGATTGTGTAACTTGTTGAATTTCGTTTGAATTTGAAACTGTTGCTTCTACATATTTTAAACCAAGTTTATCGCAAGCTTCTTCTGCAAGTTTTATTTGGAAATGAGAATTTTGTTCACTAGAACAATAAAGCATTCCAACTGTTTTTGCATTTGGAACAAGTTTTTTGATTAATTCCATTTGAGCAGCACAAGGAGTTAAATCTGAAGTTCCGGTTACATTTCCGCCGGGAGCAGTATTAGATTTTACCAAATTTGCAGATTCAGGGTCTGTTACAGATGAAATTAAAATAGGAATTTTTCTAGTAAGGTTTGCAGCAGCTTGAGCGGCTGGAGTTGCAATTGCAAAAATTAAATCACTTTTTCCGTTTACAAATTTTTGAGCGATTGTAACGCAATTTGCTTGTTCACCTTGTGCATTTTGATAGTCAATTTTAATATTTTCGCCATCAACATAACCAGCTTCAGCAAGTCCATCAACAAAACCTTTGTAATTTGCGTCCAATGCAGAATGTTCTACAAGTTGAATAACACCAATTTTAATTGTTTTTGCTTTTTTAGGTTTTGCAGAAACAGACATAAAACAAGTAGTAGCAATCATAAGTGCTACAAGAATTTTTTTCATAAAAAAGCCTCCTAAGCATTGAAAAAAAATCATACATCATTTTTGATGATTATATTTTAGTTATAAATAAATCACTATTCAATAGTAGATTTTTAGAAATTTTTACTCAAATTCTTTTACGCCGTTTAAATCTAATGTTGCAAAAAGGTCATCAATAGTTTCGCGTCTACGAATTTCTTTAAAAGAACCATCTTCACGAAGTAAAATTTCACCACAACGAAGTTTTCCATTGTAATTAAATCCCATTGCACGTCCGTGTGCTCCAGCATCGTGAATTATGATATGCTCACCAATATCAATTTTTGGAAGCGAGCGTTGAACAGCAAATTTATCACAATTTTCGCAAAGTGAACCAACAACATCATAAACGTGCTCTTTTTGTGCATTTTCCTTTCCGCTAACTGTTACTTCGTGATACGCTCCGTACATTCCGGGACGCATTAAATCTGCCATGCAAGAGTCCAAACCGATATAATCTCTGTAAATATGTTTTTCGTGAATTGCAGTTGTAATAAGCCAGCCGTAAGGTCCGGTGATTGGTCGTCCACATTCCCAGTGAATTTCCATTGGATCAAGTTTTGCCGGAATTAAGATGTTGTCATATTCTTCGCGGATTTTTTTTGCAATGTAATCATAATCAACGGCTTTTTGGTCAGGTTTGTAAGGAATTCCGAGTCCTCCTCCCAAGTCAACAAATTCTATTCTAACGCCAGTTTTTTCTTTAATTTCGACAGCAAGTTCAAAAAGTAATTTTGCAGTATCAACAAAAAAATCAGGATTTAATTCGTTTGAAGCAACCATTGTATGAAGTCCAAAATGTTCGACACCTTCATCTTTGCAGATTTTGTATGCTTGAATAATTTGTTCGCGAGTAAGTCCGTATTTTGCTTCTTCAGGTTTTCCGATTATTGAATTACAACCTTGTTTATCATTTCCGGGATTATAACGAAAACAGATTTTTTTAGGCAATTTTCCAAGATTTTTTTTAAGATATTCAATATGAGTTATGTCATCTAAATTGATAAGATTTCCACGCGCATAAGCATATTTATATTCTTCGGCAGGCGTTTCGTTTGATGTAAAAAGAACTAAATCACCTTTTACTCCGGAAATTTCAGAAAGCATAAGTTCTGGTAATGATGAACAATCTGTTCCGCAACCTTCTTCGGCAAGAATTTTTATGATATACGGATTTGGACATGCTTTTACAGCAAAATGTTCAACAAATTTCGGAAAAATGCTAAATGCTTTTGTAAATTTTCGCATATTTTCGCGGATTGCTTTTTCATCATATAAATAAAATGGAGTTGGAAAATCATTTATAAGATTGTCTAATTGTTGTTTTGATAATGGAAAATTTGAACTCATAAGAACCTCGATAAACGAAATAATATCGAAATAATGAGGAAAATACAATTATTTGTTTTTTAACATTGTATAATTTGAATTTTTTTTCTTAACATTTTTATAATTCTTGATAGGACAGACCTATAAGTTTTTATTTTTTTCTTTTTCTGTTATACTCTCGTACAACTAATAATTCTGAATTAAAAATTTTAAAAAGGAGAATTACAAAATGGAGAAAAATCTAAGAGCAGATTATCAATACGAAAAGATGGTAAATACTCCGGTATGGAAACTTATTTCAAGTCTAGCGGTTCCAACTGTAATTTCTATGCTTACAACTTCAATTTACAATATGGCAGATACTTTTTTTGTTTCTCAAATAAGTACGCAAGCAAGTGCTGCTGTTGGAATTGTTTTTCCTGTAATGTCAATTATTCAAGCGTGCGGCTTTACACTTGGAATGGGTTCTGGAAGTTTACTTTCCATAAAACTTGGCGAAAAGAAAAATGATGAAGCTTCTACTATTTCTTCAACGGCATTTTACACAGCTTTATTTTTTGGTGTTTTAATTATGATTTTTGGAAATATTTTTTCATCATCATTTTTGCTTTTAGTTGGTGCGTCAGATGCTGTTTTGCCTTACGCACAAGATTATGCTCGCTACATCTTTTTTGGAGCACCTTTTATGTGTGCCTCTTTTGTAATGAATAACAATTTACGTTCGGAAGGAAAAGCATTTTTTTCTATGATTGCACTTACTTCCGGCGGAATTTTAAATATCATTTTAGACCCGATTTTTATTTTTGTGTTAAAACTTGGAATTAGTGGAGCTGCAATCGCAACTTTAATAAGTCAATTCGTGAGTTTTTGTATTTTACTAGGTTGGTATATTCGCAAAAAAGCAATTTGCAGTATGAATATAAAATATTACACAAAACAACCAAAAATCTTGGGACATATTGTATTAACAGGACTTCCTTCATTAGCAAGACAAGGAATGGCAAGTATTGCAACAATTCTTTTAAATACAGCCGCTGGAAGTTATGGTGGAGATGAAGCAGTTGCTGCAATGTCTATCGTTACAAAAATTTGTATGTTTATTGCTTCTATTATGATTGGAATTGGACAAGGATTTACGCCGGTAAGCGGTTACAATTTTGGTGCAAAAAGATACGACCGCGTAAAAAAAGCTTGGTTCTTTATGGTTGTTAGCGGTTTCTGTTTAATGTCACTTTCAACTTCGATTTGTATAATTTTTGCTCCACAGCTTTTACGAGCATTCCGCAATGATGATACTGTTGTAAAAATTGGAACCATTGCTTTAAGATGGCAAGCCGCATTTATGCCGTTTCATCCGTTGATTGTCGGAACTAATATGCTTATGCAATCTACTAGAAACGTAAAAAAAGCAACTTTTTTGTCAATGAATAGACAAGGAATTTATTTTATTCCCGCCGTTTTGATTTTGCCACGACTTTTTGGACTTACCGGAGTCGAAATTAGCCAATTTGTCGCAGATGTTTTAAGTGCATTAACCGCAATTCCATTTTTAATTGTATTTTTCAAAAAACTTGACAAAACACAAAATGAATAAGATAAAAATTTTGACCCATCAGTCCACCAACTCGCCTTTCGCAGTTCGCTAACGCTCAGCCTCCTCGTTTCACTGCGGTGGCTGCTGGTGCACTGCTCAACGCTCGGGGTGAGTTTATCGAAAAACTGTTAAAAAACTGTACAAGTTCGTTCTAAAATAGCATTGAAAGATTTTAAAATCAAAAGAATTCTTTTTCTCTAAAAGATTTGATTTCCTACCAAAACGGAAAGAATGTAAGCATAGATTTACTCAAGCACGAAAATACCACTTTTCTGATAACTTCCAATCCTATAAATATATGGTTATTCTCTACTGATTTATTGTTCCAGAATTTGCATCTTCATGTTTATCAATTTGTTGAAAAATGCGTTTTGAAATTCCACTAATTGTAAAAATAATAAATTCCGGACCTAAAAGAATTCCTGCTAAAAGTGTCCATCGGTTCCAACAAATTATAAAAACTTCTACAGTAACAACAACAACTATTAGAATCGTTCGCCAAAAATAAGTCATACAAATTGCAACTGAATTTTTTATCATATTTTTTAACGTATTTTTATAACGAGCAATTAAAGGGTAAGCATAAATATTTATTGCAATTACAACTGCCGAATAAAGAATTGCACCTAAAATTAAAAGAAAATTTACATCATCCGCTTTTATAACAACTTGCCAAATTAAATAGCCTAAATAAATACAAGGAGCCGTTATTAACCACATAAAAGAACCTTGTTTAAAATTTTCTTTAAACGCTTTTACAAAACTTCTTCCAATATAACCTTCTTCATCATCAACCATTTTTAAAGTAACAGAAAAAGCTGCACAAGTTGAAGCACCAATTGTAACTATTGGAAGACTAAAAACAATCCAAAGAATATTTAAAAAAATTATATCTAATGCTTTATTTACAAATTTTACAAATCCGCTATTTTGACTAAAAATTCCCATAAAAAGATAATAATAAAAATTGTTTTAAAAAGATAGATTTTTATCTACTTTCACAAAAAAAAGAGATTGTTTAAAAACTAAAAATTATCTTTAAACAATCTCTTCATAAATAAAAATTATTTCAAATTGGTGATAATGTTTTCACCTTTGATAATTCTATTTTTCACCTCTAGCAAGCTTTTCTGCTGCAGCACGTTTTGTAGCTTGTTTTTGAGTATGTGCACAACAATCATCATAACCGTAAGATTTTGCATCTTTTATCATTCTGTCTACGATTGATTGATATTCTGCATCAGATTTTGCATAAATTGCATTCCATGTTTCATTTCTAATACATTCTGCAACTTGATTCCATTTCATAGAAAGTTCATCTGGAACTCCTGCACCTGTATATAAAGAACCTGGAGATACACGATATGATGTTGTTTGCATATATCTGTCTGGAGTTTCTGAACCTGACCATTCTCGCCAAGATTTTTCGATATCAGATGTAGCAGGAACTTGTTCAGAAGCCCAAGAAATTTTGTTGTAAGTTTCGTTAGTTGTTAAAGGATTGTGAGAATCTTTACACCAAGTTGTATTATTAATTTGGAATGCACCATCATGGAATGTTCCTTTGAAAGGTTCTGGCATGATTGTATTATTTTGATCTGCAAAAGCTCGTTTTCCGAATTCTGTAAAACTTGTTTTTCCATCTTTAATATCCCACATTACACCACGAGGACCATATTCAATTGTCATATATCCTTCTGGAGTAGAGAACCAGTTGATAATTGCCATACAAAGTTCTGGATATGCAGTTTGTGCACCAATTGACCAAAGACGATTTCCTCCATAAACACTCTGTCCATAAACGATTGGATGAGCTTGTTTTGGAGTAACTGGATACATTGCTTTTCCTTCTGCAATATGACCTTCTGAGTTATAAGTTCCTGAACCCATCCAGTTGAAAATATTCCAGAAAGCAGTTCCGTTTTGATAATCTTCTGACATTCCGTTATATTTTTGTGTCATAGAGTCAGGATCAACAAGACCTTTTTGTGCTAATTTGTTGATAAATTTCAAACAGTAAAGATATGGTCCTTCTGGATCTAAACAATCATAGAATTTTCCTGTATCTGGATCATAAAGACCAAAATCAAATTCATCATATCCAAAATATGCTGTTGCAAGAGATTTTACATACATTACCATATTTCCGTCCCAATCGTTGAACAAAGAAACACCATAAGTTGTATTTCCGTTATCATCTGTTGGACAAATCTCTTTCATTTTAGCAAGAACATCAACTAAATCATAAAGTTCATTTACTTCCGGTTTTCCAATTTTTTCATAAAGGTCAAATCGTAAATCCCAAGTGTAGAAAAATCCTTGAATATCTTTTGCAGAAGTAGAAACATTGAATCCATAACCGTGAAGTTTTTTGTCTGGAGAATCCATCAATTTATTTTTCTGCAAAGCCATTTTCATATTGTTTTGAATATATGGACCATAATTTGCAAGAAGATTATCTTCTTCCCAATCTAAAAGCATTCCTTTTTTACATGCTTGTGAATATTTATCTGTGTTATCGCCCCAAACTACAATATCACCAAGTTTGCCAGCTTCCATTCGAGTTTGGAAAGCTCCACCTGTTTCAGGAATGATGTTGATTTTTACATTGAATTTTTCCAACAACAAATCAGCAAACCAACCTGTTTGTAAACCTGAATAATTGGCTAATTGAGAATAAACATCAATTGTAACAGTTTCTGCCGGTCTGATTTTTTTGATGTTTCCTTCTGATTTTGATCCTGATACTGCAATTGCATAATCAAAAGATCCCGATTTTGCATTTTTACTAGATCCGCCACAACTTATTAAAGAAAATGACAAAATCATAGCTACACTTGCAAAAACTAAACTAGAACGCTTCATTTTTTCCTCCTATGAAACATTTTTTATATACAAAATTATAAAATTGAAACTTGCAATTAAATCTGTCAAAACAGACATTTAGCCTGCTACTTTATTTTGCTTTGCAAAATAAACAAATAAAAAATTTATCATAAAAAATTGCTCCAAGCCTTCGCAATTTTTTTTAACGGATTTCTACGCAGGCTAAAAAAACATTTTAATTTTAAATCTACAACTAGCCTGCTACTTTATTTTGCTTTGCAAAATAAACAAATAAAAAATCTATCATAAAAAATTGCTCCAAGCCTTCGCAATTTTTTTTAACGGATTTCTACGCAGGCTAAAAAAACATTTTAATTTTAAATCTACAACTAGCCTGCTACTTTATTTTGCTTTGCAAAATAAACAAATAAAAAATCTATCATAAAAAATTGCTCCAAGCCTTCGCAATTTTTTTTAACGGATTTCTACGCAGGCTA
>CAZIQK010000002.1:88949-126401 GCA_964541735.1 uncultured Treponema sp.
AAAATCTATCCTAAAAAATTGCTCCAAGCCTTCGCAATTTTTTTTAACGGATTTCCTCACAAGGCGGATAATCCTAAAAAATTGCTCCAAGCCTTCGCAATTTTTTTTAACGGATTTCCGATTTTACCCTTTTACTGCCCCTAACATTATTCCTTTTACAAAATATTTCTGCATAAATGGATATACACACAAAATTGGAATTGCTGTAACCATTGCGACTGTATACTGGATTGTTTTTGTATTTAACATTTCCTGTCTTTGTGCTTCTGAAAGTCCTGTTGTTGATGTAGACATTGATGCTGCTAAGTTTGATGATTGATTTAAATAAATATACAATCTTTCTTGTAAAGTTTTTAATTTTGGAGCACCTGACATCAAAACTAAAGAATCTTGGAATGAATTCCAATGTCCGACTGCACACCAAATTGCAATTGTCGCTAAAATTGGTTTACTTAATGGCCAAATGATTTTTGCAAAAATTGTAAAATAAGAGGCTCCATCAATCGCGGCACTTTCTTCAAGTTCTGCCGGAATAGATTCAATATAAGTCTTTACCATGATGATGTTATAAACACTTACAAGTCCTGGAATGATATATGCAAGGAAATTATTTGTAAGTCCTAACATTTGCATTGTTGTAAACCAAGGAATAAGTCCTGCATTAAAATACATTGTTACAATCATAAAACGATATGCAAATTTTCTGTGCCACATTTCTTGTTTTGTAACAAGATAACCTACAAATCCAGAAACAAAAGTTGAAGTAACAGTTCCTATAATTGTTCGAGCTAAAGTAACAATCATAGATGTTCCTAAATCATGTACGTTTTTTAATGCTATATAATTTTTTATATTAATTCCTTTTGGATAAAAATTAATTAATCCTCTAGAAACTAATCCTTGATCTGAAATTGTATTTATAAAAAGATAATAAAAAGGGAAAACACAAATTATCGTAAACAAAATAAAAAATGTATAATTTATCATATTGAAAACAACATCGCCTATTGATTTTCTTTCTATCATAATTAAATTCTCCCATAAAAAGTCAATAAAAAAGTTTCAATCTTCAATTTAACTTTTTAAGCACTTCGTAATAAAATCAGAAGTGTCAGTTTATAAAAAATTTGCAACGCAAACTTTTGTTAGATAAAAGCCACATCATTTTTGTAGTTTTATCTAACACTCTATAAAATAATCAAAAGTATCTATTAGAAAATACTTGAACCTCGAATCCATTTAGAAATTTTATTTGTAACAAACAACAAAATTACACTAACTAAAGATTTAAACATACTTACTACAGTAGAAAAAGGAATTTGACTATTTGAAGTTTGTCCAAAACTTAATTGATATACATACAAGTCAAGCACTTCAATAGAATCTTTATTTGTAGGATTTTTAAATACAAGATATTGATCCATTCCATTACTTAAGATGTTTGAAACTGACAAAATTAAAAGAACTACATAAGTTGGGAATAATTCCGGAATTGTAATATGCCAAATTTTTTGGAAACGACCTGCACCATCTACAGTTGCCGCTTCGTAAAGTTGTTGGTCAATTCCCGAAATTGCAGCAATATACATAATTGCAGACCAACCTAAGCCTTTCCAACTTCCCCAAAGCCACATTTTTAGCCAAATATGAGAATCTCCCATCAACATATTTTTGCCTTTATCCCAAATGCCAAAACCTTTCATCAAACTGCTTATAAATCCTTCTGTTCCAAAAATACAGAAAGCAATTGCATAAACCAAAACCCAAGAAATAAAGTTTGGAATTGTTGTTAATGTTTGAATAACACGACGAGCAACTGAATTTCTAATTTCAGCTAAGAAAATTGCAAAAATCATAGGAAGCCAACTGAATGCAATTCCTAATCCACTCATCGCAAGCGTATTTCTCATAACGCGAATAATATCATTTCGTGTAGCTGCATTTTCAAAAGGAGCTTTAAACCACTTCCAACCAACCCATTTATCCATAGAAAGAGTATCACCGGCATTGTAATCAAAGAATGCATAACGCCATCCCCAAAGTGGTAAATAACTAAATAAGAATACAAGAATTAAGAATGGTAATATCATAAGGAAAAGTTGATAAGGTGCTTCAATTTTGCATTTTTCACCTTTTTCCGGAGCAGGAGTTTTTATAAACGAAACAAGCGAACAACCAAAAACAATTGCAAGAAACACAAAATGAAGCATAATATTTCCAGGCTCGCGAGGTTGAACTCTATCAATGTTTGGAGATGATGAAATGAGGTCGTATGCATACAAAATCACAAAAAGAGAAACAAAAGCAACAGCACTTCCGGCAAAAAGACAAATGTGAGCAATTCGTTTTAACTTATTGTTTCCAATTGACATACAAGAACCTACACCAATTGCAAGAATTCCAAGACAAGTAAATAAACTTCCCGCAAATGCAATTCTTACTACGTAATAAGGTAAATATCCGCGAATTAAAATATTTTCTAAGTTGCTAATATAAGTTTTATATGAAAATGCTGATGTAAATAAAGAAACGTTTCTACTGATTCGTTCAGAAATTCGTGCCGGATTTGCTCCCGGAATAAAAAGTAAAACAAATAAAACCAGAGCAATAACTCTGTAAGTATATTGAAAAGGTTTTTCGCTGAATTGTGAAGGAATTTCTTTTTCTTGTTTTTCAGTAAAAAGCAAAGCAAGTGCACAAGCAAAAATCAAGATGCTGAAAATGATGTAAAATGCATAACCAAAAGGTTTAGAAGGATTAAAAAGTGATGAATTTGGTGCTGTAGAAAAAATTGTGTAAGCTGAAGAAAAATTAATCATACTAAAACTTGTAAAAATCGCACCAATGCACGAAATTAAATAACCAATTCTTCTGACTTTTCCAGTTCCAAAAACAAAATAAACACCAATTAAAGTAATTACTACTGCAATAAAAGTTAGAATTGCTGAAATTCGTTCTTTTTGTAAAGCTTTTGCAATTTCCGGATATTCGTTAGAAAATTTTTCCCAAACCGAACTAAATTTTTGAATTGTGATTTTATCAGATTTTTGTTCCGTTGAAGATGAATCATCGTCCGCTTCGGCAGAAAAAGCATCAGCATTTGCAAACATTTCTGCAAATTGAGCATACATTTCGTCGTAAGAATCCGTTTCTGTTGAAATTCCAGAACTTTCTTCTTGAGTTTCAGCTTTTTTAGAATCTAAATTTACAATATCTTTTACGTAAGATTTAAAATAAAAAGCTGTTTTTACAAGTGACGAGCTTGGATTCATGTTTTTAGAAATACGTGCAGGATTTAATCTGCCTAAAAACATCACCAAAAATAAACAAATTACGATAACTTTGAAAGTCCAGCTTAAAATTGTATTTAAAATTTTTGCCGGATTTACATTCTTTTTAATTTTGTCCACAGTCCACTCCAAAATACGTTGTGAACCTTAATTATAACTTTTCTAAGAAATTTTCCTTATAGAAAATACTTAGATTTTTAGATTTGTTTAATATAAATTTTGATAAATTTTGTAGATTTTTCCGGCAATGAAAGTCGCATTAGAAACGTTTATTGGTTGATTTACAAGAACGATAATGGAAAGTTTTGAATCTAAATAATATGCATCATACGAATTAAAGACATTTGTTGTTCCACCGTGAAAAATCATATTTTCTTTTCTGTAAATTCCGTAACCATAGGAAGATGTATCAATCATTCTTTTAAAGGATTTTTTAGGAACGACTTTTCCACTAGTAAAAGCACAATTCCATTTTAGTAAATCGATTGCACTTGTGTTTAAATCTCCACAACCTAAAGAAAGTTCTGATGGAATGCTATAATATCGTCCTTTAAAATCATAACCTTTTGCATCAGTTTTTTGAAATTTAAGATTTGAATGATTCATTTTGCATTTTTTGAAAATATTTTTTTGAATATAATCTTCAAAAGACATATTAGAAACTTGTTCGATGATTTTTGCCAAAAGAATGTAATTTGTATTGCAATAAAAATATGTAGAATCTGGTTTTGCAAGAATAGGAGCATCATTTAAATATTTTAAAACAATATTTTTTTCTATAGGTTTATTTTGCAACTGATGACTTTCTATTTCCCAATAAACTTTTTTTGGAAAAAAATCATCTGCATTATTAATGCAATCCGTAAGCCCCGAACGCATTTTTAAGAGCATTTCTAGTGTAATTTGCTCGCCCATAGAAAATTCAGGAAAATATTTAGAAACTTTATCATTAAGCGAGATTTTTTTTTGTTTTTCAAGTTGCATTATTGCAGCCGCTGTGATTTGCTTTGTTAAAGAACCTGCTTCAAAAATTGTATTTTCTGTAATTGGCAAAGAATTTTCATCTTTACAATCACAAATTCCATAACCTTTTGAAAAAAGAATTTTATTTCCTTTTGCAACTAAAACTGCACCTTGAAAATCAGATTCCAGAAGAAAAGAATCTACTTGGGAAGAAAAATTTTTTTTATCAAAATTTGAGCATGAAGAATTAAAAAATATTAAAAAAATAAAAATTATAAAAAAATATTTTTTCTTCATTCTCCGACCTACTATTTATAAAAATGGATTTGCCTAAACAAGTAATTCAGACAAATCCAATCAAATTATTTATTTTTATTGATTATTTTTTGTTCATATTTCCCTGTAGAAAGTTCAATAAATCTTACAAACAAAGAAACTTTATTTTCGTTGTTCAAGGCGTTCCAAAGTTTTTCAGAAAAATCATCAATTTTTCCTTCAATATTAACTTTTACCGGTTCGCCTTCAAAACTTGGAAGAGGATTTCCATCACCTAAATAAGTGTGAATATAATTTCCTTCGCCGCAAGTTGGATTATCATAAGAAAAAGTTTGTCTTAAACAATTGTCAGGATTTCCATCATCACTTTTTAAAATTGATAAATCGTATTTTAATTTTCCGTCAGAAATATCCAAAACTGATGAAATTCTTGGTGTATAATTCGGAGCATCGTGTTCGTATTTTCTTGCTCTCAAAGATTGTTCAAAAGTTTTTCCGGATTTAAATCCTTCGTAAATTGTATCAGTTTGGTCGCCATTTGTAACAATTGTTTTTTCTCCAAATTGACGAACTGCAGCATAAATAATTAAAGAAGGATCACCGGCTATTAAAGATTCATCAAACGCTTTTGTACGAATAACTTCTGTTCCTTCTTCCAAATCTGAAACAAAAATTCTATTTCGACTTCCTGCACTTCTTCCCATTGTCCAATAAGCTGAAACTGCATATTTTCCATCATCACTAAGACCGGCAACAATTCCTCTTCCCGGATAACTAACTTTTGCAACTTCTGTAAATAAATCTATTTTTTTCATTTTAAATTCCTATTTTCCTTCTCGATTTTTTTCTTCATCATCATGCATTTTTTCCAAAATTTTCATCATCTGATTTACCGTTTCTTGTTTTGGGTCAGGACAATCTTCCGGCAAATTTGCAAGAACATTTTTTCTAAAACTTTTACATTCCATCACCGGACTTGCTGTTAGCGTAATTGTTTCCGGTTCAATAATATCTGAAAGCATATCTTCCGGAGTATCTGGATTGATGTGAAGACAATTTCCGTTTATAGAAATTAAAACCATATTATCAAAAAGGCGGAAATAACTGTCAATTTCGCGAAGTCCTTGTTTTGTTTCTGGTTTTCCCGGACGATAACGTGTTCCTGCAGGAAAAACTACAATAATTTGTCCGCGTTTTTTACATTGATCCATCGCTCTCATTGCTGCAAAATTGATTTTTTTTGCTCTCTGAACTTCTGCTTGTTTTTCTTCTTCTGAAATATCTTTTTCTTCTACACTATCTTGACTGCGAGAAGGATAAACAACAACTCTTGTAAAACTTTCTGCATACGCTCGAACAAAAGGGTCAGATTCATTCAATTTCATTCCTGCGATTGCAACAATTCTTGACGCCATATCTTTTGCCCAATCTTCGCCGGTTTTCTCCAATAAATACATAATTTCCGGAAGGTCAAAATTCGAATAATGTTCTGCTAAAATCAGTCCGGATTTTCCTTCTTTTGTAACAGAATCATAAAGTGCATGTAAATTTTCTAAACCTTTAATCGAAGAATCTTCCGGTAAAACTTCAGCAACTACAGTATTTGCATATTTTTTTGCATCAGGATTTGCTTCTTCGTAAGTATTAAATTCATCTACTTTTTCTGCTGCTTTAGAAACTTCCGCAAGTTTAGCAAAAGTTTTTCCAAATTTTTCTCTAAATTGAACACCCATAATTTTTCCTCGTTTTTATGATTATAAGATATTTTAATTCTATGTTCAATTTTTTTACATTTTCTAAACGCTTTTTCTGTGATATATTTTTGTTAAAACTTGCGTTAGGCAATGAAGCATTGGCGAAGTTTGTTTCAACAAACGAAGCCAAAGACCGCAAACCGTGCCAATTTGCACGGTGCGGACTTAGAGCGGATAGCGAAATGCGAAACTGCCGACCTTATAAAATAGAAAATACGTTAAAAAAAATTGCGAAATCTTGAAGCAATTTTTTAGTATTTACTTATTTTATAAGGGAACGCCAAAAAAAAGAGGAAAAAATGAAAAACGTTGCAGTTTTGGTTAGTGGCGGCGGAACAAATTTACAAGCATTAATTGATTATGAAAAATCTACAAAAAATTGTCCTTATAAAATTGTGGTTGTGATTTCTGACCATAAAGATGCTTTTGCTTTGGAACGAGCAAAAAATGCGGGAATTCCAACAAAAATTACAAGTCCGTATGCTGTTATGGGTGTTGAAAATGCAAAAAAAGCTTCTCGCGACGAAAAACGACTCGCGGTTAGCAAAAAAGTTTTAGAAATTTGCAATGATTTTAATATTGATGTGATTGTTCAAGCGGGTTGGCTTACAGTTCTTTCTGGAAAAATTATTGAAGAATATCATGATAAAATTATAAATCTTCATCCAGCACTTTTACCAAAATTTGGCGGAGTTGGAATGTGGGGACATTTTGTTCACGAAGCGGTTTTAAAAGCGGGCGAAAAAGAAAGTGGTTGTACAATTCATCTTGTAAATGGCGAATGCGATGGTGGAAAGATTTTAATTCAAAAAAAAGTTCCTGTTTTGCCAGATGACACTCCGGAAACTTTGTATGCAAGAATTGCACCAGAAGAGCATAAAGCTATTGTAGAAGGTTTATTGCTTTTGTGCTAATTCTTTCGTTATTGATATGTAATACTCTGTCATTGTCGGACGAAAACCGATAATCTAAAAAAATTCCCGTGTCAAAACACGGGAATGACTGTATCTCTTTCCACACCACTGTACTATTGGTATGGAAAAATAATTATGCTTGCAAAGCAGTTACAGCAACTGTTGCTACAATATCATCAATACTACAACCGCGAGAAAGGTCATTTAATGGACGAGCAAAACCTTGGCAGATTGGTCCAATTGCCATCCATCCACCCATTCTCTGGCAAATTTTGTAACCGATATTTCCTGCATTTATTGTTGGAAAAATAAATACATTCGCATGACCGGCAACTTTTGAATCAGGAGCTTTTAATTCTCCAACTTCCGGAGCAACTGCAGCGTCAAATTGGAATTCTCCATCTAAAACTAAATCCGGAGCGGCTTCTTTTGCAAGTTCTACAGCTTTTTGAACTTTGCCAACTGTGTTGTAATATTTCATATCGTTTCCGGAACCTTTTGTAGAAAAAGAAAGCATTGCAACTCTTGGTTCAATTCCCGCGATTTTTTTTGCAGTTTCGGCAGAAGCGATTGCAATATCGGCAAGTTCATCACTAGAAGGTTCAATGTTGATAGCACAATCTCCCATTACACAAACGCCTTCTGGAATATATTTGTTTCCTCCTTCTGGAGCAACCATAATAAAACAAGAAGAAACAGTTTTGAATCCCGGAGCAGTTTTTATAATCTGAAGTCCCGGACGAAGTGTATTTGCTGTAGAATGACACGCTCCAGAAACAAAACCATCTGCATCACCGGCTTTTAGCATTAATGCACCATACATTGTGTGATCTTTCATAATTGCGGCTTTTGCAGCTTCAACATCAGGATATTCAGGAAGTCCTGTTTTTTTGTTAACTTTTCCTTTTCGAGCTTGAAGCAAGATTTCTGCATATTTTTCTGCATTTTCATCTTTTGAAGGATCAACAATTTTTACTCCGGACAAATCTGCATTCGAACCACTTTTTTTAATATCTTCTTCAGTTGCAATCAAAGTGATTTTTGCAATTCCTTCTTTTACGATTTTAGAAGCTGCTTCAACAACTCTCTTATCTTCGCCTTCGCAAAGAACAATATTTTTGTTTACAGTTTTAGCTTTATTAAGTAATTCATCAACAAAAGCCATTTTTTACCCCTATAAAATAAATTCGACGCTTTTAGAATACTTTTTTTTTAGGTGATTTGCAATAAGAGAGATTTTTGTGAGTTCTTTGCATATATGTAGTAGCGTTATCTTTAGAATAAGGTTCAAACAAAGTTTTATACAATGCAACATGAGGAAGAATTATCTGAGAAAGTGTTTACATCAGTTTTTTAGATTTATTTGTTTTTGGACGTTCCCTTGAAGTTTACTTCAAGGTCGGGCTTTTGCGTTATAAAATTTGCTACGCAAATTTTTCCGTTCAGCCTTGCTTCGCAAGTCCGAACCGCTTTCGCGGCTGCAATCCCTAACGCTATAAGTGTCGCATGTAAGATTTTTATTTCCAGCTTTCCCAAATTTCTTTCGCAAGTCCTACAGTCGCAGACATTTTTCCGTTACGGCAAATCGGCTGTTTTATAAGCTTCAACTGATTTTCAAAAAGTTTGTCCGCTTTTTCGCTATCATCAAGATACGCAATACTAGCGTAATCTTTTGATTTTTTATCAATCATTGCGTCAATTGCATCTATTCTGCTTTCTTTTTCTTTTGAGATTGCATCAACTACGCTTTCAAACTCACCACGACTCATTTCTTTTTCTTTTAAATCAACAAACTGAAACGGAATTCGTCGTTCAGAAAACCATCGTTGTGCCGTTTTTACATCAAAATTTTTTAAAGTTCCAAATATCTGAATCATAAAATTTTTCCTTGTTATTTTTGATTATAGTAATTTTAATGTTGGACATTTTTTATAAATACTCGTAAGGCTCTTCTGATTCAAAATTCATTTTTTTCTTCCAAAATATCTGCATACCTTCGATTTATATTGAAGGTACTCATTTCCGAACGCTTCTAGCAAGAAAGCTTCCTCTACATTGACTATCTGCAAATGGAAAAATATTACCGCAATAACTGTTGCAAAGCACAAATACCAATTAAAGTACGTAATCAAAATACCAATATACATAAGATCAAAACCTAAAAACGCCGGATTACGACTGATAGAATATATGCCCGTCATAACAAGATTTGTTTTATCTTCTCGCTGTACTCCGGCTCTCCAATTATCTTTCATCTGTAACACCGATATGATAAATGCTGCAACTCCCATTGCAGTTATTACAACTCCAACGATTTTTAAAGATACAAAAACATTGTCTTTGCAAAATACTATGCTAATAAGTTGAATGAACGGTAATATGTAAGTAATTATTTTGAGTGTTATTTCTATGAACCTTACAAATCCTACTTTTCCTTTTCCAAGTTGGTCTGTGTGTATTCCTTTTTTTCTTTGACTTATCATCTTTAAAAAATAACAGATATAAAATACTGCCATTAGTGTAATTGTAATAATTTTTGTTATCATCTTGTTCCTTCCTCTAAACTATAATTATCAGAAATAAAAAATCAATTTAAAAAGTTCTTTATTTCAGTACCTATCTCTTCATACATATAATCGTGCACATAATGAGGGCAATCCAATTCAATATATACAGCATTATCTGATTTTGAAATGTATTCTTTAGGAATGCTTCTCCATGTTTTCTCATCAAATCCTGTGCCACCTGAGCCATCGGAAATAAATAATAGCATTGGTACTTGCGGAATACCATTTGCTTTTACAACGCCGGCACTTTCTTTTATTTCTTTTGTTTCATTAATCATCGTTACCGTTGCTGTTCTGTTATAAAAAACAGCCCTGTATATTTCTTTTTCAGTGTCAGTTAATGTTCCATATTTAATAGCATCACTCTCCGAGATACCCGGAAGCCATCTTGTAATTCCTAACGCAGCAGCATATTGCCCCAATTTCATCACCGGAATGTTAATTTTCATTTCGTCATAATATTCCGGGACTGACATATCTAATCCGACAATAGCTTCTACTTCTTCCGGATACTGCTGTGCCCAATATAAAGCTTCTATTCCTGACATAGAATGTGGACAAAGGACATACGGACCATTTATTCCGGCTTGCTCCAGTGCTGTTCTGGTTTGTCTTAAAACAGTATCTATATCTCTGTCACTATCTACAATATCACTGAATCCATATCCAAATTTTTCTACTACGACAATTCTGTAATCATCACTCAACAAGGAATATAACGACTTAAAATCTAAAATTGGTGAGCAAGTTCCACTACCTGATAAAAATACAATCGTGTGATTTCCTTCACCTTCAACATAGATACTCATATCATGACCATCAACTTCTACCAATTCTCCTAAAGGAGTCATCAACTCCTTCTGTTTTGACAAGCAGATTTTATGTCGAACAAACGAGATAGTCAAAAATAATATTAAAATCATTATGATAATAATAAACGCCTTAACACACCTCTTTAATAGCACCTTCATATGTGCTCCTCCAAGAAAAAATTTAATTCTAACAACCAATTTTACACTTTTCTAATTGGATGCCGAATAACCGTTTTCCATTTTTCCGGTGCAACCTTTCTTGCATCTGACATATAAATCTCGTGGTGCAATCTGTCCTTGTTTATGTCATTCACATAATACCTTTAATTTTGATTTTTGTATATTTGATGATTTTCGCTATTATGAAGATTTAAGAAAAATCTCTTTTTGATTGGGAATAAATACTCGGAATTTTTATTTATATAAACCTTTTGAAAAGTATCTGTCGCCTCTGTCAGGAAAAACGACAACAACATTACCCTTTATGTTTTTTTCAAAAAGTTTTTTTGCTGCTGCTAATGCGGCTCCGGAACTTGAACCTACCAAAATTCCTTCTTTTTTAGCAAGTTGTCGCGAATTTTCAAATGCTTCTGTATCTGACACTTTTATAACTATGTCTACCATCGACATATCCATCGTGTCTGCAATAAAATCATTGCCTATGCCTTCTATGTTATAATCACCATGTTCTCCACCACCCATTGTAGAACCTATAGGGTCGGCAAGAACACCTTTTATATTTGGATTTTTTTCTTTCAGATAATGCATAATTCCAGAAAATGTGCCTCCGGAACCTGCTCCGGCAACTAAATAATCTATTTTCCCATTTAAATCATTATAAATTTCTTTTCCAGTTGTTTCATAATGAGCAAGTGGATTTGCTGGATTTCTAAATTGTCCTAAAGAGATAGCTCCTTTTATCGATTTTTTTATTTCTTCAGCTTTTTTCTCTGCTCCCAACATTCCATCTGCTCTAGGAGTATTCACAATCTCAGCACCTAACGCTCGCATTAAAGTTTGTTTTTCTTCTGAAAATTTTTCTGGCACAACAAAAATAACTTTATACCCCTTATTCAAAGCTGCAAAAGCAATTCCCAATCCGGTATTTCCTGCCGTACCTTCAACAATCGTACCACCGGTTTTGAGTAAACCTTTTTTTTCAGCGTCTTCAATCATATATTTTCCGGTTCTATCTTTTACAGAACCAGATGGATTATAATATTCCAATTTTCCATACAAATTAACATCTTCTAAATGTTCTATATTATTTAGTTTTACTAATGGAGTATTTCCAATTAAATCTTGCATCGAATCGTATAACATTATTTTTCTGCCCTCTTTATTGCTTGTTCTAAATCAGTGATTATATCTTCATCTTTTTCTATTCCAACCGAAAGTCTTATTAAACCTTCTGTTATTCCCAATCTTTGTCTTACATCTTGAGGAATTGAAGCATGAGTCATACTTGAAGGATGACATACCAAAGATTCTACACCGCCTAAACTTTCAGCAAGCATAATCATTTCTAAAGATTCAAAAAATTTATTGATGTCATAATTATCTTTTAGTTCAAATGAAATCATTCCACCACCATTTTTTGCCTGCTTAATATTAGTTTCGTATCCACTTGAAGTTTTTAATCCCGGATAATAAATATTTTTAATTGCATTGTGATTAGATAAATATTCAGCAATTTTTTGTGCATTCTCAGTAATTCTATCCATTCTTACAGCAAGAGTTTTTATTCCTCTTATCAAAAGGAAAGAATCAAATGGTTCTAAAATTCCTCCAATTGCATTTTGCAAGAAAGCGAGTTTTTTACCCAATTCATCATCTTTTACAACAACAAGGCCTGCAACTGTATCGCAATGACCACCTAAATATTTTGTAGCACTGTGAATTACAATATCAGCACCTAATTCAAGAGGCTTTTGTAAATATGGAGTCATAAAAGTATTATCAACTATAGATAAAATCCCATGATTATGTGCAATTTCCGAAACTTTTTTTATATCAGTGATTGATAAAAGAGGATTTGCCGGACTTTCAATAAAAACCGCTTTTGTATTTTTGTTTTTTATTATAGACGCTTCATAATCTTCATTTTCAACAATAGAAAAACTTATACCAAAATGATTAAACACTTGATTTAAAAGTCTGTACGTTCCTCCATAAACATTTTCAGAAATTACTATATTATCTCCCGCTTTGAATAAAGATAATACCGTTGTAATTGCTGCAAGTCCTGAAGCAAAAGCAAAACCGTAATTTCCACCTTCAAGTTCTGCAATAAGTTTTTCCAATGCACTTCTTGTAGGATTTCCTGTTCTTGAATACTCAAATCCTCTGTTTTTACCTAAACCATCTTGCTTAAATGTTGATGTTTGATAAATAGGAACATTTACCGCCCCAGTAGTTTCATCAATCGGAATTCCACCGTGAATCAAAAGTGTTTCAAAATTTTTCATCATTATCCTTCCTTTTTTGCAGTTATAAAATATATGTTTTTATAAGCAGTTAATTTATTTGATGTTTTTAAATATTTTTTTTGAATATCCTCAGGTGCCAAATGATTTTTTATTTTAAAACCATATTTTTCTAAGATTTGCTGAATTTTAGAATATTTTATTCCGCTGCTCATTGGTTCCCCAACGGAAGCGGTTATATTTGCTAGAATTTTTGCACGCTCTGTTTCGAAAATTTGTTTATCAGGAAAATCCATAACAATTTCAGTATTTGAATTTGAAACATCTGAAATATTTTTTATGGTATTTTCTATGGAATTTTCATCCAAATAATAAGTAACTCCAAGAAAACTAAAAAAACTTGGTTTTTTAAAATCAAATTTCGATTCAGATAAAACATTTTTAATTTCTTCTTGTTCAAAATTTATTGGAAGAAAAGACACGTTTGAAGGAATTTCAATATCAATATCATGAATTCTTTTCAATTTATATTTTTGTGTTAAAGGATGATCAAGTTCAAAAATATCAATATCTTTATTTTTGTTTCTGATTGAAAAAGTATCCATTCCTGCACCTAAAATAACATATTGAATTTTTCCATACTGTGTTAAAAATTGAAGCAACCTCGATTCAGAATATGCACTTCTTGGCAAAACAATTGGACATATATATTTGTTTACAAAATCATTTGTATCAGAAATAAAAAATTTTTCTGCTAGAATTTTTTCAGTTTCTTTGTATTCTCTGCTTCCCATAAGTTTATATGCATAAGAATCATCAAAAATTTTGCATCCTTCACAAAAACTATGATTTGCTCTTGCATACGAACATAATTTTGCAGTTACACTTTCGTTTGAATCATTCATAAATTTTCCTATTAAACTCTACTACCCTACTATATTGGTAGGTAATTAAGTTTTACAACTTTTCTTTTTTATAGTCAATAAGAAAATATCAATTCTTAAGTTATTTTAAATAGTTTTAAGATAATCTAGAAAACTTGTATAATGCTGGAAAATTTTCTGTTTTGTAATAGAATTTTTTGTATACACGGTTTAGAGATTGGAGCGGCGAAGCCCCATAAGATTATCACGTCCATACAGATTCGGCATCTCGTCCGGAACACGTCAATCATTACATAGTACTGTTCATTTTGGTTGAAAAATTTTTTTATGCCTACAAATTTCACACAACCTAGCAGATAATTTTGATTTGTAAAATTGATTTTAATTTATAAAAAAGCGTTTGCGGTTTTCTAACTTTTTATGTTTTATTTGTCAGTCTTCAATTTTCAAAATATACTTACTCGTTATTAATTTTCCCTTAATCCGGAAACTGCTATTTATTCATATCATCAATCAAACTTGCGGATTTTACTGTCATCTCTACCCAACTCGGAACAAATCCACTGCGCAGTGCGTTTTTGAGTGATTTTAGATTCGACCAAGCACAACAATAAAACGGAACCTTACCTCGTTCAAGAATTTCTATTGCAAGATTACTTGTTAATGAAGAAGCGATTCCCTGCCTGCGATATTCAGGCAAAACATCAACTCCGATTTGCCACATAGCATCACAATCTGCGGAACAGGCTGCAAGTCCGACTAGATTCCCGTTATCATAAGCACCGATTCCAAGAACATCAAGCTGCTTTCTATCCTTACACAATGCGTTTTCCCAAGCCGAAAGATACAAATCCGCAAAATCCTTTTGTTCCAACATCTTAAGCTGATAGTTACATTTTCTTCTTTTCAAAACATTAACATCAGGCAAAAAATATTCTGCCATAAAACAGACGCGGAATCCCGATTTCTGAAATGCATCATCCAAAATGTACATATTGGGCGTTTCAAAACAATGTTCCACCGGATATTTATTGATGTAATTTGTTACAATATCCCTGTACTCTTCTGAAATAGTTGCGACTATATTATTTCCATAGGATACTAAATTGCACACCTGCGGAAGTGTGATATATTTTCTTGCGGAGGCGTTTTCTTTTGAAATGGTAACCACATTCTCATCACAAGTAAAATCCTCCACATTGCAATTTGCATCTATCGCCGATTGCTGCATAGCAATCTGTTTTATCTGTTCGTTTGTTAATTTTATCATAGGCATAACCCTTTATTCGTTAAATTTGCTTTTATCACATCTGATTTGCCCAGTCTACAATTGGTGCAATATATTTCTTATTGCTGATGTCGTAAGACTTAGATATCATTTCTACTTGGAGTTCCTCCGCTTCCGTCTTATCCTTTTTGGCCTTTAATACGCTTATAAACATTTTCATCATGACTTTTGAAGCAGCCGGCATTCGCTCATAATTAAATCCACCCGGACAATAAAATACCCTTACCTTTTGATGTTCTTCTTCAGTGAACCAATTCTTCATTGCCACTTCTATTTCGGGATTTTCTATAGGACTTCCGCCTACGCAGTATACTGCCAATTTTTTGTCGTTCCACTTTTTAAGGTTATTCTTGAACCACTTAATTTTACTAATACCGCCTGCGCATGCCCAGCCGCCGAATATGATTGTATTATACTGGTCAAAATTTCGTTTGCAAACTTCTGCAAGTGCAACGCATTCACATTCCAGGGCTTCACTAATCCATTGTGCGTATTTCTTTGTAAATCCAGTCTGTGAATTATAAATCACAATAATATCTTTTCTCATCTCAATATGCTCCTTTTCAATTAAGTTTTTTCAAATTATCTTCGATATGTACAATCGTTCGTATTGTTGCCTGTAACTGTTCCTCTGAAATGCCGGCAAACATTTTTTCCATAATACCCATAGTCATTTCATCGTTTTTTTCACAGAAATCTCTGCAATAATCCGTAAGGTGAATGCGCTGTTTTCGCTTATCATTTTCATCTATGGAAATAGAAACAAAACCTCTCTTTTCCAGTTTTAATAAAATCTGTTTTACATTCTGATGTGAACTGCCCATTATCTCAGCAAGTTCTTTAACCGTTGGTTCATCTTTACACAAGTTAATACATATGATTGCAAAAAATTGTTTCCAGCTGACTTCTTTCATCGTGCTGTCCGCAACAGCCTGAAATCTGTTATCAAAAGCACTCAATAATCCCAGCAAAAAATAAGACGACGGGATCCCTGTAAAATCAACCTTATCACTACGAATTACATCTTTAATCTCCATATCCGCCTCCGATAAGTAATATATTACTTTTTATAAGGTAACATATTACCTATTATAAGTCAATTAAAAAAAGACAGAACTGAGTCCGTCTTGTTTTATATAAAAACATATTATTGGTAAAATTTTAATAATTCAAAAGTTTCGCTTTCCGAAATCAACTAAAAATAATGTTCCATTAGTCTAGTACCCCATTCTGGTACATATGCATTTTTTTTGTCATAAATGGGAGCGTATGGCTTAATATCTAATACTGGTGTTCTATCAATGGCATATCTTCACGATTTTGCGGTCTTCTCTGCAGATGTTTTTCTTTTTCATATTTTGCTTCATTCAAATAGTAAATAACTATTACATGCGAAAAATCTTCAAGTCCTTTCAGCCCATATAGTATTCTTCACCTAACATAATTGTAGAAACATCTTCTCCCCATGAAACATCTTTTCTATTTTCAACACAATTTTTACCCCATCCAATAGATTGCATAATTATATCCTGCATCACAATATTTCCTCCTGAAATTTAAATTTCTGAAACTTTTTCTACAGTCCAATCTGCTTGCTCACCATCCTTGTTTCAATCATTTTCAAATTTTCTTTCTCATTTATGTCCAGCTTTTCTTAGCCCTTT
This sequence comes from uncultured Treponema sp., assembly GCA_964541735.1. Classification (GTDB taxonomy): domain Bacteria; phylum Spirochaetota; class Spirochaetia; order Treponematales; family Treponemataceae; genus Treponema_D. Next base: position 105,788 of record CAZIQK010000002.1, read on the forward strand.
CACATCCACAATTTTCATAAAACAACCGCAACAACTTTCAATTTCTACTCTCTAATCCTTTTCTGTTCTCTTTTGGGATACTCTAAATTCCTTAACCATCAAATACACTCCATATATACCACATAGCAAAAGAATTATATCCTCATAAGCACAAAATATAACAGATTTAATTCCTGTTAATCCCCAAATAGTCAACAATGCCAATAACACTCTATTTTTTCGAGGATAACTCGCATAAATTGCCAGACTTAAACTCACAATCGGACATGGCATAATATGTGTTACCATTCTTGGAAATTGATTTCCTAACGCCCATGAAATTATCGGGTATAAAACATACAATATAATCAATAATGTCTGGAGAAAATTGAACTTATTCGGTTGGTTATTTTTATTGCGAAATGCTTCGTACAAAAAAAGTATTCCACACATAAGGTATAATGGCAATGCAAAAAACTTCTGAATAGGCTCTGTTCCGTATACTCCAAAGAAAACAATGCCTATAAACAAATTAGCAATACCTAACACCACCTTTTCCATCCACGCTATTTTATTAGTGCGAACAATTATGATTCCTATAGCAAGCACAAACAACAAAACAACTTGAATTACTACGGTGTCTTGATTATACTTTCCTATCACATCCCAAAAAACTTGTGCGTCCATTTATATAAATCCTCTTCAGCAAACAAATTTTAATTTCAAAAACTGAAATTTATCACATACAATTCATCATTTTCTAAAAAAATGAAAATCACAACAATCTCCGCCATAACCTATTGTTTTTGTACGAGTAAAACCTATTTTTTTCAGTCCTCCGTATGTTACATCGTCAACATCACAAAATAAACGGCATAATTCTGCACAATCATTTTCTACGCAAGCCGTATGCCAAAGGCACTTTTTTATCGTTATATCATAACAATCCTTCTCGTGATTTTGCACACTTTCCTGCAAATCGGTTGTTCTCATAATTTTAAGAAAGATATTACTATAAATTGAATAAAATCCTGGCATCAGTTCCATTTTTGCCGTAGATGAATGTTTTTTTGCAGCAACCTTATCAATCATATACTTTCGCATATGAGTTTCTGCATCCGCTTTCAAAAAATCATTTTCCATCATCGTCTTATATAATGCTATGCGCGGAAGAATTGTCTGAACAAGTGTTTTCATCTGATTCTTTGATTTGTTTGTTGTATTTTTGATAATTGATTCCAGCAGTTTATCCTGGCTGTTAAATAATGCAGTTCCTTTTTCCTTCCCAAACTCTTCAATCAAAAATACTTTTATTTGTTTTTGTTGTTTTATATTCATCCTAATTTCTCCTCTGAAATTAAAATTGATTGCATACAAACATTCACAAATTTTATCGGCACATCCATACGTTTCGCAACTTCTTTTGGTGTCATACCGATATCAATATTCTGTATAGTAATATCACAATCTCCGATAAATTTTCCAGTTTCTTCTGATTCATAATAATCCTTTCTTACATCATGCTTTCCAATATCTTTAATCCTTCCTCTACACTTGTCCCTAAGATTTCCTGCGTCTTTTTAAAATCATAACTCTCATGCAGCTTATCATGAACCTTAAAGAACTTATCTTTTCCATATTTTCTGATATACATAGCCTGTGCCTTACATGCATTTGCCCCATCATTGTCCGGTCGGTAAAATCCCTTGGAACACTCGTCCAATTCCTCACATTCATAGCACCCGTCAATTCCCTTTTCCTGACAGCATACGATGTTAGGACATTTACCTTTTTCAAAAAGTGTTCCATACGAACAGCAATTAAATACGGAACGGCATCCTCCACACCATTCACCGAAGAAACAATGATTACATGAGAATCCACAATATGCAGTCATATCAACACCTTTTCTTGCATCCTTTACAATCTCAGCTTTCCATCTTGCACCATTCTCATTTCTTCTGTCCCTGTCCGCTCCATCCTCTGCGAGAGCCTTACGGTATACACGGGAATCCTCACCGCCTATGTCTTTATCCATTTTAAAGAATTTGTATCCGTATTTTTCATACAAACCTGTATGACCTGTGGAAATATGTATGTATTCCTTTCCCATAATCGTAGCAATGGATTCTGCATAGTCTAATAAAAGACCTAAATAACGATGACCTCTATACTGAGGAAATGTATATGCAAAACCAATCCATGGAGACAGATTTGTCGGCTGTATGTCATCTAAGGGCGCAAATGTGCAAAATGCAACCAATTTATCTTCATCCACAAGCATCGGCACAAGTGCAGTTTCACCGAGCACACTTTTTAATCTGTTCTCACTAAGAAGCTGATGCAGATATTGCCCTGCTCCCCAGTCAGATTTTCCTATTTCATTCAGCCAGTATTCTTTGTTCTCCGTTGTAAAATATTCTATGATTTTCATATGATTTCTCCAAATCCGTATTGTTTTCCCTGCAAATTTGTCATCCATTTCATTAAAAACAGTGTTCTTGTTCACAGTAATCCAGATATATCTTTTGCAATTCGCCTGTCTGCCTCTTTTAATCTGGTTTTGATATATCGACTGCTTGCCGGTGCCCCTACATAACCATTGGGAATCAGATTTTTGTCCTCTATATTTCCCTGACACCACTTTTCAATCTGTCCGCCTCTTAAAAATGTTGGTCGTAATTTTACAAGTTCCTCTTCCCTGACGGCTTCAGGATAGATTTCTCGCATTGTAGCTGTTTCAAAAGCACCTGCATGAACATCAAATTCATCCTCAGGCATTCTGCTCATTTGGAACATTTCTTCAAACGGCATGGTTGTAAGCTTTAAAATATAATCTTCCTCACCGGAAAAGCCATGTTCTTTCAATTCATGCTCGTATTCCATCCAATAAGCCATCAATTTTAATCTCCGATTGGCATTTTTTATAGCTTCTACGATTGCAGAAATATGAAGCCCATCTCCATGAGCATTAAATAACACCACACGTTTGAACCCAAATCTGTCAAGATTTTCAAGATATTCCTCAATACATGCCATAATCGTTTCCTTAGAAAAAGCAAATGTTCCCGGAAAATGCCTTGTCAATGCCTGCACTCCACCCATATAAAACGGTGGTGCAATCACAGCCGGAATCCCCATTGCATTCAGCTCTTCCCAGACATCATGTGCCTGTGTATAAGATAAATAAATATCTGTTCCGAGTGGTAGATGTGGTCCATGTTCCTCAATGATTCCCACCGGAAATAGTACGATTGCATCCTGTTCCACTAATTTTCCAATCTGTTTATATGTCATTTCTGACATGGTATCTTTAAAAATATTCATAGTCGGTCTCCTTCTCATAAAAATTTCCCCATATATAAATACCATCCCAAAACGGCATTAAATATTATCGCTGAAAAAGTACTCATTCTCTCAAAAATTCCAAATACGCTTTTCGGAAACACATTGGTTCCTATTGCCCCGGCAAACATTACGAAAAGACATACCAATGACCAAATACCAAGACTCTTTAAATTGCTCTTTCTTGTTCCCAAAATAATCATAATCATGGAAACAATTGACAATAGAACCACAAAAATTGTCACTAGAATATGCATGCTATTTTGAATGCTTCCTCCCTGTACATCAGAACCCCACGGAAAACATCCATAGCCAACGGTACAGAGCCATTCCATTACTGCAAACAGGTATACTCCTCTTCTAAACAGCTTTTTGTTGCAATTTCTAACGGCAACGCATACCGCCATACATAATAGAAACAACTGCACACGGACCGAATAAACTATTTAATTGTGCTGCCAGTTCTTTCGATGGCGCACCTTCTGCGCTCAAATCACTGACTGCCATGCTCATCCAATCATATCCCGGATATGCCAATGGTGAAAACAAAACCATTGCCCCCATAAGATAACAGACTTAAACTTCCGAATATTCCAAAATGCGATAATTTCATAAGATACACTCTCTTTTATCTTTTTCATTTTTAAAATTACAAGCGACAATATTTCAATCAAAGGTTTCAATCCATACCAATGCTAAATGAAGCGAACCACGCTCATAAAACCAACATCCAAATCACCTTAGAAATGATATGCGTTCCTACGTGTCCAATCATAGCATACTGAATGCCATATTTTCGATACAGCCAGCCAAACACCAACCCTAAACCTCCATTATATAGGAAGCAGCGAATAATCACTATTACATCTACTGTTTGAAATGTAAGAAATGTAGCCGGTAAATGACCTGCTGCAAACAGCAATGCTGCTATCATATTTGCTATGGCAAAAACACTCACAGGTATCTTTTGTTTTGGTAATGTACGATAAAATAATTTCCATAAAATAAACGAAATCAAAGACATCACAAACAAGCGCAACATCACTTCTTCTACCACGCCACCATATAATACAGACGCTATCAAATTGCTGTATGTAATATTTCTGCAAGCATCCGCAGCCTCCGGAATATGTCCGCCAAATACCCAGTAATCAAGAGAAAATGCCACACCGCAAATTACACCCGCAACGCAAGCTATCATTAGTTTATGCTTCTCAAATGTAAACGGCTTTAATAGTCCTGTTTTATCGGCAAGAATATAACCAAAGAAACCACAAATTGCTGCGTATAGAATCGTTTGAAATGTAATCACTATAAGATACTGCATATATCCGCCAAGCTGTGTTAGTAAGAGCTGTTGCATTTCTGCCGTATATCCTTCATAAGTGTAAATTCCTGTAAACACTCCGCCTATTACTGCTATTGGTAATACTGCCAAGACAAAAAACAATGGCTTTTTATAGTTCTTTCCAATTATATTCATGTTTTTCTCCATCCTTTCCCATTTTTATATTTCTTTTTACTTAGCATACATAAGTATCTTTCAAAATAGGTGTAACATTCTCATTCTTCAGAAAAATACATTCTTTCTAAAAAACATCTCTCTCAAATCTCCATTCAAGAAAGCCAAATTCTCTTTTTCCTAAATAATTTTTTCCAATTTTTCAGCTTTTGTATAGATTTTTTTAGGGCGTTCCCTTAAAGTTGGTTTCGTGGTTTCGACAAACTCAACCACCGCACCCAACTTTAAGGTCGGGCTTTGCGGGGTTCCGGCTTTTCGCCTGCATTGCTTCGCAACTCGCCTGCGGCTCGCCCCTACAATCCCTAACGCAAGAAAATATCTGTTTTCTAAGGCAATGCATTCTTGTCGCCATGGATTTGTTTTTTAGATGGACATATTATTTTCCTTTTTTTAGATTTTAGCACAGCTTTAAAAGTTCACATCTTTTAAATAACGCTTAAGCAAAAACGCACAGAAGTATGGGAACGTATGTATGTTATTTTCAAAACCAACATTTCCGTGAATTAATTTTATTCCGGTTGTGATGTCAGGATAAGAATCACTTTTTATAAGAGTTGAAAGAGATTTAGCTTTTCCATTTGTAGATTTTACTTCTACAGGAACTAAAGACTTTTTTGTGCGTACGAAAAAATCCTGCTCAAGCATAGAATTCTCTTTTTTATAATAGAAAAGTTCATATCCTTGTTTGCAAAGGGCTTCTGCAATTATATTTTCGTATAAAGCTCCTTTATAAACATTCATATTTTTATTCGTACGTAAATCTTCTTGCGCTTCTTCATCAAGATTTGCAATCAAAAGACCTGTGTCCCGAAAATATATTTTATATTTATTATCTTCATAATTTCCTTTCAACGGCAAATCCGGAGTGTGAAGACAATAGCAAAGATTTATTATACCTGCATCATTGAGCCATTCGATACATCCCCAGTAATCTTTAAACTTTGCTCCATTTGCAACCTTTGAAATCTGAAACTTTTTGTTTTCCTTTGCAAGTTGAACAGGAATATGATTGAACACATTTAGGACACGCGTTTTATCGATTCCTTCCACATATTTTTTTATATCTTCTTTATAATCGGCGATTAACTCTTGCTGAAGTTCAAGGCTGCCTTCAAAAGTTCCTTTTTCAATATAGTTAGAAACAACCTTTGGCATACCGCCCAAAATACAATAATCAAGAAAAAGTTCGTTGAATACATTCATCGTTGTCTGATTAAATGCAATTCCAGATTTCATATGAAAAAGCAAATCTTCTACAGTATCATCACCATAACCTTTTGCCCATAAGAATTCTTCAAAATCCAAAGACTGCATTGAAAATTCCGATTTGTAGCCAACACTGTTGCTCTGAATTTTTTTATAGTTGATTCCAAGCATTGAGCCACTACAAATTACATCAAACCTGCCGCCAATACAAAAAGATTTTAAACTTGCTGCAATTTCAGGATAATCTTGTATTTCATCAAAAAGAATAAGTGTCTTTCCTTGTTCAAATTTCTTTGAAGGGTCAATACGAGAAATGTTTTTTATAATTGAATCAGCATCAAATCCATCTTCGCAAATTGTTTTGAATTTTGTTTCAAGAGCAAAGTTTATGTTCACAAAGTTTTTGTAAGTTTTTGCAAAGTGCTCAATAGATTTTGTTTTTCCAATCTGCCTTGCACCTTTTACAATGAGTGGCTTTTTTTCAGCAGATTCTTTCCAAGAGATTAAAAAATCATCAATTTTTCTTTTTAAATACATATAACATCTCGCTCAAATACATTATAGCACAACTTTCCTAAAATATGAGCGTATTTTTCAACAAAATCACTAAAATATGAGCGAATATTTATGATTTTTTACTATTTTATGAGGGAATATTTGAAGATTTACACTATTTTATGAGCGAATCTTTTGAAAAATGCTGTATTTTACAGTTTTAATTCCGCGGCACTCACCCACTTTCCGCCGTGCCGTTCAAATATTGTAATGTTGTCCGCTGGAAAATCTTCTTCCAGATTCAGTTCGTTCATAACTTGAAGTGCGTCTGTCATAACGCCTTGCGGAATATCCCGGTTACTTACGCTTATATGAGGGCAAAAAGGCTTTTCGTTCTTCCTAATGCAACCAGGGGCCACTTTTATAATTGCAGAATAAACAGCATTGCGCAGAGTGTCCCATTTTTCATCATTTGCGACTTTTGCAAATAAAGTGCGGTCGCCGAATGCATCAAAATTATCGATATGTGCAGTAAAACCCAAAGCTTTAGGTAAAACTTCGCTTTCGATTGCACGAATAAGATTTTTTGTTGAGTATTCTTGCGGCAAACAAAATGGCGGCACAAGAGTAACGTGAATCGGAGTTGCATGCCCAGATTTGCAGCCGTACGCTTCCCGCATATATCGGCGGCAATCTTCCAGCGTAAGCGTAATATCTTCCGGCAAAATCACGCCAATAAAATAAGTCTGCTCCAAAAAAGTCGAATTTTTCTTCATAAGGAAAATTATAGTGCAAGGTTTGGATTGAGTACAATAATTAGTTTTTAAGAACACTGCTATTTTCCTTATTTACGCACAAAACAAAAATTTATAAACAGAAGTTTTTCTTACCTAATAAAATCTTCTTCCAAAAGAAACTGTTCTTCCACCAACGTACTGAATACCTTAATATGATTTTCTTCCTGCTGGCGAAAATTTAATTTGGCATTCCCAAGTCCAACGTCTACAAAGTAATATTTTAAAGGTGTATTTATGTATTTTTTCCCTTTAATGTCATATCTTACGGCAGTATCAATTATAAAAGCGTCCTTAAAATACGAAAGATATGTATTTATTGTGTCAGAACCTATTTTCCCAGCAATTTCAAAAAGCGTTTGTCGTTCATCTGTTCGTTTGTTAGATATTCGCCGTTGAAAAACAGTGCGTATGTTGTGATTGGCGTTGGTGCGTTTTGGGCGGCTTCTTTTGTTTGCAAATGAATGGCTTTGAACAGCACGTTGTTTTCTTTTGCCACGTTTTCTATAATCGGAACATATTTTGCGTTGAATGGGCACTGGCTTGTGTAATACAAAACATATCCGTTTTCTTCTGTGTGAGGATGTTTTGCGCATTCTTTGAATTTTGGCACGTCCGCTGTTTTATCAAAAGGCAAACACATAAGCTGAATGCCGTTATCCGATTCGTCACAAACTTGAAATCCTTTGTGCTGCAAAAATTTTGGATCTGCTAAAAAAGGCTTTTTCTTCTTGGAAGACAAAATGCATAGTCCCTTTTTCTCTTTTGACTGGCTATCTTTTATGCAGGCGTTCAGCAAATCTGTTGAATAACCTTTTCCTTTGAATGAACCGGCAACCCATAAACAGTCGATGTACATATAATCGTCTGCCAAAATCGGATTCCATGCATTTTCTGCAGGAAGATATTCAATAAAACATTTTCCGCGTTCTTCACTCTTCAAAAAAACAAGCCCGTCCGCAAATCGCTCTTTTAGCCAGGCTTTTTTAGATGAAACCTGAACATCGTTATTGTTGGAAATCGCACAGCAAATGTGCTCGCTTTCGATATTTTCGCTTGTAACTTGAATGTAGTTCATAAATTTTCGTCTCCTATACACTAGCATAATAAACTGAATTCTAACAATTATAACCTAAGTTTGATGATTTTCAATAGCCTTGATTTCGACTTGATTTCGGCAGCCCTGAATAACCGCAGAATTTCTATGCGTGCGAAAATTCCGGAAAATAGAGTTTCTGCTGTCGGATGCTTTCTAATTCTTTGCCCAAATAAAGAAAGCGATAATCATCTTTTCCATCTTATTTTTCTGCAGCACAAAGCAGTTTATTGCTTAAAAATCAAAAAGTGTGAGTTGCTCGCAAGTAAGTTTTTCTTCAAATTTATAAAGATATGAAAAAATCTGTTCGACGTTATGCATAATTTTGTTTTCTTCGCAGCGATTATGAAAGATTTTCATCAGTTTTGCGTTGTTTGGACTGTTGATTTCATACTGATTTCCGTAAATGCTGATGTATTTTTCTTTTAAACCGGGAAAATGTTTATCCAAAGAAGCGTAAAAATATTCGCGGTTTCCTTCCCGTAGCGTAAGTCCCATTCCAAAACAGATTATGCCCTGAACTTTTGCTTCAAAACACATTTCAAGAATTTCGTTTATATTTTTTTCGGTATCGTTTATAAAAGGTAAAATCGGGTCAAGCCATACGACTGTGGGAATTTTCTCATCGCGGAATTTTTTCAAAGCTTCAAAGCGTTCTTTTGTCGTGCTGACATTAGGCTCAAGTTTTCTGCACAGATTTTCATCGCTAGTCGTAAGCGTCATCTGCACAACCGCTTTTGTCTTTTCATTTATTTTTTGCAAGATTTCCAAATCACGAAGAACACGGGTAGATTTTGTGTGAACAGTCGCACCAAATCCGTATTTATAAATCAGTTCCAAAGATTTTTGCGTGTTCTGAAGTTTTATTTCCGCTGGAATGTAAGGGTCTGTCATCGAACCAGTTCCAATCATACATTTTTTGCGTTTTCGTTTAAGAGCGTCTTCCAAAAGTTCAACAGCATTTTCCTTAACTTCAATGTCTTCAAAATCATGTTCAATATGATAACATTTGCTTCTTGAATCGCAGTAAATGCATCCATGAGAACATCCGCGATAAAGATTGATTCCGTTTGAAGAAGAGAGGATTCCTTTTGCCTTTACAAAATGCATTGTTCAAACCTTTTTATTTCAGTATATCATCGTTTGTTTTTTATTTCATTCTTTCATAAGAAGTTTTTGCAGAACGATCTTGCGTCAAACAAAATGGCGGCACAAGAGTAACGTGAATCGGAGTTGCATGCCCAGATTTGCAGCCGTACGCTTCCCGCATATATCGGCGACAATCCGAACAGCGCGTCCGCAGTAAACTCAGTTTGTTCCGTCCGAGAGCGCGACATGGTTTCCTCCGCCATTTCCGGCGCACTGTTTTCCGTTCGCCGCCCAGAGAACATCATTTATCGGACGCAGGTCCTTTCCACAATAACGGCATTTCATTTTAGTTCTCCCTATCAAGATTTTATTCTATATTATTCTTTTTTACTTTGTCGGCTTTTGTGATTTTTCCTACTGCGAATGAAAGAATATCAATAACTTTTCCAAAGATTGAAACAGAGATTTTTTGCTTTATTGTGACTGGAATCGTAAAATCAATATTATTTTTCACTTCTTCTCCGTCATCGGAATTATAAATCTTCCCGAAGTCAATAATTACATTGCTGCTTTTGCATTTAGGGCAGATGATGTTTAATTTTGGAGCTTCCACTTGATGCTCCGTGATTTTCATAGAAGATGACGAAAGCAGGATTTTATGAGGATTTTTGGTTGACGTGAACTTAAATCCACAAACGCGGCAAGTGTATGAGAAAGTTGAATTTGAATGAGGAAAGAATTTCATTTTCTTTATGCTTCGCTAATTTTTTCTTTGTTCTCAGAATCCACTGCATCAACTGAATTTTCAGCAGATTTAGCATCATCACTTTCATTTTTCTTCATTTGTTGATTTTCTTCAACCATCATATTTTCTGTATCAGTTTCAATTAATTCAACATTTTCTTCTTCTGGCGGAAAAAGATTTAAAATACGTGCCGAATTTTCTATAGGATTATCTGATGTGTTTGAAAATGAAGCTATTTCTTTATTAGTTTTCGGATTTATAACACGAACATTGATTTTATAGGCAACAACTACATCTTTTGCATCAATTTTTGTTGTGATTTCGTTTGCGATAATTCCGTAGACGATTGCCTGACAGTCAGAAGTCATTTTGTCACTAAAATTAATATCTGAATTATTCGGATTTAATTTAAAACCATCAATCACTCTTTTTCTTGCAATTTCTGTATAATCTTCTGATACCCCAACATTATTTGAAAAGTCCGGCACGCAAACATGATATTTTTTATCTAAGATTTCATCATTAATATTGTCGGCAGAACTTTTATTAACTGGAACAGAGATTGAAACATCATTTTCCGGAACCAAAACGATGTCATGTTTCTTTTCGCAAGATTCAAAACAAACAAGACTAATTATTAAACTCAAAAGCAAAATTTTTTTCATAATAATCTCCAAAATTATTAATTTTTGTTTCTAAGAATTCTGAACCCTATGCAGTCTACTGGATAAAACTGATTAGAATAGGAGAAATAACTTGCAGTTTTTTCCGATTCTGCATTATAAATATTATACCCCTTGATAATTCGGTAAATATTTCTTTTAGAATCTCCATCTGATTCATAAAATGAGGAGCACCATTCAGAAATTCCTGACTTTAAAAGTTTTCTATGTTTAGTTGCTGCATATTCCCATTCTTCACTTGTTGGAAGCCTGTAACCATCCGCAGTAAGATTTATTTCTATTTTGTCTTGGCTAATTTTATAAATCGGAGAAAATCTGTCTTGTTCGCTTTTCCAGTTGCAAAAATTAACTGCGTCAATATAACTTACAAGAATAGCTGGATATGACGAGCGTATGAAACTTTCTTTAGAGAGTTTTAAAAGTTTCATTTCAGCTCCATCTTCATTATGCAAAACCGCATTTCCAAATTTTCTTAAACTTGGAACATAACCACTGCTGTTTACAAATTTCTCAAACTCAGATGATAGAATAGGCTTTTTTGAAATATAAAATGAGCGAATATTCTGGGACGCAAAACTGTAAGTTTTAGATGCGTTTTTTGCTTTTAATTGTGGCATTTTGTAATAACTGCTTACAATATTCCTTATAGTGAAAAACAAAACAATCGCTAATAAGATGCAAATTGCGATTAATATTTTTTGCTGATTGTAAGCCCAGAAATTGTTCAGTTTTTCCCAAAGCGAAAGTTTAGTCCCAATAGATTTTTTTATAGCATTTTTCTGATTTTGAATCATTCTACATTCTCACTGCGATTACATCATTTCCATTTCTGAATTCTGTTAATGTTTCTGAATCGATTTTCTCGCCTTGTATTATTTGTGAATGATTTTCTGAATATACAACATTTCCGTTCGGTTCACAAATGCACTCGATAATATCATTTCCATCTTTTACAGCGACTTTGAAAAGACTTACTATAGTTTTAAAAATTGCAAATCCTTTTTCAATAATCGGGACAAGGTCTTTTGCAAGTTTTGCAATATCCCTTAAAATCTCAGCCAATTTTATAAGTTTACGAATAATTTTTTTTACAGCACTCCAAATTTTTTTGAAAAATGCAATAACAGAATCTCTGCTCATCATACTAAAACTCCTTGTAGTTTATTTACTTTCTGAAACATCAGAATTGATTTCTGTTTTCTCATTATTATTTGCAAAGTGATTTTTGATTTTTTCCTGAACGCGGTTCTTCTGGTTTTCATCACCGTCATTTTGCAATGAATCAAAATTTTCTTTCGCCTTTGAAAAAACTTCTTCAAAAAGAGGAACATCCAGATTTCTTTTTGAATAAAGCGAAGTTGTCAGAACATCAAGAATTGTGTTTTTTATCTCGCGCGGAGAAAATCCTTCGATAATTTCTGCAAGTTTTTCTATGAACGCTGGATTTTTCACATCATTAGAAATCGGAGCGTTATCAGGAATCATCTTTAAAATAATTTGGGCGCGAAGCTTTTCATCTGGCAGGAAAAATTCAATATGCTTCAAAATTCTGCTTTCAAAAGCCTTGTCATAATTTTTATGGAGATTTGTTGCAAAAATCACGGTTCCTGTAAAATTCTCCAGAAGAATGAGCATCTGGCTTCTTAAAGAATTCACTGCCTGGTCAGAAGACGAACTTACATTCGTAATTCTTTTTCCAAGAAAAGAATCCGCCTCGTCAAAAAACAAAACGCATTTTTCACTTTCTGCAATTTTAAAAGCACTTGCAAGATTTTTTGGAGCATCGCCCCAAAACTTTGACTCTATATCTGAATAATTAAGCGGCAGGATTTTTTGCCCAAGCTCACTTGCAACTGCGTGAGCCGCCATTGTCTTTCCGGTTCCGGGCGGTCCGAAAAAATTGACCACGCAGCGCGGAGTTGCATCAATCTTGCTGAATCCCCATTCGTTATAGATTTTATTCAGATTCTTTATGAGAACGATGACTTTCAAAAGCTCCTCTTTTACAGAATCACAGAGAACCATCTGCGAAAGAGAATATTTTGGCTCAACAGGCGACACATTCAGTTTCGGACTTTCATCAATATCCATTCTTGTTGTTTTAGATATGTTTTTCTTAAAATTGTTCATAAACACATCCTTTTCAAAATTGAAAGCAAGAACTATAGACAGCGGCAGTTCTTTATTTTTTTGATAATCGTTGGAAAGTTTTGAAAGCGTTTTTTCGAATTTTTTAATTTCATTGTTCTCTCTTGAATCAAGGCTAAGTTTACCATTTGAAAAACTGGAAACGTTTTTTTCTAATTTGACTCCGTAAGCAAGGATAAGAAGAAATGAAGAAACAGCGACATCATCTAATAAAAGTTCATCGAAAGCAAATTTTGCAGTTTGTGAGATTTTTTTATCTTCCAACTTTGAATTAAAAACAACGAAGTCTTTTTGCATAAAATAATTCCGAAATAAATTCCAACTTTTTGTTACAAAATTAACTTGCTTCTAATTTTACCCACCATATTTCGTAAAGTCAACACTATGTTTATTTGATTTATCACTTAATTTATTAAAAAATCACTTTATGACTATAGAAGAGCAGGAAAGATATATCTGTGCACAGTTGAAAAAAGAGCGGGAAAAGCACAATCTTTCACAGATGGAACTATCTTATGAATCCGGCGTTTCTCAAAATATGATTACATACATTGAAACAGGAAAAAGAACTCCTACAATCAACACTATTCTAAAACTTTGCAATGCTATGAAAATCAGTCCCGCCTTGCTGTTTCCCAAGGACCTTTCCGACAAGCAGGAGGCCAAGTTGACAGTTCTTGAGCTTGTTGAGAAATTTATGTGAACGATAATTTTATTAAGGAAAACGCGAAAATGCGATTTTTTTTGCATATGACTTTTTTCCTTACAAGTATTTATCACAAGTATTTATCCAGTTGTTCTTTTATCTGCTTTTCTTCGCCAGAACCTTTGGTGCTTAATCTTAAAAGTGGCAATCCAAGCATTTCAAAAATTGCATTTTTTTTCTGGTCGCGAACAGATTGCTTTGTTCCTTTTTTGTTTATAATCATCGTTACTTTATTCCGATTCTATCCTTTAAACTTTCATAATTTGAAACTTGTTCATAGCGGACATTTTGCGTGGAAACAACATTGAACAGTTTTTTTGCGCACTCAATCTTGCTTTGCTCAATTTTCTTAAGTTGCATATCATCAAGAGTTCCCTTTGTTTCCGCAATAAAGAAAATGTGCTTTACCTTGTCTTTGTCAAAAGCAATCGCCCAGTCCGGAGCATAATTTCCTACTGGAGTTGGAATCTGGAAAGAACGAGGCAACCGTGCATAAACCACAACTTCGTCCGCACCGTCAAGGGCGTTTACAAATTTCCATTCAGTATTGCTGTCTGTAAAAACCAAGTCCTGGATGCATCTTTTTGCAATGAATGCCTCTTTGTCTGGAAGTTTTGACGCAGTAAAAATGTTTTCGTCATAAGTTCCAGAAAGCTCGTGATATTCAATATGCTCAACAATTTTTGTGGCTTTCTGGGCATTTATAATGTTTACAACATCGCGTATAAACTTTTCAGGATTAAAGCCGAACTGCTCAGTTTCTTTTACAGTAAGCCCGCTCAAAATTGACGCGGCGGTTTTTCTTGTAAGACGGCAGCCTTTTGCAATTTCGCCGACTAAATCATATTTTGCATTGCCCGAAACTGCTCTTGAAATATTTTTTGTCTCGGACTTGGCTCCTTCAAATGAAATTCCGCTTCTAAGCTGAGCTTCGTCAATCTTGGATTTTTGGCTTCCTGTTTCAAGTGTGTAGCGCATCGGCACAATGTGAAGGTCTTTTTTAATTGCGTCAATGGAATTTTTTATAAGTTCCTCGCTTGAAAAATGGCAGGTGTACGAATATTTGTGATTGATTTTGTGCCAAAGCTCCTGGAACAGTTCTTTGTCAAAGTTTTTGTTGAGCGGATTTCCTTCTTTCCACTTTGGCTTTTGCGCGTTGTCCACCATTCCATCAAGGGTAGAAGGATTGTAGACTGCCTGAATCAATTTCTGAATTTGTGAAAACAACTCCGTTTTTGCGTCAAGATTTTTTTGGATTTCATCAGGAAATGTCTGAATCAGATTGTCTCCAAAGGGTTGAATATTTCCCCGTGCCACTGCATTTTTGTAAACATCGGTGAGTTTATCATCATCATCAATATACTCATTTTTATAAAGATACTTGTTGATAATTTTCGCCTGGCGTTCGTCAAGTTCAAAAGTCTGACCGCAAACAGTGATTGATTTTCCTTCAAAATATGCCACATCCGCAATCTTTGGTCTGGAATCACTAAGTTCGGCAGTAATATCATTTTGAAGTCCCGTAACAAAATCTGCATAACTTTCGCTTGCCACAACAGTAAGTGTGTTTACGTTCTGCACATTGTCGCCTAAGATATCTTTGTCCTGCCTTGCGCCCAAGTCGTTAACGCACAGCCTCATTCCGCGACCGACTTCCTGCCTGCGACTTACGTTGTTGTCTGAATGTTTCAGCGTGCAAATCTGGAACACATTTGGATTGTCCCAGCCTTCGCGCAGTGCCGAGTGCGAAAAGATAAAGCGTATTGGCATATCAAAATCCAAAAGCAAGTCCTTGCGCTTTAAAATCAAATCGTAGGTGGAAATGTCCTCTTCGCTTTCGCCGCTTGAATCAACCGCCCTGCCCTTTTTGTCAACGCTGAAATAACCTTCCTGGATTTTTTCAATCTGGCTCAATGTAGGAAGAAGCATTTTCTGATAGTAGCTGTCAGGGTTTATGTCTGCAAAATCGTCCATTACAGACTTGTATTCTTCCTCAAATATTTTTCCGTATTCGCCAAGAGCCTCGTTTCCGTCATCGTCGTAGGCACGGTACTTTGAAACTTCATCAATAAAGAAAAGCGAAAGAACTTTTATTTTTAATCCCTGCTCAAAGAATTCCTTTTCTTTTTCAAAGTGACTTCGAATTGTTTCGCGTATCTGTACGCGGCGGATGTCTTTTTCCGCGACATTGCCTGTCATCTCACCCATAAAAAGCGTGTTCGGGTCGGAGTTTGAACATACAGCCTTGTTGAATCTTACCGCGTTCTCTTTAGGCAGAATTTCTGCGACATAAATTCCCTTATATTCTGCAAGTCCGTTGCTCGCCACTTCAAGTTTGTCGCCCACTCCAAGATTAACATAAACACGTTTTATTCCGCTATTCTGCCTGCGCTCAATTTCAAGCCTTACAAGTGGCGCGGAATGTGGCGAAAGTATGATTGTGTCGGCATAGATGTATGTGTTTGTTCCGGAGATGTTTTCAAGGTGGAATCCTTTTACTTCAATTTTCTTTACAAGTTTTTTGTTGTATGCGTCCACAGCGTCAAGGCGATAGACAAGATTGTGTTGAATTTTATGAGTCGCCGAATAGTTCATCACAAAAAGCGGATTGAACTGCTTTAGAGCGTTTTGCGTTGCTTCTCCGCCCATCTTCTGTGGCTCATCAAGAATCAAAATGGGACGATTCGCACTGATAACATCAATCGGGCGGCGGCTTTGAAACTCGTCGCGCTTTGTGTAGATAATGCGGGCTGCTTCGTTTCCCTTTCTTCCTGCGACATTTTTGTCCTTGTTCAGCGACGTGTTGAATGCCTGCATATTGATAATCATCACGTTTATGTCAGAACTGCTTGAATATTGGTCTATTAGGTTAAGGTTCTTGCTGTTGTAGATGAAAAAGCGGAGTTTTTTGCCATAATTCTGCATAAAATGCTCCTGCGTGTACTCAAGGCTTTTGAAAATTCCCTCTCGGATTGCGACAGAAGGAACAACCACAATGAACTTGCTCCAGCCGTAGACTTTGTTCAATTCGTACATTGTCTTTGTGTAGACGTAGGTTTTTCCGGTTCCTGTTTCCATTTCAATGTCAAAACTCGGCACAAGCGAAGTCCGCTCTATTTTTTGCGAACGGATTATAAAGTTTGCATCCTGCACTTTGTGGATATTTAAAAGAAGCTCTCTGTCGCTCAAAACTAAGTCCGCATTTCTGTAGCCGTAATCATCATTAAGATCAAGGCTGGAATTATCTGTGTTGCCTTTGTCGCGCAAATACTGGATTTTACCTGAAAACTGCTGGCCTTCAAAGCATTTTACAATGGAATCCACCGCGTCCGTCTGATACTGCTGTATTTTGAATGTAAATTTCATTTTATTTAACCTCTATTTCTGTTCCTTTTCGCAAAATATTCAAATAATCGCTATATGAAAAAAGACTTGCCTTTCCATTCTTTGAAGATTGGCTGAGTATTTTCATATTGCATAAAAGTTCAATATTTTTTGCGGTAGTATTATAAGAAAGTTTTAGTTCTTGCGCAGTTTTTGAAGTGTCGATTATGGCTTTCTTTTCAACATATTCAAAAAGTTTTAATGCATTATCTCTTGTACGTGTAGGAACAGCTTCAAGTAATGAAATATTTTTCTTGTGTAACATTTCCAACGCATTTATAGAATCTATTGCATCATTCGCAGTTTCTAAAATCATCTGTAAAAAAAACAATACCCACTGCTCATAATTCCCTTTATTACGAAC
The DNA here is from genome assembly GCA_964541735.1 of uncultured Treponema sp. Lineage (GTDB taxonomy): Bacteria > Spirochaetota > Spirochaetia > Treponematales > Treponemataceae > Treponema_D. The sequence goes on from CAZIQK010000002.1 coordinate 123,344, forward strand.
TTCACTCAAACGGTCATAATATTCAATTCTGTTCATCTTGAGAAAACAGGAAATGTAAAGCACAGGTTTTGAAATAATTTTCTTCTGAATTAAAAACAGTGTTATAAGAAGCCTTCCAATTCGACCGTTTCCGTCCAAAAACGGATGTATTGTTTCAAATTGATAATGAATTAAAGCAGCTTGAATTAAAGAATCTAGAGAGTCATTTGAATTCATATATTGCTCCAAGTCGTCCAGAGCATCTTTCATATCTTCAATGTTAGGAGGAATGTAGCGAGCATTTTTTAATGAACTTCCTTGTCCGCCAATCCAATTTTGGCTTGTGCGAAAAACTCCTGGAGTCTTGTCGCTTCCTCGAACTCCTTTTATAAGCTCAGCATGAGTTTCTTTTAAAAGCCTCATACATAATGGCAACTCATTCAGCCGTGAAATTGCAAAATCAGTTGCCCGTATATAATTGATAACTTCTCCAACATCAATGTTCGCGTTTTCTGAAACATTCGGATCAAGCACATCATCAAGCGTACACTGTGTTCCTTCAATTTGAGAAGAAACCAATGCCTCTTTTCTAACATACATCGAAAGAAAAAGATTTTGATTCGGGATTTTTTCAGAAATAGCATCAAGATAAGCGACTTTTCTATTTGCTTCTATTAAGATAGATAGCATCTGTGAATCAATCTGCACCGCTGGTTTTGGAGGAAGAGGTGATGGCTTAAAAGAAAAATACGCTAACTCGCCAGACAGATTTTTAACAAGCATTCCAGAGCGATTTGCGTTTACATTTTTTTCAAGTGATTTTTCCATAACAACCTCCAATTTTTCCTGATTTTTGAAGAATCTACTTCTATTCTAGAATAGCATTTTCAAAAAAACAAGGTTTCTTGAAAATACTGCTGTTTTTTTTGCATTACATTTTCAAAAAATAATGCTTACCGCTGAAATTTAGAATTTCCGAATCACCTTTTTTATCATTCCCATTGTTAAGTCTACTTAACGATTTTTAGTAAAATTTGTTAAGTGGAGTTAACGTTTTACAAAATCTTCCTTTGTGTGTCCGGCGAATACGTGGCGAAAATCTGCTCAAAATTGGTGATAAGGCTGTCGCCGTCTTGTGAGTCTGAAGGGTCGCGCATTACAAAATAATACGGCTTTTGTTTTGCAATTTCTGTAATAACGTCTTCTGTTACGTCTTTGTCAAAACAAGCCATAAGATAATTGCCTTTAACGCAGAAAACTTCTTTTTTGCAAATTATCTTTGTCTCAATTTTGGAAGAAAGCAGAACGCCAAGGTCAAGCATTGTCTGAAACAGTAGGTCTTCGGCAGTGCGGTCAGGTTTGATGTTGTTAGCGTAGTTGTCGAACATATCCTGCTCTACTTCGTCGGGACGGTAGAATACATCTTTCATATTGGAGGTGTCGCATTTGAGAACTCTGAATCCGTGATCAGACCTTAGAAATGAGAGCTTAGCTCTTAGAGTTTGGAGTTTAGACTCCGAATCAGCGAAGAGATCATTTTGCTGATTTCCTCTAATATATTCAAAGTTGATTCTATATCCGAATCTGTTAAGTACTTCAAGCGTACGCAAATCAACAATTGTGTCTCCAGTTCTGCTCGTGAACCCTTTGCTATTCTCAAAAATTGGATAAATTCCTTCTTTCCCCTTGACTGCCCCTCCGCAATGTTCGACGGAATCGACACCGCCGCTCTTCTCATTTGGTCGGACAGTGCGTAGATTTCCTCCCGTGGAAGTTTCTTCACCAGTTGATACACCATTTCCACTAAGTCCATAGATTTCTTCCAGACTTCTAGTTTTTGATAATTTTCCTGCATCTTTTTCTAATTTCTCCTTACTAAGTTCTAACTTCTCAATAACACCTTCTTTCTCTAAGCTCTCTAATCTAAGCTCTAAGATTTGATCGCCTGCACGTCGAATACGCTCTTTACCGATTTCACAGATGTTCTTGTATCCTGCCTTGTATGCTTCGCTGTTTTTGTCGGTTACTTCAGGGAGCTGTACCATGATAAACTTGCGATGTCCACCATCTTCTGCATTTAATTGCATAACAGCGTGGGCGGTTGTTGCCGAACCGGAGAAAAAGTCAAGAATAATATTATCTGACTTAGTTCCGAGATGAATAAAGTGCTTGATCAAATTTATTGGTTTAGGATTGGAAAAGTAGTCGGTTCTTCCAAATATTTCTTTCGCTTCACTAGAGGCATGAGTATTCAAAACATCTTGAATCAAATTTTTGTAAGGGGAGGATCTTTTGATTACATTGCCATCATTATCTACATTTTCATAGATTTTATAGTAAACACCCCAACCATTTTCTTTTGTCTTGTTTTCTCGAACCTCAATAAATCCGTTCTTTATGCCCCAAGCAAGTTTTTCTTTTCCCCATTTCCAACGCCAACCATCATTGAGTTGCTCGGTTCGACCATTAGGAAATACCATTGTTCCATCGGGAGCAGAAATGCCATAGTCAAGACTTGCGTGATACCCCAATGTACCTCTATCTAAACTATCATAATAAAATGCACCTCGCTCAACGTAATACTCATCTTTATAACGATATCTGTTGCTATCGTGTGCATCCTCATTTTGTGTAAGTTTTAATTGCTGTGCATTTTTTGCATATACCAAGATATACTCGGTAATGGTTGCTATATTTACTGCATCAGAGGCACCGGTTTTTTTCTGCCAAACAAGATTTGCAATTAAATTTTTGTTTCCAAACACTTCATCGCATATCTTTAGTAAGTTGCCGAATTCGTTATCATCAATACTAATAAAAATAACTCCGTCATCCGTCAACAAATCCCTAGCCAGCTTTAATCGCGGGTACATCATATTCAGCCAATCGGTATGGAAACGACCGTTGCTTTCGGTATTCGGAACAAGACGATTGCCCTCATCATCATATTGTCCGCTGTTTGCAAGGTATTCGTCTGTACTCTGGGCAAAATCGTCCTCATATACAAAGTCATTCCCCGTGTTATACGGCGGGTCTATGTAAATCATCTTGATTTTGCCGAGATAAGTCTCCTGCAAGA
>CAZIQK010000003.1:0-93440 GCA_964541735.1 uncultured Treponema sp.
GCCGCTTAAGTAATTAGGGTATTTTCTGACTGTACTTAAATTGACTTTTTCATTTAACTTTTAGGGGTCTGTCCCCTCGTTAAAAGGTATTCAACTAGCGTATTGTTTGAAAAAACAATTTAACAGATGACGATTTTTTATATTTATTGTATAATTAACTATTGTGTTTGTGGAAAATTTAGGTGAAATTAAGGCAGTTGGATTTGATATTGACGGAACTTTATATCGTTCTGTTCGCTTAAATTTAAAAATGATTCCTTATGTGCTTTCTCATGCAAAAATCTTTTTAGCTTATAATAAAGCTCGAAAAATTATGCATAAAATGCCAAAAGTTGATGATTTTTCTAAAATTCAGGCTGAAAAAACTGCGGAATTTCTAAAATCATCTACCAAAGAAACACAAAAATTACTAGATGAAATTATTTACAAAGGAATGGCAAAATTTTTTGTAAATATGAAAACTTGCAATGATTCAATTGAACTTATAAAGGATTTGGAGAAAAAAGGCTTAAAAATTGCATTACTTTCTGATTTTCCTCCAGAGCAAAAGGGAGATATTTGGGGATTAAAAAGTATTTGTGGTGTAATTTTAGGAACAGAAGCTTTTGGCGTATTAAAACCTTCTGTTTTGCCTTTTAATCAAATTGCACAAGAATTAAACGTTCCTCCAGAACAAATTCTTTTTGTTGGAAATAGCGAACGTTATGATATCGTCGGTGCAAAAAATGCAAAAATGAAAACTGCTTGGTTTTGCTATCCGTTACGAGGAATTTTTGGAAAAAAATCAAAACTTGCAGATATAACTTTTTGGCATTATAAACAACTTAGAAAAATTTTACTAAATAATGAATCATAAATAAAAAAAATTGGGTGGGGAATAAAAGATGTCTATTGCGATTGCTGTTCTAATTTCTGTTGTGGTTTCATTAGGAATTTCACTTTATTTTCATGGACTTAGTAAAAATAACAGTTCTATGGAAAAAGTAAAAAAATATGCAGATAAACGACAAGGCGACTTAGAAGCATTATATAAATCCGTTGAACAAAAATTTCAAATGCTAATTACAGAATTTAAATCTCAACAAACGCAAGCAAATGCCGCTGTAAAGCTTTTGCAACAACAAAATGATGAATTTAATTCAAAATTAAAAAATCTTAACCACAATATAGATGCAATTCAAAAAATAGAAGCACATATTCAACATTACTCAACTTTAATGAACGAACTCAACGATATGACAGAGAAAGTTGAAGAAAATCTTGAGCGAATTCAAAAAGAAAGTGGAATTGTAGATAAACTTACCACAAAATTAGAAAAACAAGATTCCATTGTTGATAATATCGAAAAAAGAATACCTTTAGTTTCTCAAAATTTTTCAAAACAAAATGAAGAACAACTTAAAAATATTGGAACTTCACTTTTGCAACAATACAAAAACAATGCAGCGAAACTTGAAGAAGAAATAAAAATTGCACAAAATGATGCTCAAAATGCATTAACTTCAATTCAACATAATATTCAAAGTGCTTATGATGACGCTGCAAAAAATGCACAAAATCTTGAAAATACCGCGTTTGAACATCTTAGCGAGCAAGCCCAAAAACGTGCAGAAGAATATAAAAATCAGATTTTACAACAATCTTCTCTATTACAAGAACAATTACAACAAAATGTGCAAAATTTAAACAATGAAATTCAAAATCAAAATACTGTTTTGAGTGGACAACTTTTATCACAAAAAGAATCTTTAGAAAATCAAATCAAAACTCAAAATGATGAAACTCAAAAAACAGTTCAAACAAAACAAGATGAATTAGAAAAATTTATTTTAGAACAAATAAATTCTACATCAGCAAAACTTTCAGAACAATTTAATACAAAATTTACTTTACAAGAAGAAAATTACAGTAAAAAAGTTCAAGCAACATACGAAAAATATCACCAACAACTCGAAACAATTAACGGCAAAAACGATGGAATTATTGCAAAAATTGAAGCACGATTTATCGACGACAACGCAAAAATTAATCAAAAATATGAAACCCAACTTGCAACTATTCAATCTAAAAACGAAAAAGAATATAACGAGCTTTCGCAAAAATTTAATTCAGATTATGAAGATTTTGTAAAAAAATATAATCAAGCATTTGAAAAAGCAAGTACAACAAATAATCAAAAAGTAAACGAATTTAATCAAAATTTTGTTGAAGAGCACAAATCTTTACTCGAAAATTATCAAAAAACTTTAAATGATTTTAAAAATCAATATACAAATGAAATTTCAAATCTTACAAATAATTATAATTCAGAAATTCAAAATTTTAAGGCAACTTATGATGAACAAATCGCAAATCTTAAAATAAATTGTTCTTCTCAAATCGAAAATGTCTCACAAAATTGCAATTCTGAAATTTCTTCATTTACAAAAAATTACGATGAACAAATCGCAAATCTTAAAACAGATTGTTCTTCTCAAATCGAAAATATCTCACAAAATTGCAGTTCTGAAATTTCTTCATTTACAAAAAATTATGATGAACAAATCGCAGAAATTAAACAAAAGTACAATACAGAAATTTCTTTCTTCACACAAAATTATAATTCAAAACTTGTAGAACTTACAGAAAGTTATGATTCTGAAATTGATAGCATAAAAAATGATTATGCTTCAAAAATTGATGATTTTAAGAACAATTACGAAACGGATATTTCTCACTTAAAAGAAGATTACAATACAGATTTTGGAATTTTGAGCGAAAATCACAAAATAGAATTTAATAAATTCCAAAATGAAACAAAAGAAAATTTTTCTAATTTTACGCAAGAATACAACTTAAAATTTGAAAATTTCCAAAAAATCTATGCAAACCGAATAGATGAATTAAGTAATACAGAAAATGATTACAAAGAAAAAATCAACAATTTGCGACAAGAAATTAATCAAAGTTTGCAAGAATGCAACGAAAAATCAGAAGAATTAAATCAAAATGTTCAAGATGTTGAAAATTCTATAAAACAAACGCTTGCAGAAGTTACTCGCGAAGCAAATGATTCTGTTTCCAGTGCAGAAAAATCGGTTTCTCAAATAAAGACTCAATGCGATGAAGCAACTCAAAAAGTTCAATCTGTAAAACCAGAACTTGACGCAAAAATAAAAGAAGTAAATGTAAATATTGAAAATTTCCAACTCGAAACAAAAATGAAATTGGAAAATCTTTCTAAATTTATTACCGATTCTGTAAAAAATACAATTTCTCAAAGTGAAGAAAAGCATCTTTCAATTTTGGAAGATGTTGATTCTCAACTTGATTCTTACAAAAAAGATATTGAATATAAACTTTCTCAAATTCAATTTTCCGAAACTGATGTTGATACTTTAAATAAAACATTGCGTGATGCAATGGACGAAGTTCAAACAAAAGTTTTACGTGATTTTAATAATTTTACTTCTTTGCAACAGAAAAAACACGAAGAATTTGAAAAGAAAATTGCTGATGACTCAAATGCAATCGAAGTAAAAATTGGAAAAATCAACGAATCGCTAGATGATTTAAAAGAAACTGCTAGCGGAAATATGTCTTTAAAATTAAAAGAATTTGAAAATTCATTAAATAAAAATCTTTCTAATCAAAATGACCAAATTGAAACACAAATTGCAGATTGGAAACATAATCTAGATTCAAAACTTACGACACTTGCAAATTCTTACGAAGATAATCGAAAAGAAATTGAGGCAAAATATTATGAAGATTTAAAATCCGGAGTTACAAACATTCAAAGTCGTACTGCAGATTCTTATAAAAAAGTTTTAGATGATATTGAAAGCACAAAAACTCAAATGGAAGTTTCTATAAATAATATTCAATCAACTTTAAATAAATTTAAAGATGAAACAGAAAATTCAATTTCATCAATGACGGCAAGAAATGAATCTGAACTCAAAAAAGAAATTGAACAAAGTTCAAAAACAATTCAAGAAAACTTGGAAAAAGCTCAAAATCAACTTTTAAATGACTTAAAAACTTTTGAAGATGGAATAAAATCTCGACAAGAAACAGGTTCATCTTCTATTGATGCTGCTTTATCTGAATTTACAATGTGGAAACAAAAATTCCAAACACAACTTGATGATTCAAACGAAGTTTTTAAAGATGAATTAGAAAATTTCAAATCTACAACAAATTCAAAAATTGAAAGCAGCAAACAAGAACTTTCTAAAAATTTAAGTGATTATCAATCTTCAATTCAAGAACGACACAATGCGTTAAATGCTCAAATTGAAGATTTGCAAAATAAAACTCAAAATTCAATCTCTCAATATGAACAAAAAACTACTGAAATAACGAATGAATTAAATTCTATGTACGAAAAAATGCTTTCTGAAACAAAAGAAAAAATTCAAAAAGAAAACGAAAATGCTTCAAATCAAGTTGATATTTTGAAAAATGAAATTCAAAAAGCAAACGAACAAAATCGTACAAATCAGTCGCAATTTGTTTTAAAAATGCAAGATGATGCAAACAATTTACTTTTGAATATTCGAGAAGTTGAAAAAGAAATTCAAAATGTAAAAGCAAATATGCAAAATTTTGAAAAAGCCGAACAAATGAAGCGACAACTTGAACAAAATCTTCAAGAGTTAAACAATTCTTTTGCAAGAATACAAACTTTTAACGATACGGCAGATAAAGTTGATGAACGTTATAACAAAATCACAAAACTAAATGCTGAAATTTCAAAACAACTTTCTGATATTGAAACTCAAAAATCAAAAGTTACAACACTTGAGCAAGAATTTGGAAAAATGATTGCACTTTCAAACACAATCGACCAAAGAATCAGTAAATTAACTACAACTTCGGACGATTTGCAAGTTATGGAAGTTACAGTTCGCGATTATAACGATAAATTACAACATATCAACGAGCAATTTAGTCGCCTTTCTAAGCAAGATGAAGTTATAAACAGAATTGCAGGTGATGTTTCGACTTCTTGGGAAAATTTAAAAAATCTTGAAACTAGAATAAATGATTGTAATCGTCAAGTAATTTCCCTTCCACAAGAAATAAAAGATGTTCAGTCAAATGTTGATAGAATCTTAAAAAATGGTCCAAAAATCACAGATGCAATTGGAAAACTAGAAAATCTTGATTCGATGATTGAACAAACTCAAAAACAAATTGAATCTTTAACTTCTGTACAAGGAAGCATAAAACGAACAGAAATGAATCAGCAACAAATTAAACGCGAAATTGATGATAAATTTAATGCTCTAAAGACTATCACTCAAAAAGATTTACAACAAAATCCAATGCGAGATAACGGATTTTCTCCAAGCGAAAGAGATACAATCCGACAATTAGCACGCGAAGGTTGGCGACCGGATGAAATCGCAAAAAGAATGAAAAGAACTGTAACCGAAATCGAGCTTTTACTAGAACTTGAAAGTTAATTTTTAGACAAAAGGCAAACACAATAAGCTTCAATTGCTTCGCTTGTTCCAACTGGAGAAATTTTTTCTCCAGTTTTTGCTTTAACAAACACTTGTTCACTTTTTACGCCAAGAACTTTTGCAATATTTTCTATAACTTCTTGCCGATACGGAATGAATTTTGGTTTTTCGAGTTTTACAACACAATCTAAATTTTCTATTTTCCAGCCATTTTTATAAACATCTTGTAAAACTGCTTTTAGTAGATATGCAGAATCTGCATTTTTCCATTTTTCATCTTCGCTCGGAAAGTAAGAGCCAATATCACCTAAACCACTAGCTCCTAAAATTGCATCTGTGATTGCATGAAAAAGGACATCTCCATCAGAATGACCATATTCACCTTTTTCGAAAGGAATTTTTATTCCACCTAAAATTAAAGTTCGTCCTTCTATCAATCTATGTAAATCGTACCCAAAACCGACTCGAATCATCATTTTTCACCATTCTCTAAAATATTTAAATCTTGCAGATAAGTTATTTTTATATTTTTTGAATCACCAGCAAAAACTTTTACAGGAAAATCTTTATAAAATTCTCCCCAAATTGCTGTGTCATCTGTAAATTCTAAATTTTGACTGATTGCCTTTTTGTGAGCTAAATAAAGTTTTTTAAAATTAAAACATTGAGGAGTTTGCACAGCAACTAAAGAATTTCGGTCAAGATGTTCAATAATAAAACCATTTCTGTCAATGCGTTTTTGAGTGTCGGTCGGAGAAATTCCAGGGACAGACGCTTGATATAAAAATGCATTTTCTATTCCATCCAAAATAATTTTTTCTGTTACAAAAGGTCTTGCTCCATCGTGAATTAAAACAATTTCTGGAGAATTTTTGATTGCACATAAAGCGTTAAAAACTGATTTTTGTCTTGAATTTCCACCTTCTACAATAGAAATCTTATTTTTTTGTAAGAGAAGTTCTTTGTCTAAAAAAAGTGCTTTTTCACATTCTGATTTTTTATTTTGCGGGCAAGTTATTATAAAATCTGTAATTTCGAAACTTTTACAACTTTCTAAAAAAAATTTAGCACAGTTCGATAAAACTGTGCCATTTTTATAATGTAAATATTCTTTTTTTACGCCACCCATTCTTGAAGATGAACCAGCGGCTGTAATTATAATTGCGATTTTAGAATTCTTCGTTTTCAAAATCATCGTCTTCGTTTAATTCTTCATCAGAAGAATCATCTTCGGAATCGTCGTCAGAATCTTCTTTTTCGCTTTTTTCGTTAACATCGTCCATCAAATCATCATCTTCATCATCATCAAGAATTATTGGATGTTTGATTTTTTGAGCAGCTCCAGGCGGTTCAAGTTTTACGTGAATTTCGTTTTCAACTTCTTTTTCAGGTCTGTCCATTGCGATAGAAACTTCATCTTCCAAAAGTTTTTTTGCAGAATCGTAAAGTTTTCTTTCCAAAATAGGAAGTTCTTTTACTTTGCTTCGGTTATAAAGACAACGAACAATAGTTGCAATATCTTTTATAGTTCCTTTTTTTAGAAGATCCAAATTCATTTGATAGCGTAGTTTCCAATCAGAAGTAATTGGTTCAAAATCATCAGAAAGTAAATCTAAAGCAGCTTGTGCTTCTTCTTTAGAAACAATTTGGCGAATTCCCAAATCGCTTGCTTTTTCGACAGGAACCATAACAATCATGTCGGATGCTTCAATATAAATTTTGTAATACTCTGTTGGAGTTCCATGAAAATCTTTTTCAAAAATTTCAACAATTTTTCCAACACCTTGACTTGGATAAACAACCTTTTGGTCTACATTAAATTTAGCACTCATATAGTTATAATTATATCATAAAAAAACATAAAATTCAATTTTACTGTGCTTAGATTTAACATGATTTAATGCTACATCCAAATTTACAAATTCTTTTTCTCTCACTATAATACTTTTATGACAAAAATTTTTATTGATGGAAAAGAAGGAACAACCGGTTTAAAAATCTACGAAAGGTTCGCAAACCGAAACGATATAGAACTTCTTTCTCTTAGCGAAGAAAATCGAAAAAATCCAGAAAAACGTGCAGAAATGATAAACGCTTCTGATTTTACTTTTTTATGCCTTCCAGATATTGCTGCAATTGAATCTGCAGAACTTTGTACAAATCCTAAAACTGTAATAATTGATGCTTCCACCGCTCACAGAACGAATCCTGAATGGGCGTACGGATTTCCGGAATTAGATGATGATTTTCGTAAAAAAATTCAAACATCAAACAGAATCGCAGTTCCCGGTTGTTATGCCTCTGGTTCAATCGCAATTTTGTATCCGCTTGTAAAATCTGAAATTTTACCAAAAGATTATCCTGTTGTGATTCACGCAGTTAGCGGATATTCGGGCGCTGGAAAAAAAGCAATTTCTTTGTATGAAAATCAAAATCGAAATCCAGAATTCGACTCACCGCGTTTGTATGCACTTTCTCAACATCACAAACATCTTCCTGAAATACAAAAAATTTCCGGTTTAGATTTTGAACCAATTTTTAATCCTTATGTTTGCGATTATTTTCAAGGAATGACAGTTTCTATTGGTTTGCACACAAGACTTTTGCAAAAAAAAGTAACCCCTAGTGATGTTTTGGAAATGTTTAAAAATCATTATAAAAAAACAAATTTTATTCAAATTGCAGAAAATTTAAATGGTGAAGATATTTTAACAGAACCATTTATTCCTGCAAATTCACTTGCGAACACAAATCAAATGCAGATTTTTGTTTGTGGAAATGATGAAAGAATCGTTATTACAACTCGTTTTGATAATCTTGGAAAAGGTGCTTCCGGAGCAGCTGTTCAATGTTTAAATATCAGAATGGGAATTGATGAAAAAGAAGGTTTAAAATGAAAAAATATATTTGTTTAAGTTTTGATGATGGTCCAAATCTTGGGAATGACAGCACAATGAATGATATGCTTGACATTTTGGAAAAATATAAAGTTCCTGCATCGTTTTTTTTAATTGGAAATAAAATCACAAAAGAAAATTCAAAAGTGATTGAACGTGCATTTAAAATGGGTTGCGATATTCAAAATCATTCTTGGACACATCCTTCAATGCCAAATTTAACTTTTGAACAAATAAAAGAAGAATATCAAAAAACTGATGATGCAATTATCAAAATTACAGGAAAACGTCCAGAATTTTTCCGACCTCCTTACATTGCTGTTGATGATAAAATGTATGATGCAATAAAAACGCCTTTTATTTGTGGTTATGGTTGCGAAGATTGGCTAGAAAATGTTTCTGCAGAAGAAAGATATCGCAGACTTTTAGATGGAGCAAAAGATGGATTGATTTTTCTTCTTCACGTAATGGAAGGAAATGTCGCAACTCTTGAAGCAGTTGATAAAATCATTCCAATTTTGAAATCTCAAGATTATGAATTTGTGAATCTTCCTGAATTGTTTAAAATAAAAGGAATAAATCCAAATCAGGAAAAATCACTTTGGACTTATGTAAATTAGATATTGTATAAATATGCATAAAAATGTATAAATATGCAATAAAGGAAACTATTTTATGAGCAATATAAAATTTATTGATGGTGGAGTTTGTGCTCCAATCGGTTTTACTGCAAATGGAATTAGAGTTGGAATTAAAGAAAGTCGTAAAATTAATGATTTTGCATTAGTTTTTTCTGAAGTTCCATGCAATGCAGCAGGTGTGTTTACTCAAAACAAAGTAAAATCTGAAAGCGTAAAACTTGCACAAAAACATCTTGCAAATGGAAAGGCTCAAGCGGCTGTTGAAATTAGTGGAAATGCAAACACTTGTACAGGTTCTCAAGGTGCGGAAAATGCACTTCGTATGGCAAAAGCTGCTGCAAAATCACTTGGAATAAAAACTGAAGATGTAATAACTTATTCAACAGGCGTAATTGGTTCTCAATTTGATATTTCAAAAGTTGAAAAAAATATCGATAAATTAAAAAACGGACTTTCTAAAGAAGGTCACAAGGAAGCTCGAATTGCAATTATGACAACTGATACTCACTACAAAGAATGTGCTGTTCAGTTTGAAATTGATGGAAAAATCTGCAAAATGGGAACGATGTGCAAAGGTTCTGGAATGATTCATATCAATATGGGAACAATGCTCAGTTTTATTACAACAGATTGTGCAATATCCTCACAAATGCTGGAAAAAGCACTAAAATCATCAATTTTGGGAACTTATAATTGCGTAAGTATTGATGGCGATACTTCTACAAATGATACATTAACAATTTTGGCGAATGGAATGGCAAAAAATAAAGAAATTTGTAGTGAAGGTGAAGATTTTGATATTTTTTTAGAAGCACTAAATACAATCAACACTGTTATGGCAAAAAAAATCGCAGCAGATGGAGAAGGCGCAACAAGACTTGTTGAATGCAATGTAAATGGAGCAAAAAATGTAGAAACTGCTCGTGCACTTGCAAAAGAAATTATCTGTTCAAGTTTAGTAAAAGCGGCAATGTTTGGTGCAGATGCGAATTTTGGAAGAATTCTTTGTGCAATGGGTTACAGTGGAATAGATTTTAATCCCGACAAAACAAGTATTTGGTTCACTTCCAATGAAAATTCAAATCGCTATTTCGAAAATTATGAAGATTTTGAAGTTCACGGAGAAAATATCATTCAAGTTTATAAAGATGGTGTTCCTCTTAAGTTTGATGAAGATTTAGCAAAAAAGATTATGAGCGAACAAGCAGTTGAAATTTTAGTTCAATGTGGCGAAGGAAATGCTAGCGGAACTGCTTGGGGTTGCGATTTAACTTACGACTATGTAAAAATTAATGGAGATTATAGAACTTAGATTTATTTATAAACCACGGGAATCTAAGATGAATTTGGAGTAATTAAATAAAATGGAAAATTCAAATAAAAATTTAGGCACAGAAAATCTTTCTACAGAGCAATGGTCTTCAGTTTTAACAGAAGCCCTTCCCTATTTTAAAAAATGGTGCGGAAAAGTTGTCGTTGTAAAATATGGCGGAAATGCAATGTTAAACGATGAACTCAAACATGCCGTTATGGACGATATTGTTTTGCTCAACACAATCGGAATAAAAGTTGTTTTGGTTCACGGTGGCGGACCTGAAATAAATAAAATGCTAGAAAAAGTTGGAAAAGAATCAAAATTTGTGGATGGTCTTCGTTATACTGATGAAGAAACAATGGAAATTGTGCAAATGGTTCTTACTGGAAAATTAAACAAACAAATTGTCGGAATGATTTTACAACGAGGCGGAAATGCAGTTGGAATTTCCGGTGTTGATTCTGGACTTTTACGTGCAGAAAAAACAAAAAAAGACTTAGGATTTGTGGGCGAAGTAACTCAAGTTAATCCAAATATTTTAACAACACTTTTAGATAAAAATTTTATTCCTGTAGTTTCAACCGTAGCTTTAGGAGAAACTGGAGATAACTCAAACTACAACATCAATGCAGACACCGCAGCCGCAAAAATAGCAGTTGCCTTGCACGCAGAAAAATTTGTTCAACTTACAAACGTTGCAGGAGTTTTACGAAAATTAGACGATTCATCAACTCTGATAAAACGAATAGAAAGAACCGCAATCGGCTCACTAAAAGCAACAGGTATAATTGCTGGCGGAATGATTCCTAAAATTGACTGTTGCCTTACAGCACTTGAAGGTGGCGTTCCTAGAACTCACATTATTGATGGACGAGTTCCACATTCTCTGCTTATAGAAATGTTTAGCGACCGCGGACTTGGCACGATGATTTATTAAACTTTAGTCATTTAGAATCTTAAAAATAATAAGATTATTCTTTCAAAAAATTTATTTTTCAATCGTTGGCGAAATTTCTAACTTTTCTATAAGTTTTTTGGAAGAATCCGACAAATCTTTTTTGTTTGTATTTTTTATCGCACGAATTAAAATATTTTTTGGAGTATGTTCCATATCTATAAATTCTAACATTTGAACTTTGTAACCTTGCGACTCAAGCCATTCTCCGCGTAAAGAATCAGTCACAAGCGAAGCAAATCTTTCCTTTATAATTCCCCATTTTAAAAGCGGTTCAAATTCATCTTCCCTGAAAAAGCGTTTATTAAGTTGTGAATTTATTTCGTGCTGACAACAAGGAACCGACAAAATAACTTTTGCATTTTTAGAAACTGCATATTTTAAGGCAAAATCCGTTGCAGTATCACAAGCGTGGAGCGTAATCACCAAATCAGGTGCGTGTTTTCCTTCATAAGATGCAATATTTCCAATGTGAAAATTGATATTTTGCAAATTTATTTTTTTTACAACATCATTGCAAAAATCAATCACATCTTGTTTTAAGTCCAATCCTTCAATTTTACAAGGAATATGTTTTATTTCGGTAAGAAAATAATGCACGGCAAAAGTTAAATATGATTTTCCACAACCAAAATCCGCAATATAAATTGGAGAAGTTTTAATTTCAGAAATCACATCGTCAATAAATTCCAAAAATCTATTTATTTGACGAAATTTATCATATTTTGATTTTATAACTTTTCCTTTATCATTCATAATTCCTAAAAAAACTAAAAACGGAATTGGCGTTCCTTCTTCCAAAATATAATTTTTCTTTTTTTGAGGAAGAATTTTTAATTTTGATTCAATTTCTGATTGTTCATTTTTTATAGATTTTTTTAAAACTGTAATTTTGCCTTTTTTATTTGCAAGCGTTGTGATTTCTTGATTTTCATTTTTTTTTATACAATTTTTAAAAGTTATACCTTCATTTTTTGCCAAAAAATCTAACAATTCATCTTCTGAAAAATGCTTATGAAAAACTTGAGTTTTAGTAAACATTTGAGCAAAATATGAAATCTCACCATTTGCGTTTTCAATATTTATTTTTATTTTTTCGTAAGGTTTGCCCAAAACGTTTTCTATGTTTGAAGTCGGCTTCGATAATACAACAGAAAAAATCATATTTTCCTCACTGTTTTTCTTCAGAAGTATTTTTTTTTAGTTTGCATATTGAAAATCAAAAAAAAACACAAGTAGAAAGGTTTGCATTTTTAATAGTATACTATTTTTTAAAAAATTGATATATTTTTACTTATGGGAAAGTGCATAGTTTTTGTAAATCAAAAAGGCGGAGTTGGAAAAACAACTTCTGCAATAAATATCGGAGCTTACATCGCATTAGCAGGGAAAAAAGTTTTACTCGTTGATTTTGACTCACAAGGTAATATGTCTTCTGGAGTCGGTGTTTCAAAAGATAAACCTACAGTTTACGAATTAATTGCCGGACTTGCAGACGCAGAAAAAGTCATAAAACATACTCCGGTAGAAAATCTTGACGCAATAAGTGCTTCCATCGATTTATCTGGTGCAGCAATTGAACTTGTAGACCAAGATAATCGCGAATTTTATTTAAAAAATGCATTAGAACCATTAAAACCACAATATGATTATATATTGATTGATTGTCCTCCATCACTTGGAATTTTAACTTTAAATGGGCTTGCAGCAGCAGATTCAGTTTTAGTTCCAATGCAATGTGAATATTTTGCTTTGGAAGGAATCACACTTTTACTTCAAACTGTTCAAAAAGTTCAAAATACAATAAATCCTGATTTAACAATTGGTGGAATATTTTTTACAATGTACGATTCAAGAACTAGACTCGCACAAGATGTCGTACTCCAAGTAAAAACATATTTTAAAGACGTAGTTTTTAACACAATCATTCCACGAAACGTAAGACTTTCTGAAGCACCATCGCACGGACTTCCAATTTGTAAATACGATCCTGACTGTGCAGGTGCAAAAAGTTACGAAAAATTAGCAGAAGAGGTGATTCGTCGTGGCTAAAAATACAGGTTTAGGAAAAGGTCTTGGAGCACTTTTAAACGAAAATAAGGCTGCAGCACAAGAAGTTGCACTTTCTACAGGGGAACTTAATACAACTGCAATCAAAAAAAATTCAAAATTGCCTTCTTGCATTGAAGTTGATGAAAATGGCGGTTTGTGGATTGACCCAAATCTTTTAAAACCAAATCCAAAACAACCGCGACTTGAATTTGACCCAAAAAAGATGGAAGAATTAGCCGCTTCCATCAAAGAAAATGGAATTTTACAACCAATCATCATAGAACAAATTTCTTCTAACGAATTTTATATTATTGCTGGAGAACGACGAACTAGAGCAGCAAAAATTGCAGGATTAACAAAAGTTCCAATTCAGATTCGCAAATTTGATGAACAACAAAAATTGGAGATGGCATTAATTGAGAATATTCAACGTGCCGACTTAAATCCAATAGAAGAAGCAACAGCATATTACAATCTTATTCAAATGGGAGACCTTTCCCAAGATGAAGTTGCAAAAAAAGTCGGAAAAAATCGTTCTACAGTTGCAAACTCAATTCGCCTTTTAAAACTTCCAGAAGATATAAAACGTGCTTTAGCAAATGGAGAAATTAGTTCCGGTCATGCAAGAGCACTTCTTATGGTAAAAAACGATGCCGATATGCACGTTATGTACGGAAAAATCATTGGAAGCGGAATGTCTGTAAGAGAAGCCGAAGCAATGGCTGAACAACTAAACAACGGTGGACGAGCAGCAAAAAAATCGCCAAAAAAAACAACTCGAAAAGATCCCGATATTGCAATTTTTGAACAAAATTTAAAAAATGTTTTTGGTGTTAGAGATGTCAATTTTAAAGGAACTACCGATAAAGGAACTATTGAAATTGGTTTTTCTTCCAAAAAAGATTTTGAACGAATTTGTAAAATACTTAATATTGAAGAATAATGAGGGGAAAAGCCTTTCCCCTAGGTTCAACCGCAAAGCGTTTTCACCGTACCCCATTCTGCGGGGACGTTTCTTACAAAGCCCCGCAACGCCCCATTATTCAATCTGTAGAAAAGCTTTTAAACCATTATAAATCTGTTTTATATCTTCTTTACTTGTAATTTCCCAAGGAGCATGCATACTTAAAACAGCAACACCTGCATCCAAAACATTCATTCCATACTTTGCCGCATGATATGCAATTGTTCCTCCGCCACCCTGATCAACTTTTCCAAGTTCTGTCATTTGGTAAGAAACATTTGCATCATCCATTGTTTTTCTAATTTTTGCAATAAATTCAGGATTTGCATCGCTTGCACCAGATTTTCCACGACTTCCCGTATATTTTTGAAAAGCGATTCCTCCACCAAGCAAACTTGCATTTTCTTTATCAAAAAGATTTGCATTCATTGGATCGTAAGCGGCATTTACATCGCTAGAAAGCATATTTGAATTTGCCAAAGCTCTTCTAAGAATTAATTCACTATACTGAGGTTCTGTTTTTGCAATAATCTCGCTAACCATATTTTCAAAAAGATTACTTGCCATTCCAGTTGCACCAACGCTTCCAATTTCCTCTTTATCAACACAAAGGCAACAAGTTGTTCTGTTTTTTGCATTTGTATCTAACATTGCTTGCATTGAAGTATAAGCACAAGATTTATCATCTTGACCATAAGCCAAAATCAAGGAACGATCTAATCCTAAATCTCGAGCTTTTCCACTTGGAACAATTTCTAATTCTGCAGAGATAAAATCATCTTCTTCAATATCATATTTTTCTTTAAGTAACTTTAAGACTGCTTTTTTTGCTGCATCTTTGCATTTCTTTTCATCTTTTGAATCTTTGTTTTGAGATAGATTTGTACTTCCAACAATCAAATCTAAATCTTCACCTTTGATAAAATCACTTGCTTTATCTTTCATCTGTTCTTGTGCAAGATGCGGAAGAATATCAGAAATACAAAAAACAGGATCGTTTTCTTCTTCGCCAATTACAATTTTTACAGTTGAACCATCTTTTTTACATACAACTCCGTGAATTGCCAAAGGTAAAGTCGTCCATTGATATTTTTTTATTCCGCCATAATAATGAGTATTTAAATAGACGATTGAATCTTTTTCATAGAGAGGATTCTGTTTTGCATCCAAACGAGGTGAATCAATATGTGCTCCAAGAATATTCATTCCGTTTTCAATTTTATCTTTTCCAATTTCAAAAAGAGCAACAGCTTTATTCATTTTTGTGATATAAACTTTATCGCCAGTTTTTAGTTTTTCAAACTCATCAATAGATTTATACCCTTTAGCTTTTGCGGCTTTAACAATTTGAGAAACACATTCTCGCTCAGTTTTGCCATTGTTTAAAAATTCTTTGTAGCCATTTATTAACTCATCACTCATCATAAAATCCTTATTTTCTAGAGGTTTTGATAACCTCACCCATCAATTTCTTTAATAAATTTATTTTTATGCAACGTATGATTCAAGACGTCTTGCTCGTGTTGGATGTTGAAGTCTTACTAAAGCATGTTTTTCAATTTGACGAATTCTTTCTTTTGTAAGATTGCAAGTTTCGCCGACTTCTTT
The DNA here is from genome assembly GCA_964541735.1 of uncultured Treponema sp. Classification (GTDB taxonomy): domain Bacteria; phylum Spirochaetota; class Spirochaetia; order Treponematales; family Treponemataceae; genus Treponema_D. Next base: position 15,886 of record CAZIQK010000003.1, read on the forward strand.
CAAAGACATTGGTTTTACACCATTTAGACCATAACGCATTCGAATAACTTTTTCTTCATTTGGTCGTAAAGTTTTTAAAACTTTATCAATATCTTTGCTCATTGCTTGATTGATTGCACTTTCTTCTGGACGAGAATAAAGTGTATCTTCCTGGAAATCACCAAAACTTGTATGACTGTTATCACTATTGTTCACTTCAGCGTCAAGACTTACCATTTCTTTGCTGATATTTACCATATCGCGAACATGAGATGGAGTCATATTCAACATTTTTGCAATTTCTTCAAATTCTTGTTGTTCAGATTTTTTATTTCCAACAACTTTTTTAGCATGTTCAATTTGAACCAACTCATTTGCACGATTAAGTGGTAAACGAATTGCACGGCTCTTTTCGCAGATTGCTTTTAAAATACTTTGTCGAATCCACCAAACTGCATAAGAAATAAAGTGATAACCTTTTGAAACATCAAATTTTTCTACCGCAGTTAAAAGACCTAAATTTCCTTCGCTTATTAAATCAATTAAATCAAGCCCATGATTTTGATATTTTTTCGAAACATTTACTACAAATCGTAAATTTGATTTTACTAATTTATTTTTTGCTTGCTCATCACCTTTTTGAGCTTTTTTTGCTAACTCAACTTCTTCTTCATGTGTCAAAAGTGGAATATTTTTAATGTCTTTTAAGTATAGGGCTAAAACTTCATCATCGTGTTTCATAATTGACCTCTTTATTTCTTTAAAGTATTCACTTAATATATAGCAATTTCCGTGCCAACTTTTAGATTTTTAGTAAAATTCTTTAAAAATAATAAAAAATTATATCTTTTTAGAAAAATTTTACTCAAATTTGCGTAAACAATTCGCATTATTACGCATCTTGCTCGTCGTCAGACAAATAATACAATAATCTTTTTTCTATGCTAAAAAAAAGTGCCACTTTAATAAATTTTCTTTTAAAAGGCAACAAAAATCGTAATTTTTATGAGAAATTTTGACACATTCAGTTTTTTTATGCTTTTTAGTGTGTAATTTTGACACAATTTACTCTCATCAAGGAAAAATTTATAACACGGATTCGATTTCGCTAACAGAAATCACTAAAATTTATCTGCGTAAATTTGCGTGATTCATAAATTTCGGACACATCCACCGACGACGAAGTCGGAACTAAGGTATGCGCGTATAATGTCTAATAGACGAAGGATTGTATCGAAATTCTTTCATTTGAGGGAAATTAATCTCTAAAAACTAGCGTCATACTGAACTTGTTTCAGGCTCTACACTAAATACAGAGTTATAGATTCCTAGATTCGCTTTTATAAAACTATAATTACTTTTTTAATGCGGAGAACGCATCTACACGAGAAGACAAAAGTAGATTTCTGTCGCGAGAAATATCTGCAATTTTAAAAACAAGATCGCCAGATTGCAATGTTCCATTTATTTCGCCGGGTCCGCGAGTTTTTAAATCTTGTTCTGCAATATAAAAACCATCTGTACTTTGGCGAAGAGCTTTCATTCGTTCTATTCCGGTTTCAGAAATATTTTTGCTATAAATCATAAAACAATAAGATTGCAAATCACTTCGTCCAACACGCCCACGAAGTTGATGAAGTTGAGCCATTCCAAAATAATCTGCTTGTTCAATTACCATGCAAGTTGCATTTGGAACATCAACTCCAACTTCAATCACAGTTGTTGCAACTAAAATTTGAATTTTATTATCACGAAAATCACGCAAAATGATTGATTGTTGTTCTTCATCAACTTTTGAATGAACTAATCCACATTTATACTGTGGAAATATTTTTTTTGATAAAAACTCAAAATTTTTCTCTGCAGATTTAAAATTTCGCCCGGAATCGCCACTGTTATCAAATAAAGAATTTTCTGAATCTATTGCAGGATAAACAAAATAACATTGATGACCTTTTTCAAGTTCTTTTCGTACCGCTTCGTAGGCATTTATTTCGTTTCCTTCTTTTACAAGATATGTGATTATAGGCTTTCGTCCTTTTGGCATAGTTTTTATTGTAGAAACATCTAAATCACCAAAAATTGTAAGTGCTAAAGTTTGCGGAATTGGAGTTGCACTCATCATTAAAAGATGAGGTTCAAAAGTAAGTCCATTTTCCGACTGTCGCCCTTTTTCAATAATTGCTTGTCGTTGCAAAACTCCAAAACGATGTTGTTCATCAATCACTACAAGTTGCAAATCTTTATAAACAACTTGCGAAGAAAACAAAGCGTGAGTTCCAATCACAATATCTATTTCGCCATCTCTTAAAGCTTTTAAAAGTTGAACTCTTCCGGTTGATTTTACATTTCCACTCAAAAATGCAACACGAATTCCTAAAAAATCCAAAAGACGACTAGCATTTTGAGCATGTTGCTTTGCAAGAAGTTCCGTTGGAGCCATAAGAGCACATTGCCCTTTCCAATTTATAATTCTTAAACAAGCAAAGAGCGAAACTAACGTTTTTCCAGAACCGACATCGCCTTGTAAAAGACGTGCCATACTAAAAGCCGTTTTTTTGGGAAGAGGAATTCCTCTATCTGCTTGATTTAAAAGTCTTGCTCTTTCTTCGTAACCGCGGTCAATATCTAAATCCATTTGATGAATAACTTTTTTTTGGTCAAAAGTTAAATCATAAGGCAACTTTTCAAGAAACTGTTTTTGCAATGGAGAAAGTGAATTAAAAAAATCATCTTCATTAAAATGTGCCTCTGATTGATTTTCTTCATCAATAAAACTTCCATCAGAGTTTAATTTTATTTCGCTCGGCAAAGAACCTTTATGTTTTAATGCTCGCAGAGCAATCACAGTTTGAAAATGATATAATTCTTCATAAGAAAGTGTTGTTCTTGCGTCTAAAGCTTCTTGTAAAGTTTTAGGATGATGAATTTGAATTAACGCCTGCTTTTTAGAAATCAAATTTCGTTTTTGCATAATTTCGCTAGGAATTTCATCTTCAATTCCGTATGCATATTGTTGCAATGCCGAAGAAATTGCCTTAGAAAGCGTTTTTTGAGTAAGACCTTCTGTTAAAGAATAAATTGGAACAATTCCTGTATTCAAAGGATTTAGTTTTTGAAAATTTTGTATTTGGTCGTCAGAAAGATTATTCATTTTTTGAATTTCAAAAGATGAACTCTGCAACATGTTATATTTTACATAAAATTTTCCGGTTACAGTGATTATAGTTCCCGGAGTTAAAACTTTCTCTAAAAAAGCACGATTAAAACACAAAAGTTCAGCAGTTTGAGTTGAATCAGAAATTATAACTTTTAAAGTCCGCATTTTTCCATAACCAAACCATTCTTGAGACAAAACTTGTGCAACTGTATGAATTTTTGAATTTTGATTATAATTTTTTAGAGGATTTTTTTTAGTAAGATCTTCATAATCGCGCGGATAATATTGTAACAAATCTCCAACAGTAAAAACATTTATTTTTGAGAGAATTTTTGTAAGTTGAGGACCAACGCCCGTAATTGAACTTACAGGCATTTTTATATCACTGACTTTCATTTTTAAATTTTAAAACGGAATTTGATAACAAAGTGGAACTAAAAATCCATTTATCAAAATATTTCCTAAAATTAAAACTACTAAAAAAGTAATCCAAGTGGTAAGAAGCGTTGTTTGATAATTTATTGGCTTTTTTACAAATGTTTTTGCAATTTTGTAAGAAAATTTATTAATAAACATATCAAGTTGATTCCAAGCGGAATTAAAATCTGTTTGTCCATGATGAGCAAGCAAAACAATCCATCTTACTAAAACGAGCAAAAATAAAATTGAAATTAACGAATTACAAACGCTCCAAAGCATAGAAATAATCGTTGCAAGAATTCCTCCAAAGAAAACTCTTCCGGTTTGATTAATGCCACTTAAAATTGAAGATGCAAGCGACAAAACTCCTATAGACAAAATTGGCGAAAAATCAAAGTTTCCAAGACGGAGCCAGCCGCGTTTACCAAAAAAATCCAAGTAGGGGTCGCAAATTGTTGAAATAAATTTGCCAAAGGAAGTAAATTTTGCACCCGGAATCCAAGTCAAAATAATATCAATAAGACACAAAATTGTATAAATTGTAATTGCAAAAGATAAAAATCTAAAAATCCAACTAATCATTCTAATTCCTTATAAATTATTCTGTCCAAACTTCTTTTACTAAATCAACATCTTTTAAGTCTTTTAAAACTTCTGGTGTTGCAGAAATTGAAATTTGGCTATTTGATTTTACTACGAAAGGAAAATTTCCTACGCTTATATGAAAATATACTGAACAATTACCCGGTTTGCCAAATAAAAAATCTTTTAATTTCAAAAGAGATTCTTGGGTTTTAAAATCCGATTCAAGCATTATGTGAACAGATTGAACAGAATGATTTTCTAAATCTTTTGCATTTTCTATAGACTCAACTTGCAATGATGGAGAATCTCTGCCACTATCAACGCGACCTTTTAGTGCATAAACGCCACCTTCAACAATTTGAGATTTTAAGATTTGCCATATTTTTGGGAAAAATGTTAAATCAAACTGCCCTTCCGTATCACTTAATTTTGCAAAAGCCATAAAATCGCCTTTTTTTGTGCGAATTTCGTGAATTGAATTTACAGTTCCTAATGCGGTATAAAGTTTTCCTGCATTGCGGATTTCATAATATTTTGCCCCGCTTGCTTCCATAGATTTTTTCATTGTACTTTCTTCAGCAGCAATTCTTTGTATATTTCCAGATTTTACGGTTACCGCTCGCTCAATAGCTTTTCTATAATCATCTAAAGGATGTCCACTTACATAACAACCGATGCATTCTTTTTCCATATTCAAAAGTTCCATTTTTGGAACATCATCAAGAATTTTAAACTGATAATCGGTGGGATTTGAATCTTCATCGTCTAACGCACCAAACAAATCACCTTGCCCAAGCTTTTCTTCTTCGACGATTTTTGCTACATACCCCATAACAGCTTCCATATTTGCAAGAAGAGTCGGACGATTCAATGTGACTCCGTTTTTTTCTTTAAGGTTATCAAATGCACCTGTTTTTATTAAAACTTCTATTGCTTTTTTATTTATGATTGTTTTTTCGCGTCCATCATCGTCTTTTTCAGAAAGAGAGCCAATTCTTAACATAAAATCCATAAATGATTTATAAGGACCATTTTCTTCTCGTTCTTTTACAATCGCTTGAGAAGCTGCATCTCCCATTCCTTTTATGCCTTTTAATCCAAAAACAATTCGTCCATCAACAACATCAAAAATTGTGTCAGAACGATTTACGTCTGGAGGATCGACAGGAATTCCCATAGAACGAGCTTCTTCAATATACTCTGGAAGTTTATCTGTAGAAGTGATTTCGTTTGTTAAGTTCGCTGCCATAAATTCGGCAGGATAATGAGTTTTTAGCCAACCAGTTCTGTAAGCTAAAACAGAATATGCAGCCGCATGAGATTTATTAAATCCGTAACCGGCAAATGGAACCATAATTTCAAAAATATCATCTGCATGCTTTTCTGTAAAACCTTGTTTTACGGCACCCTCTATAAATTCCTTTTTTTTACCCATAAGAACTTCTGGCTTTTTCTTTCCCATCGCACGGCGAAGCATATCGGCAGCACCAAGCGAAAATCCTGCGATTTTTTGGGAAACTTGCATTACTTGTTCCTGATAAACCATAACGCCATAAGTTTCTTTTAAGATTCCTTCCAAACACGGATCTGGATAATGAATTGTTTCTGGTTTCCATTTTCCTTCGATATATTGAGGAATATAATCCATTGGACCTGGACGATACAACGCATTCAACGCAACAAGTTCTTCCAAACGACGAGGTTGTGCATCTCGTAAGATTTTTTGCATTCCAGGAGATTCAAACTGAAAAATTGCAACAGAATCACCTTTACAGAATAAATCAAAAGTTTGTTCATCAGTTTCTGAAACATCTTCACAATGAAATTCTGGTTCACCTGTTTTTTTATGTTTATTTATAATATTTTCTGCATAACGAATTAAAGAAAGCGTTTTTAATCCTAAATAGTCAAATTTTACAAGTCCGCATGGTTCAATAATATCCATTGTGTATTGAACAGCAACTTCACCAGTTTTAGCATCTTTAAAAACAGGAGCCCAATTTGGAAGTTTTGTTAAACCGATAACCATTCCAGAAGCGTGAAGTCCTGTATTTCTTTTTACACCTTCAAGTTTAAATGCAAGTTCAAAAAGTTCTTTATATCGAGGATCATCTTTATACGGAATTAACTGTCCACCATCAGGAAATTTTTCTGTCGGTTCAGAAAATGCATCTTTTAATTTTGCTTTTGGACTATCAGGAATGCATTTTTTTAACATATTAACTTCAGAAAGAGGAATTCCCAAAACGCGTCCAACATCAGCAATACAGTTTTTTGGTTTTAAAGTTCCAAAAGTTACAATATGACCAACGTTATCATCTCCATACAAATCTCGCGTATGCTGGATGATTTCTTGCCTAAAATCGAAATCCATATCAACGTCGAAATCTGGCATAGAAACACGTTCAGGGTTTAAAAATCGTTCAAAAATTAAATTAAATCTAAAAGGGTCAATATCAGTGATTGTCATTGCATACGCAACTAACGACCCAGCTCCAGAACCTCGCCCCGGACCAATCGGAATATAATGTTTTTTACATTTGTGAACCGGATCATACAGCGATTTTGCCCAATTTATAAATTCCCAAACAATTAAAAAATATCCAGAAAATCCCATCGAAAAAATTGTATTCATTTCGTAGTCTGCCCGTTTTCGAATTTCCGGAGTGATTTCCTTATAACGTTTTTTCAAACCTTCTTCTACAATATATTTTACATAATCATTTTGGTTTGCTTGATAATCATCACCATGCGTACAAAACTCTTTTGGAAGTTCAAAACGAGGTAAACATTCTTTTAATTGAGGAGTTGTATATTGCTTAATTGTAAGATTGCACATATTGGCAATTTTAATTGTATTATCATAAGCTTCTGGACATTGCGGAAAAAGTTGTCGCATTTCGGCTTCGGTTTTAAAATACCAGTTGTCTAAATTTAAATCTCCACTCATTTTTTGATGTTTTTCGTGCAGAAGATTTTTAAATCCAATACAACGCAATGCATCTTGAGCTTTTGCATCTTCTTTTTCTACATAATGAATATCGTTCGTAACAACTAGAGGAATATCTAATTTGTGAGCTAAATTGATTAATTTTTCGGCAACAATTCTTTGCTCTGGAATTCCATGATCTTGCAATTCAATATAATAATGGTCTGGGCCAAAAAGATTTTTATATTTTAATGCAAGTTCTTCCGCCTCTTTTTCCATTCCAGCAAGCAAAAGTTGAGGAAGTTCACCTTGAATACACGCAGAACAACAAATCAGTCCTTCATGATATTCTTCCAAAAGTTCAAAATCTATACGAGGTTTTCCATAATACAATGCATTTTCATCGCAAAAGGAACGACTTGTAAGCCAACACATATTTTCGTAGCCTTTTTGATTTTCGCAAAGCAAAATTAAGTGAAAATAATGTGCGTGACGCTCTCCATCTTCGCCTTTGTGACTATAAGGAACATCATTTTTTTCATAATGACTTCCGTAAGCGACGTAAAATTCTTCTCCAACAATAGGATTTATTCCGTTTACATGGCAAAGTTTTTCAAAGTTTAAAGCTCCAAACATATTTCCGTGATCGGTTAATGCAAGAGCTGGCATATTTAACTCTTTTGCCTTTGCTACAAGTTTATCTAAAGTTGCACAAGAATCTAAAAGTGAATAATCTGAGTGAACATGTAAATGCACAAAATTTGCTTTTGGAGTTCCTTCTGGTGCATCGGGAAAAACGTGATAATCTGCCATTTATAAAAACCTCAAAAAAAAATTGTGGAGGCTTCGACAACCTATCTGCCGACCAGCCTGCCGTTTATCAGAGCGGCAAAGACTCAACCTCCACTATGAAATAAACATAATCTGTATTAAAGTTTAAATTCATCAATCTTACTTTGAACGTTTTCAAGACCTTTTTTTGTAGTTTCTGTCGAAGTTGTTGTAATTGTTACAGCATCATTAATTTGTTGTGAGTAAGATGAAATTTCAGACATACTATCAGTGATGCTTCGCGTGATTTCTTGAAGTCTTTGCATTTCTTTTACAATTTGTTCTCCACCGGAAAGCATTTCTTCTGAACCATTTTTTACAGATTCTGTAGAATCATTAATGCCTTTCATTGCTTCAAGAATTTGCTTATTTCCAACATTTTGCTCGTCCATCGCACTAGCAATAACACTTTCCTGACTTTTTACTTTTTGAGTTAAATCAAAAATTGTAGAGAATGCATCTTGGACAAGTCTTATTTCTGTTGTGATATTAGTAATTGCTTCAGACAAAGATTTTAAGTTTGCATCAATTTGTTTACTTTGTGATGTTGATTGTTCGGCAAGTTTTCGAATTTCTTCTGCAACAACAGCAAATCCTTTTCCGGCTTCGCCAGCGTGAGCCGACTCAATTGCAGCATTCATTGCCAAAAGATTTGTTCTAGTTGCAATGTTTGAAATAATTGCCAACGCTTGCATAATTCCTTCTGACTGTTGCATAACTCTGTCAGCATCATTTACGGTTTGCGAGATTCGTTTTTGACCTTCATCAGAAGCAACTCCAAGTTTGTTTACAAGTTCGCTATTTTTATTAAGAATTTGAGTTACACTGGAAATATTTCCAACCATTTGCTCAACAGCTGCAGAAGATTCTGTTACATTTGCTGCTTGACTTTCAATTGCTTGGTTCAAACTCTTAATATTTGCCATAATTTGTTCTGCAGAAGCATTTGACTCTTGAACTCCAGCCGCTTGCTCTGACATTTCATCTTTTACAGTTGTAATTGCTGTAGAAATTTTTCCAACATTCTCTTTTGTAAAATTCATGTTAGAAACTAAATCACTAGATTGTTTTACAGTTGCATTTGTTGAATTACTGATATCTTTCAAAATTTCAGACATTTCTGTTTTTAAAAGATTCATATCTTGCATAATTACGCCAAGTTCACTTCGATTAGTTGGTTTTAAATCTTCACTAATATAATTTTTATCTTTTAAGTCACTAGCAACTTCACTTATTCCCAAAATACAATGCTTTACATCTGAAACTAAAAGATATTCAACAAAGATAATATAAAAAATTCCATAAATTGTAATCGGTAGAAGTGTCTTTATCAAATTCACAGTACCTTTATTAAGATTTTCGGGAGTTAAGACTATTGCAAAAAAAGTAAAAATTATTCCTAAAATAGCAAATACAACAGTAAGAAGATTTCGTTGTGTAATACTAAGTGATAATTCATCTTTGTTATAAGGAATAAAATAAAACTTTTCTTCCATTTGACGAATATGAATTACATAAAAAACAAGAGCAAAATCAAAAACAACGCCCACAGAAAATAGAAAAATTACAGGCGTAGGATTTGTTCCTTGAAGACTCGAAAAAGTTGTAATGCCACTTGTTAAAAAATAATTTATAAGAAAAACTTTTAGAACAGCAAAAACATTTGGCATTACAATATTAAACAAGTCAATATAGTGAAGTTTTTTATTTACCTTTTCTTTAGTGATTTTTCCGCTAACGTAATCTAAACCAATTTTTCTCTCTGTATAGCAAGCAAAAATAATTACAACAATAACTAAAACAACAAAAATAATATTTGCTGGATGAAATAAAATCGGTCGATATTCTTCAAATGTAAATATTTTTGAAACAACGCCCAATAAAACATAAAAAATAATTGGACTTGCATAAGTTAAAACCAAAGTGATAAAAAAATACCATGGATAAGAAACTTGTTTTTTATCAGCCATAACTTTTCTCCTTTTTATAAATGAAAAACTAAAAATTCTCCTTATATTATTACTCAATTATAACAATATAATTGTAAAATTTATAGTGAGAACCTTATAATAGTTTGTAAATTTATTAAAAATAATAAGATTTTTATCGTTCTACATTTGGAATATGTTTCTTTAAGGCTTTCATAAATTCTTCGCCTGAAACACCTTCTTTTAAACATGCAAACATACAATTATCACCAGCAACGGTTCCTAAAACTTCATCAAGATTTAGATTGTCTAGTGCATTACAAACAGAGTTTGCATGTCCGGAAAAAGTTTTTATAACAACGATATTTCCGCTCCAATCAATACTTACGTAACCGCGCAAAAAATCTTGTACATAAATTCCTTCTCGCTCAACTTCTTCATCATCAGGAAGTGCATACATATAACTAGATTTTCCATCCGGAACTTTTCCGACTTTTAAGAGTTTTAAATCACGGCTAAGAGTTGCTTGAGTAAGTTCAAATCCTGCTTTTTCCAGCAAATTTAATAATTCATCCTGACTTTCGATTGTGTTATTTTTTATTAAATTTTTAATTACTTTTAAGCGAGATTGGCGTTCTTTCATCTTATTTTCCACAAAAAAAAACTGTATATTTATACAAAAAATATACAGTTTTTATGCAAAAAATTCAACATAAATGAATTTTCAAGCATTGTGTTATTTGAATTTAGAGAAATTTATGTTTTTTATTTTATTAAAAGAGAAGAATATCCTTTTAATGCTCCGTCCATATTTCCGCTCAATACAGTTTTTGCAAGTTTTTTTCCTAACTGAACGCCTTCTTGATCAAAAGAATTTACATTCCATATAAATCCTTGGAACATAACTTTATTTTCATAATGAGCAAGTAATGCACCCAAAGTTTTAGGATTTACTTGATTTCCGTAAATTAAACTTGATGGTCGATTTCCTTCAAAAGATTTATTTGGATTATCATCTTTTTTTCCGCATGCAAAAGCAACAATTTGAGCAATAACGTTTGCACAAAGTTTTTTCTGACTTGTAGAATTTTCTATTACAACATCATCACCAGTTTGATTTTCGCTAAAAGCAATAAATTGAAGAGGAATAATATCAGTTCCTTGGTGTAAAAGTTGATAAAATGAATGTTGTCCATTTGTACCCGGCTCACCAAAAATAACCGGACCTGTTACATAATCAATTTTTTCTCCAAATCGATTTACAGATTTTCCATTTGATTCCATATCAAGTTGTTGAAGATGTGCAGGGAAACGAGAAAGAGCTTGTGAATAAGGAAGAATTGCTGTTGAAGGATAATTTTGAACATTTCTTTCGTAAACGCCAATCAAAGCATCCATTAGTGCTGCATTTTTTGTAATATCTTTATTTAAAGAAAGTTTATCTTCCTCTGCCGCTCCGTCTAAAAAATCTTGGAAAACTTTTGCACCAAATGCAAGTGATAAAATTGCTCCACCAACTCCAGAAGTTGAAGAATATCTTCCACCAATATAGTCGTCCATATAAAATGCTTGCATATAAGCAGGATTATTTGCTAAAGGAGAAGTTTCTGAAGTTACTGCAATCATATGTTTTGAAGCATCACATCCAGCTTTTTTAATATATTCTTTTACAAAAGATTCATTTGTTAAAGTTTCAAGAGTTGTTCCGGATTTTGAAACTAAAATAAAAATTGTTTTTGAAATATCAAGCGATTTCATCACACTTGCAGCATCATCAGGATCAACATTTGAAATAAAATGTGCATCCATTTTGAAAGTATTGTTTTTCTTTGCCCAATTTTCCAAAGCTAAATACATTGCTCGAGGACCTAAATCTGAACCGCCAATTCCAATTTGGCAAACTGTTGTATATTTTTCGCCTTTTTCATTTAAAATTTTTCCAGAATGAACATTTTCTGCAAATTCCGCAATTCGTTTTACTTCGTTTAAATAAAATTCTCTTTTGTTTACACCATCAGCAATAACATCATTTCCAAGTTGTCCACGTAAAAGATGATGTAAAACCATTCGATTTTCGCCAGTGTTTATTACAGAACCATTTAACAAATCTTGATATTTTTCAATCAACTGTTGCTCTTCTGCAAGTTCTTCAAAAGTTTTTAAGATTTGTTCATTAACTTGTTTAGCTGCATAGTTATAAACAAGATTTGCTCCCATAGGAATAGAATATTCTGAAATTCTTTTTGATGCATTTTCGCCAGAAAGTTCATCTTTTACAGAAACCATTCCTTTCAAAGACATTAATTTTTTCCAAGAAGTCAATTTATCAGCATTTGTCCAATTAATCATATATTACCTCAAAAAATTCAATTTGAAAAAGTATAATGATTTTAGAAATTGCTTGCAATGTGTGCATTAAGAAACGCAAGCAGGTGCGTAGCGTTTCATTACTGTGTTAAATAATAAACTTAAAATGTGAAACATTTTATGCTAATTTTACGAAGTAAAATTAGAGTGCAGGTTGGAGTTTTTTACATTTTAATCACGTTTCTAACCTGCACAGTGTTAAATAATAAACTTAAACTGTGAAACATTTTAAGTTTCCACTTGTGCATTAAGAAACGCAAGCAGGTGCGTAGCAACGAAGCAATTTTCTATAATTATTCTGAAATTGATTTAACACTTTGTAAATTTTTTATTATAGGGGTCTGTCCCCTATACCTCCGTTTTGATTGCTTATCGTCGCTTAATTGTAATAACATTGAATTTTCATTATAATCTTTATTAAATTCATTTTTTATGGGAGAAAATTCAAAATGTCTAAATATCCTTTTGAATCTATTGAACCTAAATGGCAAAAATATTGGGAAGAAAATAAAACGTTTAAGGTTTCAGAAGATGAAAACTTCCCAAAAGAAAAACGCCAATACGTTTTGGATATGTTTCCTTATCCTTCTGCTGCGGGACTTCACGTAGGTCATCCTGAAGGTTATACAGCAACCGATATTTATTGTCGTTATCTTAGAATGAATGGATACAACGTTCTCCATCCTATGGGATTTGACTCTTTTGGTCTTCCGGCAGAAAATTATGCAATCAAAACAGGAACTCATCCAAAAGTAACAACTCATGCAAATATCGAAAAATTTACACAACAAATAAAATCTCTTGGTTTTAGTTATGATTGGGACCGATGTATTTCAACTTGTGAACCAGAATATTATAAATGGACACAATGGATTTTCCTTCAACTTTACAAAAAAGGACTTGCTTATGAAGCTCAAACACCAATCAACTGGTGTCCATCTTGTTTAACAGGACTTGCAAATGAAGAAGTCAAAGAAGGTCGTTGCGAACGTTGTGGAACTCAAGTAACTCATAAAACAATCAGACAATGGATTTTAAAAATTACAGATTATGCAGACAGACTTGATAAAGATTTAGAATCTCTTGACTGGCCGGAAAGTGTAAAACTTATGCAACATAACTGGATTGGAAAATCAACCGGAGCAGAAGTCATTTTTACAGTTGCAGATAAAGATGGAAATCCTACAGATAAAAAACTCACTGTATACACAACAAGATGTGATACTTTATTTGGTGCAACTTATATGGTTGTTTCTCCAGAACATAAAATTATTTCTGAAATTACAACCGCTGAACAAGAAAAACTTGTAAAAGAATATCAAGAATCTGCGGCAAAAAAATCTGATCTTGAACGTACAGATTTAGCAAAAGACAAAACCGGAGTTTTCTCTGGAAGTTATGCAATAAATCCTGTAAATGGAAAATTAATTCCAATTTGGATTGCTGATTATGTTTTAATTTCTTACGGAACCGGTGCAATTATGGCTGTTCCTGCACATGATGAACGTGACTGGGATTTTGCTAAAAAATTTAACCTTCCAATCATTGAAGTTTTGAAAAGTGAAGTTGATGTTCAAGAAAAAGCTTGGACTCAAGATGGAATTCATGTAAATTCTGATTTTTTAAACGGATTAAATAAAAAAGATGCAATTGAAAAAATGCTTGAATTCCTTGAAGAAAAGAAAATTGGTAGAAAAGCAATCAATTATAAACTTAGAGATTGGGTTTACAGTCGTCAGCGTTATTGGGGAGAACCAATACCTTTAATTCATTGTCAAAATTGTGGAACAGTTCCTGTGCCAGAAGAAGATCTTCCTGTAAAATTACCAGAAGTAAAATCTTATCAACCAACCGGAACTGGAGAAAGTCCTCTTGCCGCAATAGATTCTTGGGTAAATTGTAAATGTCCAAAATGTGGTGGAAATGCAAAACGAGAAACTAATACAATGCCTCAGTGGGGAGGTTCTTGTTGGTATTATCTTCGTTATATCGACCCTAAAAATGACAACAAATTCTGTGCACCGGAAAAAGAAAAATATTGGATGCCGGTTGACCTTTACATTGGTGGAGCTGAACATGCAGTTTTACATCTTTTATATGCACGTTTTTGGCATAAAGTTCTTTATGATTTAGGAGTCGTTTCTACAAAAGAACCTTTCCAACGATTGATAAATCAAGGAATGATTACATCTTTTGCATTCCAACGAAAAAATAAAACTCTTGTACCAACAGATGAAGTTGAACAGCGTGAAGATGGAAAATATTATGAGCAAAAAACAGGCGAAGAACTTGAACAAATCGTTGCAAAAATGTCTAAATCGCTAAAAAATGTTGTAAATCCTGATGATGAAATAAAAGCTTATGGAGCAGACTCTGTGAGAATGTATGAAATGTTTATGGGACCTCTCACAATGTCAAAACCTTGGTCTACACAAGGAATTGTTGGAATTCATAGATTTTTGGAAAAAGTTTGGGCAATTTCTGAAAAACCAATGACAGATTTGGATATTACAACTCATTTAACTGATAAAGCATTAATTTCTGCAAGAAAAACATTTGCTCAAACTGTAAAAAAAGTTACAAATGATACAAATTCTTTGAATTTTAATACCGCAATTAGCCAGATGATGATTTTTGTAAATGAAATTTCAAAATTACCAGAAATACCGCGAGCAATGTGGTCAGATTTTGTCAAACTTTTATCACCTTATGCACCTCATCTTGGAGAAGAACTTTGGCAAAAACTTGGACATGATAAAACAATTGCTTATGAAAAATGGCCAACAATCAGCGAAGATTTTGGAAAAGATGATGTAAAAACAATTGTAGTAATGATTAATGGCAAAAAAAGAGATACTTTTGAAGTAGCTCCGGGAACTTCTGATGATGTTTTAAAAGAAACAGCTTTTAATCGTGAAATTACTAAAAAATTTACAGACGGTCATGAAATTGCAAAATGTATTGTTGTAAAAGATAAACTTGTAAATATTGTTGTAAAATAAACAATTACACAAGATTTATTGTAGAACTTTGATTGAATTTTTCAAAATAAGTTCGGTAAATAAAAAAATCCAATGTTTCAAATACAGAAACATTGGATTTTTTTTACCAAAATTAATCTAAAAATTATTTTACTTCTGTTACTGAAGTAATAATATTAAACTCAGATTTAAAACCTGTAGAATTTATCACTTGTGAAGATTCATTTGATAAAGCCATAAAATATAAAGTATGACCGGATTCTTCAGCATCATTAAAAGCAGCCATCAAACATCCCATTCCTGACATATCAAGTTCTATTAATTCTGACATATCCAAAACGACATTATATTTTAAAACATCTGTATAAAGTTTTGTTTGAAATTCACCTAGAGTATAGGCATTCAACGCACCTTGCAAAACATAAAGTCTGTAGTTTGCACCTTCTTTTTCTATAATAGTTAATTGTTCCATATTTTATTGACCTCTTTTTACAAATTAAAGTCCAGCTTCCTTTAATAAATCATCTAAATCACTCAAATCAGGAATTTCTTCATCTGAATTTTGAGAATTTTCCGAAGATTGATTTTCTGATGAAGGATTTTCTTCAGAAATTTCAGAATTTATTTCTTCTGCAAAATTTTCCTGTGAAAATTCACCATCAATAGTATTTTCTGACGAATCAAAAATATCTTCTTTTGGCATATCATCAAGATTTTCTGGTAAATCAACTTTATATTCTTCTTTTATTGTTTCTGAAGGTTCTTCTATTACTTCGCTAATTTTATTTTCATCTTCAACTTCCGGAACAACAATTTCTTCAGGAAGTTCATCATTTCCATTATTTTGAACTTCTGCAAATTCTTCTCTTTTAATTTTAGATTCATATTTCAAAACTAAAATAGAAACATCATCTTCCATTTCTTTTGACATAAATTTAACTAAATCATCAAAAGTAAATTGTGCCATTCGCTGAGCGTTATAAGTTGAATTATCTAGAATTGCTTGCTGAATTCGTTCTTTTCCATATTGTTCGCCACGAAGTGAGTGAGATTGAACTAATCCATCGGTACAAGCAAGAATAATATCTCCATGATTTAATTTTGTAGTTTTTACAGAAATATAAGGAGAAATGTCTTTTACAAATCCTAAAACGTGTCCCGAACCTTGAATTTCGATTACGTTATTATAAACTTGTGTATACATCATTAATGCAGGAATTCCGCAGTTTATGTAATACATTGTATCAGTTTCAAAATCAATAAGAGCAAAAAGTCCCGCAAAAATTGTACCTTTTCGTAAAGAATCGCGAACAAATGTATTTGTTTTTACAACTAATTCCTTAAAATCATGAGTTTCCGCCAAGAAAGTTCGAATAATAGATTTTAAGATGACCATATTCATAGAAGCGGCAATTCCTTTTCCAGACAAGTCGCCAACTACAAACAAATGCCTTGTCGCTGTAAGACGAATCATATCAATAAATTCACCACCAATATTATGAGATGGAACCATCAAATATCCAGTGTCGATTTTTTCGTTGGTTACATGGTCAATATTTTCCTGAATAGATGTAATAATCTGAGAAGACATCCTAATTTCTCGATTTACAATACCAATAACTTCTTTATTAGAAATATTACGCATATAGTAGCCGTAAACGAAAAAGTGAGAATAAAGTTTATCAAAAACTTCATAGTCATAATCTTTAAAATGGTCACCATTTGATTTTTTACCGAGAGTTATAACTCCAAAAATATTATGACCTTCGTTCAAAAGAAAAAGTACATCAGAATTTGTTTTATCAAAAAACGCTTGAATATCATTTCGCACATCAGCTAAATCATGTTCTTTTTCCAATTGACTTTGCAAAACAACGCTACGATTTATGTTCAAAAGAGCATCAAAACCCGGAGTATTTATAGGAAATTTTGCTATATAATTATTTGAAGTGTAAGCAGTTTCCAGTTCTCCTTGATTGTTCAAAATATAAACGCACATTGATGAAGTTTCTGTATTACGTTTTAAGATTTCAAACATTCGGTTTGCAATATAATCCATTTCGCCAGTTGCATAATCTATTGAAGCCAAATCTCTTTCCAAAGAAGCACCATAATCTGCCGTGTAAAATTTTGTTGATTTTGCAAAAAGCTCAGAAATCCAATATGCATAAATTACACAAATGATGATTGTAGTAAAAAGTAAAAAGAAATAAACGCCATCATTATTTGAATACAAAGGTTGAGCAAACATTGCAACCGCTCCAACGGCTGCAGCAGGCAAGAAATACGAAATCAAAACTCTTATAATTGTGATAAATAAAACTTTGCCAGTTGGAACCGTTTCTTGTTTTAATGCAGAATAAATAACCATATACATAAAAAGATATGCATACATATAAAGTGCCGAAAAAAGCGGAATATCTTTTGAAATATAACTAATGATAAACCTGCAAAACCACATTAAAACAAGTGCAAAAAATGATAAAAGTGCTTGCGATTTTTCTAGTTGGGTTGCTTGAGTCTCTTTTTTAATTGCCATTATTAAAATTCCAACTAATGGCAAAATATAACGAAAACTAAATGTATAAACAGTTACCCAAGTCCAAGGAAAAAACTTTCTAGCAGTTTCTGAGAATAAATATTCAGATTGAATAATAATTCCTTTATCATTGCTTACATCAATTTGAGAAAAGCGAGTAAACACTAAAACACAAACTAAAACACAAAGTACAACTTGAATAAGTCGTGGAAAGAATTTTTTAGTATTTAATGAGATTGATAAAAATCCATAAGTTAAAAATACAAACATAATTCCGTCTAAACAGAATGCAATTCGCATAAATTGAGTGGTTAAAGAATCCATCCAATAATTTCTAAAAATCATTGTTGCTAAAAGGAGAATAGATTCGCCACACGCAAAAAGAAGCGAAACAGAAAAAGAACTCACTTCAACCGAGTTGTTTTTTATTCTGCTATCTAAAAGGCGGGTAAAATAAATAAGTGCAAAAACCACTACGGCATTCAATACAATATAAATCATTCTAGTAACCTACCTTTGCAATCATCATTGTAACATCATCATGCAATTTTTTATCACCATTGTATTTCCAAATAAGATCTACAATATCATTAACAAATTCTTGAGGAGTTTTTGAAGCCCCTGCAACCAAAGTTTTTTTATAAATATCAGTATCACCAAGTTCAACGCCATCATCATCCATAACTTCAGAAACACCGTCTGTTGCCATAAGAATTGTGTCGCCTCGGAAAAGTCGTTTTTCTTGAACAGTTACATCACCAACATCCAAAATTCCGACCAAAGATGCATTTGAAG
Organism: uncultured Treponema sp.; assembly: GCA_964541735.1. Lineage (GTDB taxonomy): Bacteria > Spirochaetota > Spirochaetia > Treponematales > Treponemataceae > Treponema_D. The sequence goes on from CAZIQK010000003.1 coordinate 34,400, forward strand.
TTAAAGGCTTTATTCTATAACCATTTGGTGAAGGAGAAAGTATGAGAGGATCCGACATAGAAGCATTTATATACCGAATTTTCATTTTTTCTGTATCAATAATGCTAAGGAACAAAACAGTATATTTATCTTGAAGATGCATACTTTTAATAGCTTTATCTATTGAGTGGAGAACGCTAACCAAATCTTCTTTATCTTCAATAATTTTTACAGTGTTCATTACCAACCCCATAATAAGTGCGGCAGGAAGACCTTTTCCGGAAACGTCACCTAACATTAAAAGAGTTTTGTTTTGATCAATTGGAAGGATTGAATAATAGTCTCCAGAAACATTTACCAAAGGACGATAATAAGTTGCTATTTTTAACTTTGGAATATTTGGAATTTTTTGAGGCAAGAATGATTGCTGAGTATCTGCAAGTTGTTCCCATTCTTTTGTTGTCGCAGAAATTTCAGAAAGAGTTGTAATTGTTTTTGTTCTGGAAATAAAACGTTTATATTCTTCGTAAAGATGTTGATAAACATTAAGATCAAAAAGCCTTGTATAACGACAAAAAACAAAAAAATGTTGTTGTTCAAAACACAAAAAGAAACCACGAGCTTTTTTATAACTTGAAGTTACGCCAAAATGTCGGTCGAAAAAGAAAAATCCATCTCGCCAACTGTCAGCAAAATGTTGTTCGAGTTTTTCGCGAACATCTTCAGAAATTGTAATTCGGTTTGGACTATTATAAAGGATATAGTTTTTTGTTCTATCAATAAAAAGAGCAGAACAATCACCTTGTTTTTCCAGAATATCAGAAACTGTAGTATAAAAATCTTCCAAAGAATAAGAAGAACGAATTGAATTGATAAACTCATTTAATAAAACTGTTTCACCGGACTCTAGAGTTTGTTTTCTAATTTTATTAAGAAAAAATCCTTTAATTTTGCTTCCCCAAAAGAAAATGGAAAGAAAAATTACAGCCGCGACAATTCCTGTATAAATAGAAAGTGCCGATGATTTTCGCGTCGGAAGAAGAAATATTGTTACAAAAATTACTGCCGCTATAGAAAAAATATTAATTAATATAAGTGCGACTCTTTTTCTAGATTTATACATTTTTACCCCTAAAACAGAAAAATAAACTATATTACTATTCTACCATATAATCGGCAAAATCGTAAAAAAATGTAACAAATTTTCTGTTTTTAAGAGTAAAAAATAATTTTTAACGACCTAAAACATTAAGTTTTGGTTCTGTTGTCGGTCTTTCAATTTCCATAAATTGGCGAAGCAAATCTTTTTGTTTTTGAGAAAGCCTTATTGGAGTTTGAACAGAAATTTCAACATATAAATCGCCTTTTCTGTTTGAACCGGAAACAGGAACGCCCTCGCCTTTAACACGAAGCATTTTTCCGTTTGTAGTTCCTTCAGGAATTTTTATTGTAAGAAGTTTTCCGTCCAATGCAGAAATCGTAACTTCGCAACCTAAAGCTGCTTGAGTCATTGAAATAGGAATCGAACAAAATAAATCATTTTCTTGACGTTGGAAATTTTGATGCTCTGAAACATGAAGAACTATTACTAAATCTCCACTAGAGCCACCGTTTTCGCCAGCATCACCTTGACCACGAATAATAATTCTTCTTCCACTATCAACGCCAGCTGGAATTTTTAAAGTCATTTCCTTATTTTTAGTCTGAAGTCCAGTTCCTCTACAATTTGAACAAGGTTTATCTATTGTAGTACCTTTTCCGTGACAAGTCGGACAAGTTTGTTGAATTGTAAAAAATCCATTTCCTTGTCGGATTTGCCCCATTCCGTTACAAGTTGGACAAGTTTTTTTACTTGAACCAGCAGAACCTCCAGTTCCATTACAAACTTCACATTTTTCTTTGTGTTGAAAATGAATATCTACAGAAGTTCCGTAAACGGCATCCTTAAAAGAAATATTTAAATCGTAGCGTAGGTTTGCACCAGATGACGAACCTCTAGAACTTCGTGATGAACTTCCGCCAAATCCGCTTCCAAAAATGCTTTCAAAAATATCTCCCATTCCGCCGCCCATTCCGCCGAAAAGGTCAGAAAAATCGTGGAATGCGTGAGAATATCCTCCGCCACCTGCACCGCCAGCCATTCCATCAAGACCGGCAAAACCATATTGGTCGTAAATAGGACGTTTTTTCTCATCAGAAAGAACTTCGTACGCTTCAGTTGCTTCCTTAAATTTTTCTTCTGCTTCTTTGTCGCCAGGATTTCTATCTGGATGATATTTTACTGCAAGTTTTCTGTACGCTTTTTTTATCGTATCTTGATCAGCAGACTTATCAACACCTAAAACTTCATAATAATCACGTTTTGCCATAATATTTCCCAATAAAACTAACTAACTTTTAATATACTAAAAAATCAAATAAAAGAATAGGACGAAACAAACAATAAATTCTGCTTGCTTCGCCCTACTTTATCGATTAATAAAATATCTCACTAAAAAATCGTAGAGATTTTATTATTTTTTATCATCATGAACTTCATATTCAACATCATCAGCGTTACCTTTGTCAAAACCGGATTTATTTTCTGTTGAATCTGAACCTGAATTTGCATTATCGGTTGAAGTAGAATCACCTGCATTTGGATTTTGTCCTTGTGCACCTTGTTGTTTATAAAGTTCTTCTGCAATTTTGTAAGAAGATTGTTTTAAAGCTTCTGTTTTTGATTTTATATCTTCAACATTATCGCTTTCCATTGCTTTTTTCAAATCTGCAATTGCTGATTCAACCTTTTGTTTTTCTGCAGAATCAACTTTATCTCCAAGGTCTTTCAGAGATTTTTCTGTAGCATAAATCAAACTATCTGCTTCATTTTTTGCATCAACACCTTCGCGTTTTGCTTTATCAGCAGCAGCATTAGCTTCAGCATCTTTTACCATCTTGTTGATTTCATCTTCAGAAAGGCCAGATGATGATGTAATTTGAATATGTTGCTCTTTTCCAGTACCTAAATCTTTTGCAGAAACGTGAACAATTCCGTTTGCATCAATATCAAAAGTAACTTCAATCTGAGGAACTCCACGTGGAGCAGCAGGAATACCAACCAAATCAAATCTTCCTAAAGTTCTGTTTTGCTCTGCCATTTCGCGTTCTCCTTGAAGTACGTGAATTGAAACAGCTGTTTGTCCATCTGCAGCAGTTGAGAATATTTGACTCTTCTTTGTAGGAATTGTTGTATTTCGAGGAATAAGTTTTGTCATTACTCCGCCCATTGTTTCAATTCCCAAAGAAAGTGGAGTTACATCAAGCAAAAGAACATCTTTTACATCACCGCCAAGAACGCCACCCTGAATTGCTGCACCAATAGCAACCGCTTCGTCAGGATTTACTCCACGAGAACCTTCTTTTCCGAAAATCTGTTTTACAATTTCCTGAACTTTTGGCATACGGCTTGAACCACCAACTAATAAAACTTCATCAATTTTATCAGCTGAAATTCCAGCATCTGCAAGAGCTTTTCTACAAGGTTCCTTTGTTCTTTCAAACAAGCCATCTGTCATTTGTTCAAACTGAGCACGAGTCAAAGATTTTTGTAAATGTTTTGGACCTGTAGCATCTGCTGTAATAAATGGCAAATTAATATCAGTTGTAGTTTGACTTGAAAGTGCAATTTTTGCATTTTCTGCAGCTTCTCGAAGTCGTTGCATAGCCATTGGATCACCAGAAAGATCAATTCCAGAATCCTTTTTAAATTCAGCAATAAGCCAGTTGATAATAACACGATCCCAGTCATCACCACCAAGATGAGTATCACCATTTGTAGATTTTACTTCAAAAACTCCATCACCGAGTTCCAAAATAGAAATATCAAATGTACCACCACCAAGGTCGTAAACTGCAATTGTTTTTTCTTTATTTTGATCTTTATTAAAACCAAATGCCAAAGAAGCAGCTGTTGGTTCATTGATGATTCGTTTTACATCAAGACCAGCGATTTTTCCGGCATCTTTTGTTGCTTGACGTTGAGCATCATTAAAATATGCAGGAACAGTAATTACCGCTTCTGTAACTTCTTGTCCAAGATAGTCTTCCGCAGTTTTCTTCATTTTTTGAAGAATAAAAGCAGAAATTTCCTGTGGAGAATATTGCTTTGGTTGTCCATTTTGCTCAATTTCAATTCTTACATCTTGACCATTATCTACAACTTTGTAAGGAAGTTTTGTTGCTTCCCCCTTAAGTTCGCCAAATCTGTGTCCAATAAGACGTTTTACAGAATAAACTGTGTTTTTTGGATTTGTAACCATCTGATTTTTTGCAGGAGCGCCAACGATTCTGTCTCCGCTAGATTTAAAACCAACAATTGACGGAGTTGTTCTTCCCCCTTCAGAATTCTGAATTACAACTGGTTCTCCATTTTCCATTACAGCGACACAAGAATTCGTAGTTCCTAAGTCAATACCAATAATCTTTCCCATATATTTTCTCCTTTTAGTTTAAAACTGTCATTATCGGACTTACCCGATAATCTTTTTTAAATCTAAGTGACTGATTGCCATGAAAAACACGACAATGACACTTCTTTTTAATTTCCATTTTTTGGAACAGACACCATAACTTTTGCATGTCTGATTACTTTATCTTTAAGTTTATAACCTTTTAAGTAAACTTGTTTTAAAGTTTCTTTTTCAACACCTTCTTCTTCTGTACGACCAATAGCTTCGTGTTCTTCGGGATTAAATTCATCACCAACTTCACCATAGCATTTTAAGCCGTATTTTTCTTCCAACATCTTAACCAAACTGTTGTTTATCATTTTTATTCCATCGGCAATAGATTTTACATCAGTTGCAGTTGATGATGCTTCAACAGTTCTGTCAAAATTATCAAGACTATCTAACAAATCACCAAGAAGATTTGCGTTTGCATATTCCGCAGTTTCTGCTTTTTCTTTAATCATTCTTTTGCGATAATTATCAAAATCAGCAGCACGGCGAAGAAGTTGATCTTTCAAGTCCGCATTTTCTTTTTTTAATGCTTCGTATTTTTCTTCCAAAGTTGGTTCGTTTTTCTCTTCCTTTGGAGATTCAGTTTCTTCTTTCGTCTCTTCCGTAGAATTTTTATCAGTTTCTTTTTTTTCAGAATCCGATTTTTTATCAGAAGAGGCATTTTCTTTTTTTTCTTCTTCTTTCAAATTTTCAGATTGGTTTTCTTCTTTTTCTGATTTTGTACTTTGGTTTTTCTCTGCCATTTCCTTTTCCTTTTTCATTTTATTTATCTCTAACACTTTTAAAATAATAATTTGAATCGTAAATCGTCAATAAAAATAATTAAAATTTTATAATTTTGATAATATAAGATTTTATTTTTTCGTTTTTTATACTCTATCATTTATAAGAAATTTTTATGATAAAATCAATTTCAATTGAAAAATCTCATCTTTTACCGGGATTTTTTTTTAGAACGAGAAAACACAAATCGTTCGTACCTTTAAAAATCAGATTCACAATGCCTTTTACAAAATTATTATTGGAAAGCAGGAATATAATTCCGTGACTTCAAGTAATTGATGAACCTTCAAAACATTCGTTGGTGGTGAAAAGCCCCCTATTTCCAACTTAAAGGAATTTTTAATCCATTGAAATTTCGCAGCATCATTTTTAATTGCACAAAAAGATGCCTCAAAATTAAAATATTACAACGCCTCGTCTGTTTTCGCTGATTCAAACTCAGAAGAAAATAATCGCTGACAATTAAAATTTTCTGTAAATGCAGAAAAACACTTTACACTTTGCGTACAAATTCCTTCTTAGACAAAAATAAAAGATTGGGCGGTACTTACCGACTTGTCGCTAGCCAAGTCGGTAAGTCGGGTGTTCCAGCCTTCGCTAACGCTCATTCCTACGTTTCACTTCGGGCTTCCATACCCTACCGCTAATAAGAGAGGGGACAGACCCCTAATATATTATTGAACAACTATTTTCTAATTCTTCTTTTCTATATTATAATAACCGTATGTTTTTTCCAACGGAAATAATTTTCTCTGCAACAACATTATGCAATCTTCATTGTTCTCATTGTTTTGTAAATCGAATTTCACAAAAACTGGAAATTTCTGACGCAAAAAAATTTATTCAATCTTGTATTGATTATGATTTAAAAACTTTAGAAAGCGAGAAACTTGGAAGAATTGAAAAGATTGGTTTTTCAGGTGGAGAACCGTTTTTATATTTAGATTTTCTTTGTCAAATTTCAAAATTTTGTGTAGAAAAAGATTTAATGTTTGACCAAATCATAACGAATGGCGATTGGTGGGAAGACGAAGATGATTTATCACAAAAACTAAAAATTTTGTACAATTCTGGTTATGATGGAAAAATTTCTGTAAGTTACGATATTTTTCATGCTCAAAAAAAAGAACGAATCGAAAAATTTATAAAAATTACACAAAATTTTTTTGGAGAAGATTCTGTAAATATTCAAACTGTAAAATCATCTTTTCCACTGGAAAATTTAAACGTAAATGTAAAAACATTTTATCTTCAGCAAACGTTTCCGAGTGAAAATCAAAATGCTTGGAAATCAAAACATTGGTTTAAAGATGATTTTTGCGAAGGCCCTGGACAAATTCTATTTATCCATCCAAACGGAAATATTGCTCCTTGTTGCGGATTTGCAAACGAAAATCAAAAACTTTTTATTGGAAACATAAAACAATCGTTTGAACAAGTGATTAAAAATGCAGAGAAGAACAAACTGTTAGACATCGCTTATAACATTGGATTTGCAAAATATCGAAAAAAAATCAAAAAAAATAAAATAATTTTTCCCGGAAAAACGGATGATATTTGTACTTTTTGTGATTTTGTATGCAAAAACAATTTAGAAAACTACTAAAAATGCGAGGAAAAAAAATGGCTCATATTAGATTTATTTATAGCGTTGTAAGAGGATTTTTTAAACAATTTTTTCATTACATTCCAAAAGCAGAATACGAACTTCATCATTTAGAAAAATATGATACGCAACAACGATTTGAACTTGCTGAAAAAATCTTAAAATTAGAAAAAAAATATGCAAAAACAAAAACCGATGTTTATGGTTTGGAAAATTTACCAAAAAAAGATGGATACATTATGTATTCAAATCATCAAGGAAAATACGATGCTTTGGGAATTTTAAGTGCACATGATTTTAGACCAGTTTCTGTTTTGTGGGATAAACGTTCTGCAAAACAACTTTTAGCTTCTCAAGTGAGTAGACTTTTGGAATGTCAGATTATCGATTTAAAAAATCCATCAACTTTTATGCCAGCAATAAAAAATGTTACAGAGGCTGTAAAAAACGGAAAACCTTATTTAATTTTTCCAGAAGGCGGATACAAAGATAATAAAAATACTCTACAAGAATTTCAAACCGGTTGTTTTATGACATCAATTCAATCAAAAACGCCAGTTATTCCTATTGTGATTTATGATTCCTGGAAATCTATGAATACAAACAATATTTTTTCTCACGTAAAAACTCAAGTTCACTTTTTAAAACAAATTCCCTATGAAGAATATCAATATTTAAATAGAAAGCAACTTTGTGAACTTGTAAAACAAAGAATTCAGCAAAAATTAGATGAAATTAAATCGAACCAAAAAGAAATACCAGATAAAACTGTCTAATTTTTTGATTTGTGATTTTTTTTCTTTTCTTACGATAAAAATTGTTTTATTTTTAAAGTATATTTCTAGATAATTCGTAGGAGTTTTTTTTATGGCAGAATTAACAATTACAAAAGATAATTTTCAAAAAGAAGTTTTAGAATCAGATAAACCTGTTTTGATTGATTTTTGGGCAAGTTGGTGTGGACCTTGCAGAATGTTAGGTCCTGTTATTTCTGAAATTGCAGAAGAAAATCCAGACATAAAAGTTGGAAAAATTAATGTTGATGAACAACCGGATTTGGCAACTCAATTTAACGTAATGAGTATTCCTTTTATTGCAGTTTTTAAGGATGGAAAATTATATAAAAGTTCTGTGGGCGTTCAACCTAAAGAAAACCTTTTAGAATTAGTAAAATAGAGTTTATCTTTTCATTTCTCTAATTATTATCAATAGTTGTATAAACAGTTATAACAACTGTACAGAACGATTTTTGATAGAAAAATCTAGACAATAAAACATAAATAAAAATAAAAAAGGCATCTCACTGTCTGCAAGATGCCTTTTTTGTTTAGAAAACTAAATTAGCAGTTTTCAAAGAAGTATTTGATTGTTCTAACCAGAGCGAAAAATTGCGAGCAGTGGCGCAGCAATTTGAGCGTCTTAATCGAAAGAACAATCAAATACAAAAAAAACGCCTTGCAAAAACAAGACGCTTTTATCTTCAAGAAACTACGCTAATAATTAGCAGTTTTCGCTGAAGTATTTGATTGTTCTAACCAGAGCGAAAAAAAACTGAGCAGTGGCGCAGCAATTTGAACGTCTTAATCGAAAGAACAAGCAAATACAAAAAAAAGCGCCTTGCAAAAACAAGACGCTTTTATCTTCAAGAAACTACGCTAATAAATTACCAGTTTTCAGAGAAGTATTTAATTGTTGTAACCAGAGCGAAAAAAAACTGAGCAGTGGCGCAAGATTTTTGAGCGTCTTAATCGAAAGAACAATCAAATACGTTTAAAAATAAAAAAGGCATCTCACTGTCTGCAAGATGCCTTTTTGTTTAGAAAACTAAATTAGCAGTTTTCGCTGAAGTATTTGATTGTCTAACCAGAGCGAAAAATTGCGAGCAGTGGCGCAGCAATTTGAGCGTCTTAATCGAAAGAACAATCAAATACAAAAAAAACGCCTTGCAAAAACAAGACGCTTTTATCTTCAAGAAACTACGCTAATAATTAGCAGTTTTCGCTGAAGTATTTGATTGTTCTAACCAGAGCGAAAAAAAACTGAGCAGTGGCGCAAGATTTTTGAGCGTCTTAATCGAAAGAACAATCAAATACAAAAAAAAGCGCCTTGCAAAAACAAGACGCTTTTTTTTTCAAGAAACTACACTAATAATTAGCAGTTTTCAGAGAAGTATTTGATTGTTCTAACCATCTGTGAAGTATAAGAGTTTTCGTTGTCGTACCAAGAAACAACTTCTACTTGATAAAGGTCATCACCAATTTTAGAAACCATTGTCTGTGTTGCATCGAAAAGTGAACCATATTTCATACCAATGATGTCTGAAGAAACGATTTGATCTTCGTTGTATCCGAAAGATTCTGTTGCTTCTGCTTTCATAGCAGCGTTAATAGCTTCTTTTGTAACTTCTTTGTCTGTTTTGATTACAGCAAATAACATTGTTGTAGAACCTGTTGGAGTTGGAACACGTTGAGCAGCACCAATCAATTTTCCGTTCAATTCAGGAATTACAAGACCGATAGCCTTTGCAGCTCCTGTTGAGTTAGGAACGATGTTTGCAGCACCTGCACGAGCACGGCGAAGATCACCTTTGCGGTGTGGGCCATCAAGAATCATCTGGTCACCAGTATAAGCGTGGATTGTAGACATAATTCCACTCTGGATTGGAGCGAAATCATTTAATGCTTTAGCCATAGGAGCCAAGCAGTTTGTTGTACAAGAAGCAGCAGAAATGATGTTGTCTTCTTTTGTAAGAGTTTTGTGGTTTACATTGTAAACGATTGTTGGAAGGTCGTTTCCTGCAGGAGCAGAAATTACAACTTTTCTAGCACCAGCTGTAATGTGAGCTTGTGCCTTATCTTTTGATGTATAGAAACCTGTACATTCAAGAACAACGTCTACTTTAAGTTCGCCCCAAGGACAATTTGCAGCATCTTTTTCAGCGTAGATTTTAAGAACTTTTCCATCTACAGTGATTGTACCTGCTTCATCATCAGCAGAAACTGTGTGTGTGTTTTCACCAATTTTTCCACAATAACCGCCCTGTGCTGTATCATATTTAAGAAGATGAGCAAGCATAGAAGGTTTTGTTAAATCGTTGATTGCAACAATTTCATATCCTTTTGCGCCAAACATCTGACGGAAAGCCAATCGACCAATACGGCCGAAACCATTGATAGCAACTTTTACATCTGCCATTTTGTATATCTCCTAAAAAAAGTTTTGAGCAAATATCAATTTGCGAAATAACTTTTTAGCATTTCTGCAACAAAGTGAAGAAATGCCGTTTTATAAAGCAAGTTTCCAACGGAAACTTGAAAATATAAAAACTGACACTATTTTGGCAGTTTTTATATTATCGCCCATAAAAACTCCGCGTTAGCGGTCGTGCAAGAAGGCTCGAGATACAAGTTGCAACGCAACTTGCGTGATAAAAATTGAATGGATGCAATTTTTATCACTCCTTCTAAAAAAATAGATTTAGATTTAAATCTTATACATATAAAATAATGAATTTTGGCAAAATAGTCTATAATATTTAAACTAGGACTCACAGATTCTGCAATATAACCAATTTTGATTAAAAATTTGTAAGTAGATAGACCTTCTCATCTGCATTAGTTTTTATAGATTTTTGTTCTTTCGAATCTGTACACTCGAAAATTCATTTATGAGTTTTAAGTTTTTTTATTTTTCCAAAATATGCAGATATTCTACTGTTGAATCGGCAAAAGAGACTCAACAGTTATATCGGATTTTTTCAGTCGGTTTTGTCGTTTATCATTTATATGTTTCGCTTCGTTTTAAAAGTTCCATACAAGTTCTTCCATTATGATAACTAGTTTTCCAATTGCCACCTTTATCTTCCCGTAAAATAGGATTTCCATTTTCGTCTAAGGCTGACCACCAATCACCATTTTTTTTGTCTACTTGGTGATTTAAAATCCAATTCCACTGTTTTTCTGTGGCCTCTTCATATTTTTTTTGATTTGTCATTTGCCAAGCATTGTAAAAACCGTTTATGCTTTCTGCTTGATTCCACCAAACGCGAGTTTTATCTTTTGTTGTTCCGCCATTTATTGCAAAATTTTCAAGACAACCATTTTTTGAATCAAACCCTTCGTTTAGGGCAACTTCTGCAACTTTTATAACTGTATCGTGAATTTCTGATTTTAATTCGTCATCATTAAGTTCGCACGCTGCTTCCCAAAGTAACCAAGACGCTTCTATATCGTGTCCATAAGAAATTTCATCTTTTAAAAGATTCCATTGCATATCAAAAAACATTCCAAGATGAGCATTTGGCTGTAAAATTTTATTGACAGTTATGCGAACTAACTCACTTAGGCTTTCACCAACTTCTGCACGAACTGATTTTGCATCTGAAAAAACGACTGGCAATGTTCTGTAAAGATTTGTGTACGCTTCCATAACATGAAGATTTGTGTTCATTGATTTTGGACAATTCATATCTTTTGGAGAAAGAATCATATCGTCGGTTTTTGTCCAATCTTTTGCACAAGCTTCAATGTATCCTCCAAATTCTTGATCGTATGCATATTTTTCCAGAAGATTGTAAATGTCTAATGCGTGATTCATTGCTTCTTCGGAAAGAGGGGGCGTTACGGGGTTCTCCCCGTTAGAAAGGGTAGCGGAAGACTGCGAAGCAGGCTGGAGTGAGGGGAATACTTTCCCCTCCTTTAATTCTCTTACTGCTGCTGCGTATTCTGAAAGTCCGTAGCAACAAAATGCCTCGCCATAAATTTGTTTTTTGTCTACTTTGGGAGTTCCATCTGGCATTACAGACCAATAAACGCCATCGTTTTCTTTATCAAAATATTTATTTATAATGACAGAGTAAGCAAAATCTGCCATTTTCAGATAATCCGGATTTTTGGTCATTCTTGCAACGGCACTAAAAGTCCACAAAAAGCGAGATGTCATTACGATTGAACGTTCACAATTTTTGTTTGGAAGATTTTCGTTGTCGATTTTTCCATAAAAACCTTCAAACCCATTGCGTGTATCTTTTGAGTATTTTTCCCAATATGGAAGAATGTTGTTAAAAAGTTCATTTTTTACTGATTGATAATCTATCATTTTGACCTCGCTAAACGTTGAGTAAATTTGTAGTTTTTAAATTAAAGACAATTTATTGTCATAAAAAAAATTGTTTAGTCTTCAAATAAAACTTTTTCTTGTTGAGTTTCTGCTTGACCTTCTGCATACGCTACTCTACCAATTTTGTATGCCTTCATATCCGGACAATAATCTTTATGATATTTTGAAGCATTTTGATTGAACATTTCTAAAATAGCATCTGCATCTTTTAAATTTACCGCAAGAACAAAACCTATTCCCATATTAAATGTATTATAGATTGAATTTAAATCTGCACCACGACGAATAAGTTCTCCGAAAATTGGAGGAATATCCCAAGAGTCACGTTTGATGATAGAAATTAATTGTTTTTTACCTTCTTTTGCTTTTGGAAACATACGAGGAATATTTTCATAGAATCCACCACCGGTAACATGAACCATTCCGTGAACAGATTTTCTATATTTAGAAAGAACTTCCATAACTGGTTTTACATAAATTCTTGTTGGAGTTAATAAAACTTCACCAATTTTTTTGCCTGTATCTTTTCCGTCAATTATAAATGCATCGTTAAAATCCGGAACCAATTTTCTAACCAAACTAAAACCGTTAGAATGAACACCTGTTGAAGAAAGCCCGATTAAAACATCACCTTCTTTGATTTCTTCACCGGTAATCATTTCTTTTTTTTCACCAACGCCAACACCAAAACCGGCTAAATCATATTTTCCATCATCATAAAAATCAGGCATTTCAGCAGTTTCGCCACCAAGCAAAGCACAACCAGTGTCTACACAACCATCAGCTACACCTTTTACAAGTTCACTAGCAACATTTGCATCAAGTTTTCCGCATGCAACATAATCTAAAAAGAATGAAGTTTGAACGCCGGAACAAAGAATATCATTTACACTCATTGCAACACAGTCAATTCCAACAGTGTCATATTTGTTCATTTTAAAAGCAACATCTAGTTTAGTTCCAACCCCATCAGTTCCACTTACAATTACAGGATTTTTATATCCTTTAGGAACTTCAAACATTCCGTTAAAACTACCAAGACCAGTTAAAAGTCCGGGAATTGCTGTTCGTTTTGCATGCTCTTTATATTTATTTACCGCACGATAACCTTCTTCAACATCAACACCAGATTCTTTATAAGATGCCATAAAAAACTCCTTTTATTTAGAAAACTTTGCATATAGATAAAGTTATTATAGAGAAAAACTCTCTATTTGGAAAGACAGAAGATTTTTATTCCATTGTACGAATACGTCTCTGAACTCCATTTTCTGTAAGGAAATTATTTATTTTTATGCCTACGGTATTGGGCGAATCATTTTTTCGATGAATGAAGAAGCTTAGTCTTGAAGTGGAAAACGTAAGCAAATATCGAGGATTCCTATCTTACGTCAAAAATTTGAAGTTTTGGGAGAACAACTTGCATCATCTTAAAATGATTATCGTTTGTCCAGATTGAACAGTTATATTTTATACCAAGATATGCAATCATCGCGTCTTGAAACGGAACAGTAAGTCCATTTCTTCTGAACTCAATAAATAGCTCTGCAAGTTTAATCCAATCAGATTCTTCAAAAAGCAAATAAGAAAAATCATTTAAAGCTTCGTTGAATTCTGTGAATTGCTTTTCAGAACGAGCTCCTCTCAAGAGTTCAGTTTTTATAACACCGCAAGTGGCGATGTCATTGTCCGCAAAAATGTGTCTTGCTTTTTCAGTGGGATTGTTCCAAAAGTCGATTATGATATTCGTATCGGCAATAATCATACAAGGCTTGCCTCGCGCAATTCTGTAACTTCGTTTGGGTCAAGGTGAACTTTTCCAGCAAGAGCAAAAAATGAGTTTTTGCTTTTTGTGCCATTATGAACAACAGGATGTTCTTCTTGTTCATTTTTCAACAACTTTATAAAAGCCGAAACAGAGCTTAAAAGAGGCTCCGGGAGAGTTTTTACTTGTTCTATAACCATTTCATAACTCATTTTTTACCTCCAATCTAAATATATCATATTCCGGCGGAATCTTCCATAAAAGGATTACGGCATCGCTCGAATCATTTTTTCGATGAATGATGTTTCGTCGGTGGAAAGATTGTATTTTATAAATCCAATAAATCCGAAAGAGCTTTGGAAATAACAAGCATGATTGATGGCGGAAGTTTTGAAGCTTTTTCTACAAGACAAGATTTGTCAATTATTCCAACCTGTGGCGTAATGGCGACAGAATCTTTTGAAAGTTTTGTAATATCCTTGCTTAAAAATACATTGTCTTTATAGTCGGCAAGATTAGTATTTGTTGTGAGAGGAACGACTACTGTAGTCATAATGCGACTTGCATTGAAATTATCATTCTGGACAATCACCGCAGGTCTTCTTCCTTGAGGAGTACTTCCATAGGCAAGACCGAAATCAACCCACCAGATTTCACCACGTGTCATTTTTTAGAACCTCCCACATTGTCCGCATTGATGATTTTGCGGCCGCAATCTGTTCTTCAGCGGGGATTTTATCATACACAGCGTTTATGCGCTCGACTTCTGCTTCGTCAATATTGGAATCGTTTTGAGAGGCCCTTTTCTTTGCAAGCAAGACCTGAACTTTTTCATATATTTCTTCAAGCGATGGAATGTCAAGCTTGTCAAGTTCTGAATTAAAATAAGCATACGCAAAATCTGACATACTTTTTTACCTCCGAACTAAATATATCACATTTTAGCGGAATTTTCCATAAAAGGACTACGGCATTGGACGAATCATTTTTTCGATAAATGATGTTTCGTTTGCCATTCTGCACATTTTGTTTCTAAAAGTAAAAAATCGTTACAGCGTTTTGAAAGTCCTGTTTTATTGCCATTCAATTTTTTGTGAATGTAGACAGTTTTTGCATTTTTTATGATTTTTTCTTCAATAGTTTTTATAAAACGATATTCATTACGCAGAAGATTCTGATAATTTTTATCTGCTACTGAATTTATATCTAGGAATTTACAATCATTGCTTGAAGCAGGAAACATATTGTTTATGTTCAAAACAGCAAAATCTTTGATTTTTATAAAATCCACAGTTTCTCTCATATTTTTATGTTTTTCTTTAAAAGACGAGAGAGGAACAAAATAATCTAGGCTATTTACAGAAAGCACAATACCGATATATTTCCGACTATTCTTCTGAGATGCTTTTTTGTTTTTAAACAGATGAGGAGCAAAAAGCGAAAGGAAATCAATATAATCTAGATTTATTTCGTAGAATTTCAATGACACTAAAACTTTCTCCTACAAAAAAAACGGAGGCAGTTTTCTACCTCCGTTCTGTTAACATTCTCATTTATAAGGCCGAGATATGCCTACTGCTAAAGTTCTCGCTTATAGAGCCGAGATACACTCACTTTTTTTAATATAACCATTGCATAGAGAGTTGTCAAGTTTTTGATTCTGCTATGTTACATCATCGGCTTTATCATTTTTTCGATGAACGCGGTTTCGTCGGCGGAAAGATTGTATTTTTTGTAAAGCTGCGCGTCAATTTCGGGGACGGATTTGCTCCAGTCGATGTCGCTTTCGGAAGTGAAGTCTTGGAGCGGAACGAACTGATAAACGGCTGCTGGAGCGTGTTGAGTATTCTTAATTAGCAATACCATAAACCTAAAATATTTTGTTTTAATATAAGAAATTACATTCTTTGTTTCTTGTTCTGTACTAAATGGACCAATCACCATATAAGTTTCTGTGCAACAAGAATTTTTTTCTCCAAATATTGGTTTGTTTAGAATTTGATGTGGAAATCCTTCTCCAGCACCATAGGCAGCAGTTATGTAAACTTTATATTTGTTTATCCAATCTTTATGCGTCAAAATTTCTGATTCAGAAATAAAACCTATTTTTTTGTTTTCATAAAGTTTTACTGAATTTTCAAAAGGTTCATTTTTCCCATGAACATAAGTTCTTAACCCAAACGGTTTTTGAGAACTGACTAAACTCATAAAGGATTTCTGATTTAATATTCTAGTTTTTCGTAATATAGAAACGCCTTCATTATAACGGATAAAGATTGAACAATCTTTTTCAAGTAAAGGTCGTTTCATTGCAGATATTTCTGATGAAACAGTTGTAACGATTGTTTCTCCGTGATAGTTCTTATCCCAAAGGAAAAAGCAAATGCCTCCTTTTATTTCAACATTCGGAAAACAATCTTTAGCATCCAAGAAATCATAAATGCAGCGAATTGATTTATCGTTAAGAATTTTATCTCTGAAATTATCTAATCCACGTCCGCCGCTAAACCAGCGGGATGGCATTATCATTGAAACAAAATTAGGTTTTATTTTTTCTGCTGTAATTACAAATTTATCATAAACAGGAACAGCACTAGCCATTCCGCCTCCGTCCATTTCCTGATACGGCGGATTTCCCACGATTGCGTCAAAGTCCATTTTTCCGTCTCCTTTTCCCCAGTAGCTTTTGCTTGTCACTTTGCTGATGAAGCTGTCGCTCTTGTTCTTGAGCTGGTTCACCAAGTCTTCAAAGTAGTGCGCGTTGATTTTTACGCCGCCGTAGCCGCTCAGCGTGCGCTGCGTGATTGCCTTCGCCATCGGCGTTTTGCAGATTACAAAAATGTTCTCGCTGATTGTCTCGTTCCAAAGCTGTGCGTCGGTGGTTTCGACAGGCTCAACCACCACACTTTTTTGCTTGGCTTTCTTCTCGCGGAAAATCGAGTAGGCGCAATAAAGCGGATAAAGTCCGGTCTTGCTGTTGATTTCAAGAATTTTTGCGTCAGCGTTGCCGAGCGTTTTGCCGGTTACATTGTCAATCTGGATAAAATGCGGCTCCTCGTTTTCGGCGAGAGGCTTTTCATAGTCAGCGTCAAAGAACGAATATCCGCCAAGGCAGTCGCCCAGGTGCATGTTCACAACGCGCCAGGGAGTCAAAACTGTTTCCTTGTCAGGATTTTTGAAGTACGAGAAAATCTCCGCGATTTTCCGCACGCGCTCCTTCACTTCCAAATTGTCAGCGTTTTTCACAAGGTTTCTAATCCGCTTTCCCGCCGCGATAAAAACATCCTCGTCGTAATATTTTGTGAACTCCTTGAACTTTTCCTTTGTGATTCCGCGCGGCATGAACTCCTGCCATGAAGTTTCGTCGACCATCTCCACGAACTTTTCAAGGCTGATTTCTTCGTTCACGTCAACGTCCGCGCCGTAAATCAAAAGCGGCATTCTGATTGAGATTCCGCGCAGAACGCTGATTGCAGTCTGCCGCATCTTTTTTGCTTCCTGGAGCTTTTTCTTCGCTTCTTCCTCTTCGGGAGTCAGCTCGCGTTTTTCTTTCTGCGGCTTCGGGTTTTCAAGTTTTTTGTATTCTTCCTCAGTCAAGCCTGTGGAGTTCACGTCGATTTTTCCGCCGGAGTTGTTCGCCTTTGTCTCGCCGATAATCTCCTGGAGCTTCTTGAACTGATTTAGTTCTACCGAAGTGAGCTTTAGAAGCTCGTCGTTGTATAGATTCGCGTCGTCAAAGCCTTTTGTAACGGCACGCTCAGCGTAGGAAGATTTGAGTTGTTGGAGAAGACCGTTCACTTGGTAAGACTTCATCGTGCTGCCTTCAATCCCAATCACCGGGCAGTAGTTCAGAAACTCTCCGAGGCGGATTTTGTCATCGATTTTTGTTTTTCCTGCCTTTGAAGAAAGCGCGACTGAATCGGCGACCATTTTCAAGGTTCTGTCGGGCGCGAAGTCAAAGACGTAGGCGCGTGTTTTTGACTTTCCGTATTTGCTGCACGGAGTCTGTACGCGGAAAATTGTCTGAAGATAGCCGCTTGCCTTTGTTGTGTAGCTTCCCGAAAGCATAAAGACCGCGCTCCATTCAGGAACAGAAACGCCGGTTGTGAGCTTTCCGCAGCTCAAAGTAATTGTGTAGCCGTCTTCGCCAGCGTCGCTGATTGCTTTTTTCACGGCTTCCAGAGCCTCGCCGGTCGGGTCTTCAGGATCTCCGTCGCCCGCAACATTCACTATATTAAAAGTCTGGAAAACCGGATGGCTTTGCATAAGACGCTGCAATGCAAGAGCCTCTTTTACGCCCGGAACCATCCATAGAGTGTGATGAAAAAGATTTCTGTATTCATCCGAGCTGAACGGATACAAACTTTCATCGCTTTCTTTTGTGAGCAGATTCAAAAATGAGTTCACATCATCTTCGTGGACAAATGTTCCTGCACCGTTTGTCTTGAAGAACTCCGAGAAGTTGAACGACTTGTCCTGAATGTCCTCGTATTTTTCGCGGAGAAGCCTGCCCAGGTCGTAAGTGAACATCCGCATTTCAGGCAAATCGGAATACGGATTCGAGTCGCCGAAGTGTTTTTTCTCCCATTCGTGCTTTGCATGTTGCTCCATCACGTAGTCCCAAGTGTAGACAGAGTTGTCGTCATCGTAGTTTTCAAGAATGTTGAACGGTGTTCCCGAAAGCTCCAAAAGTTTTGTACCTTCCTTTTCCTTGAACAGAAGCGACTTCACTTCGTCACCGAGCTTTGTTGTTGTTCCTTCGTGTGCCTCGTCGATAATAACCAAGTCCCACTTTACGCCGAAAACATCATCGTTCTTGTCGAATTTTCCGCCCGCTTCCTTGGAGCCGCGCAAGTCCTGGATTGAGGCGAAGTAAATGTAGTTCTTGCCTGATTTTTCAAGTGCGCTTATTGTTGCGTCATTTTTCTTTGAGCCATAAACGTAGTTGTCTTCTTTTGTAAAAATCTTGGAAAAATCCTCGTGCCAACCTTCGTCAACAACGGGGCGATGAGTAATCAGAATTGTCTTTTTGAACTTGCATTCTTTTACAACTTCGAGTGCGGAAAGAGTTTTTCCGAATCTCATCTTCGCGTTCCAGAGCATTCGCGAGCCTTTTTTGAAGTGCGCCACGGTTTTCATTATCGCATCTTTCTGCTCAGGGCGGAACACAACCGGCACGTACTCGGACGAAGATTTTGTTCCGTCAAGTCTTGTCATCTGCTTTTTAACTGCACTGATTGCCTCTTTCGCAGTGTTAATGCCGATTTCAAACCATTCCGCACCGGTAGACTGTTCAAACCTCTTCTTTTTGATTCCTGAGTTTTCAAGCACGCGGTGGACTTTTTTATCGCGGAAACTTTCTGTGATGAACTTTCCGTTTTCCTGCCTTGTTGAAAGCGCAAGCTCCGTGTGCAGAAGCTTGACTGGGACCGCCGCAGTGTTCGTGTACTCGCGGATTCTTTTGAGCGCGGCCTGGTTCAAGGCGTTGCAGTTCGGCGAAAGAAAGTCCGGCTGCAAATCCGTGTCGAGCGTTGTGTCGCCGATTTTGAGGCAGCCTGAGTGCGTGTCGTCTGGAATTGTGAAAATGTAAATCAGTTTGTATGAAAATGTATTCTTAAAAACCTGAGATTTTTCTTCCGCCATTTATTTGCTCCTTTTTCTTAAAAGCGATTTGTATAAAACGACTTTGTTTTCTTTCCAGTCCTTGATTTTGCAAGGATGATTTTCTACAGCATTCATTTCTTCAAAAAGAAAATCTTGACCGCTGTCGTCGCTAGAGGAGAACGGAGTTGAAAAAGTCAGTCCGTCCATCTGCCACAAGTTCCAGGAAATGATTTGTGCAATTTCCATCTGCTCGTTTTCAGTCGCCTTGCGTCTCAAAAAATGCTTTGTGTATTCATCAAATGAAAGAAGAAGGTTCGCACGCGCCAGAACCAGATTGTCGCCCTGAAGCTCAAATCCGTAGCAGTTTTCAAACGCGGTTTTTGTCCACAAAAAATATTCTTCCTCGTTAGCCGCGTTCTCGCATACAACCCGCATTTTTCTGTCCAGCAGCCCGATTCTGTTCATCAAGCTGATTTTCCTTCCCGAAACCATGTCGTATCGGCTTGCAAGATAAGGTGCTTCGCCGCAAGCGATTTCAAGCCGCGAAAGCTTAACGTAGTCCTGCCATGTTTTGCCGCTCTCAATGTCGGTTGAGAAGTCGATTTTTTCTTTTGATGATTTCCATGTTTTTCCTGTCTGCGTGTTGAAGACGTTTTTGCGAGCAAACCAGGCTTCGTCAATCAGATTGTTTTGTGCGTTGCAAATCCAACTCGGAGTAAAAACTTCCGCCTTTCCACGAGTACGCTTGATTTGTGCATCTTTTTGTTTTTCAACTCTCGAAATTATCCGTCCAGAATTTTTCCCTGTAATCTGCTCAATCTTAATTTGTGATTCTGCAGTAATCGGAAAATAATCATCCGTTGCCCAAAGAATGTTTTTTCCGGTTGTGCGGTCAAGAAGAAGAACAGAAAGAATTTCTTTAGAAAAAGTAAAATCGAAGTGCATTTGAGTTTTATTCACGCTTTTACAGTCCAAATGGATTATTAAAACCTATTATAAATCCATTCACACTGAACAATCAAGATAAAAAATCCATTTGCATTATTCTGTAGACATGTTAGATTTTTGGAATCATGTAAAAGAAGAACTTGAATACAAAGGAATGTCTCAAAAAGAATTGGCGTTCATTACAAAAATCAGTTACAACACATTCCAATCTTGGATGACAAAAGACAGACTCCCCGATGCTGCCGATTCTGTAAAAATAGCAAAAGTTCTTGGAGTTAGCGTGGAATATCTTGTTACCGGTACAGAAAACGTTCAAATCAAACAAACAAATAGTGAAATAGATTCTTTTTTCCGTGACATCAAACATCTTTCATCTGATGACTTAAAAATTGCAAAAACGATTGTTCACAGATTGAGCAAAACATCAACAACAACTTTTTAGATAATATACAAAAAGATTGATAAAAGCATTGTTTCACGAAAATTCTCCAAATCGAAAATCTATTTGTAAATCACTTATATTTTCTTTATAATTTTTTTTGTTATGATTAAAGAAATCACTGTTACTGTAAAACCTGAAGATGAAAAAAAATCTGATTTTATCCATTCTCTAATTTTAAAAGAACTAAAACACCAAAATATAAAATCTTCTCAAAATAATATAAATTTTATTTTTGAAAAAAAATCTATTGATGCGCGACATGGGCAAATAAAAATTCATTTGCGTTATAAGGTTTTTATTGATGAATCTCCGAATTCTCTTATGCAATCAAACGAAAATGAACTTCCTAAATGGAAAAAAGTTGATGGAAAACATTCTGTAATTATTATCGGTTTTGGTCCGGCAGGAATGTTTGGTGCATTAAAACTCTTGGAAGAAGGAATCAAACCAATCATTTTGGAACGTGGTGAAAAAACTCTCGAACGAAAAAAAGATATTGCTTTGATTAGTACAAAAAATTTTGTAAATGAAGATAGTAATTATTGTTTTGGTGAAGGCGGTGCCGGAACTTTTTCTGACGGAAAACTTTATACTCGAAGTAACAAACGTGGAAATATCAATAAAATTCTTCAAATTTTAGTTCATTTTGGTGCCGATAAAAAAATCCTAACCGATTCCCATCCTCACATTGGAACAAATAAACTTCCAAAAATCATCAACAATATTCGTGATAAAATTATTGAACTTGGTGGAGAAATTCATTTTAATACGCGAGTTATTTCGTTTATCACAGATGAAAAAAATTGTCTTATCGGTGTAAAAGCTAAGAATGTTCATTCTGACGAAGAAAAAATTTTTTCGGGAAATGCATTTATGCTTTCTACCGGACATTCCGCTTCTGATATTTATAAATCACTTGCAAAAATTTCTCCTTCAAGTTTGGAAGCAAAAACTTTTGCAGTTGGAGTTAGAGTTGAACATCCACGAGAACTTATTGATAAAATTCAATATAAAAAGAATGATAAAATTTTAGGTGCAGCAGAATATCGCGTTGTAACTCAAGTTCAAAACAGAGGTGTTTATTCTTTTTGTATGTGTCCAGGAGGATTTGTTGTTCCGTCTTCAAGTGGACAAGATGAAATTGTTGTAAATGGAATGAGTACAGCAGAAAGAAATTCAAAATGGTCAAACGCAGCGATTGTTGTAGAAACTAAACCTGAAGATATTCCTCAGAAATTTGTTGAAAAAGCAAAAAAAGAAAATTGTATAGCACTTGCAGGATTATTTTATCGTGAAGAACTTGAACATCTTGCAAAGAAAAATGGAAACGGACAATCTGCTCCTGCTCAAAAATTACCTGATTTTTTAGAAAATAGAATTTCTTCAAATTTTCAAAAAACAAGTTTTACTCCAGGAATTACAAGTTCAAATTTAAATGATTGGCTTCCTCCAGATTTATGCCAAAAACTGAAAGAAGGATTTTATCAAATCAATCAAAAAATGAAAGGTTTTATTTGTGAAGATGCAATAATGATTGCGATTGAAACAAGAACAAGTACACCAGTTAGAATTTTAAGAAATAAAGAAACTTTTGAATGTGAAGGAATAAAATCGCTTTTTCCGTCGGGAGAAGGTTCTGGTTATTCTGGCGGAATTGTGTCTAGTGCGATGGATGGTGAAAATGTTTGCAAAAGCATAATTTCTAAAATACAGTAAAAGATTATGAAAAAAAATGGATAACAATAGAGAGAGTTGTTGCAATTTTTGCTTGTATCTTTTTAATTTTATCTATTATTTCTTTGCATTTTAGTGATACCATGCGTTCTGCAATACCTCATTCAAGTACAATTTTATTAGTAGTTCACACCTTAAGTTTTTTCTTAGCATTATACTGTGTTTTTAAACCAAATTTTTCATATGAAATTGATTTTTAAAATAAAAAAAGCCCACAAAAAGATGTAGGCTCTTAAATGACAAAAACATTTGGCAGACTTTTTTAAATTACCAAAAAAAAAGACAACTTAAATCTAAACTTACAGTTGTCTTTTTTATTTGGTATAAAAACTCCCCAAAATGCCCAATCATAAAACCGTATATAAATAAAGAAGGAACAATTACTTTTTAAACTAATTTTAGAATAGAGTTTTTTTGAAAAAAAATAAAGATTTTAGCATAAAAAAATAAAAAAATAACTAAACTTACGCTCTATAACACAATTTTATGCTGCTTTTTTATAATTTTATAAAACTGCTTTTAAAAATTGTTTAAGTCTTTCGCTTTTTGGATGTTGAAAAATATCTTCAGGAGTACCTTCTTCCGTAATATATCCATCATCCATAAAAATCACACGGTCTGCAACTTCTTTTGCAAAGCCCATTTCATGAGTAACAACGACCATCGTCATTCCTTCTGTTGCAAGTTGTTTTATAACAGCAAGGACTTCTCCAACCATTTCCGGGTCTAAAGCAGAAGTTGGTTCATCAAACAAAATCACATCAGGATTCATAGCAAGAGTCCTAACAATTGCAATTCTTTGTTTTTGTCCACCACTTAAAGTTGCAGGATAAACATTTGCTTTTTCCTGTAAACCAATTCTTTCCAAAAGTTTTATTGCTTGAGTTTCAGCTTCTTCTTTTGTTTTTAATTTTAAAGTGATTGGAGCAAGTGTTATATTTTCTAAAACTGTAAGATGAGGAAAAAGATTAAAATGCTGAAAAACCATTCCCATTTTTTGGCGACATAAATCAAGATTTGTTTTTGGATTTGCCATATCTACACCTTGAAAGTAAATATGTCCGGAATCCGGAGTTTCAAGACGATTTAAGCATCTTAAAAAAGTACTTTTTCCAGAACCGGAAGGTCCAATCACAACAATTTTTTCACCTTTTTTTATATTTATAGAAAGGTCCTTTATAACGTGTAAATCACCAAAACTAATTTTAAGATTTTTTACTTCTATCACTTTTTGCCAACCTTTTTTCAAATATTCCGAAAATTTTTGTAAGACCTACAGTCAAAATTAAATAAATTGCAGCACAAGTCAAAAGAGGAATCCAAGCATTATAAGTTGAATTTCTAATCATATCACCTGCTTTTGTTAAATCCATAACAGCAATAAAACTTGCAACAGATGTTTCTTTGATTAAAACAATAAATTCGCTTGTATAAGTTGGAAGAACTGCTTTTACCGCTTGTGGAAGAACAATTTTAAAAAGAGTCTGCCATT
The DNA here is from genome assembly GCA_964541735.1 of uncultured Treponema sp. Lineage (GTDB taxonomy): Bacteria > Spirochaetota > Spirochaetia > Treponematales > Treponemataceae > Treponema_D. Next base: position 58,373 of record CAZIQK010000003.1, read on the forward strand.
TATTTAATCCTAAAGAGCGACCGGCTTCTGTTTGCCCTGAATCAATTCCTTGAATTCCGGCTCTAAAAATTTCTGTACAATATGCACCGGAATTAAATCCATAAGCTAAAATTGCAACTAAAAGTCGAGGCATATGTAAAGGTGCAAAAATAACAAAATAAAAAATCATCAATTGAGTTGCTAATGGTAAACCACGTAAAATTGTGGTGTAAAGATTTGCGATGAATTTTGCAACTTTATTATCAGAAATTTTCATAAGGGCAAAAATACATCCTAAAACGGTTCCAATTAAAATTGCACAAAAAGCAATCAAAAGTGTGACGCCTAATCCTTGGAAAATTAGAACATATCTATCACCTTTTATCATTGTGTCATAAAACATTTGGAATAAATTGCGATTCATGAAAATTCCTTGTTAGTGATAATTAAGAGAATCTGTTTCAAAAGTTTCAAAATACGTCGAGTCAAGGCACGCTCCGCTTAAAGCCTTGACTCGACGTATTTAAGGTTTTTATTAAACCTTAAATGACTGTATTGATTTCAGCAACACACGAATTTTGTTCGCAAACATCGCAAGTCTTGAATGGCAGATTATCGGGTCAAGCCCGATAATGATTCAATAAACCTTTGAAACAGTTTAAAAATTATTTTCTTACGATAATTACTTGTTCAGAAGCATAATAAGGGTCAGAAAAATCTACATTCTTTTTGCGTTCTTCTGTAACCGACATTCCTGCAGCAATAAAATCAATTGTTCCTGATTGTAAAGCCGGAATTAAAGAATCAAATGCCATATCTACAATTTCCAGTTTTGCATTGCAAGTATCTGCAATTCTTTCTCCCATAGAAATATCAAAACCAACAATATTTTTACCTTCAACATATTCAAAAGGTGGGAAAGATGCATTTGTTCCAAGTTTTACAGTAGAACCATTTTTTGCCGATTTAAAAGTTGGAATTTTTATATTTCCATCTGCCGGCATAAATGCATTTACAAGTTCTTCATATTGTCCATTATCTTTCATTGCACCAATAGTTGCATTAATTTCTTGAAGAAGAGTTTTATTTCCTTTTTTTACAGCAATTGCATATTCTTCTTTGTTTTGTGCAAAATATGGATCACGAATAATTTTTAAATCTGCATTTTTACTAACAATTTCAATTGCCGGAAGTTCATCAAGAATAACTGCATCAATTGCACCATTTTTCAAATCTAAAGCAGCATCTATTCCAGATTTAAAACCTGCAACAGAAGCGGCTTTTGAAGATTCTTGAGCCCAAGCATCACCTGTTGTTCCTGATTGAACGCCAATTTTTTTGCCTTGTAAATCAGCAATTCCATTAATTACAATATTTTTCTTAGTACAGCCAACCAAAGCCAAACTAATCACAAAAATGCTTAAAATAAAATTACATTTTTTCATAATAACCTCTTTATAAAACTGCATAAATATTAATTAATTTTGTATATTTATGCAATCTTTTTAAAAATTATTTTACAATTACTTTGTTCAAATGCCAAATATCTCTTACGTAATCTTCAATTGTTCTATCTGAAGAGAATTTTCCGGAATTAGCAATATTTTTAAGAGCCATTTTTGCCCATTTTTGTTTATCTTGATAAGCTAAAGCAATTTTTTCTCTTGCTTGAGTATAAGATTCAAAATCAGCAAGAACGTAATAAACATCTGGACGCTGACCTTCAACTCCATAAATTAAAGAATCATGAAGTTCTTTGAAAAGTTGATGAGTTGGATCATAAGTTCCGTCTACAAGTTGAGAAACGACTTTCGCAAGAGCAGGATTACAATCAAGATATTTTTGAGGATTGTAAGAATGTTCGGCTTCCATTTTTTTGATTTCTTGTGTTTCAAGACCAAAAACAAAACCATTTTCTTTTCCAGCTTCTTCAAAAATTTCTATATTTGCTCCATCCATTGTTCCCAAAGTTAAAGCACCATTCAACATAAATTTCATATTTGAAGTTCCAGATGCTTCTAATCCCGCTGTTGAAATTTGTTCAGAAACATCAGCTGCAGGGAAAATCTTTTCTGCAACAGAAACTCTATAATTTTCTACAAAAACAACTCTAAGTTTTCCACGAACTCTACGGTCATTATTAACTCTATCTGCAACTGTATTGATTAATTTTATGATTGATTTTGCTCTTCGATAACCGGAAGCGGCTTTTGCACCAAAAATAAAAGTTCTTGCAGGAGGATTGTAACTTGGATCTTCAACAATTTTATTATAAAGATACATTACATTCAAAATGTTCAAAAGTTGGCGTTTATATTCATGAAGACGTTTTACTTGAACATCAAAAATAGATTCCGGATCAAGGAATTCATTTTGAGTATGTTTTAAATAATCTGCAAGAATTTGTTTATTTTCTTGCTTGATTTGAATAAGTTGATTGATAGATTCTTCATCATCAATGAATTTTTCCAATCCTTTTAATTTTGTCAAATCTTTTTCCCAACCATGACCAATTCTTTCTGTTATGAATTGAGCAAGTTTTGGGTTTGCATTTAAACACCATCTTCTTTGTGTAATTCCATTTGTTTTATTATTAAATTTCTGAGGATAAAGTGCATACCAATCTTTTAATTCGACAGTTTTTAAAAGTTCTGTATGAAGAGCGGCAACTCCATTTACACTAAAACAAGAATGAATTGCAAGCCAAGCCATGTAAACCATATTATTATGAATGATTGCCATATGTTCGTGTTTGTAATAATCATTAGGGAATTTTTCTCTAAGTTCAATTACAAGACGACGATTTATTTCTTCTACAATTTGATAAACGCGTGGTAAAAGCCCCTGGAAAATTGAAATTGGCCATTTTTCCAATGCTTCTGCCAAAATTGTATGATTTGTATATGCAAAAGTATGAGTAACAACATCCCAAGCAGCGTCCCAACCAACATTATATTCGTCCATAAGAATTCGCATAAGTTCCGGAATTGCGACAACAGGATGAGTATCATTCAACTGAATTACATATAATTCTGAAAATTTAGAAAAATCTGTTCCATAATCAGCAACATAATGACGAACTAAATCTTGTAAAGATGCAGAACTGAAAAAATATTGTTGTTTTAATCTTAATGCTTTTCCTGAAGGACCATTATCATTTGGATAAAGAACACGACTGATATTTTCTGCACTATTTTGACGTTCTACAGCACGATTATATTCCATATTATTGAAAAGTTGTAAATCAAATCCGTCTGGAGATGATGCTTGCCATAAACGTAAAGTGTTTACAGTTTTTGTATCATAACCGATGATTGGCATATCAAAAGGTGTTGCAGTAACTTCTTCTGCGTTTTCAATGTGGAAAGTTGTTCCTCCATCTGGAGATTTTCCATAAGCAATATTTCCACCAAATTTTACAGTAACAGCTAAATCTGAACGTTTTGTTTCCCAAGGATCACGATGTTTTAACCAATTATCAGGATATTCAACTTGATAACCATCTTCAATTTTTTGTTCAAACATTCCGTATTCATAACGAATTCCATAACCATGTCCTGGATAATCTAAAGTTGCAAGAGAATCTAAGAAACAAGCGGCAAGTCTTCCAAGTCCACCATTTCCCAAACCGGCATCAGGCTCTTCATCTTCTATCATATTGAAGTCGATATTCATTTCTTGTAAAACTTCTTTTACAGAATCTTTTATTCCAGCATTGATAAGATTGTTACTCAATGCACGACCCATTAAAAATTCTGCAGAAAGATAAAAGAGTTGTTTTGTTGGCTTTTTTTCATATTCTTCACGAGTTGCCATCCAATTTGGCATAATAATTTCCATTGCAGAAGCAGAAACTGCATCAAACAAATCGTGTTTATTTGCTTGCGAAATGTCTTTTCCATACTGACGACGTAAACGTGCCGATAAATTTTCTTTAAATTCTTCTTTGTTGAATTCCATTAAAATCCTCCAATGTGATTACTTTCCTATTAATACAACAGTTGAATCTGCTATTAAAACATAGCGCCGTTGTTCTTCAAGAAATTCTTCTTTTCCATTTTCTAAAATATCTATAGGGCTTTCAAAAGAACTATCTGCAACTCGATACCACTTTTTATTTCCCGACAGTGCCGGTAATGTAATTGTTAAATCATAACGATCCATATTTGTTGCAATATAAAAATCATTATCATTTATTAAAGAACCGTTTAGTTTAAAACCTAAAAAACGTTTCATTTTATTCCAATCAGGAACTTTTGCATTTATATCAAACCAAGAAATTTCTGTGATTCCATTTTTTGCACCAAAAAATTCTTGCATTCTAAAGATTGAATGATTTTTTCTCAATTTGATTAAACTTGAAACAAAATTTATCAATCCTTCATTTTTTTGTGCAAGCGTCCAATCAAAATAACTGAGTTCATTATCTTGACAGTATGCATTATTATTTCCGTTTTGTGTACGACGCATTTCATCTCCGCCAAGAATCATTGGAACACCTTGAGAAAGAAGCAAATAGATAAAGAAATTTTTGATTTTTTTCAATCTTAAAGTTTCAATCTTTGGATTTATACAATTTCCTTCAAATCCGTGATTATAACTTAAATTATCATCAGAACCATCTCGATTATTTTCACCATTTTCATCGTTATGTTTTCCGTTATAACTTACTAAATCATTTAAAGTAAATCCATCATGAGCAGTTATAAAGTTGATAGATGATTGAGGTTTTCTTCCATCGTGATTGTAACAATCTGAACTTGCACAAATACGCGTTGCAGCTGCCGTTACCGCTCCATCATCACCACGTAAAAATCTTCTCATATCATCACGAAATTTTCCATTCCATTCTGCCCAACGATTATTTTTTCCACCGGGAAATCCACCAAGTTGATAAAGTCCCGCACAATCCCAAGGTTCTGCAATAATTTTTGTTTTTGAAAGAATTGGATCTGAATTTATAAAACTTGTCAAAGAAGGCATTTCGTTAGAAATTGGAGAACCATTTTCTGCACGAGTTAAGATTGATGCTAAATCAAAACGAAAACCATCAACGTGCATATTCAAAACCCAATAACGCAAACTATCTAAAATAAAATTCATTACAACAGGATGATTACAATTCAAACTATTTCCACATCCTGAATAATTCATATAATATTGCAAATCATTTTGTGGTAAAGAATAATAAACATTATTTTGAATTCCTCTAAATTCAAAAGTGTATCCATGTTCATTTCCTTCCGCAGTATGATTAAAAACTACATCCAAAATAACTTCAATTCCATTTTTATGAAGTTCTTTCACCATTTTTTTAAATTCATTTACAGGCCCAAGAGGAGTTTTATCAGCGGCATAAGAAGTTTTTGGAGCAAAAAATCCGATTGTAGAATATCCCCAATAATTTACAAGATTTTCTCCGGTTCGAGGATTTATATTTGCATTTTCATTTTCATCAAACTCAAAAATTGGTAAAAATTCTACAGAAGTAATGCCAAGTTTTTTTAGATAATCAATTTTTTTTGTAAAACCTGCATAAGTTCCTGCAATTTCTGATGAAAGTGCTGAAGTTTTAGAAGCAGTAAACCCTTTTAGATGAGTTTCGTAAATAATTGTTTTTTCTAAAGGATAATTTAGGGGTCTGTCCCCTTCCCAATCAAAATTATCATTTACAACAACATTTTTTGGAAAATTAGATAAATCTTTTATTTCTCCACCTTCATTTACAGAAAATCCTTGATTATGAAGATTGTTGTAACATTTAAAAACTGAACCTTGAGTGAATGCTTTTGCATAAGGGTCAAAAATATATTTATGCTTATTAAAGCGAAAGCCTTTTGTTGGTTCGTAAGGACCTTCAATTTTATAAAGATATAACGTTCCTTCTTTTGCACCACAAACTAAAATGTGCCAAATATCACCAGTTTTATTTTTTAAAGAATCTAATTCAATTACATTTGAAGGCTGCGATGATTTTTCGTTATCAAACAAACAAAGAAAAACTTTTTGAGCATCACGACTATAAATAGAAAAATTAACGCCTTCCGATGTTATTGTTGCACCTAACGGCATTGGCAGTCCGTTTTTTGATGTTACATTCGCCATAAAGTGAATATTACCACAGTACAAAAGAAAATTCTATAAAAAATTAATGCTGCTGAGAGGTCGTTGAATTTCTATCAATTCTTCTATAAGATAGACTAACAAATAGGAAAAATTATGGAAAAATTAAAGATTTTACTTGCAAAAGGAAGAATTTACGAGTCTGTTTATGAACTTTTAAGTGATGTTGGTATTTCAATTCATCTTCCCGACCGTCAATATTTTCCAACTACAAATCAAGAAGATTTAGCATTTCAAGTTGTAAAACCTCAAATTACAAGTTTTCTTTTAGCAAACAACAAAGCGGATTTAGGATTTAGCGGAAAAGATTGGGTTTATGAAAATCAAGTGGAAAATGATGTAGTTGAAATTATGGATTTAGGATTTGATCCTGTAAGAATTGTTGCTGCAATTCCAGAAGCACGCGATTATGAAAAACTTTTACAAAATCCAGTTACAATTGCAACAGAATATCAAACTCTTAGTAAAAAATGGGTTGAAAATAAAAAAATTGATGGAACAATTTTTAGAACCTGGGGAACTTCTGAAGGTTTTGTTCAAGATAATGAAAATTCAATTGCTCAAATTTTAATTGATAATACTTCAACAGGCTCATCATTAAAAGCAAATCGTTTAAAAATTGTTGATACTTTGATGGAAAGTTCTACAAGAATGTATGCCTCTAAAGAAGCAATGAATAATCCTCAAAAAAAGAGAAAAATTCTTGAATTAAAAATGCTTTTTGAAACAGTTTTAAACGCTCGTGATAGAGTTATGCTTGAAATGAATGTTTTAGAAAAGGATTTTGATGCTCTTATAAAAGGCATTCCAAGTATGAAAAGTCCAACAGTTTCTCCATTGTTTGGTGGAAATGGTTATGCTGTAAAAATTGCTGTAAAAAAATCTGAAGTTCCAACTTTATTGCCAAAATTACAAAATCTCGGTGCATCTGATATTGTTGAGTATGAACTCAGAAAAGTTATGTTATAAAAATCTTTTTTGGAGATGATGATGAACAGAATTGCAACTGTAAAACGTGTTACTGGAGAAACTCAGATTGAATTAACTTTAAATCTTGATGGAACCGGAAAATATGATGTTGAAAATCCAATCGGATTTTTTGAGCACATGTTAAAATCTTTTTGTAAACATGGACTTTTTGATTTGTCCGGTTATATAAAAGGTGATTTGAATGTAGACCAACATCATACAATAGAAGATACAGGTATTGTTTTGGGACAATGTTTTAAAACTGCTTTAGGTGATTGTGCTGGAATCTTTAGAAGTGGATTTTTTATTTATCCAATGGACGAAACTTTAGCACAAGCTTCTGTAGATTTTGGTGGACGACCTTTTCTTGTTTGCAATTCTAATCTTTCCGGAATGCCTTTAATCTCTGTAAGTGGAAAAAATCAAGCTTCTTTTCAAACTGATTGTTTTGAAGATTTTTGGCAAGGTTTTACTGCAAATGCATTATGTAATCTTCATATAGATGTAATTCGTGGTAGAAGTGATCATCACAAAATTGAAGCGTGTTTTAAAGCTGTTTCAAGAGCAATTCGAAATGCTGTAGAAATTGATGAACGCAGAAAAGGAACAATTCCAAGTACAAAAGGTGTTTTAGTTTAATGGAAAAAATTGTAGTTTACACAGATGGTGGATGTCATGGAAATCCAGGTCCTGGAGGTTGGGGAATTGTTATAATTGCTGATGGAATTGCAAAACAACTTTCTGGTGGCGAAAAACAAACTACAAACAACAGAATGGAATTAATGGCAGCAATCAATGCATTAAAAATCATTCATAATACGCCGAATTTTGCTCAATCAGAAATAATTGTAAATATAGACAGTCAATACGTAAAAAATGGAATTACAACTTGGATAAAAAATTGGAAAGCAAAAGGTTGGAAAACCGCAGATAAAAAACCTGTAAAAAATCAAGATTTATGGATTTTGCTAGATTCATTAAATGAAGGATTAAATATCACTTGGAATTGGGTAAAAGGGCACGCAGGAATCAAATATAACGAAATTTGCGACCAACTTTGCCAAGATGAAATTGCAAAATTTGAATAAAATTTCTTGCAGATTATTAGAATTAGAAATTACAAATTTTTTTACTTAAAACAAAAATGCATTCTACAACAAGCAAACAAATCCGCTTGTTGTTTTTTTATTTTTTTTTCAAATTCTTTGCCGAAAATGCTAAAAAAAATCCATTATATAAGTATGAGAAAAAATATTTTTATAATGAATTTTGTTTTTTTTGCAAATCTATTTTTTTCGTGTTCATTTTTTGAAGAAAAAGAAGGAATTACTTTTTATTTACCAGATTTTTCTACAGAAATCACAACGCTTTGCAAAAAGGAATTTTCGCATTGGCAAATAAAAATTCAAAATTCGGAAGAAACTTTTTTTTACGAGACAAGCGAAAGCAAAATCACAATTAAAGCAAAAAAAAATGAACCTTTATCTGTGCTGGCGTTTCCTATTACAAAACTTTCAGACGAAAATTTGTGTCAATTTTTTAAACCTTGCGGAACAATTTATCCTTACGATTTTAATTATAATGATTCAAGTCAAACGCTCACTTGGGAAAATGGATTTTGTGCAACAATAATCAATCATCTTTTTGAAAGCCAAAAAGAAAGTGATTTTTCATCATCACAAATAAATGAATTTATAAAAAGTTTTAATTGGCAAAAAATGATGCAAACAATTTCAGAAAAAATCGCAGAAAATTCACAAGAAATTAAAACGTCTCAATCACAAATTTTTTTTAATCCATGGCAAATTGATATTTCAAATCTTCTAGAAAATCTTTCTACCAAAAATTTTAGTTCCTCTTTAATCAAAACAAGTTACATTTACACTTTTTTTAAAGAAGATTTAGGATTTTCACAAAGTGATACAATTTTATCATCTTATGTACCAGAAAATGCATTTATAAACGAATATTCAATTTTGAATTTCAAAAAAAATAATCCGACACTTTTTTTATACAATAACTTTTATGGAATTTTAATAACCGCAACTTCTGCAAAAAAAACATCAGAGCAATGGATTTATATGCCGATAGTAAATTAAGTATGAAAAAAACTTTTTTTGTAATTTTTGCACTTTCGCTTTTTTGTGTGATTGGATGTTCTAAAAATCAAAATAAAACAGAAAATTCGGAAAACACAATTTCTTTAGAAATAAAAAATCAAAATCACACTTGGTACGCTTTTACTCAATCTGGATTTGAAAAAATTTCAAAACCGCAAAATGCATTGCAAACGCCTTTTACACCTTGGACAGAAGCAAAAAGAATTTCTTGCTCAAACACAACTGCAAATCAAACCGAAAATGCAAAAGCGTACGCAATTGTAAATCGACTGGGAATTTTGGAATTTAATAATGATAAAATTTTTTTTACTAAGGATGTAAGTCTTTTTAGCGATAGAACTGCTGGAAATCTTGTTTTTTTAAATGATGTTCCAATTTTTTCAGTTTATAAATCCGCTTTTTTTAATGATACAATTACAGATTCTTCTTACAAAATGAATAACGAAAATCATCTTTTTTTAATTCAATACGACCAAAATGCAAAAATTTGCTATCCAATCATAAATTGTAATAATCTTACAAAAGAAATTAATTCTGAAGTTACAGATTTTTTTTGGGACGGATTAAATTGGATTTGTAGCATAAAAAACATTTCTGATGTAAAAAATTCTTTTTTATACATAAATTGGAAACCAACAATTTCTCTTTTAAATCTTTCTCCAACAACAGCAAAATCTAATATTGTGATTACAGAAAGTTCGCAAGATGAATTTCGAGATTCAAAAAAACAAATTTCTTACGAAAATGCACCAGAACGCGTAAAAAAGTTGCTTGCAAGTTTTGATAAATCTAAAAATTTTTTAATTGAAATAAAATCTGCTGGTGGAACTTCTTCAAAAATTTATTCAAATCAAGTTTCAAGTAATAATGAAGTTTTAAACGCAAAAGCAATAATCTCCCAAAGTTGGAGTGCCGCACTTTTTGAAGATGGAACTTTATTTTTAGAAGGTGCGTTGCCGGGAAAACACATTTTGAGAGAAGGAAATCCTATCGCCATTCGACTTCCAAAACTTCCCGCTGGGTATATGTACACAGATTTTGTAATTTCTCAATCAACTTTATATGCAGCTTGGGAAGAAACCAGTTTTTACAAAACCGCTCGCAGTGGATTTTTACAAGTTGATTTTAATAAAACTTTGTATGAAAAATTATAAATTTGCAAAATTTTCACTTTGGTTTACAGAAAAATAACGTAAATTAAAAAAAAATCTTGTCAAGTTCAAAAAATACTGTATACTCACACAGATAGAAACACTATTACATCTTATTAAAAGGACAATTTATGAAATTAAAGAAAATCTTTATTGCTTTAATAACAACAAGTCTAGTTTTAGTTGCAGTTAATGCTGAAAATTCTAATTATTGGGATTTTTCTGTAACAACAGATTTTACTTATAGTCCAAATTCAAAAATGATTATAAATAATTCATCAACACACTTTGCTCCAATTACCGGCATTTTTAGCGGAGTTGAAGGACGAGTGACAGGAAATGCAAATTATGTAATTGCAACTCCACTTGGTAAAAATTGGCTTTTAAATTCTGCAAATGTCGTTTTGGGAACAAGCATTGAATTAACTCCTGTTTCAATAAAACCGGGAGTTTCAGTTACATTCACACCACTTCCGTTTTTAGTTTTTAGTGCTGGAGCACAAAGTGGAACTGGTTGGACAATTGCAAGTTTAAAAGGAATTGCAAGTTATGATGTTTTTAACGATGAATACAATTCTCTTTCTATTTTCAAAAATTATTTTTTAAAGTGGTGGGCTCAAGGAACTTTTCAATTTGATACAGGAGCAATTTTTCCAGGCGATTGGACTCACGTTGTAATGCAATATTCTTATCAAGTTTATTATGAAGGACTTTCCGGAATGAACAATCAAGATATTTGGATGTGGCAAACTTCCGGAAACAAAGTAAATGGACTTAAAAACTATCAAAATTTAATTCTTGCGTACCAAATGCCTTTAAAACTTTACAGAGCCGGCATTTTTGCAGAATTAGAAGGATATTACAAAAATGATGTTTACAAAAATTCTAATTACAATGGAAGTTTCAAAGAAATTAGTATAAGTCCACTTTTGCAATTTAAATTTAATGATAAAAACACACTTTCGGTTCTTATACATTTTTCAAGCAGACGAAGTTTTACTACAGATTCTATAGCAAATACAAATGTATTTAATGATTTTGCAAGCCGAGAATGGTATTTTAAACGAGTTGCATTTAGTTGGACTTATAATTTTTAGTTTTAAGTTGGCCCATCTTTCTACCAACTCGCCTTTCGCGGTTCGGTAACCCTCAGCCTCCTCATTGTGCTTTGTAAAAACATTTTATACTAATTTTACGAAGTAAAATTAGAGTGGAGGTTGATGCATTTTACTTTTAAATTACATATTCATTCTGCACAACTGCGGTGGCCAAGCCGCTTCACGCTCGGGGCTGCGGCATTTTGAAGATACTTATAGTTAAACAAAAAATCCTGTTACAAAATGCAACAGGATTTTTTGTTACTTTAAATGCGAGTTACGATGCTTTTTTACGACATTCCTTTTACTCACATCTAATATTTTTACAAAATAGTATTTTCAAAGTTACCTCTAATCTAAAAACTGAAGTTTTTAGAGGTTCTATTAATACATTCCCATATCTTGTTGAGGAGCAGCAACCGGAGCTTTTGGTTCTGGAATATCAGTGATTGCACATTCGGTTGTCAAAAGTGTTCCTGCTACAGAAGCGGCATTCTTTAATGCAGAACAAGTTACTTTTGCAGGATCAATAATTCCTGCATCAATCATATTTACCCATTCATTTGTACGAGCATTAAATCCAACGCCTTTCTTTTCGTTCTTAGCACGTTCTGCAACTACAGAACCATCCAATCCTGCATTTTCTGCAATTTGGCGAATTGGTTCTTCCAAAGCACGGCGAACAATTTTGAATCCAACTTTTTCATCTTCAGAAAGGTCTGCCGGAATATCTTCTAAGGCTTTAGTTGCTTCAATAAGAGCAATTCCACCACCACTTACAACACCTTCTTCAAGAGCAGCACGAGTAGCAGCAATTGTATCTTCAACACGGAATTTCATTTCTTTCATTTCTGTTTCTGTGTTTGCACCAACGTTGATTACAGCAACTCCACCTGAAAGTTTTGCAAGACGTTTTTGTAATTGTTCTTTATCATAAGATGATGTTGTTTTTTCAATTGCATTTTTGATTTCATCAACTCTTTCTTTAATTGCTTTTTGAGAACCAGCTCCACCAACAATAGTTGTATTATCTTTGTCAATTTTAATAGATCTTGCTTTTCCAAGAACATCAACATCACAAGATTCAAGTTTTAAACCAACTTCTTCAGAAACAACAGTTCCTCCAGTTAGAATTGCTATATCTTGTAACATATCTTTTCTTCTATCACCAAAACCAGGAGCTTTTACAGCACAAACTTTTATTGTTCCACGAATTGTGTTCAAAACTAAAGTTGTAAGAGCTTCACCATCAACATCTTCACAAATGATTACTAAAGATTTTCCAGCATTAGCAACTTTTTCCAAAATTGGAAGAAGGTCTTTCATTGTAGAAATCTTTTTATCATAAATTAAAACGTAAGCATCATCAAAATCTGCTTCCATTCTTTCTCTATCAGTTACAAAATATGAAGAAATATAACCTCTATCAAACTGCATTCCTTCTACAGTATCAACAGTCATTTCCATGTTTTTTGACTCTTCAACTGTGATTACACCATCTTTTCCAACTTTTTCAATTGCATCAGCAAGCATTTTACCGATTTCTGGGTCATTATTAGCAGAAATTGTAGCAATATTTGTAATATCGGCAGCACCTTTTACAGGTTTTGCATTCTTTTTGATTTCATCAACAGCAATTTTTACTGCTTTATCAATTCCACGTTTAATTTCGATAGGACGCATTCCTGCAGCAACAGATTTTACACCTTCGCGAACTAAAGCATAAGAAAGAACAGTTGCAGTTGTAGTTCCATCTCCAGCATCATCATTTGTTTTTGAAGCAACTTCGCGAACAAACTGAGCACCCATATTTTCATAAGGGTCAGCAAGTTCAATTTCTTTTGCAACAGAAACGCCATCTTTTGTGATTGTTGGAGCACCATATTTTTTGTCCAACATAACCATACGACCACAAGGTCCTAAAGTTGTCATAACGGCTTTAGAAATCTGTTCTACTCCACTTAAAAGTTTTTTACGAGCATCTTCACTAAATAATAACTGTTTTGCCATTTTATCTTAACTCCTTTAAAATCATTATCTAATAACTATAAAGATATAAAAAAAATATTACATCGGCAAATTTTTTTTTATTTTTTAACAAATTATTTTTATGTTCCCTAAAATGCATAATTGCATATTTTTCAAAGAAAAAAAATGATTTTTTAACTTCAACAAAGAACTGCATCTAATGTACAACCGGCGTAAACTTCGTTGACGAGGCTGCACAAAATGAGAAGTTTTGTTTTCTCTAAAGATGCATTTATAACTAATCAGTTCTCATACTTGCAAAAGGATCAATAGTTCTGTATTTTTCTCGTAATTTTGGTTTTTCTATTTTTCCGGTTGCATTTCGAGGAACTGGAGCAAAAATAATTTTTCGTGGGCGTTTATAACGAGGTAATTCCATACAAAAATTATTAACATCATCTTCTGTGCAAGTTGCTCCCGGTTTTAATTCGATTATCGCAGTAGCAATTTCTCCTAAGCGAGAATCTGCAAGTCCAATAACAGCGACATCTTTTATTTGTGGCATTTTACTTAAAAAGTCTTCAATTTGAACAGGATAAAGATTTTCGCCACCAGTAATAATTACATCTTTTTTGCGATCTACAAGATAAATAAATCCATCTTCATCTTGCATAGCCATATCTCCGGTGTAAAGCCAACCTTCTTTATCTAAAACTTCGGTAGTTGCCTCTGGATTTTTGTAGTATTCAACCATCACACCGGGACCATTTACAGCAAGTTCTCCAACATCACCTTGTTTTACATCTTTACGATTTTCATCAACAATTCGAACTTTCCAACCAAAACCCGGAATTCCAATTGCTCCAATTTTATTATCATTTCCAACACCCAGATGCACACAACCGGGACCAATCGATTCTGAAAGTCCATAATTTGTATCATAAGCATGATGAGGAAAATATTTTTTCCAATCTTCAATCAGTTTTTTAGGAACAGGTTGCGCACCAATATGCATAAGTCGCCACTGACTAAGATGATAATCCTTTAAATTTACAGTTCCGTTTTCTATTGAGAGTAAAATATCTTGAGCCCAAGGAACTAAAAGCCAAACGATTGTACATCCTTCATCGCTGACTGCTTTTAAAATAATATCAGGTTTTGTTCCTCGCAAAAGAACCGCTTTCCCTCCACTAACTAAAGAACCAAACCAATGCATTTTTGCTCCGGTGTGATATAAAGGCGGAATACATAAAAATACATCATCTTTTGTTTGTCCATGATGATTTTGTTCAACTGCTGCAGCATGCATTAACGCTCTATGACGATGTAAAATTGCTTTTGGAAAACCAGTCGTTCCGGAACTAAAATAAATTGCACCATAATCATCATCAGAAATAGAAAGATTGAGGTTTTCTGATGAATAATTCATAACAGACATGACATAACTTTCCGAAAAAGATGGCTGAAGCCCTTCTCCAACATAAATTAAAAGTCTGTGAGGCATAATTTTTTCAGAAATTGCTTCAAGACGACCAATAAATTCTGGTCCAAAAAATAAAACAGAAATATCTGCCAAATTAAGACAATATTCAATTTCGTCAGATGCATAACGAAAATTTAATGGAACTGCCAATGCTCCAGTTTTTAAAATTCCAAAATAAATTGGAAGCCACTCAAGGCAGTTCATCATCAAAATTCCTACTTTATCACCACGATGCACACCTCTTTCAATAAGATAGTGAGCACATCGGTTTGCTTTTTCATTAAAAGTTTTCCAAGTAATTTCGCGTCGATAAGGCAAATTCGGCTCAGGCTGAGTCAAATCAAAATCTTTCCAAGTAATTCTTCGGCTGTCTCTAACTTCAGGATTAAGTTCAACCAAAGCACAATCATTTCCATAAATTTCAGCATTTCGCTCAAGATAATTAGTAATAGGCATTTTAGTTTCCTTTTTTTAACAAATTTAATTATAATTCATAAATTCAAAATTTCAATGTTTTAAGATTAAAATTCAACAATCGTACCTAATTACAATAACAAAGATAAATAATTCTTTTTATATTCATCAACAAAAGTATTGAAAAAAAATAATGATATCTGCATAGGGGTCTGTCCCCTATAGAAAAACGATATATTGTTGTGCATAGGGGTCTGTCCCCCTGTAGAAAAACGATATCTTGTGCATAGGGGTCTGTCCCCCTGTAGAAAAACGATATGTTGTTGTGCATAGGGGTCTGTCCCCTGTAGAAAAACAATATCTTGTGCATAGGGGTCTGTCCCCTGTAGAAAAACGATATGTTGAAAATCACTTAAAATAAGAATATAATTTCAAAATCTTACATTTCTTTATAAATATTAATAAATCGAGGAAAATATGGTTATTTTAACTTTGAACTGTGGTTCATCATCTGCAAAGTATCAAGTTTACGATTGGGATAACAAAGAAGTTATGGCAAACGGCGTCGTTGAACGCATTGGAATTGACGGTTCTGTAATCACTCACAAAGCAAAGGGTGAAAAAACTGTAATTGAATCGCCTTGTCCTACTCACAAAGAAGCGATTGAACTTATCATAAAAGAAATTACTGATTCAAAAGTTGGCGTTATTAAGTCGATGGACGAAATTGGTGCGGTTGGACACAGAGTTTTGCACGGCGGAGAAAAATTTACAAAATCAGTTTTGATTACTCCTGAAGTTTTAGACGGTTTCCGCGATGTTATTGATTTAGGTCCACTTCATATGCCAGCAAATATTATGGGAATTGAAGCGGCACAAAAAGTTATGCCAAATGTTCCTCACGCTGCAATTATGGATACTGCCTGGCATCAGACTATGCCTGAAGAAACTTTCCAATATGCAATTCCACGCGAATGGTACGAAAAATATGCTGCTCGTCGTTATGGTTTTCATGGAACATCATTTTTGTACACTGCAAAAAGAGCGGCTGTACTTTTGGGAAAAGAACCAAAAGACACAAATATAATTATCTGCCACATTGGAAACGGTTCAAGTATGTGTGCTGTTAAAAACGGTGTTTGCTATGACACTTCTATGGGAATTACTCCGCTTGAAGGTCTTGTTATGGGAACTCGTTCTGGCGATTTGGATCCAGCGTTGCCGTTCTACATTATGAGAAAAACCGGAATGAGTGCTGATGAAATGGATAAAGCCTTGAACAAAAAATGTGGATGTCTTGGAATTACAGGACGTTTTTCTGACAGACGTGATATTGAAATTGAAGCGGCAAAAGGTGATAAACTCTGCCAGCTTTCTATTGAAATGGAAGCTTTGCGAATTAAAAAATACATTGGTCAATATATGGCGGAATTAGGTCATGTTGATGCAATCGTTTGGACAGCCGGAGTTGGAGAACGCGGACCGATTACTCGTGGAAAAGCTTGTTCTGGCTTAGAAAATTACGGAATTAAAATTGATGAACAGCGTAATGAATGGAGTTTTACAGGAAATGCAGAAACATTTATTCACGCAGATGATTCAAAAACTAAAATCTTTGTAATTCCAACTGATGAAGAACTTGTTATGACAGAAGATGCTTACGCTTTGATGAAAGGCACTTACGATGTTCACACCAATTTCAAATATTCTTTCCAAAGTCCAGATTATGTAAACAAGGCTCGCGAAGAAGGCTTAAAAGGCGACTTAGTAAAACGTCCGAACCTTGCAAAAGTAATCGCAAAACCTGGAATGTTTAATTAGAAATTATGGTTTAGAATTGAGGAGTTAGCGGTGATTAAGGTTTTCAAAATCACCGTTAATTCAAAAACTGAATATTTTTGTCGCTTTTAAATTCTTTTACCAGCGAAATAAATCTTGCCTCTAAATCAACTCCATTTACACACAAAACTTTTGCTAAAATTACATTTCCACTTTTTATGCAATTTTTTTCAGATGGAATATCATTTTCGTAACGAACAACAACACAACCATCAACTTCCGGTGCTTGAAACCACGCTCTTCCGATTGCAAGACCTTCTGACTCTGGTTCAGATTCTTGAGTTTCTTGCAAAATAACTTCTTCAATTAAAATCTTGAATTCTTGCCCCACATATTTTTGTAAATTTTGAAAAGTTATTGCTGATTGTATTTCTTCCAAATTTTCGGCACGTTTTTTTGCAATTTTTTGAGAAACTCTATTCTTCATTTTGTACGCAGGAGTATCTTCTTCACGACTATAAGGAAAACATCCTGACCAATCAGGTTTTATTGTTTCCAAAAATTTTTGAGTATTTAAAGCAGCCTCTTCCGTTTCTCCGGGAAATCCTGTTAAAAAAGTAGTTCTCAAAACTGCATCTGGTAAAATTTCACGCAAATTTTGAATTTTTTCTGCATATTTTTCAAAAGTTCCGGTCCGATTCATTGCTTTTATGATTTTATCATCGCCACTTTGAAAAGGAATATCAAAATAATGAACAAAACGAGAATCACTTTTAATTACATTCGCGATTTCTGAAGAAAAATTATCGGGATGAATATACAGAGGTCGAACAATAAAGTCGCCTTCAAGTTTTGAAATTTCCTTAAAAAGATTTACGAGTCCACCTTCAAATGCAGCTAAATCTTGTCCAATAAGATTTATTTCGTAAACTCCCTGAGAAACTAAATCTTCTATTTCGTTAACAACACTTTGAATTGTTCTACTTCGTACTTCGCCTCGAATAATAGGAATTGCACAAAAAGTACAATGATGAGAACAGCCTTCTGTGATTTTTACAAAAGCACTTCCTCTAAAATTATAAAGAATTGGGCGAGCAGCAAAACAAACTCCTTTTTGTGGATAAGTTTTTAAATATCGTTTTTCAATTTCAAGATGATGCATAAAATCAACAATTTTAGACAAATCTCCATTTCCAAAAACACCATCCAATTCAGGCATTGAATCAAAAAGCATTTTAGAATAACGCTCGGCAAGACATCCTGTTAAAACAATTTTTGCGTTCGGATAATTATTTTTTATGCTATAAATTGCATCAATTGATTCCTTTTTTGCAGAAGCAATAAATCCGCAAGAATTGATGAGAATAAAATCTGCATTTTCGGCATTTTTCGTAAGCTCAAAACCCGCTTTTGTAAGATAACTTACAAGAATTTCGCCATCAGTTTGATTTTTTGCACAACCATGTTGGTCTATATAAAATTTAGTCAAGTTCAATTACAACCAGCTTATACTTTCCATCAGTATCTTTAATCCATTTAATATCTTCAACAAGAACTTCGCCGGCAACTCCCATTTCCAAGTCAAAAGATTTTGAATCAGCAATTACTGTCAGTTTTACAACATTGCTATTAGAAATCCAAAGTCTAATTCCGTTATGAGGAGTTGCAGTAAATACATCACCTTTTACAAAATATGTTTCTACAGAGTCGTCACGATCTACTTTATCGCGGAAAAGACAAGATGCTCTAAAACTTGCATTTACAGTAAATGGATATGCTCTATTATCTTCAAGAAGAACTTTTTGCGGATGTTTAGAAGAAATTTCGCTTGCAAATGGGATTTCATCAACATCAACACTTTCTCCAATGTTCACATATCCTCCATTACGTAACAAAATACTAATTTCTGCACCACGACTTTCATCAGTTGAAGAAATATCAGAAACATAAACAATCATATCTGATTTATTATCACCATCAATATCAAGTTCAGCTTCTTCGGAAAGATCTACATACAAAACTCCAACTGGAGTATCAAGCCCAAAAGATGATAAAGTATCTTTTACTGTTAAAATAATTTTTCCATTTGTGCTAGTTGGAACTGCAAGTTGATCACCTTTATAAAGTCTGCCATTAAACTTTTTATCACTAAGTTCATATTGATTAGATTTTTTCTTATTAGAAACTAAAATTTCTTCTTCCGGTTCAGATTTTTTTCTATTCACAAAAAATAAAGTTAAACCAACGCCTACCAAAATCAAAACGCCCAAAATAGAAAAAATCAAAGGTAAAATAAATCTAGGTCTTGGTTTTCCTAAAAGCCCTTCAGGAACAGGAGACTCTTGTAATTGCTTGTTATGATAGAGTTTTATAAGATATTCAAAATCTAAATCAAGATAATTTGCATAATTTCGTAAAAATCCGGTTAAATATGCTTCTCCCGGAAAAACTGAATTATCTTCTTCTTCAAGTCCTCTTAAAAATTTAGGTTCAATAGAAATTTCGCGAGAAATATTATCTATATCAAGACCTTTTTCTTCTCGTTTTTTTCGTAAAATTTCACCATAACTTTCCATTTTTTACTCCGAAAACAAAAAGTTATTGTAAGTATTTGCAGAAGATGGAGCATCATAAATAAAACGCTGATCTGACAAACCTTGATTCAACTGATATTCATAAAAGTTAAAAAGAAAAGTTTCGCCTTTTGGAGTTACCGCTTCAATTCTACGAATCAATTTTGTACCTTCATTTACGGCAATTTTTATATATCTAAATGCTTCAGAGGCATTTTTTCGAGTTAAAATAAATTTTATAACCATTTCATCCGAACCATCTTCTAAAGGTTCCGCAGATTGTCCGGTTTCATAAGCCACAGAATAATAACGCGACATAAGTGATAAACCTTGAGCAGAGCCTAAAGTTGCTGCTGATGATGAATCTGAAACGATTTGTTGTTGTAAAACAGCAGAAGCATCCGGAAGATAAATTGTTAAATTGTCGCCATTAAAAACAATAACTTGTTCTTCTGGATTTGAATAATCTAAACGAACTAAATCTGGTGATTTGTAAGAAAGAGTTCCGGCAGTTTCTTGTTTATCAATTTTTATTTCAAAATCAACAACATAATCTTTTAAAGTAGCGTAATATTCTGAAATTGTTTTAAAATAAGCGCTTGCAGTTGTGATTCCTTGTGCAAACAAAAATGTACTAAAAAAAAGAACGCTAATAAAAACAAAAGATTTTTTCATAAGTTTAGATTATATCGCGAAAAAGTTTCTATGTCTATTTGTGATTTTTAAGTAATATGAGTCATTATCGGACTTTTACCTGTCGCATATTGCAGTCAAGTGATTCGATAATCTATGCAAATTTACAACTTTTTCTTTGTAATAATAAATTTTTACTACAAGATGACTGTTTTGTTTCAACAGTCATCTTTATATATTCTATTTTTTTTCGTCTACTGAAGATTCTTTATTCTCATTAATTTCACTTTCAGTTTTTGAGTTTTTATCTTCGCTATTTGAAGATTTTTCATCATCTTTATTTTCAGATACAGATGATTTTTCTTCAATTTGAGCAGACTTTTCTGCATTTTCTGTTAATTCTTTACAATGCTCTTCACCTTTTATAATTTCGTAGAATTCTTTTCCATCCATTGTTTCAATATCTTCAAGGCGTTTTGCAATGTAATCTAGCAAATCTTTGTGTTCTGTAAGAAGATTTATTACATATTCATAACGTTCTTTCATTATACGTGCAATTTCGCTATCAATATAATTTTGAGTTTCTTCACTATATTCACGAATAAGATTTGGTTCTCCGCCACGATTTCCTAAAATGCCTTTTCCAAGAGTCATATTTTCAAAACGGTCAGACATTCCATAAGTTGTAATCATCTGTTTGATAATATCTGTTGCACGAGCAATATCATTTGAAGCACCTGTGGAAATATCACCAAGAATAATTTGTTCCGCAGCACGTCCGCCAAGCATACAATCAACTTCGTTTATCATATCTTTTTTAGTAAGACAGAATTTTTCTTCTTCTTCCTCTCGATATTGAGTAAATCCGCCAATTCCATGTGAACGAGGCACAACTGTTATTTTATTTACAGGTTCGTGTCCTGGAGTAAAAGCAGCAACTAAAGCATGACCTGTTTCATGAACTGATGTAAGACGCATTTGTTTTTTATTATCTTTTCGAGATTTTTTCTTTAAACCAATGCTTACTTTGTCGATTGCTTCATCAAAATCAGACATTGTAACTTTTTTGCGACCATTTCTAACAGCTAAAAGAGCGGCTTCATTTACAACATTAGCTAAATCTGCACCGGCAAAACCAGTTGTTCCATGAGCGATTGATTCAAAATCAACATCACTATCTAGTTTTACATTTTTTGCATGAATACGTAAAATATCTTCACGACCTTTAACATCTGGTTTTTCAACTGGAACTTGGCGGTCAAAACGTCCTGGACGCAAAATTGCCGGATCCAAAACATCAACTCGGTTTGTTGCGGCAAGAACAATCAAACCTTTATCGTTATCAAAACCATCCATTTCTACCAAAAGTTGATTTAATGTTTGTTCTCGTTCATCATTACTGCTAAAACCATTTGCACGACTTTTTGCTAAAGCATCAATTTCATCAATAAAAATGATACAAGGAGCTTTTTCTCTCGCTTGTTTAAAAAGATCTCGAACTCGACTAGCACCAACACCAACAAACATTTCTACAAAGTCAGAACCGGAAATACTAAAAAACGGAACATTTGCTTCTCCAGCAACCGCTCGAGCTAATAAAGTTTTTCCAGTTCCGGGATCTCCAACAAGTAAAACACCTTTTGGAATTTTTCCACCAATATCTGTGTATTTTTTAGGATTTTTTAGAAAATCTACAACTTCCATTAATTCTTCTTTGGCTTCATCAACACCAGCTACATCAGAAAAACGAGTTTTGATTTTACCTTCTTCAACAACTTTTGCACGAGATTGTCCAACGCTGAAAATACTTCCGATTCCACCACTAGAACCGCCACCCATTTTTCTCATAATTAAAAACCAAATAAGATAAATAAGTGCAAAAGGAATAATCCAACTTAAAAGTAATTGAACAAAATAGTTTGACTGTTTTTTAACAAATTTATATTCAACGCCTTGTTTGTCCAAAAAATCTATAAATTCTGCATAAAGAACGCTTGTAGTCTTATATTGATAACGAGTTGTAACATCTTTTTTGAAAAGCTGAATACCTTTTTCTTCTGATTTTGGAACAGAAATCTCAGGACCGTAGCCAATACAATATGACTCTCCAATTTCTACGCGAACAATTTTTCCATCTTCTATGTATTTTTTAAATTCAGAAAAATCCAAAGTCGGACCATCGGAACTACGAAGAACAAATAAATCTAAAATAAGAATTACTGCAAACGTAATTAAAGCGATTGGCCAAAAAGAAAATTTCTTCTTATTTTTGTTTCCATTATCGTTGTCATTATTATTAGTAGGACCCTCAAATTTAAAAAATTTGTATGGATCATCATCTTTGTTATTCTTTTTTTTGTTTTGATTTTGTGCCATAAAATTCCCTAACTATATGATATTATTTAAATATACTGTGAAAATAATAAAAATTCTATAAAATTTGTAACATATAACCTAAAGTTAATAGTATAAGTGAAAAAATATAAGAGACTGTCCATAAAATCTTTTTTTATGCCCCTGTAAAATCCAAGAAACAAATATTTGCTTTATTTATTTTTTCGTGTAGAATAAAAAAGAGGTTGTTATGGTAATTCGTGAATCTGCTGAAATGTATCTTGAAACTATTTTGGTTTTATCACAAAAAGGTTCGGTTCGTTCAATTGATATTGCAAACGAACTGGGTTTTGCTCGTCCTACCGTAAGTGTTTCTGTTCACAATCTTGCAAATGAAGATTACATAAAAATAAACGAAGATGGTACAATTGTCCTAAAAGAAAAAGGCAAAAAAATTGCTGAAACAATTTACGAACGACATCAAGTTTTAAGTTATATTTTTGAAAAAATTGGCGTTGATAAAGAAACTGCTGCAAATGATGCTTGTAAAATTGAACACGTTTTATCTCCAATAACTTTTGAATGCATAAAAACAGCTCTAAATAAATACGAAGAAACCGGAAAAATAAATTGATATTTTTATACATATCGCAAAATGAATTTCTAAGTTTCATAAAAGTTCAAAATTATAAAAAAAAGGTCAAAAAAATGAAAAAAATCGCTGGTTTCCTATGTGTTTTATTTTTGTTTTCATTTTGCTTTGCGAACGAAAAAGATTTACAAACAAAAAATGAAGAACCTTTTTCTCTTTCTGTTTTAAAAGATTCGATTATCTTGGGAAGCGGAATTTCTTTGGTTGCAACAGATTTTCTATGTGCAGATATTTTAAAATTAAACAGAATTGAACTTCCATCTTCTTTTGACAAAAATAATGTTCCAAAATTAGACCAATTTTTTATGAATCAATATTCAAAAGAAATTGATTACGTTGCAACCGGAATTAAAATTGCCTCTCTCTTAACGCCCGCAATTTTACTTACAACAAATAAATCTCAATGGTTTACGATTGGAACGATGTTTGCAGAAACTTTTGTTTGGGCTTACGGCTTAAAAGATTTTGGAAAATTTATTGTGAACCGGGCTAGACCTTATATGTATTTTGAAAATTATCCAAAAGATGCAATAGAAAGTTATGATTGGGCAAATTCTTTTCCTTCCGGACATACAACTCTTTCTTTTGCCGGAGCAAGTTTTACAAGTTATGTTTTTTTTAAATATTTTCCATCATCAAATTGGAAATGGGCGGTTAGCATTTCAAGTTTTGCTTTAGCGACGACAACTGGCATTTTAAGAATGTTAAGCGGAAATCATTTTTTAACTGATGTAATTTGTGGTGCAACTATTGGAACTTTATGTGGTTTTGCAGTTCCATTAATTCACACGATTGGAAAGAAAAATAAAAATGTGGTAGTTTCTATTGTTCCAAAAGGATTTTCTGTAGCAATAAAATTATAAATCATAAAAAAGAGAGGTTAAAAAATGCTTAAAGCATTAGTAAAATTTTTTAAAGCTTTGAATAAAAATTCAAATCCAAGGGAAATTGCAAATGCTATTTGTTGCGGAATGATTTTAGGTTTTATGCCTAAAAATAATGCATTATGGTACATAATTGCAGTTTTTTGTTTCTTTTTAAGAATTCAAAAAAGTTCTTACATCATTTTTGCGTTTTTATTTTCGTTACTAGCTCCTGTCTTGGATCCTTGGTTTGATATATTTGGATACGCCGTTTTAAATATAAAATTTATGCAACCGGCTTTTGTTGCATTAATAAAAATTCCTCTTTTTGGTTATACAAGATTTTACAACTCAATTGTGATGGGATCACTTTTAACAAGTTTAATTCTTTATTTTCCGGTTTTTCAACTCGCAAAATTTTTAGTTCAACAATGGAGAACAAATTTAGTGCCATTTGTAAGAAAAACAAAACTTGTAAAAGTTGTTTCTAAAATCCCTTTAGTCGAAAAAATAGCAACTTCAAAATAAAAAGGACGAAACAATGAGTAAAGATAAATCAATAAATAAAACTGATGAAGATTCAAAAAAAACAAAAAAATCTGCAAATTCAGAAACTGAAATTGTAAAAGCAGATGAAAAATCAAAAAAAATCACAAAAATAAAAAAAACTGCAAAAACAAAAAAAATAAAAGTACCTTCTCTTTTTAAGAAAAAATACACGCAAAAATCACTTGATAAAAAAATCTACAAAAGAATTTTTATTGCGGACGACAAAAAATTCCTTCAAAATTATATAAAACAAGTTGGAACAAAAACTAAAAAAAATGAAGAAATTCCGCTTTATTCTATTCCTCGTGATATTGAAATCACAAAAAAAGCTCAAAAACAACTTGTTACGATTGCAAAATCGATTAAAAAACAAAAAAGTGGCTTTAAATTCGGTCCTTTAATTGCTGTTGTCGCTTTTATTTTTGCAGTTGGAATTACGGTAACCCTTACAAAAAATCTTGTTTGTAGAAAAATCATTACATCGACTTGTGAATCTATTTTTGAAGCAAAATGTGATATTGGCTACTTAAACTTAAAATTTTTAGATTCATCTTTTACGATAAAAAATTTTGAAGTTGCAAACAAAAAAGACCCTATGAAAGATTTATTTTCGATAGAAAATTTGAATCTTGATTTTGATTTTCCGCAACTTCTAAAAGCACACTTTGTAATAGAAGATATTAGCGTTCTTGGAATTGAAACTGGAAAAGAAAGAACAACTTCCGGCGATATTTCTGCAAAAAGATTGGCGAAAATTCAAAAGAAAAAGGCAAAAAAAGCGGCAAAAGAAGCTAAAAAAACTGAAAATACAGGATTTATGATTGCCTTAAAAGATAAAGTTGTAAATCTTACTACAACAGAAATATCTTCTCTTTTTGAACAATACAATCCACAAACAATTATAGAAAATTGTTACACTCAGTTAGAAACTCCAAAGATGAGTGAAGATGTAAAAAATCAGATTGCAAAAATAAATGATGAATGGAAAAAAACGCCAGAAACTTTAACTACAAAAATTGATTCTGTAAAAACATCTGTAAATGCTATTACAAATTATGATTTTTCCAGTATTCAAAATAATTCTACAAAAATTAAAGAAGCTTTGGAAACTATTAATAGTGCAATCACAGAGGTAAATTCTCTAAAAGAAGAAACAACAAAAGTTGCAAATAATTTAAAAAATCAAGCAAACGAGGTTTCTGATTTATCCAAAAAACTTACTGACGCAATCACCCACGACAAAAATCTTGCTCAAGATGAAATTTCAAAAATCACTTCGTTTAAACTTTCTGATGTAAAAAATATAATTTCTGGCTATTTTGATAAACTTGGATATTCGCTTTTAGGAAAATATTATCCTTACGTTTATAAAGCAGTTAATAAATTGCTTGAAATAAAAAACAGTTCATCTTCTTCTACAAAAAAAACAAAAACTAAAATTGTTGCAGGAACAAGGCAATCTGGACGAAACGTTTATTTTATTGGCGACACAACTCCTCGTTTTTGGCTAAAAAATTTTAGAGCTTCCGGTTTCGGAATTTCTGCAAATGCAGTAAACGTTTCTTCTGATCAAGATGCACTTGGAAAACCTGCTGAAGCAAATTTTACGCTTAGCAAAAATAATATTGCACATAATGCAAAACTCGTTGTCGATACAAGAAGGTCATCATCGGCACCACTTATAAATGCAGATTATAATTGTTCAAGTTTTCCTATAAATCTTCCATCTTCACTTTTTGGAGGCGGACAAGGAGTTCCAACTTTTGATGCAACTAGCAAGTTTTCTGCAAATGCTAAAATTTATGATGCTGAGGGTTTTACAATTTCCGGTAATGGTGATTTTACAAATCTTAAAATTACAGCAGAAGCTTTTGAGCCGGAATATGCCTACAACATTTATGCAGGCGTTTTGAGTAAAATCACTTCTATGACGCTTGGAGTTACGGCCGGTTATAAATCATCTGATGGTTTAATAATGAATATTTCAACAGATGCCAACCAAAAATTTGCAAATGCGCTTGTTGCCGAAATGCAAACTCAACTAGCTTCTGTAAAAAAATCTGTTGAAGAACAACTTTCTGCAAAAATTACGGAACTTACAGGTGGTGCTTTAGGTGAAGTTTCTAGTTTTGATGATATAAAAGCAAAAATCACAAATGCACAAAGTTCTGTTGACGAACTCTCAAAACAACTTGAAGCAAAAAAACAAGAAGCAACGAATTTGTTAACTTCAAAAGTTGATGAAGTAAAAAATCAAGCGACACAAAAAGCAACTGAAGCAGCAAATCAGGCAACTGAAAAAGCAAAAGAAGCTGCTTCTGACAAATTAAAAGGACTTTTTGGTAGATAAAATGAATAAAATCTGGAATTTTACATTATTTTTTGTAATTTCAATTTTTCTTACGACTTTTTATACAAGTTGTAAAAAATCTAAATCTTCAGAAAATGTTTCTTTTGGGGTAGAAAAACTTCCATCTCAAGAGGAACTTTCGCAATACTCTGCTCCGGTTTCTGATAAGGTTGATTTAGATTTAACAGAAATGAATGCGAATATGATTTATGCAGAAGTTTTTAATATGTTAATTGAACCAGAAAATTATATCAACAAAAATATAAAAGTTTCTGGTTATTTTAATATTTTTGAAAACAAAAATTCTGGCGAAAAATATTACGCAATCATAATTCCGGATGCTTTGGAATGCTGTCAGCAAGGGCTTGAAGTTGTGTGGCTTGGCAAACACTCTTTAGACGAATATCCAACTCAAGGAGAAAAAGTTACAGTTGTTGGTCGTTATACAGTAAAAGAACTTGATGATGGCATAACTTATAATTATCTTGCAGTAAGTGTGATGTAGATTTTTTTAATACTCGCCAATAGAGCGATGACCTAAGAACCATCACATCACTTCGAAAATCAAGAGATTGAATCAATCTTATAAGTTGTATGAAATATTAAAAAACAGCGAAACATTGCCGAACATAATATTATGAAAAAGAAACTTCTTTTTATAGTGTTGATTTTATCTGCAAATTTTATTTTTGCGGCTTACAATTCTTTTGGCATTCCAGACTCTTCTGAAATTCGTAAAAATTTAATTGAAACTTGGTTTGAAGCTCCTTTAGAAAACGTGAGACAAAATCTTCCGGAAATTTATTACAACGAAGCAGGACAAAAATTCCAAGTTCACCTTGAAGAAACAGAAAATACTTTTAATATTTTTGTTTCACCAATGCAAGAAATTAATGTTACAGTTTATTCTTCAAATGAAACTAGAATCGAAAAGCAAGAAGTTTATCCTGGTGATATTGCAGGAAGTTTTGTTTTAGTTCGCGATAAAAAAACAGAAAAACCAATTCGTATTCGATATTATTTTTTGAAAAATAACGAAATTTTTGTTCAATTCTCTCCAAATTCAAAAACCGCTCTTGCAGATTTAGTGATTTACGGAAATTATGCAGCAAGAGGCGTTCCTACTGGACTGAATTTTTCAAAATTTTACGAAATTTCTTTTGAAGATTTGCAAAACGTTACAAAAACAAAACTTCCTTGGAATTATGTAACAATCAATACAGAACTTTATCATAGCATTTTGCAGATGATTGCCGTTATAAAAGAAAATCTTCCAAAAATTATGATTGCAAACGACGCAATGTATGATGAAAATAACAATTTAATTCACATTGTAAATGGAAAACCTTTTGAAACTGACTCTTTAGATTCTTCAAAATTATATCTTTCTTCTGCAGGATTTTTAAAATGGATTGCAGATGGACTTGTCGAACCAATCGCCAATGGAAGATTAAAACGGGAACCGTTGATTCAAGAAACTGTAGAAGTAAAAGAAAATGGTTATCAAGGCGTTTTATCAGAAAAATATAATCTTAATTTTAGTTTAAATTGGATTAGAAATCTTGCATCTGCAATAATTTCTGTTCAAGCGGGAAAAACTTATTTATTTAATCAATCCGGAGTTGATGTTACAATTCAACCATTTGCTTCAAAAATTACAGACAAAGGCGTCGCAAATACAGTAACTTTTATTGAAAATTCCGGTTATACTTGTGAAGTTTTAAAATCACTTTTGTATGTGCTTTGTGCAACTGAACCAGGAACTTTTTATTTTGGAGCAATTCGTTCAACTGACAGAACTGTTTCTCCGGAAATAAAATTTTTTAATGAATGTTGTGCAATTTTTCCATATTTTTTGGAAGATGGTTCGTTTCAATGTTCTGTTTTTATAAACGGCAGACAAATGCTTCTTGACGATTTTTTGCTTCAACATACAGATGATTTTATTTATCTTACAAAGGTAAAATCTGATGAAAGATTTTTTCCAGAATGACATTTAAAACTTTAATTTGTATGAAACGATTTTTTTTATCATCTTTAGTTTTTGTTTTTATAATTTTTTCTCTGTCTTCGCAATCTGCTACAGAATTAGAATCTTCTATTTTTAATGATTTGAATTCGGCTTACAATTCAAAATTTTATCCTGGCGTCGTGCAAAAAGCCGAAGAACTTGAAAAAAATTATCCACAATCATCCTTTGTTGTTACGGCAAACTGCAAAAAAGGAGAATCTTTTTTTTATTTACATCAATATGAAAATGCAATTAAAACATTGGAAGGTGTTTTACCAAAAACTGACGAACTTTTAAGTGAGAAGATTTCATCTTTTTATTTTTTGGCAAAATCTTATCAAAAAATGCAAAATTATGAAGATGCAATAAAAAATTACTTAAAATGTGCTGAATTTTCCAAAAATCAAAATTCTTTTTACGAAAAATCAATTTATAATGCGGGATTATCTTATTTTTCGCTTTTAGATTTTGGAAATGCAAAAACTAATTTTGAATATGTAGTTTCTAATGGTAAAAAATTTTCTAAAAATGAATATGAAGAGGCTTTACAAAAATTATGTATTTGTTATCAATCACAAAAAGAGTATAAAAAAATAATAGATATTTTTAATCAACTAAAAAAAGAAAATCTGAATGAAAAAACTTATTTTACAATTTGCATTTACTCTGCAGATTCTTACAAAAAATTAGGCGAAAACTTAAAAGCATACGAAAATTATTGTAACGCAATAGAAAGTGGAATTACAGAAATTGCAATTATTGCATTAAAAAAAGCGTACGTTTTATCAAGCGAAAAAAATATTGGCGTAAATCCTTCGGAAATTTTTTCTAAAACAACTCAAACATTTAGCAACGAAAGCGAACTTGTCCGTGAATTTTGGTGCCGACTTGCAATCGATGAATTTAACAAACAAAATTACGAAAAATCACTGATTTTTTTTGAAAATGCAGAAAAAACAGAACCAATTAAGCAAACTGCACTTCAAACTTTGTATAAAGCAAAAATAAAAATTGAAAGCGAAAAAGATTTTTTATCTGCAGAAAAAATTTTGATAGAAAATGAAGATTTACTTTTGGAAGATAAATATTCCGTTTCTGATTCTTGGTTTAGCACACTTTTAAGTTGCAAAATTAATCTTGAAAAATGGAATGAAGTTTTAAGCGTTTACGAAAAAATCAAAAATCCAAAAATTAACGAAAAATACAATCTTGCGACGTTTTATTATCAAGATAAAAATTACGAAAAAGTTGTTTCTATTTTGGAAGAAATTGTAACAAATGATAAAAATCAAAAATATCCAAAATGTGCGGCTTTATATTCATCATCACTTTTAAAAATCGGTGAAAATGCAAAAGCGTGCAAAATTTATGAAAAATTTTATCTAAAAGGAAATTTAGACTCAAAAGATAAAATTGAATATTCAAAAGCATTGTTTTTGCTAAAATCTTACGAAAAAGCAAACGAAGTTGCATCATCTTCAAATTTAAACGAAGGAAATTATATTAGCGGATTATGTTTTGTAAATTTGCAAGATTTTTCTAATGCAAACAAAAAATTTATAAATTATATAAAAAATAAAAATCAAACTAAAAATTTTAACAATCTTTCTTATTTTTATAAAGGTTATTGCGAATATTGTTTAGAAGATTATAAAAATGCATATCTTTCGTTTTTAAGATTTTTGAATGAAGAAAAAAATCCTACTTACAAATTTGCAAAAAATTCTTACGAATTTGCCGCGACATCAGCTTTGCAAACAAAAAATTATGATGAAGCAGCAACTAGAGCAGAAAATCTTTTTAAAATTTCTGCAACTCAAAACGAAAAACAAAATGCATTGTTTTTTTTAGTTGATATTTATTGCGATATGAAAAATTATCAAAAAGCAATAGAAATTTTAAATCCGTACACAACTTCAAATTCAGATTTTAAAATAAATGCATTGTTCAAAACTGCACAAGTTTACGAAAATCAAAATGATTTGCAAAAAGCAGATGAAATTTATCAAAAAATTTATAAAGAATATGCAAAAACAGAATTTGCACAAGATGCACTTTTTCGTTCTGGAGAAATTTTTTATTCCACACAAGATTATGCTTCTAGTCAAAAAAGATTTAACGAATACATTTACAAGTTTACAGATGGAAAATATTACGAAAGTGCATTGTTTTTTTGCGGTGATTGCGACTTAAAACTTAAAAAATTTGATGAATCTGTAATGATGAATTCAACCTTACTTTCAAGTTTTCCAAATTCAACTTACGGTTTTAGTGCAAACAAAAATCTTTTAGAAACTTACGAAAAACAAGAAAATTTCTTAAAAGCATTAGAAATTGCAAAAAGAATAGTAACAAATTATCCAGAAGAAGCAAATTTCAACAAAATTGGAACAAAATTAATTCAGTTAGAAAAGATTGTTTCAGGAACTGATAAAAGTATTGTGGAAAAATTAAGTGAATACGAAAATGCAGGAAAATCTCAAACTTTTGAAGGCCGAAAAATCGGAACAGAACTTGTAAAACTTTACGAAAAAGATGATTCCACACTTTTGGATGCTGCAAATCTTTCGGAAGAAATTTTAAAAAATCACAAAGAAAATTCAAAAGAAGAATTTGAAATCGCAGCGTTTAATGCTGAATTTTTAGGAAATTTCTATCAAAAAAATTATGATGATAAAAAAGCGGCTCAATTCTATTTAGATGCTGCTCAATTTTATAGAAGCGTTCAAAATGATGACTTGGCTGCAACTTGTTTGTACAATGCTGCAGAATGTTTTTATAGTGCAAAACTTGGTGGAGATGCAAAAAATACTGCAGAACTTTTGCAAAAATTGTATCCAAATTCAAAACAAGCAAATATCGCTCAAAGATTTTTAAATTAAAAGGGAACGAATATGATTTATAAAAAATTTTGTAAAAAATACATTTTAATTTTGATTGCAACTTTTTTTTGTGACAATTTTTATTCTCAAACAAATTCTCAAATTGAACTTCCTGATGTAACAACGGTTGTCGATTCAAAAACGCTTGAAGCAGAAAGTGATTCTCTTCCAAATTTCAATGATATTTTAGAAAAAAGTGAGAATTCCGGTTCTGTAACAGTCGAACTTCCAGATATCGATAGTGATGAATCTGAAATTCAAGAAAATTCTGAAATTCAGGACACAGAAAAAAACGTTTTTGTAGAAGGGTCTGCTTTTGGCGGATTTCCAAATTTGTTTGTAAGTGATTTTTCTCTTTTCAGCGAAACCGATTTTTCACCTTTGAATGTGCATTTTAATTACAAAAACGAATCTGGCTTTTCAAAAAATTCACTAAATTCCGGATTTTTTGACTCGGATGCAATTTTTGAAATTTCAAAAACAATCACAAAAAATAATTTTGTTTGGAATTTAAACGGATTTTATAATTTTTTTCAAAACGGACTTCAAAATACAACAAAAAATATTTATTCGGTAAATCAAAGTGATATTTATGGACAAATTAATTTTTTGTGGAATATTACAAATCATAATCATTTAGGTTTTGATTTTTCTACAAGCGATTATGTTCGTTACGTAAATATCACAAATAATGGAGAAAATATAGAAGTTGAAGATTTTATAAAAAAATCAAATTACTTTTTTCTTTCTCCAAAAATTTTTTATTATTGGAAAAATTCTAATTTTCGTATAGGAATTGATGCAAATTATGATTTAGATTTTTATAAAAAAGCATATTCTCGTGCAGAAACAAATGCAGATTTTTCTTGGCAAAATGATTTTTTGAAAGTTTTTTCAAGTGTAGGATTTGTTATTGGAACCAATGTAAATTCTTTATTTACTGTTCCATTTTTAGTTGGCATAAATTCTTCTATTCCTGTTAGTTTTTCTAATCGAAAAATTGGACTTACGCTCGAAGGTGGATTGATTTCTCAAAAATTAAATCTTTCTGAATTTGAAAAATTTTATAAATTTACAGCATTTAGTGAATTTCCATCAGAAACTTCTAATTGGTTTGGACGTATTAATTTTAATCTTCCAATAAAAAATTTTTTTACAGCAAATTTTGGAGCAACTTACAAACAAACAGCATTTAATAATGGTTTTTACATTCCAATTTACGAAGATGAATATCTTAAAAATGGATTTTATGGATATGAACAAAAAAATCAAAAAATATTTGCAACTTCTTTAGGTTTAAGTTATTTTTATAAAATATTTTCTATTTCTATTAGTTGGAATGCAAATTGGCTTGATGTTCCGGTTTTTGCTTATGGTCAACAAGCGAATGTAAATTTTTCTACTTCTAACGGTGACGGAAAATGGGGTTGCGATTTTAATTTGTCATTTTTATTTAATGGAGATGATAAAACGCCTTTTATTTGCGTAAATGGATTTTATAAAATCACAGATTTAGCACAAATTGTTGTAGAAACTAGTGATTTAGTAAAACTTATTAGCCAAAAAGAGCGAGTTTATGTAGGACAATATAAAACAAATAGCGGAAGTGCAACTTTAGGCTTAAAATTTAATTTTTAACCTTGGTAAGATTAAAAAAAAATTATGATAAATATGTGAGGTTTATATGTTTGGAGTTTTAAAATCTGGTGGAATTTTGATGATTCCAATTTTAGTTTGCGGAATTTTTGCAACTTATATCATAATTGAACGTTTTGTTTATTTTGCAAATTTGCGAAAAAGAGATTTGCAATTAAAAAAAGATTTGAATAGTGCATTTTTGGAGAAAAACTTTATTAGTGCCGAAAGTGCTTGCAACGAAGCAAATACTCCATCTGCAAAAGTTATAAAAGAAGCAATAACTTGCCGTAATTATGATGAAGAAGCGTTAAGAGAAACTGTTGAAGTAAAAATGGAATGTGAAATTCCAGAAATGGAACATTTTCTAACTCCACTTGGAACAATTGCAAATATCGCAACTCTTTTAGGACTTTTAGGAACTGTAACCGGAAATATGAAAGCTTTTGGCGTTTTAGGTGCAGGAGGAACAATGGGAGATCCTTCTTTGCTCGCGGGTGCTATTGCCGAAGCTTTAGTTACAACGGTTGCAGGTTTATGCGTTTCGATTCCATCTTTGATTTTTCATAATTACTTTGTAAGTCAAGTAAATAAAAACATTGCAAACATGCAAGCATTTGTTACAGATTCTGTTTTTAAACTTACAGGAAGGATTCACTAATGAAAGTAAAATCGCGAAGAGGAAATTTACATTCAAATATAGATATGACTCCAATGTTGGATATTGTTTTCCAACTGATTTTATTCTTTCTTGTTTCTACAACTTTTGCCGTTCTTCCAGGAATAAAATTGCAACTACCAGAAAGTCATACTTCAGAAGGAACTTCTTTGCAAGGAATTACAATTACTGCTCAAAAAGATGGAATTTTGTTTTTTAATGATAAAGAAGTTAGCCTTGAAACTTTGGGAGATGAACTTGTTTTGTTCGATACAAGAGAAACTCCAAAAAATGAATTTCCAATCAGTTTAGAAGCAGATAGCGAAGTGACAAATGGAACTATTGTTAAGATTTTTGATGTAATTCGCGAAAATGGATATTCTGTTATAAATTTGAGGACAACTTTAGAAAAATGAATTCGTTAAAACAAGAGATTCAATTTATTTTTTCAAAAGATGCACCAATTCAAGCAAGAAGCAATTTTATTGCGATTTTCGCAACTCTTCTCTTTTGGGTGGTAGTTTTTATCTTTTTAATTTTTATGCCAACATTTTCAAAAACACAAAAATACGAAACTGTACAAATTGTTTTATCAGAACCAATAAAAAATCAACCCAAAAAACAGGAAGATAAATTACAAGAATCACAAGTTGAAAATGAAATAAAAAAACAAGAAATTCCCCGCAAAAATGAAATAAAAGAAACTCCCGTAATTCCAAAACAAGAAGAAAGAACTAGTTCAATAGGGGACAGACCCCAGAGTGTGCAAAAAGCACCTGAGAATGTTGCACAAGGGGACAGACCCCAAACAAAAACAGAACAAACTTCGCAAGGGGACAGACCCC
>CAZIQK010000003.1:93540-116604 GCA_964541735.1 uncultured Treponema sp.
CAAGGGGACAGACCCCAAACAAAAACAGAACAAACTTCGCAAGGGGACAGACCCCTAGAATCACAAAAATCAACTGAGGCA
The DNA here is from genome assembly GCA_964541735.1 of uncultured Treponema sp. Classification (GTDB taxonomy): domain Bacteria; phylum Spirochaetota; class Spirochaetia; order Treponematales; family Treponemataceae; genus Treponema_D. Next base: position 93,622 of record CAZIQK010000003.1, read on the forward strand.
ATAGAATATGCTTTAGACCCGATGGAAGCATTTGCAAAACAAACTGCAAAATCTGAAAATAAAGAATTTGATTGGTCAAAATTCGACGAAAATTCTGCAAATTTACAAACTCTAAATACAAATTCCCAAATCGAAAATTACGTTGTTGCAAAAAATGCATTTGAAGGAACAGCAGGAGAAACTTCATCATCTTCTTCTGAAAAAACTTCTAGCAAAGTTCAATCTTCTTTTGAAAATAATGCAACTAGTGAACAAACTTTTTCTGCACTTGGAAAAATTGAAAACACAAAATATGTTGGAAATTCATCATCAAGCATAATTTCAGAAGCAACTGTAGAATCATCAACTTCCAGCGACGGAAAAGTTCAAATAAAAACTTCAGACGGACGTTTTAGAGCATTAATTGAACCAGAAAAACCAATCATAAATATTTCTGACAAAAATGCCCCCGACGGTTCAAGAAATGTTACAATTTTATTCAAAATTCAACCAAATGGACACATTCTAACATCGGACGTTTCTATTACGCCAGTAGCAATTTTATCTGACGGATTAAAAAACGAAATAATTTCGCAGATTGCACTTTGGAGGTTTGAAGAAACTTCTTTTTTGTCAGAAGCAACTTTTGAATTTAAAATCGTAAAAAAATAGGAATTTTATCGTTCTATAATTGTTCCATCTTTTAAAATTAAAATCATTCTAAAATCTTTATGATTTTCCCAAAACGACAAGGCTTTTTCTTTTCCCATAGCAAAAAGACTTGTACTTAAAGCATCAGCATAAACTCCTTTTTGAGAAATAATTGTTATGCTTGCAATCTCATTATCCACCGGAAAGCCGGTTTTTGAATCAAAAATATGAATATAAGTTGTTCCATCTTCCGCAACAAAAAAACGTTCGTACCCGCCAGAAGTTATAACCGCTTCATTTTCGACTTTTACAGTCATCATAACACGTTTGTCAAAAGGATTTTTTATTCCAACATTCCATTTTGAGCCATCGGTTTTTACTCCAAGAGTTTGAACATTTCCTCCTAAATCTAAAATTGCAGATTTTATTCCATTTTGGCGAAAGATTTTTATTGCTTCATCACCGGCAAAGCCTTTTCCAATTGAACCTAAATCAATCATCATAGATTGAGGCAGTTTTACGGAATCATCTTTTATTTCTATTTTTTTATAATCTGTAAACGCAAGTAAATCTGAAATTTTTTGATTTGAAGGAACTTTGTAATTTTCAGTTGTAAATCCCCACTCCAAAATTATTGGATACAACGTAATATTTAAAACACCTTCGGTTTCATCACTCATTTTTAGCGAAAATTCAATAAGATTTTTTAATTCATCAGAAACTTTGGTAAATTCACCTTGAGAATGATTTAATTTATAAACTTCAGATTTTTCGTTCGTTGTAGAAAAAATAGAATCTAAATATTCTATGCGTTTTTGAACTTGTTGATTGATTTTTTTAGAATCTTTTCCATAAGATTTTATACTCATAAAAGTGTCCATTGCAAAAAATGAAATTTGATTTTCGGTATTGGAACAAGCTTCTAAAAAAAATACAAAAATCAAAAAAAATGGCAGAAAAACTAAATTTTTACGGAAAAACATAAGAACAATATAAACAAGTAAAATTTTTTTTTCAATAAAAGATAGAACTCTGTATGTTAAGAATGCATAATTGCACATTTTACAAAAAATAAATAATTATGCATTCTTTCATTCTTAATTTTTGTTAGTTTCTTTTTGCACATCGGAAAGATTTGAATCTCTTTGTTCTTCAAATCTTTCATTTCAAAAAATCAACTTGCTGCGAGAATTGAGCAGCGCGAAGCGGTCGCAAACGAATGTGAAGCGACTGAAGGTTACTGAACTGCGAAATGCGAGTTGGTGTTTTCATTAAGCTATGATTTTTATAACTCAACCAACATACGAGTTTATGATGTAATATAATTTGACAATTATTTAATTCCCAAATATTTTTTTACTTCTTGTATATATTTGTTTCCGATACTGCTGAGTGTAAGATTTTTTCGGGTAATCCAACCAATTTCCATAATTCGATTGATTTCATTATCTTCTTTTAAAGGTACAGCAATATAATCAGAACCATTAAGTTCTTCGCAGATAATTCCTGAGCAGAGTGTGTAGCCGTTTAATCCTATCATCAAGTTGAGCATTGTGGCACGATCTGTTGCCTTAATAGTACGATGATATTCTTCGGTGCTTAAAATCTCTTCAGCAAAATAAAAACTTGCATTATCTCCTTGCTCAAAAGAAAGACACGGATATTCTTCAAGTTGTGAAAATGTGATGTATTTTTCATTGGCAAGAGGATGTCCTTTCCAAATGTAAACATAGGCTTTGCAATCAATTAGATGATGAAATTCCAGTTCTTTTGATTTTAAGATGTTTGTGATAACTTTTCGATTGAAATCACTAAGATAAAAAATTCCAATTTCACTTTTGAGAGTATGAACATCTTCTATAACTTCGATGGTTTTTGTTTCTCTAATGGCAAATTCATATTCGTTTGTATTGAAACTTTTTACCATTTCTGCAAAACTTTTTATAGCAAAAGAGTAATGTTGAGTAGAAACTCCAAATTTTTTTTTGATAGTGCTATTTTCGCCGTATTTTTCAAGCAGGTTCAAATAATTTTGATACAGTTGTCGAGCTGATGCAAGAAATTCTGTTCCATCATTTGTGAGAGTAACTCCACGACCTGTACGGTTGAAAATAGTGATACCAAGTTCATTTTCAAGGTCATGAATGCTTGATGTGAGAGAAGGCTGTGAAATAAAAAGTTTTTCTGAAGCTTTATTAAGTGAGCCTGTTTCTGCAATTCCGATTACATATTTTATTTGCTGGAGAGTCATAGTATATCCTCCTCTCGTATTTCTTTATCATTTTGTTTTTAAAATTTCTCTTTTTGCTTTATTTGAAATTTGCAGCATATTATATTTCTACCTGATTTATAAAATCTGCAATTTCTTGTATTACGCTGATGCGTCTGCCCAAAAGTCCGTGTTCAGTTGGAAATTCTATGCGGCGTTGCAGAGCATTAGTTTTATGATTTTCCAGAAGATTCCAAAGTGGTAAAATCATTTCATTTATTGGTGAAATTGAATCGTAGGTTCCTCCAATAACTAAAAGATTTTTATCCTTTACTTGTTCAAATGCATTTTTGTGACTGATTTCTTTTCGATTTACAACTACATCTTCATAAATTGTATCAATTCCGTCTGATTGTAAAATCTTTCCTTCTTCCAAAAGTGAACGGAAATAACTTTCTTTAGACCGATTGAGATAACGGGTCGGGTCGTAAGGAGTCAACATAATGATTCCACGAATCCAATCTAATTTACGACCTGCATTAAGAGCTGAATTTGCGCCCATGCTATGTCCAAGTAAAAAAATCTGATTTGGCTCTACGTTGTATTTTTTCGTGAATTCGAGAGAGTGTGCATATTCTGCAAGATTTTGAGCATCTTCAATGCAATTTGTAATAAGATATTTTCCCTGACTACCCCAAGCGCCTCTGTTATGAGGCACAATTACTACACATCCGATTCTGCAAAGTGCGTGTGAAATATCATCATTACGAGCAGTTCCAGGAAATCCGTGAAGCATAATAATGCAAGGATGTGGTTTTTGTTGATTAGCTGAAGGCCACATTATCTCTCCGTAAATATGAGAGTCTGTGCTTATAAAATCAAGAGTTGTATAATTAGGCAGTGATGTAGGATCTAAATCATCTGGATCAGTAAATAGATATTTTAAATTTAGATTAGAATTCATTAGATCCTCCATACTTAGCAATTAAATATTATAAGTTAGATTTCTTTCGTCAATAACTCTCTTTGCCTTGTGTTCACTGCGTGTATTTAATTCACCATCTTTGTGAACTATAACGCTTGCAGGTTTTACACCAATTCTACCTTTAAGTGCGTTGGTTGTAAGAATTGCAATTTCTTCGTCTGTTTTTGTACTTGAATTTGCTTTTTCAACTTCTACAGAATACTTGCAAGAGAAATCTTTTTCAAAGATACGAATAAGGTATTCACCTGTCAAGTCTTTTTCATCACGGATAACTGCTTCAATGTCACTTGGGAAAACGTTTACTGCACTAACAATAAACATATCATCTTTACGACCAAGAACGTGAATTCTTCCATGTGTACGGCCACATTTACATGGTGTTTGATCGATGCGACCGATATCTCCTGTTCTAAAGCGAATAAGTGGACGGGCATGTTTTCGTAGTGTTGTAAATACGAGTTCTCCAGTTTCTCCCGGAGGAAGTACTTTTCCAGTTTTAAGGTCTACAGTTTCTACAAGAATATGATTTTCTGCAATATGAAGACCATCATGATATTCACACTGAGCAGCACATGCACCAAAGATGTCTGAAATTCCATAAAAGTCATAAACTTCAGCACCCCAAATATCTTCAATTGCTTTACGTGTAGAATTGATTGAACCTCCTAGTTCTCCAGCAACAATAATCTTTTTGATATTAAAATCTTTTTTTGGATTGTATCCTGCCTTTAGAGCTTTTTCTCCAAGCTGCCAAGCATAACTTGGACTTGTCCAAATGATTGTAGGTTGATATTGCTTGAGTACGAACAAAAGTCGTTCACTAGGAAGCGTTCCTCCCCAGATACAAAGAGCACCAAGATTTTGAGCACCAATTACATCTGGACCACCAACGTAAAGTGAAAAGTTTAATGCGTGAACATAACGGTCACTTTTTCTCATTCCAACTTGATAGAACCAGCGGCTTTCTGTGTCTTGGAATTCATCAAAATCTTTTTTTGTAAATGGACTTACTGTCGGTACACCTGTTGAACCAGAGGATGTAGAAATGAATATAACATCGTCTTCTGGGACAGCTGCAAGTTCACCAAGAAAAGAACCTACACCTTGAGTGTCGCGTTGTGTTTTCTTTGTGATAAAAGGAAATTTTTCAATATCTTTAAGTGTTTTTATATCACTTGGTTTTACACCGGCTGCATCAAAACTTCTTTTATAATATGGAGCGTGCTCATATGCAAACTGTACAATTTCCTTTAAATCATCAAGTTGTTTAGCTTCCAACTGTTTACGTGGAAGAGTTTCCAATTCTTTGTTCCAGTATTTTCCGTCTGGATTTGCTGTTCCGTAATCTGCCATAATTATACCTCTTTGTATATCAATTTTTTTTGCAATCATAACTTGTTTGAATTGCCTATTGATGTGGTATGGTATAGTTTTTTTTTCGATGTGCCTAATATAAGTTTTTTATAAAAAGGTATAGAAAAAATATATATCAAAACCTATTGATTTTATAGGTAATTATAATTATAGATATAAAATAAAAATATATGAGTGATTTTATGACGAGTATTAAACAGAATGCATTAGAATTAATTGGAGAAACTCCCCTTTTACAATTAAACGGATATTTAAAAAAATCTGGAATTAAAAACGCAACTATTCTTGCTAAACTTGAATACTTTAATCCTGCAGGAAGTGTAAAAGATCGTGTTGCACTTGCAATGATTGAAGATGCTGAACAGAAAGGGCTTTTGAAAGCAGGTACTACTATTATTGAGCCTACTTCAGGAAATACTGGAATTGGACTTGCTGCTGTTGCTGCTGCAAAAGGTTACAGAGCAATTCTTACGTTGCCAGAAACAATGAGTGTTGAACGCAGAAAACTTCTTAAAGCTTATGGTGCAGAAATTATTCTTACAGAAGGAGCAAAGGGAATGAAAGGTGCTATTGCTAAAGCAGAAGAACTTCAAAAAGCAATTCCTGATTCAATTATTCTAGGTCAGTTTGTAAATCCTGCTAATCCAGCAATTCATAAAAAAACAACAGGTCCCGAAATTTGGGAACAAACTAATGGAAATGTTGATTTTTTTATAGCCGGTGTTGGAACTGGAGGTACAATCACTGGTGTTGGTGAATATCTGAAAGAAAAAAATCCAAAAATAAAAGTAATTGCAGTAGAACCTTCTTCAAGTCCTGTTCTTTCTAAAGGTGAAGCGGGAGCACATAAAATTCAAGGAATTGGGGCTGGATTTGTTCCTAATGTTTTGAATACAAAAATTTATGATGAAGTTATTGCAATAGAAAATGAAGATGCTTTTGAAGAAGGTAGAGTGTTTGCCCGAAGTGAAGGTATTCTTGTAGGAATTTCAAGTGGAGCGGCTCTTAAGGCTGCAAAAATTATTGCAGACCGTCCAGAAAATAAAGGTAAAACGATTGTAGTTCTTCTTCCTGATTCCGGCGACCGCTATCTTTCTACTCCACTTTTTAGTGATGACTGAGTATTTATAATCCCTTCTAATGTTTTTTTTGAAACTGTTATATCCATCATATGCAGTATGATTTTGTTATTTCGATATTTCAATAAAACTGCATATTTTATGCTTGCTATATTCTAAGTTCTTAGACAGTTCTATTTTTTTAACTTTTTTTTACAGTCTTATAAGTAAAACTTATAACTATTTATAGAAAACTTATATTAGAACAAAGTTTATTTATTTTGTATAACCTATGTATTCAGTAGGTATACAGTGTAATAATAAAAACAAACATTGTTTAACTTCTGAAAATTTATTAAGTGGTGAAATATGTATTTTAATTAGGAAGAAATACATCAATTTCACCTCGGAGGTTATATGAAAAAATTAATTTCTATCTTAGTTCTAACAGGACTTGTTTTTTGTTCTGTAAGTGCGAAGCCTAAAAATAATGTAAAGTCTGATTTAGAAAAAACAAAGTTTACTATCGGATATTTGAATTCTACTGCACATTTGCTTGCATTTGTTGCTCAGGAAGAAGGCTTTTTTAAGGAAGAAGGATTAAATGTAAATTTACTTCAGTTTTCTAGTGCAGGAGAACTTGCTGCTGGTCTTGAATCAAACAAACTTGATGTAGCATTTATCGGTTCAGTTCCTGCAATCACATTTCAGAGTAATGGACGTAATCTTACAATTTTTGGCGGTGCAATGACTAACGGTCATGGTTATGTAATTAAAAAGGAATTTACAGATGGAAAAGATAATCTTGGTATTCAAATTCTAAAAGGTCGTAATGTCGCAAGTGTAAAAAATTCTGTACAAGATGCAGAACTTTTGCTTCTTCTTAAGAATGCTGATATAAAAGTTGGAAAAGGTAAAGACGAAGTAAACATTGTATATTTTGACAGTCAAAAAGATGCGTATGCTGCTCTTCAGAACTCTTCTATTGATGCTGCTTCTGCTTATTCACCATATACATCACTTGCAAAAGGACAGGGCTACAATGTAGTTTACTACTGCGCAAATGAGCAGGCTTTACAAAATCAGCCTTGCTGCCGTCAGGTTGCACTTACTTCTGCTTTGAAATTAAATCCAAAATCTTACAAGGCTTTTGAACGTGCTTTAATAAAAGCTTACAAGTTTACACAGGAAAATCAGGCAAAAACTATTAAAGATGTAAAAAAATACATTGATATAAATGAGGATTATATTAAGACAGAAGTTTACGGAGGTTTTAGTTTTTCTAGCCCAGATCCTGATAAACAGGGAACAAAAAATTTAAAAGAAATTATTGTAGAACTTGGTTATACAAAAGATTATGACATTGACAAATTTTATAACATAACAATTTATAAAGATGCTTTAGATTCTCTTTTGGCTGAAAAACCAAATGATAAGATTTACCTAGAATTAAAAGAACATTTTGTAAAATACGAATAGAATTTGTAAAAAAAACGAAAAAGTTTTGCAATTAGAATTTTGTTTTCTAGAAATTTGATAAGGAGCGTTCTTAATGGAAAAAATAATTGTTGACAATATTTGTGTTACTTACAAAGAAAAAAATAAATCATTTGAAGCCCTTAAGGACGTTTCCTTTGTAATTCAAGATGGAGAATTTGTAAGTATTATTGGACCTAGTGGTTGTGGAAAAAGTACTTTTTTGAGTGTTTTAGAAGGAATTCTTCCGCAAACTTCAGGTCATATTTATATTGATGATAAAGAAGTTAAAGGAACAGGAACAGACCGAGGGGTTGTCTTTCAGAATTATTCACTTTTTCCATGGCTTTCTGCAAAAAATAATATTGTATTTGGGGTTCATCAGAAAAATAAAAAACTTTCAAAAGATGAACTGGAAAAAGTAGCAGATGAATATCTTGAAAAAGTTAATTTGAGTGAATTTGCAGATAAATATCCATGCCAACTTAGTGGTGGTCAGCAGCAAAGGTTAGCAATTGCTCGAGCACTTGCAATGGATACTGATATTCTTTTGATGGATGAACCTTTTGGAGCAATTGATCCTAAAAACCGTGCAAGTTTACAAGAAGAACTTTTAAGACTTTGGGAAGGTGGCGTAGAAAAAAAAGGTTCTGCTAGTGGCAAGAAAAAAACTGTTGTTTTTGTAACTCACGATATTGATGAAGCTATTTTTCTTTCAGATAGAATTGTAATGATGGCTTCAAAACCCGGACATGTTTTTAAAGAAATTTCAGTGCCATTTGTTCGTCCTCGTGTTCGCGAAGATTTATTTAAAAGTTCTGCTTACACAAATCTTAGAAATGAACTTGTTTCATTATTTTATAAAGATATTGCAGAAAAAATTGGAAATGAGGAGGTTGTATTATGAGTACAATTATTGAAAGCAAATTAAATTGGAAAGAACGTTTTTTACGAGTAGTAAATATTCTTTTTATTTTATTACTTTTAATACAACTTCTTCCAAATCATAATTCTGTGAATCCAAAAACAGTTTATTTGATTGGTTTTGCAGTCGCTTTGGAATTTGTTGTAATCTTTGTTTCTATATTTATAAAAAATCGTAATACTCATACACTTTTTATAGATATAGTTTCATTTGTTTATGCATTTTTGATTTTGTGGAGTCTTGCAACGGCAAAGTTTAACTGGCTTAAAGAAAGTTTGTTTCCACCTCCAGGAAAAGTTTTTGCTCAGTTGATAGAAGATAACGTTAAACTTCTAATTCATGTGGGAAGTTCTCTTGCAATTATTCTAGAAGGTTATGGACTTGGACTTTTGATTGCAATTCCTCTTGGGCTTTTTTTAGGTTGGAGTGCACGTCTTGGAAATGCAGCAACTTACATTTCTAAATTTTTTGGTTCAATTCCACCTATTGTTTATATACCATATGGAATTGCACTTTTACCAACTTTTCGGTCTGTTTCAGTATTTGTAATTTTTCTAGCGGCATTTTGGCCGGTTTTAGCAGGAACAATGAGTGGAGTTTTGCATGTAGAGAAAAGAATTATTGATTCTGCCCGTGTTTTAAATGTAAGTAAGCCTACAATGCTTTTTAAGATAATTTTACCAGCAGCACTTCCAGAAATCTTTTTAGGTTGTAATCAAGGACTTGGAGTTTCGTTCATTCTACTTACTTCAGCAGAAATGATAGGTGCAAGCCGTGGCATTGGTTTTTATGTAAAACAGTATTCAGATTTTGGAGATTATACAAGAACAATCTTAGGTTTGATTGTGATTGGTATAGTAGTTGTAATTATCACGTTACTTTTCAATAAACTTCAACGATATTTATTGAGGTGGAAAAAATAATATTCAAAGTTGATAGAAAATCATTCTGAATTTTTTATAAAAGAGGTTTTATTTATGAAAAAAATATTAGTTGTATTGTTTGGACTAGTTACTTTAAGTTTTAATTTTATATCTTGTGCAAGTACAAAATCTCACGTAGATGATTGTTGTCTAGAAGAGAAAACTGAGATTAAAGACTGTTGTAAAGAAATGCAGCACAAAGCTGATATTCTTGATGATTGTTGCAATTAAAACGAGGACATATATGATAGAAATACTTTGGCATGGACGCGGTGGACAAGGAGCGTTTACTGCGGCAAAACTTTTGGGTGCAGCTTATTCTCTTTCAGAAGATAGGTTTGCACTGTCGTTTCCTTCTTTTGGTCCAGAGAGGCGAGGAGCTCCTATTCTTGCTTTTACAAAATTAGATTTAAAACAAATTAACGACAGAAGTCAGATAAAAAAAGCAGATTATGTGGTATTTCTTGACGATACGTTATTTTCATCACTTGCTTTGTCAGAAATAAAAGATGGTGGAAAAATATTGATTAATACAAAAAAATCTGTACAAGAATTTGGAAGTGAAAATACCAATCTTATTACTTTTGATGCCGATAGTATTGCTTTGGAAATTTTGAAAATTCCGGTAACTAATACAGTAATGCTTTCTCTTCTTGCAAAAATCAGTGGCATCGTTTCTAAAGAAAATCTCATAAAAGCAGTTGAAGAATATATGTCAGGAAAAACTTCAGCAAAAAATGTTAGGCTTGTGCAGGAAATTTTTGAAAAAACTGGAGGTATTGAATGAAACCTTTTTTACGAGATAAAAATCCTATTAATTTTGAAGATATTCCAGAAGCGACTGTTTATGAAGCAGGATTCCTTGTAACAAAAAATGCAGGCTGGAGAAATATTCGTCCGGTAATCGATATAGAAAAATGTAAGGGATGTTTACAGTGTTATCTTTACTGTCCTGATGGTACTGTTTTTAAAAATAAAAAAAATGGCAAAGTAAGTATTGATTATGATTTTTGTAAAGGCTGTGGTATTTGTGCAAAAATCTGTAAATTTGAAGCAATCAAAATGGAGGCAGAAAAATGAAAAAATTTCTTTCTGGTGATGAAGCATTTGCTTACGGAATTCGTCTTACACGTCCCGCTGTAATTTCTGCATATCCAATAACTCCACAGACTGTAGTAGTAGAAAAATTATCTGACTTTGTAGAAGACGGTTCCTTAAAAAGCGATTTTATACATGTCGAATCTGAACATTCAGCCCTTTCGTGTGCAATAGGAGTGAGCGCGGCAGGAAGTCGTGCATTTACAGCTACAAGTTCGCAAGGGCTTTTGTATATGGCAGAATGTCTTGTGTATGCAAGTGGTGGTCGATTTCCTATAGTAATGATGAATGCAAATCGTTCTACAGCTCTTCCTTGGAATATTTACGGCGATCAGCGAGATTCTCTAGGTTTATTGGATAGCGGCTGGATTCAATCCTATGCAAAAGATGCTCAAGAAGCTTTAGATTTTGCACTGCTTTCGTATTATATTGCAGAACATAAAAAAGTTCAGACTCCATTTATGGTGAATCTTGATGGATTTGCTTTGACTCATACTTTTGAAAGTGTAGATGTTCCTGAACAGAAAAAGGCAGATGAATTTTTACCACCATTTGAAACTGATAATAAAATTGATTTTGAAAAACCTGTAAATATGGCATTTTCAGTAGGACCAGATACAAATACTTATTTTAAGTATAAAGAACATAAAGCAATGTTGAATGTAAAAGAGATTGTAAATGAAGCCGAATCACGTTTTGAAAAAATATTTGGACGTCATTACACAGGACTTACAGAAAATTATTTAACTGAAGATGCAGATTTTGTAATTATCACTTTAGGGACAATAAGTGGACTTGTTCAGCAGGTTGCAGATTCTCTTCGGGAAAAAGGTGTAAAAGCAGGTCTTTTACGAATTCGCTATATAAGACCCTTTCCTGAAAAAGAAATTACTGAAGCATTGAGAAATGTAAAGGCTATTGCTGTTCTTGAAAAAGATATTTCTTTTGGTTCAGAAGGAACTGTTTATACAAATGTGAATTCAACTCTTAAAAAATCAAAACTTAATATTCCGTCTTTAAACTATATTGGTGGACTTGGCGGAAAGGATATTAGTTTTAAAGAAATTGAAAATATTTATTCAGAACTTAAAAATATAAGTCTAAAAAACGTGTCCTCTATTGAAGATACAAACGAACAGGAAAAAAAGTGCGAAAAAGAAATTTCTACACCTATTAGATTTTTAGGAGTTCCTGAATCACAAGTGTTTGGGGGTATAAAATGATTAGTGCTAAAACTTTGAACGAAGAAGAATTTTTTTATGGTCATAAAGCCTGTGCTGGTTGTGGAGGAAGTCTTGCTGTAAGAATTGCACTTAAGGTTTTGGGAGAAAAAGCAGTGGCTGTATTGCCTGCCGGATGCATGAGTGCTGTAGGATTTAATTATCCACAGTTGTGTTTTTCAAATAATGCAATTATTTCTACATTTGCAGGAACTGCTAGTATGATGACAGGAATTCTTGCGGGGCTAAAATCTCGGGGAATTAATGATGCGACAGTAGTAGGATTTGCCGGTGATGGAGGAACTGCGGATATTGGGCTTCAGGCATTGAGTGGAGCAATCGATCGTAATGATGATGTTCTTTATATTTGTTATGATAATGAAGCTTATATGAATACTGGTATTCAAAAAAGTTCTCTAACTCCATTTGGAGCACGCACAACTACTACTCCAGTTGGAAAAAACATACGAGGGAATTTGCATCAGAAAAAAAATCTTTTTGAAATTATTGCTTCTCATGAGATTCCTTATGCGGCAACTGCTAGCGTTGGTTATCTTCAAGATTTTATAAATAAAATAGAAAAAGCAAAGAATATTTACGGAACAAAATTTATCCATGTAATTGCACCTTGTCCAACAGGCTGGGGTATAAAAACTGATGAAACAGTTGAAGTTGCAAAAGAGATTGTTGATACAGGATTACTTTATCTTGCAGAGTATGAAAACGGAAACTATCATATTACTTATAAGCCTAAAGAATTTTCAGATGTGACAGAATATATAAAACGTCAAGCTCGTTTTCGTCATCTCACAGATGATGATATTTCCTTAATTATTGCAGGACGCGATGCCAAATGGAAAAAGATTTTAAAGGAATGGAAATAAAAAATATATAAAAAATTGAAATTAAAATACTTTATTTTTTACTATTTCCACAAATATTGTTTTTTTATATAATTTTTTTATGAAAAAAATAGAAATTCTTGATTCAACTTTGCGAGATGGTGCTCAAGGTGAAGGAATTAATTATTCTGTTCAAGATAAAATCCACATTTGTCAAGCATTAGATAAACTTGGCATTCAATATATAGAAGCAGGAAATCCCGGCTCAAATCCTAAAGAAATTGAATTTTTTGAAGAAATAAAAAAATATCATTTTGAAAATTCTAAAATTTGTGCATTTGGTTCAACTCGTCGTAAAGAAATTTCTTGCGAACACGATGCAAATATTCAAAGTTTAATTTCTGCGGGTACTGAATATGTTGTAATTTTTGGTAAATCTTGGGATTTTCAAGTTACGGATATTATAAAAACTTCGCTTGAAGAAAATCTAAATATGATAAAAGATTCTTGTGCATATTTAAAAGCAAACGGAAAACATGTTTTTTATGATGCAGAACATTTTTTTACAGGTTATTATGCAGACAAGAATTATGCAATGCAAACCTTAAATGCCGCTGTTGAAGGGGGAGCTGAAGTTCTTTGTCTTTGTGAAACTCGCGGCGGTTCTATGGTTGATGAAGTAAAACTTGCTGTAAATGATGTTGTAAAAACTTTTGGTTCTAAAGTTCGGATTGGAATTCATACTCATAATGATTGTGGGCTTGCAGTTGCAAATTCTTTGGTTGCTGTTCAAGAAGGTGCTGTTCATGTTCAAGGTGTTTTATTAGGTTTTGGAGAAAGAACCGGAAATGCAAATTTAAGCACAATCATTCCGAATTTACAATGTAAAATGAATTATTCAGTAATTTCTGATGATAAAATGAAAATGCTTACTTCTGTTTGTAAAGAAATTTCTGAAATTACAAATTTGAGTTTATCTCCTCAAATGCCTTTTGTTGGTTCTTCTGCTTTTGCTCACAAAGCGGGAATGCATATTGATGCAGTTTTAAAAAATCCAGCGGCTTATGAACACATTTCTCCTGATGTAATTGGAAATTCCAGAATTTTTCTGATGAGCGAAGTTGCCGGCCGTTCAATGATAATAGAAAAGATTAGAAAGTTTTTCCCAAATGTAAAAAAATCAGATTCGGTTGTAACTGAAATTTGTGATAAAGTTAAAGAACTTGAACAAGAAGGTTTTCAATTTGAAGGAGCAGATGGAAGTTTTGAACTTATGGTTCGAAAATTGGTAGGAAAATATCAACCTTTTTTCAAATTGCATTATTATCAAACAAATGGTTCAAATCCTCGTCCAGAAGAAGGTGTAAATTCTTGTGCTCAAATAAAAGTTGAAGTCGATGGTCAGATTGAAATTACTGCAGGAGAAGGTGATGGTCCTGTAAATGCTTTGGATATTGCGTTAAGAAAAGCGTTGGAGCGTTTTTATCCTCTAGTTTCAAAAATCCGTCTTGTAGATTATAAAGTTCGTGTTTTAGATGGAAAATCGGCTACGGCTTCAAAAGTTCGTGTTATTATCGAATCTACTGATGGTGAAATTACTTGGACTACGATTGGTGTTTCTTCCGATGTTATTGAAGCGTCTTGGATTGCACTTTCAGATTCTTTTGAATATAAATTAATTCACGATATAGAAAAAAGATACAAAAAAATTATTTAAAATCAGAAAATATATGGAGTTCTAAAAATGGAAAAAACTATTGCTTTAATTCCTGGAGATGGAATTGGTCCTGATGTTGTTGGTGAAGCTGTAAAAGTTTTAGATGCTATTGCAAAAAAGTATTCTCATAACTTTATCTACAAAAATGTTATTGCCGGTGGTTGTGCAATCGATAAATTTGGAGAACCTCTTCCAGAATCACAATTGGATATTTGTAAATCTGCTGATGCTGTTTTACTTGGTGCTGTAGGTGGTCCAAAATGGGATAATGTTGAACCTGCAATTCGTCCAGAAAAAGGACTCTTAGCTCTTCGTGGTGGATTAAAAGTATTTGCAAATCTTCGTCCAGCCGTAATTTTTCCTCAATTAAAATCTGCTTGTCCTTTAAAAGATGAAATTATTGGTGAAGGCCTTGATATTTTAATAGTTCGTGAACTTACTGGTGGAATTTATTTTGGGGAACGCGGCGTTTCTGAAGATAAAAACACAGCTTGGGATACAGAAAAATATTCTGATTTTGAAATTGAAAGAATTCTCAGACTGGCATTTTCTGCAGCACAAAATAGACAAAAAAAAGTTACTGTTGTTGATAAAGCAAATATTTTAGTTTCTTCAAGATTGTGGCGCCGAATTGCGGAAGAAGTTCACAAAGATTATCCGGAAATTGAATTGAACTTTTTGTATGTTGATAATGCTGCTATGCAATTAGTTAGAAATCCTCGTCAATTTGATGTAATTGCAACTTCAAATATGTTTGGTGATATTCTTTCTGATGAAGCAAGTCAAATTACAGGTTCAATTGGTATGTTAGCATCTGCTTCTTTGGGAGATGGAACTGGACCTGGACTTTATGAACCAATTCACGGTTCGGCTCCTGATATTGCTGGAAAAAATCTTGCAAATCCTCTTGCAACAATTCTTTCTGCTGCAATGCTTTTACGTTATGATTTTAAAATGGAAACAGAAGCAAAAGCAATTGAAAATGCTGTAAATGAAGTTTTAAATGAAGGTTGGCGTACCGGAGATATTGCCGGAAATATTGAAGAAATTCGTGCAATAGGAAAACTTATTGGAACAAAAGAAATGGGTGATTTAGTTGTTTCAAAAATTTAAAATCAAAGAGGATGATATGAAAAAAATATTGAAAATATCAGTTTTAACAAGTTTGATTTTTAGTTTTATACTTTCATTTGCAAGTTGTGGAGATAAAAAATTAAAAACTGTAGGTTTGGGATATACTGGTGCAGATTTTTCTGTAAAAGTAGACGTCCCTAATACTGATAGTGTTTATATGAAAAAAGCTCAAGAAATGGATAAAAAAATGACCGCTCTTGAGTTAACTCAGAAAATGGGAAATGGAATCAATCTCGGAAACACAATGGAAGCTTACCGTGGATGGAACCAAAATTTTGGAAAAAAAGTTTCTTTTTATGAACAACTTTGGGGACAGCCAATCACAAAACAAGAAATGTTTAAAGCATACAAAGAAGCGGGATTTAATTCTGTTCGTATTCCAATTGCTTGGACAAATATGATTGATTATGAACATGGAAATTATGAGATAAATCCGGAACTTTTAGATAGAGTAGAACTTCTTGTAAATTGGGCCATTCAAGAAGATTTATATGTTATCATTAATGATCATTGGGACGGACAATGGTGGGGAATGTTTGGTTCTATTGATAAAAGACATCGTTATCAAGCGGGAATTTTATATAAATCAATTTGGACTCAAGTTGCAAATCGTTTTAAAAATTATGATGAACATCTTATTTTTGAAAGTGCAAACGAAGAATTAGGTGACCGTTTAAATGATGAAACTGCTTTTTCAAAAGGTTTAAAAGGAAATCTTTCTCAATTTGAATGTTATGATTGTACAAATCAAATTAATCAATGTTTTGTAGATTTAGTTCGAGGAACTGGTGGTAATAATAAATATCGTTTCTTGCTTATTGCCGGATATAACACAGATATAAATAATACTTGTGAAATAAGTTTTAAAATGCCAACAGATAAAGTAAAAAATCGTCTTTTAGTTTCTGTTCATTATTATACTCCATCAACTTATTGTATTTTGGATAAAGATGCTTCTTGGGGAAAAGTAAGAAATTCTTGGGGGACAGACACCGATTATAAATCTATGGATTCAGATTTTGCAAAAATGAAAAAATTTGTTGATGAAGGATACGGCGTAATTATTGGAGAATATGGAGTGTCAAAAGATTCTAAACAGAATAAAAAAGAAGGCATGGAAAAATGGCTTACAAATGTTCTGGATAATTGTGATAAATATAATTATTGTCCAATGCTCTGGGATTGCAATTCTTTCTTCTTCAAAAAAGAGCCAATGGGATTTAGAGATGAATCTGTTGGAAATGTTTATAAAAACAGAAACTAAAAATTGCAGTCAAGTTAAAAATAGAGTAAAATAATTTATATGGCTGATTTCGAAAAAAAAGATGGACTTATTTATTCTGGAGATTTTCGCACAATTCTTGGAGTTGATGGTTCTTCTTCAGAATTTTCTGGAATTGTTCCCTATGGTGCAGAAAAAATAGATGATGATGTTTTTTCAGATTCTCCGTATGAAGAAATATTTTTACCAGATTCAATAAAGGAATTTGGTAATGCTGTTTTTGAAAATTCAGTTAATTTAAAAACAGTAAAACTTCCACCGGAAATAAAAAAACTTACACCATATTTATTTTCAGGTTGTTCTTCTTTAAAAAAAGTTTTTATGCCTGAAAGTTTAACAGAATTTCCAGAAGGATTATTTTCCGGATGTTCATCTTTAGAAGAAATTCCATTTAGAGCAGGTATTCAAGAATTGCCAGAAAGTGTCTTTGAAGGATGTTCTTCTTTAAAATCGTTAGTCATTCCTGATAGTGTAAGTTCAATTGGAAAACGAGCGTGTGCAAATTGTAAAAATCTTTTAGCAGTTGTTTTGCCTGCAAAACTTTATTTACTTTCGGAAGATGCATTTGAAGGTTGCGACTCCATTTCCAGCATAAGAATCAGCGAAGATAATCATCTTTTTTATGTAAATGAAGAAGATGGTTGTCTTTATGAAAAATCGATTGATGGAGAAGATAAACTTCGTTTAAAAGTTTGTAAGCAAAAATCTGAACAAATTGATTTTTTTGAAAAAGAAGAACTTTTAGATACAAAAGAAATTGAAAATTTTTTCACAAACGAACAGTCTGATGAAATTGATGAAACTTGTACACCGGAAATTCTTGGTGAAGAAAACGATGAAAATCAAAATTTAAAAAATATAAATGAAAAAAGTAAGGAGCAAAAAATGGAAAACGAAAAATCAAACATTGACGATTTGTTTGCAGATATTATGGAAGATGAAAAAGCTCGAACAGAAAATTCTATGCAGCAAGTTGCCGTAAGCGACAAAGAGTCACAAGTTTTATCAACAATGATGGAAGTTATGAGTGATGCTCCAACTAATAAAAATGTTGCAATTTCTGATGAAGAACTTGCAAATCTTTTTACTAAAAATGAAGAAACGGCAAATGAACCGGAAAATCCTATTGAAAAAAATCCTGATGAATTGGATAGCAAAACGAAAATTCTTGTTAATAGCGTTGAATTCAGTAAAATCATAAAAAATGAACCAACAGAAAATAGTCCGGCAGATTCTGAACTTATTGTAATTGCCGAAAATACAGTAAAAGACGAAAGTGGAAATGAGAATTTTTCTGAAAACCTTGAAAAATGTGTCAAAAAAATTGCAAGAATACAAGATTTTAAAAAAATCATTCTTCTAAAAGGACTTCCTCTAGAAAATGAAGAATTTATGCAATTCTTTCATCTTTACATTGTAAAGAAAAATGTTATTCTCGCTTGTAAAGCATCATCGCCTTCAACTCTTTCTGATTATTGTAAACGAATTTGTGAAGAATCTAGAATCAGTTTGGATAAAGAAGCACTTAACGAACAAAGAAAATGTGTTTCTATAAAAAATAATATGCTTATAAAAATCATTATTCAAGATATTTAAAAATCAAAATTAAAATAAAGGCATCTTTAGATACTCGTTTTACGTTTTTAGAGATGTCATAAATTTTTTCTCGAGGTTAGTTATGAAGAGTGATAACGCAAAAAAAGGCATTGAAAGGGCTCCGCATAGATCTTTATTTTATGCGATGGGTTACACTGACGAAGAATTAGAGCGACCTTTAGTTGGTGTTTGTTGTGCAAAAAATGAAATTATTCCAGGTCATATTGAACTTGACAGAATTGCGGAAGCAGTAAAAGCCGGCATTCGTATGGCAGGTGGAACACCAATCGAATTTCCTTCAATTGGTGTTTGTGATGGAATTGCGATGGGACACGAAGGAATGAAATATTCTTTAGTAACTCGTGAACTTATTGCAGATTCTATTGAATGTGTAACAAAAGCTCATCAGTTTGATGCTTTAGTTTTAATTCCTAATTGCGATAAAATTGTTCCAGGAATGTTGATGGCGGCTGCTCGTCTTGATTTACCGACAGTTTTTGTTTCTGGCGGACCTATGATGCCAGGTCATTTACCAAATCATGAAGAAGGAAATCCTTACTCCGATAAAAATCTTTCTCTTACAGATATGTTTGAAGCTGTAGGTGCTGTATCTTCTGGAAAAATTACAGAAAATCAATTACGCGAAATGGAACATGTCGCTTGTCCAGGTTGTGGAGCCTGTTCCGGAATGTTTACTGCAAATTCAATGAATTGTCTTACAGAATCTTTAGGATTAGGTCTTCCCGGAAATGGAACTATTCCTGCTGTTTCCGGAAGAAGAATTGCTTTAGCAAAACATGCAGGAATGAAAGTTATGGAAATGTATGAGAAAGGTATAACCGCTCGCTGTATGATGACACCTCAACATTTTAAAAATGCTCTTGCCGCAGATATGGCTCTTGGTTGTTCTTCTAATACAATGTTACATCTTCCTGCAATTGCTCATGAAGCTGGTTTTTCGATTGATTTACACGAAGTAAACGAAATTTCAAATCGAACACCAAATCTTTGTCATCTTGCACCCGCAGGTCATACTTTTATGTGTGAACTTGATGATGCTGGTGGAGTTCAAGCGGTTTTAGCAGAACTTGCAAAGAAAAATCTTATTGATACAAGTCTTATTACTGTAACCGGAAAAACAATTGCAGAAAATATAAAAAATATAAAAAACAGAAATCCTGAAGTTTTACGCCCAATTGAATCTCCTTTTAGTGATAATGGTGGACTTGCTATTTTGTTTGGAAATCTTGCTCCAAATGGAACTGTCGTAAAACGTTCTGCTTGTGCAAAAGAATTGATGCATCATATTGGACCCGCGCGTGTTTTTGATGATGAATCAGAAGCTATGGATGCTGTTCAAAATCAACAAATCAAACCAGGTGATGTTGTCGTAATTCGTTACGAAGGACCAAAAGGTGGACCCGGAATGAGAGAAATGCTTGCCGTAACAGCGGCTCTTGCAGGTCAAGGTTTAGACAAACAAGTTGCATTAATCACCGATGGAAGATTCTCTGGAGCGACACGAGGTGCATCTTTAGGACATTGTTCGCCTGAAGCCGCTGTAGGAGGACCTATAGCTTTGGTCGAAGAAGGTGATTTAATAGAACTTGATATAAATAATTATAAAATTACCTTAAAAGTAAGTGATGAAGAACTTGCAAAACGAAAAGCAAAATGGGTTGCTCCGGAACCAAAAGTAAAAACTGGTTATCTTGCAAGATACGCAAAACTTGTTTCAAGTGCAGATAAAGGTGCAATTTTGGAATAAATAAAAAACTATCCAAAAAGAATGACTTGCGGTGGTTGAGTTCTTACCTATTCTACCAGATTGTAGACTAGTCGGCAGACAGTTTATCGAAACGCCGCCATATATGGCTTTTGATGGACTCAACAACCACCACATTCTAAACTTATTGAGTAGCCACTTTTTATTAAAATTTAAATACGCAACCTAAATCACAAGTAAATAAAATTATATTTTCGCCACAAGGCTGACCAGTTACAACCCAATCTGAAAAAGTCGAAAAAATTCCGGAAGAAGTTGATGAACGATATTTATTTGTTGCAAACAACCCCTGAGATATGCCACCATAAAAAAATGTTGCACTAAAATTTATTCCAAAAAATGATTTTATATCATATTGAAATTTAACTTGTTCTTTTATTCTGGAAAAATAACTAATTGTTCGTTCTAAAAGATAGAAATCAGCTTTTAAATCTTCTTCAATATTACGTTCATCTCGATGATAATCTGTTGCATCTGTAAAAGTAAAAGGTGAAATATAAGTTCCTATTTGAAATTGTAGATTTTCTTTTTTGTATTTAAGAATTAGCCCTATAAAAGAATAAATTGATTGTCGCTCATAATCAATTCCAGAAACGGAAGATGCATAACGTGCAAATTTATCATCATAACTTACGTCATAACTTAATCCTGTAGCATCACTACTTCCAAAATAACCGCTTCCATTTTCTGCACTAAAAAAATAATACGCATAATTTGCTTGAATACACGGCAAAATTGAAAATTTATCATCAAAATTAAACGAATACGAAATTTCGGCGAATGCATCTAGTGAGCGGTTCAAATTATTTTCCAACGTGCAATAATTTTTTTTAAGTGTAGAATTGTAATCAGAATCATACATATAACCGCAATCGGATGGAAGAAGTGTTTTTACGCCTCCTCCAATAAAAAAATTTTTAAAACCGACTTGGAGATTTCCGCCAACTTCAACCCCCGGAGTTATATTCCATTCCAAAGAACTTACCATATAGCGATTTTCTGAATTTTGTGAAAAAAGATATTCTCCAAGTTTTCCGTTTGTGATTCCAAAAAATGGTTCAATTTGAAAAGAAAAACCTTCTAAAGAAACAGCAAATAAATTGAATGAAAAAATAAAACTTACGAAAACTAAAAATAACTTTTTCACTTTGCAAAACTCTTTAAAACTTTCTAAATATTTTTAAGAATATCTTTTAATTCGTGTGCAGATGAAATTGTTGGACGATTTAATTCTACCGGCAAAAGTGAATCTTTTATATTTTGTGGCATTTTCGGAACTTCTCCAATTACATGTCTACAATATTCGCTACTTAACGCAGGATGATTTTGAGAAATCAGAACAACAGCCCCTTGTTCATCATAAATTTCTTGAGAACTATCTTTTATGGAAGCATAAGCCGAAGCAGTTCCTTGGTCGGCAAATAATCCATATTTCATATAAAGTTCTTTTGCTGCTTTTTCGTGTTCTTTTTCGCTTATATCAACAGGAAAAACAAAATTTCGCATCATAAGTTTGTTTCGACAAAAAAAAGATTCAAGGCGTTCAAGATTTGCCGGAATTATAGGATTAGATTCTCCGCGTTTTTTCATTTCAACATAAGAATCTAAAACTTCAGGATTTCCACTCGCATTGCAAGAAAGCCTATCGGTTGAAGGAAGATAAATTCCAGTTAGAGGAAGTGCAAATCGCCAACTGTAAAGCCCAGCCATAAGAGTTCCATAATTTCCGGCATCACAAGCATAATAAATGTCACTATCTATTTTATTTTTGATTTGTGCAAATGAATATGGATAATAAAAAATTTGTCCCATAAGACGACAAACATTTGTTGTATTTGCAACTGTAACATTGTGATTTTTTATAAAATCTTTATCGCTAAAAACTTCTGCAATTTGTTTTTTTATTTGTGATTCAGAACCTTCAATTTCTACAGGATAAATATTTCCGCCATTCCAAACAAAATCTTCGCGAGAAAGGCCTCGAACAGTACCTTTTTTATAGACTAGAACAGCTTTTATGTTTTTTTTGTCTTTTAAAACTTTAGAAAGTAAAACACCAAGTTCACCATGCGTAAAATCTAAAAAAACTGATTTTCCACCATTTAGTTCGTGCGTATATTCCAAATATGAACAAAGATACGAAACTCCAAAATCACGATGACAACCGGTAAAACCGTGATAAAGTTCAAGATTAAAAAGATTATCATCAAGTTGAGTTACAACTGGAGAAAAAGGAAATGCAGAATTTGCAATAGTTTCGCAAATAATCGGAGAAAATTCATCTTGAATAAAGGCAGACGTTAAAGTTCCGGCAATTGATTTAAAAGTTGTATTTTCATCAATGTAATAAATCCATCTTCGTAAATCTTCAATGCTTTCTGAATAAGGAATAAAAACTCCGCCGTCTTCGGGAATACACTGCTTTGTTGCTTGAGAAAAGTTTACCAATAAATCCCTATTTCGCGTACTTGTAAATTGCATATATTTATTTTACTAAATTTAGAGTAATTAGAAAAGGTAAAAATGAGGGGTCTGTCCCCTCGCAAAAATGCACTGCAAAATACGAGTTTGATTCGTAATTATTATAATGGTGGTTTCGAGAACCTCAACCACCGAATGGGAATGACTGTGTTGCTTGACTACAACACACGAGTTTGATTCGCAATTATTACAAATGGTGGTTTCGAGAACCTCAACCACCGAATGGGAATGACTGTGTTGCTTGACT
>CAZIQK010000003.1:116825-116999 GCA_964541735.1 uncultured Treponema sp.
AACCACCGAATGGGAATGACTGTGTTGCTTGACTGCAACATACGAGTTTGATTCGTAATTGTTACAAATGGTGGTTTCGAAAGCCTCAACCACCGAATGGGAATGACTGTGTTGCTTGACTGCAACATACGAGTTTGATTCGCAATTATTACAAATGGTGGTTTCGAGAGCCTC
>CAZIQK010000003.1:117099-125454 GCA_964541735.1 uncultured Treponema sp.
AACCACCGAATGGGAATGACTGTGTTGCTTGACTACAACATACGAGTTTGATTCGTAATTATTACAAATGGTGTTTTCGAAAGCCTCAACCACCGAATGGGAATGACTGTGTTGCTTGACTACAACATACGAGTTTGATTCGCAATTATTACAAATGGTGTTTTCGAGAGCCTCAACCACCATTTGTATTTGTTTGTTTTAACGTTTTTACTAGAATCTACCTTCGTCTTTATCCCAGAAGCCTAATTCGTTGTGAGCTAAAATGAATTTTACACATTCATCAACTGTTGTAAAACAAAGTCCTACTACGGTATCTGCACATCCGTAATAAATTGCAATTTTTCCATCTTTTTCATCTGTTAATGCTGCAACTGGGAAACAAACATTATCAACAAATCCTGTTGTTTCGTAAGGTTGTTCTGGAGTAAGCATATAATCTCCACAGCGATAACGTACGATAGAAGGTTTGTCATGATCAAGAATTGCTGCTGAGAATGAATATACAAATCCATTACAAGTTGTAGCAACTCCATGATAGAACATAAGCCAACCTTGTTCAGTTTTTCCTTCCGGTGTTTCGTATGAAATTTCAATTGGAGCAGGTCCGCATCCAATTTTTACTCCTTGCCACCAACCTTGACCGCCTTTTTGCATAACAAGTCTGTGTTCTCCCCAATATTTCATATCTGGAGATTGTGAAAGAAGAATATCACCAAATGGAGTGTGTCCAGAATCTGAAGGACGAGAAAGCATAATAAATTTATTATCAATTTTTTTAGGAAATAAAACTGCATTTCTATTAAATGGCAAGAAAGGATTTTCTAAACGAGTAAAATCTTTGAAATCTTTTGTTGTAGCAACACCAATAGAAGCTCCATCAAAATCACCACACCAAAGAATATAATATGTATCATCAATTTTTACACAACGTGGGTCATAAGCATAGAAAGGATCGTGAGGAGTTCCGTCCGGATCATGCATGTGAATTTTTTCGCGTTGGAAATCCCAATGAATTCCATCTTCTGAATCTCCAATATAAAGGAAAGGACGAGCAGATGTATCTTCCGAACGGAAAACGCCTTTAAATTTTCCTTGCCAAGGAATTACTGCCGAGTTGTAAATGCGTCCCATTCCCGGAAATGGATTTCGTCCAATAACAGGATTTTCTGAATAACGCCAAATTGGAAGCCAATAGTCTGCAGGTTTTTCCTGCCATGGAATATTTGGTAAATTGCCACCACTGATGATTTTTGCCATACAAATTTCTCCTATAAGAAAAATCAAATTTAATTGTATATGAAATCTCTAAAATTTTGTTTTGAGATGCTCTTTATTTCAAGGTTACTTCCACTTAAGTAAATTGTCAAGAAAAAATTACTTAAAAATAAAATAAAATTAAGTAAATTTAAGTAATTTTTTTTATATTTTAAAAGTGTTCCCTACTCCACATAAAATGCCGCAGCCCCGAGCGTTGAGCAGCACATTAGTGGCCACCGGAACAAAGTGAGGAGGCTGAGCGTTAGCGAACTGCGAAAGGCGAGTTGGTAGAAAGATGGGCTAAGAATCTAAAGTTAATCCACATTTTACATAATCGACGTACATTTTTGAAGGAAGTAAACTTTCATTAAATTCTCCACCCCAAGAACCAAATTCTGAAGAAATTATAATCCAATTTGTACCTTCACACATTCCACCAAAATGTTCATCATCTTTTTTAGAAGCATCAATTGACCAAAGTAAAGTGCCATCAAGATAAGCATCATAAGTTGTTTTTCCCCAAATAAAAACAAAAGTATGATAATCGTTGTAGAAAGAATCTTCTAAATAAGTTATTTGACAATTTGACTTATGAGCATCTCCATAAGAATCCCAATTAAGTGTTGTTTGAAATCTATTTTTCTTAGTCCATTCATTCGGAATAAGTTCAAAACAATCAATTTCGGCTTCATCAGTTGCATAACCATCTACATGAGCTTCATCATTATGTCCCATAAGCCAAAATGCATACCAAAGTCCTGAAGTTTTATCACACTTAAATCGAATTTCATAATAACCATGCGATTGTTCAAAAAGTCCTTGCGTATACACCGAACCGGAAATTTTTTTCCCATTTTTTGTTTTTGCTTCTATAACAAGATTTCCGTTTTCAATATACGAACATTCATCTTTCCACCAACCATGATTTTGTTGGAGTGGCTGACGTTCTTCCTCATTTGAGTGTTTCCAATTTTCGGGATTTAACTCTGTCCCTGAAAAATCATCATAAAAAGTCTGATAATAAGTTTCTCCACCAAATTCAAAAGGCTTATTTTCGCGTGTAAAAGTTATTTTTTGATTTTCTATTTCAAGCGTTTGTGTTTCTGAATTTGAAAAATCAAGAGTATAGATTGTACTTTCGGAATTTGAACCTATTACAGTTAAGTTTACTTTATTTGGAGCAGCACATATTTTATAATTTGATATTCTAGGATTAAACAAAGGTCTCATAATTCCAGTTTCATTTATAATATTTTCAATAGAATGAGAGTCGCTAAAGTGTCCTTTGTTACCCAAAATTGATAATTGAAATGTTTTATTTTCATATTCAACTTTTGTATAAATTTCAGCATAAAAATCTTTGTTACAAAAAACATTATAACTTGGAGTTATATCAATTCTATCAGAAAAAGAATTAAAAGAATTCCAAACTCCGGAAGCATAATCAACCGCACCATCTTTTAATAAATAAATCATTCCTGTAAAAGATGAAAATTCTATATCTGAATAATTTTCAAAATTGCAATCACTAAGCTCAATTTGAACATTCTTTTCATCGTAAGAATAATTGCTATAAAGTTCGCCTTTCCCGCCAACCGCAGTAACTGTTACAGATTTTGATTGATTCCAGTTTTTATAGTTAGAATCCATTAAAGTTATGTAGATTTTGTACTCTTCTCCACTTTTTACAAAAGGATATAAAAATTCATTAGTTTTTCCATCAGTAAGAATAGTAGTTTGAACTTCCTTAGAATTCTCTATAAAAATACTGATATGAGTAAATTTTGAAGAATGCTTTTTTTTAATAAAAAGACCATTTTCCTTTGAAACGACAGAAAGCATTTTATCATCTGAAGTTATAAGATTTCCATCTTCGCCTGTTGTTTTAACGTCATCTAATGTTTTACAAGAATAAAAATTCAATGAGCACAGTAAAAATAAACTTAATAAAAAATAAAATTTACGCATAAAAAAGAATTTCCTTATGATATTAATAATACAAAAAATCTTAAAAACTAATTTCGAATTGCATCTATATTTGATTTGCCTCCTGGAACAAATGGCAAAACAGATTCTTCAGCATCAACGCTAATTTTTACAAAACAAGGTTTATTTTTTCTATTTTGGTCGAATGCTTTTTTGTACCAATTTTTATCTTCATCGGCATCAATTGCTTCTATTCCAAAACCTTTTGCGATTGCAACTAAATCCGGAACATAATCAAAAACTGAAGCGGAATAGTTTTTTTCAAAAAGATATTTTTGTTGTTGGTAAACCATTCCAAGTGTTCCATTTTGAAAAACAATTACAGTTACAGGAAGATTTAATTCGCTAAGAGTCGCTAATTCTTGAAGATTCATCATAATAGAACCGTCCCCACTAAAACAAATTGTTCTTTTTTGAGGATTTGCTAAAGCGGCTCCGATGGCACAAGGAAGTCCAAAACCCATTGTTCCAAGACTTCCGGAAGTTAAAAATGAACGTGGACGCGTTACAGGATAATATTGTGCTGCCCACATCTGATGCTGTCCAACATCAGTTGTTATGATTAAATCATCTTCGCTAAGACCTTCATTTTTTGCCAATTCCGGAATGTTTTTTATAAACTCGCGAGGATTTATTAACTTTTCATCTTTTGGACGTCCTAAAGTTACAGAATCGCTTTTTTGTTTTACATCAATTACTTTTTGAAGCCAGGTTGAATCTGCAACAATTTTCTTTTCACTTAAAACTTGTGCTAAAACCGGAAAAATGGATTCAACATCTGCAACAAGAGAAACAGTAGAATTTAAAATCTTATCAATTTCGGCTGCATCTAAATCTATATGAATGATTTTTGCATTTGGACAAAATTGTTTTACAAGTCCGGTTGCTCTATCGTCAAAGCGAACACCGGCAGCAATTACTAAATCGGCTTCGTGCATTGCATAATTTGATGCATAATTTCCGTGCATTCCAACCATTCCAATGAAATTTTCGCTTTTTTCAGAAATGCAACCAAGCCCCATCAAACTTGTAACAACAGGAATTGAATAATTATTCAAAAATGATTTTAAACCATTCGTAGCATCATCAGAATTACAACCGCCACCGCAATACAAAACCGGCTTTTTTGAATTTTTCATTAAATCTATAATCTGCGTGATTTTTGAATAAACTTCTTCTGTCGAAGCATGAAATCTTGCAGAAACAGAACTTTTACATTCTTCAACAATTTTTTTCCATTCGCTTTCAGAAACTTCAATTTGTTGCAACTGAACATCGCGAGGAACATCAATTAAAACAGGACCTTGACGACCGGAAATTGCAATTATAAATGCTTGCGGAACCGCTTCTAAAAGTTCGCTCGCAGATTTTACCATAATAGAATGTTTTGTAATTGGAAATGAAAGTCCAAAAGTATCCGCTTCTTGAAATGCATCAGTGCCAATTAAAGATGTATTTACTTGTCCTGTAATTGCAATAATTGGAATTGAATCTGAACGAGCATCTGCAATTGCTGTAAGAAGATTCATTGCACCGGGACCACTTGTTGCCATACAAACAGCTACTTTTCCGGTTGAACGCGTAATTCCTTGAGCAATAAAACCGGCGGCTTGCTCTTGACGCACAAGAATATGCCTAATAGAAGATTTGTTAAGTTCATCATAAAGTGGAAGAATTGAACCTCCTGGAATTCCTGCAACAGTTTTTATTCCATACTCTTCTAATAATTTTACAATAATTTGTGCACCAGTTAATTTCATACTTTACTCCAATTTTATATTTTTAAAATAAAAAAACTCTCCGGTTTTGCCAGAGAGTTTGCATTTACAATTCAAAATTTTAATCACAAATACAACATTTCTGGCTAGTAAAAAACCACAAGGACGAGAACTGTTAGAATTTTGACTAAAATTGTTTTTTTCATTTTTAATATTTTGCCTTTTTTTTAGTATCGTGTCAATATTTTGGATTTACTAGGAAGGGGAAGTCTCCCCTTACGCCCGCACTTTGTTGCGTGCTATCCTCTCTAGCGGGCTCAAACGCCGCCCGCAACGCCTGCTAAACAAAATCGTTAGAAATACGTACAACATCCACTCTACTTAAAATTTAGCAAATAATTGCAAAATTCGTCTTTTGGAAGTGGCTTACTGAAATAATAACCTTGTATAAAATCAACATCAAACTCAGTAAAAGTTTTTAACATATCTTCAGTTTCAACACCTTCTATAACGACTTTTTTATTCATCTGTTTTATCATATCTATTGAATTTTCAATTATAATTTTCATCTGCGGATTTTTTGACTCACGAACAAAAGTCTTATCAAATTTTATTATATTCAGAGGAAGCGTTATAATTCTTTTTATATTTGAATAACCTGTTCCATAATCATCAAGAGAAAACTTAAAACCAAGTTCAGAAAGTTTAGAAATATTTTTCAAAATTATAGAACCTTGGTCGCTCATACTTTCTGTAATTTCAAAATTTATATACTTTGTAGAAATATTATATTTATTTATGCAATTTTGAATTTTATTAACAAGATCAGTTTGCCTACATTGATAAATTGAAAGATTAACTTCAACATAATCCAAATTTAAATTTTTAAAATCATCACTTGCAACAAACTTACAAACAGATTCAAAAACAAAATCACCAAGTTGAACAATCATTCCATTTTTTTCGCTTGCCGGAATAAAAATTTCCGGAGAAATAAAACCAAACTCTTCATCATTTAATCTTAAAAGTGCTTCGCAAGAATTTATGCGTTTTTCTGTTGTAGAATAAATCGGCTGATAGAAAACATCAACTTTGTTATTTGCAAGTGCTTTTTTTAAGATTTCTTCAATTTCTATGTAAGGACCAAAAAGTCTTCTGTTTCTTGCTTTATCCAAGTATAAAATCTCATTAAAATCCCAAGAAAACTTGTGAAAAGTTTCTATAAGATTATATAAAGAGTTCTTAGTTTTTACATCCGAAGTTTCTTTGTTGTTTGTTACTTTTGCATGACAAATTGCAAATTTTATTTCAAAATTCATTGTATTTTCATTGTTCAATTTTTTCATTGAATAAAAAATATCTTCTGCAATTTCGCTAGAAATCATTCTTTTTTGGCCACGAGTAAGAATCACAAATCTTCCTCGCCCAATATAAAACAAATCCGAAGGAATTTCATAGTCTTTCATAACAGAATAAAGTTGTCGAGCGAGATATTTTTGAACTCTCATATAATTGTTATAATTAGTTCCTTTTGACAAAATTTCATCATCAAGATTTTTTATAATTATAAAATTTGCAGGAATTTTTTGAGAAAATATAACATTTATTTGAGTAGAAAATCCAAAATAATTTTCCGCGCCAACAGTTGAATCTGTATATTCATCCGGACGCTGAATTAAAAGCATTGTAATAAAAAGTGCAAGAGAAGTTGCATACATTTCTACAAGAAGATTTCCTTTTATTGCTTGAACCACAACAGAAAGAAGAATCAGAAAATACATTACATAAATAGCTAATTTTTTTGACTTTGAAAAGAATTTTGCATTTTTTATGGCAATAGCAAGTCCAAAAACCATATATGAACTTGAACCTATATAATTTATAAGCGAACCATTTAATCTAATATATTTTCCGTCGGTAATACAAAAAAGAATTGGGTAAAATGGATTTATTATAAAAACGATTATATCAACTATTGCCGGAAGAAAAAATAAAAAAATTGCTATTGGTTTTATTGTTTTTTTGAAAAAAGAATTTGTTATAAAGAGAGTAAAAACACAATAAATTAACGAAGTTGCAAGCCTAAACACAAAATAAAATTCTGTCAAAATCATAAGTAAGATTTCATAACCTGGGAAAGGCTCAATATAAAGTTGGAGACAAGAACACAAAAAATCAAAAACAGAATTTATTAAAACAACCCAGGTAAAAATCAAAAATATTCTATTTTGAGTTCCTTTGGTAAAATTTCTTGTATAAATTACAAATAATAAGCAAATTATATTTATGATTGCACAAATCGTAAAATAAATAATTCTCATAGATTAGAATGATAACTTAAAAAGAAGAAAATGTAAAATTTTAATGTGTAGATTTGGTTACAATTTACGTATAAGATAATCGATGTATCCGTTTTCTAAAAGTTTTTCTTCTATTTTTGCAAGATTTTCTTCTGAAACTTTTTTTATAACAATACGAACATTTTTATTTGTTTTTTGAAAAACTAAATTTTTAAAACCTTGCTTTAACATTTTTTGAGCAACTTTATTTGCAGCATCTTTTGTAGAGTATGAGCCAATTTGAATATCATAAAAATTTTCATTTTGAGATAGCATTTTTGGCAACGTTGTAGAAATTTTTTCGCCTTTTGATTCCATAATTTTTGCTGCACTTAAAGCTGTTTGTTCGCTAAGTTTTGTATTTTCTCCAAGTTCGACGATTTCAATTTTTGCGATGCAAGTTCCATCTCTTATCATTTCAAGTTTTTGAGCAGCCATTTTAGAAACATCAAGTTCTCTTCCTATAACAAATGGGCCTCTATCATTTACTCTAACTTGAACAGATTTGTTATTTTTTAGATTTGTGATTTTTAAAATTGTATTAAAAGGTAAAGTTTTGTGTGCACAAGTAAAATCATTCATATTAAAAATTTCGCCATTAGAAGTCTTTTTTCCGTTAAAATCATCTCCGTAATACGAAATTACAACATTAGATTTATAAATTTCACTACAAAATAACGCTTGAACTAGAATAAAAAAAGTTAAAAATAAAATATTTCTTTTCATATATAAATTATCGGAAAAAATAAAAAAAACTATATACTGCAAATTCAGCATTGTAATTAAATTGGCACTGGCAGTCTAAAAAGAACTGTCATAATGAACTTGTTAGCTTTCAGCAACTTTGCACAACATTATCACTATATGAAGTATATAAATTCCGAAACGACCTGTCTGCCGATAGGCAGAATTCAGAATGACGCAATAATTCAAAAAAATTATGATTGATTTTTTTTTAGATTTGTTATACATTTTCCGTATGGGGAATTAGCTCAGTTGGCTAGAGCATCGGCTTTGCAAGCCGAGGGTCAAGGGTTCAAGCCCCTTATTCTCCA
>CAZIQK010000004.1:0-64668 GCA_964541735.1 uncultured Treponema sp.
GATGAAATATATACGTAATTTTGACTTGAAAATTTGGAGGAAAAATGTACTACACAGAAAGTGAAGTTTTAGATTTTATAAAAGAGGAAGATGTAAAATTTATTCGTCTTGTTTTTTTTGATATAAACGGAAAACAAAAAAACATTTCTATCTTAGCAAGTCAGCTTGAGCGTGCTTTTCGTGATGGAATTAGTTTTGATGCTTCAGCGGTAGATGGTTTTGAATCTCCAAATAAATCAGATTTATTTTTGCATCCAGATCCTTCAACACTTTCTATCATTCCTTGGCGACCAAACACCGGAAAAGTTGTTCGTATGTTTTGTAATATTAAACATCCAGATGGAACTCCATACAAAAAAGATTGTCGCACAATGCTTCAACAAGCAATTTTACGTGCAAAAGATGAATGCAATCTGCAACTTTCGTTTGGAGCAGAAATTGAATTTTATCTTTTTAAACTTGATGAAAATGGAGAACCGACAAAAACTCCTTTTGATAAAGCAGGTTATATGTCTATCGCTCCAGAAGATAAAGGCGAAAATATCCGTAGAGAAATTTGTTTTACACTTGAACAAATGGGAATTGTGCCGGAAGCAAGTCATCACGAAGAAGGACCAGGTCAAAACGAAATTGATTTTAAATATTCTGATGCACTTTCTTCCGCCGATAACACAGAAACTTTTAAGTGGATTGTAAGAACTCGTGCTGCCAATAATGGTCTTTATGCAGATTTTTCTCCAAAACCACTTTTGAACGAAGCCGGAAGTGGAATGCATATAAATATTTCTTGTTCTGATGCTTTAAAAATGCCTAAAGTTCTTGGTGGAATAATTAAACATGCAGAAGAATTGACTTATTATATGAATCCTATTGAAAATTCTTACGACCGATTAGGCGAACGCAAAGCTCCAAAATATATTTGCTGGGGAAGAGAAAATCGGTCTGCATTTATAAGAATTCCTGCAACAAAAGGCGAAAAACGTCTTGAAATTCGTTCTAGCGACCCAGAATGTAATCCATATTTAGTTTTTACACTTTTAATTTATGCTGCAATGGATGGAATTAAAAATAACATTGAACCGCCAGAACCAATTACAGAAAATCTTTTTGAGCCTGGAATGGGAAAAAATCTCCGCCAACTTCCAGATACATTGGATTCTGCAAAAAAAATTGCAGAAGAAAGTCCATTTATTCAAGGAATTTTAAAGTAAAATGCAAGTGGAAACTCACAGCGTTTTGGTTGTGACAAAAGATACAAAAATTTCTACTCTCGTAAACGCAATGCTTGTAAAGCCTATTTTTGAAACAAAAATTGTTTCAGATTTTAACGAAGCAAGAAGATTATGTGCCGAAAGAGTTTTTAATATCGTTATTGTTGATTTTTCGGATGGAGAAGGCACTGATTTTGCAATAGATGTTTCAAATTCTACAAGTACAATTTTACTTTTTGTTCCCACAAATCTTTTTGAACAAATAAGCTACAAAGTTGAATCTTTTGGAGTTTTAACATTAACTTCACCTTTTGACCAATTTTATTTTTATAATATGATAAAAATCGCCATTGCGGTTCAATATAAAGTGCAAGTTCTTACAAGTCAAACAACAAAACTAAAAGAAAAAATGGAAGATATTCGGCTTGTAAATCGTGCAAAAATGCTTTTAATGCAAAATTTGCATATGAGCGAAGAAGAAGCACATCATTATCTTGAAAAAGAAGCAATGAATCGTTGCGAAAAGCGAACTGAAATCGCCACAGAAATCATAAATACATATAATTAAATTCTTAAAATCATTATTTTGGAATTGGATATTCTCCGCAAAAGCAACCTTGACAAAATCCGGTTTGCCTTTTTGAGTCAGCATTAAAACTTTCGTCCAAAGCATCAATCATTCCTTCAAGACTTATAAATGCAAGGCTATCCGCACCAATTTCTTTACAAATTTCGTTAATTTCATGATTGCTCGAAATGAGTTCGTTTTTACTTGGCGTGTCAATTCCTAAATAACAAGGAAATTTTACCGGCGGGGAAGAAACTCTAAAATGAACTTCTTTTGCTCCCGCTCGTCGTAAAATCTGAACTAAGCGTCGACTTGTTGTTCCTCGCACAATAGAGTCATCAATTACAATTACACGCTTTCCTTTTAAGTCGCTCGAAATTGCATTTAATTTTACAAAAACCATATTTTCGCGTTCAGTTTGAGTCGGTGCAATAAAAGTTCTTCCAATATATTTATTTTTTATAATTCCGGTAACGTAAGGAATTCCGCTTGCTTTAGAAAATCCCATCGCGGCACCAATTCCACTATCAGGAACACCGACAACAACATCAGCATCAACCATAGATTCTTTTGCAAGAACTTCTCCCATTTTGTAGCGGGCACTTTGAACAGGAATTCCATCAATCACCGAATCTGGACGAGCAAAATAAACGTATTCAAAAACGCAAGTCTGTTTGCTAGTTCTTTCTCCCAAATTTATTGATTTTATTCCATCTTTATTTATAATAACGATTTCGCCGGGTTGAACGTCGCGGATTAATTCTCCATTTACAGAATCAATCGCACAAGATTCAGAAGCTATGATATAGCCGTTGTCAACTTTTCCAAGGCAAAGCGGTCTAATTCCGTTTGGATCACGAACGCCAATCAAAGAATCTTCTGTCATAATACAAAGTGCGTACGAACCTTTTATAAGTTGAATTGTATTAACGATTGCAGTTTCTAATCCTTTTTTATAATTTCGTGCAATTAATTTTAAAATGACTTCTGTATCACTAGTGGAACTAAAAGTTGAGCCAAAATCTTCTAGCATTTCGCGTAA
This sequence comes from uncultured Treponema sp., assembly GCA_964541735.1. GTDB lineage: Bacteria > Spirochaetota > Spirochaetia > Treponematales > Treponemataceae > Treponema_D. The sequence continues at coordinate 2,822 of CAZIQK010000004.1, forward strand.
AGGTTCATAGTTTACAAGTTGCCCATTATGTGCAAGAGCAATTGAACCAAGCTTAAAACTGTTCAAAAAAGGTTGTGCATTTTCAATCGTTCTACCGCCGGCCGTTGCGTATCGAACATGCCCAACAGCAAGATTGCCTTTTAAGGCTTCAAAATGATTTTGCTCAAAAACATCACTTACGAGTCCAAGAGCTTTATGAAGTTTTATTTGTTTTCCATCACTTACCGCAATTCCGGCACTTTCTTGACCACGATGTTGAAGAGATGTCAGTGAAAAATACGCAAGTGAAGCCGCATTTTCAACACCAAAAATGCCAACAACGCCACATTCATCTTTTAAACCCATATATTGCCCTTTAAAACAAAAAAACCACAGATTACCATTTTGGACATACCAATCTGGCAAATCTGCGGCTTCTTTGTCGCTTACATTTTCAGTTTAATGGTTTTATTGTTTGTGGTCAATGAAGTTTTTTTTATTTGGGCGTTCCCTACCGACTTGCCTAACAGCAGTCAAGTCGGTAGGTCGGCAGTTCCAGCCTTCCGCTTTCGCTTCATTCTAAAACGGCACGTTATACAAGTTGCCGTTTTAGAACGCCTATGGCGGGCTTCCATTGCCTAACGTGCGCAGGCTAAAAATGCATTTTGAAATTTAAACTCATTTAGCCTGCTACTTTATTTTACTTCGTAAAATAAACAAATAGGCACTCATTATTGTGCGTACTAAAAATGCATTCTAAAATCTAAACTCATTTAGCCTACTAAAAAGATTCAATCACGATAGGACAATGATCACTACCAAGAACATCTTTTAAAATTCTAGAAGATTTTAAATTCTGAGCAAAATTTTTATTTACACATTGATAATCCAATCTCCAACCAATATTTCTTTCACGTGCGTGGAACCGATAACTCCACCATGTATACATTCCGCTTTCTTTGCAAAATTGTCTAAATGAATCTACATATCCAGAATTTATAAATTCGTCCATCCACGCTCGCTCTTCTGGCAAAAAACCAGCGTGAGTTACATTTGCTTTTGGATTTGCAATATCAATTTCTTTATGACAAACATTGTAGTCTCCACAAAGAATAATATCAAAGCCGGCAGAAACAAGTTCATCACACTTTTTGTGAATTGCTTTATTAAATTCAAGTTTATATTCAAGACGTGGGTGGGGACAGACCCCCTCTTTATCATCTTGACTATTTGGAAAATACGCCGAAATTATTGCTAAATTTCCAATTTTTACTATAGAAACTCGTCCTTCATCATCAAAGCGTGAATCTCCAAGGATTTCAAATGCATCTGGTTTATTTTTACAATAAATTGCTGTTCCCGAATATCCTGCTTTTTTTGCACTGGAAAAATAAGATTTGTAAGAAAGATTTTTTGTTAAATCTGTAGGTGCTAAAAGTTCATCAGAAAGTTGATTTGGATTTGCTTTTGTTTCTTGAATACAAATTACATCAGCTTCTGTTTGCAAAAGCCAATTTACAAAACCCTTTTTTTCAACCGCACGAATGCCATTTACATTCCAAGAAATAATTTTCATACAAAAAGAATATCATATAATAAGATTTCTAAAAACTAGATATTTGTGAAAATAAAAATAATCTTTTCAATTTTATGAATATCTAGTTAAAAAGTTTTTCAGAGATTTTTTATCATTTATTTTCAATAATTTTATACATTGGACTTTCGTGAGGATGAAGTTCCAAAATGTGTTTTTCACAAGTTAAAACTTCTGTAGGGTCGTGAGTTACGTGAAGCATTGTTGTTGTTCCGCCTTCGCCAATTAATTCTAGTAAATTAAGAATTTTTTGCCGATTTTCTTCATCAAGGCCGTGGCAGGGTTCATCCAAAATCAAAACTTTTGGACATTTTACAGCAGAACGCAAAATCAAAATAGCTCTTTGTTCGCCATAACTTAAATTTCCAAAATTTTCGTTTTCGCGACCTTCAAAACCGCCAAGTAAAAGCCACTTTTTTGCGGCAGAAATTTCTATATCAGTTGGGGTTTCATAAAGTCCGATAGAATCTTTAAAACCGGAAATTATTACATTTTGAAGCGAAATTCCTCCTAACATTCTATATTCAACGTGAAGTCGATATGAAACAATTCCAAGTTGCTTTTTTATATCCCAAATTGACTCGCCGGAACCACGTTTTATTCCAAAAAGATGAACATCATTTGCATAAACTTGTTTGTTATCGCCGGTTATCAATTCTAAAAAAGTAGTTTTTCCGCTTCCGTTTGGTCCGCGAATAAGCCAATGTTCATTTTTATAAAGTTTCCAATTTAGATCAACCAAAACTTTATTTTCGTCCCAGCCAACATTTACGTGATTCATTTCTATTAAAACTTCAGAGTCTGATTTTTCGGTTTGAAGAAATTTCGTTTCGTAAAAAGTATTTTCTAACGCTTCTGAAAGATTTTTCTTTTCTTCTTCATTTTGATTTTTAAGATTTTTGATTTTTTCATTTAAAAGATTTTCATAATCATTTCGATTTCCACAAAAACTTACCTTTTTATTGCGAATTTCCAAAACGTTTGTAATTGCATCTGGAATTTCGTGCCAACGTTCCATTGCAAGAATGATATTTGTAATATGCTTTTTCTGAATTGTGTTGATAAAATCCAAAAGAATTGTGCGACTTTCGATATCTAAACCAGCAAAAGGATCAGACAAAATTAAGAGTTTTTTTCCAGAAATTAACGCTCGTGCAAGCAAAGTTCGTCGAATTTCGCCTGTAGACATATACTTTAATCCGCGGTCTAGAATTTTTTCAATTCCGCATAATTTTATTGCAGGATAAGTTTCCAATTTTTTAACTTCTTCAGGTAACGGTTGATTTTTTTTAATTTTTCCAACGATTCCTTCTGCAATAAAAATTCTTCCAGTTCGTCCAATATCAACGCCTCCGGAAATATATTCACTTTCATCATTTTCGCGTTCTTCTTGAATAAGATGTGCTGCTCGTTCCAAAGAAACAAGTTCGCAAGAATTTCCAAAAATATTTGTATAAAGCGACGGATTTTGATTTTGCGAAAGCTGCTGATTTGGAATAATTTTCAAATTTCCAGCCAAAGCATTAATAAAATCTGCTTTTCCGCCTCCGTTTGGACCGACAAAAAGCCAAGATTCGCCACTTTTCATATTCCAAGAAATTTCCGGAATTAAAACCGATTTTGAATTTTCAATTCTGCAATTTTTTATTGTGATTAAATTATTTTCTGACATAAAAACCTTCAATATTTTTTATTTTAATAAGCATAAATGTCAAGTCATTAATGCGATTTTTCGGCAACGAAGAACTCCTGCAATAAGTCCCAACAAAAAGTTGAATATAATTTCCTATTTTAAAAATATAAATCTGATGTAAAATCCTTGTAAGTTTTTTCATTTTTATAACAAAACATTCTCTTTATTTATTTTGTTATACTTTTCAGTAATATTTATTTATAATTAAAAAATGAGTTTATATTTTAATGTGCGTTTGCTTAGGAAAACAACATGGAAACAATTAATGATTTAGGAAAATACACATTTTCGGCAGTTCTTGCAAATTCTGTAAAAAAATTTGCAGAACGAAATGCTTTAACTCTAGTTAATGGAAAACCAATCACTTATGCTGAACTCGGCGAAAAATCTAGCGAAGTTGGAAAAATGCTTTTTGCTTTAGGTTTAAAAACAAAAGATAAAGTTGCAATTTATGGAACCGGAAGACCGGAATGGGGCGAAGCATATTTTGGAATTGTTAATTACGGGATGATTGCAGTCCCTCTTTTGCCGGATTTTTCGGATACCGAAGTTTCTGCAATTATTGAACATTGCGGAGTAAGTGCAATTATTGTGGAAACAAAGCTCTATCACAAAATAGAAAAATTAGAAGGCAAACTTCCGCAAATCATCATAAAACTAGAAGATTTTTCTATACTAAAAAGTCCTGAAAATTGTAAAAAAAATATTTCTGATTACAAAAATGATGATGAACCAGAAAGCAATGTCGAAGAAGAAGATATAGCTTCAATAATTTATACTTCTGGAACGACTGGGCGTTCAAAAGGCGTTGAACTTACTCACAAAAATCTTGTTTGGTGTGCAGTTCAAGGTCAGCATGCACATCGTGTAAACAAAATGGACAGAACTTTATCGTTTTTGCCACTTTCTCACGTTTATGAATTTACAATCAGTTTTACAATGCAAATTATGAACGGAGCATGCATTTATTATCTTGGAAAACCTCCAATCGTAAGTGCTCTGTTGCCGGCGTTTAAAATTGTTCAACCAACAATAGTTTGTTCAGTTCCTCTTGTGATAGAAAAAATCTACAAAAATAAAGTTCTTCCAACTCTTACAAAAAATGGATTTATGAAATTTCTTTACAAAATTCGTCCTATTAGGATTTTGCTAAATAGAGTTGCGGGAAAATCTCTAAAAAGAATTTTTGGCGGACATTTGATATTTTTTGGAATTGGAGGAGCAAAAGTTGATCCAAAAGTTGAGCGTTTTATGAAGGATGCAAAATTTCCGTATGCAATTGGTTATGGTTTAACAGAAACTTCGCCTTTGCTTGCGGCAAGTGGTCCAAAAATCACAGTTCCCGGAGCAATAGGAATTCGAGTTCCGGAAGTTGAACTTTTAATAAATAATCCAGATAAAAAAACTGGCGTTGGTGAAGTCGTTGCAAAAGGTCAAAATGTGATGAAAGGATATTATAAAGAGCCTAAATTAACAAAATCGGTTTTTACGACAAAAGAAGATTCTGTCGGCGAAGGATACTTCAAAACCGGTGATTTAGGACTTTTTGAAAAACATCACGGAAAAGAATATTTGGTTTTAAAAGGTCGTAATAAAAATATGATTTTAGGACCAAGTGGCGAAAATATTTATCCCGAAGATATTGAATTTGTGTTAAATCAACATCCTCTAATTACAGAATCTTTGGTTGTAGAAGATGATGATGGGCTTGTTGCTTTAGTTCAACTTGACGAAGAAAAAGTAAACCAAGAAGCAGAAAAACGTGTAAACGAAAGAAAAGGCGGACTTGGAAATCTTATTCAAAAACAAACAAGCGAATTTTTGCGTGATGTTGCTTACGAAAAAGAAAGAATCAACAATGAAATTCAATATTATGTAAATACTCGTGTAAACAAAAATTCTAAAATTGGAAAAGTAAAAGAAGTTCACGAATTTGAAAAAACAGCAACTCAAAAAATAAAACGCTATCTGTATGATTTACGAACAAAAAACAAAAAAAATAAGAATTAGTGAGGTTTTTTATGATTTTTTTTATTTTATTTGGAATTGCAATGGTTGTAAGTTCCATAGGATTTAAAAAATTTGTTTATTTTATTTCCTTAGGCTATGGATTTTCGGTTGCGGCAATTGGAATTGCTATGATTATCATTTTTAGAAATAATCTACAAATTCAACCGCTGATTTTTTCAATTCTTCTTATTATTTACGGACTTCGACTTGGACTTTATCTTTTAATTCGAGAAATAAAAAGTTCATCTTACAAAGCAACGATGAAAAACGATATAAAAGATGGCTCAAATATGAATTTCTTTTTAAAAATTATAATTTGGGTTGCATGTGCGTTACTTTACGTTTGCGAAATTTCTCCGGTTTTGTTTAGGTTTCAAAACGGAATTGCAAATAATGTTTGCGGAACTGTTGGTTTAATAATCACAACTTGCGGAATTATTCTTGAATCTGTTGCTGATTTCACAAAAAATAAATTTAAAAAAGCAAATCCAAAACGTTTTTGTGATGTTGGAGTTTTTAAATTTGTAAGATGTCCTAATTATTTGGGAGAAGTTTTAACTTGGACAGGAATTTTAGTTTCTGGATTTACCGCTTTACAAGGTCCACTTCAGTGGGTTGCTGCTATTGGTGGATGGATTTGCATTGTTTATGTAATGTTCGGTGGAGCACGTCGCTTGGAAATAAGACAAAATAAAAATTATGGTGATAATTCAGAATATCAATCTTACGTAAAAAAAGTGCCTATTTTGTTGCCATTTATTCCACTTTATAGCGTTGCAAAATATAAATGGCTTTTAGGATAATTTATGCTTTCATAAGATCTGCAATAGTTATGCTATCAAGATAATTTTTTATAAGATTATCAAGTTTTGTCCACATTGGTAGCGTTCTACAATTTGGCTCTCTAGAACAAGGTTTTGCATCATTTTCAAGGCAAACAACGGGAGCCAAAGTTCCTTCTGTAATTCTTAAAATTTCTCCAACCTTATACTCAGATGGTTTTTTAGTTAATTTGTAACCGCCACCTTTTCCATGAACTCCGTTTACAATTCCATTTTTAGAAAGTAACGTCATTATTGATTCTATATATTTTTGGGAAATTTCTTGTCGCTCAGCAATTTCTTTTAAAGGAATTCTTTCATCATTTGCATGTTCAGCCATATCAACTAAAACTCTAAGAGCATAACGGCCACGAGTTGAAACTATCATTTTTACCTCGAAAGTGTTGTTTAAAAAAACAAAAACCTACTTAAAGTGTAGGTTTTTGTTAATGATAACTTAAATGATTTTTTTATTAGGGTCAAGAAGAAATTATAATTGTCCACCTTCAACTACAAGTGAATCTGCATTTGAGTCTGGACCATAAACTTGTCTAAGAGTTGATTCATAATCTGCATGGAAGAAATTCTCCTTTCCAAGAGATTTTATTTCATCATTTAGCCAATTTAAAAGTGTTGTGTTGCCTTTTGTTACGGCTGGTGCAATTGTGTCCAAAGAACCTAATGATTCAATTCCAACTGCAAATCCGGGATTTTCGATTGCCCAAGCTAAAACTTCTGTATTGTCTGTAGAAAGTCCAACTCCGCGTCCGTCTAATAATGCATTGTATGCTTCGCTATATTGGTCAAATTTTAAAAGATTTACTTCTGGATAATTTTTTGTAAAATAAGTTTCTGCTGTTGTTCCTTTTGAAATAATTAAAGTTTTTCCATTTAACTGTTCCGGTGCAGTAATAAAATCTTTTTCGTTAGAAACTACGCCGAGTGCACATTTCATATAAGGAAGTGCAAAATCTACTTTTTCTGCACGTTCTGGAGTAACTGTAAAGTTTGCCAAAACCAAATCAACTTTTCCGGTTTGTAAAACTTCTACACGAGCTGCTGCTTCTACAGGAACGTATTTTACTTTTACACCTAAATCTTTTGCAATTCGTTCTGCAAAATAAACATCATAACCTTGATATTCGCCATTTTCATCAACATAACCGAATGGTTTTTTATCGCTGAAAACAGCGATTTTTATTGTTCCGTTTTTTTTGATTTTGTCTAAAGTGCGATATTTTGCCTTTGCACTAACAGAAAATGCTGTAAATGCTAATAATGCTACAGCAATTAATTTTTTTAAAGTTGCTTTTTTCATATTTTTCTCCTTATCGTAAAAAAAATTTTAAGATAAGATATTTATAAATTTATTTACCTACTATGTCAATAGGTTTTATATTTATCCTATAATTTTTTTTATATTTTCTAACTATGTATCTTAAAACGCAAAAATATAGTAAATTAAACTCAATATGATTTTAACAATTGCAAGAGGACTTTTAATACCTTTTTTGGGAACTTCGCTCGGTTCTGCGTGTGTTCTTTTTATGAAAAAAAATCTTGATTCACGAGTTCAACGAGCGTTAACAGGTTTTGCTGCCGGTGTTATGGTTGCAGCTTCTATTTGGAGTTTGCTTATTCCGTGTTTAAATCAATCTGCAGAAATGGGAATGGGAAGATTATGTTTTATTCCTGCTGTCGTTGGTTTTTGCATCGGAATGTTATTTTTACTTTTACTTGATACAATCACGCCTCATATGCACATGAACAAAGTAAAAGATGGACCGAAATCATCACATTTAAAAGATACAACGATGATGGTTTTGGCTGTTACAATTCACAATATTCCGGAAGGAATGGCAGTTGGTGTTGTTTATGCCGGAATGTTACATTCTGAAATTCATATTACAGCAACAGCGGCTCTTGCACTTTCTCTTGGCATTGCAGTTCAAAATTTTCCGGAAGGAGCAATCATTTCTATGCCTTTGCATAGCGATGGAATGTCAAAAAGAAAAGCGTGCTGGATGGGAATTTTATCTGGCATTGTAGAACCAATAGCAGGGTTTGTCACAGTTCTACTTTCAAATTTTGTAATTCCAATTTTACCTTATCTTTTAAGTTTTGCTGCCGGTGCAATGATTTTTGTTGTGATTGAAGAATTAATTCCGGAAATGTCAGAAGGCAAACACTCAAATGTTGGCACAATTTTATTTATGATTGGATTTTCTTTGATGATGATTTTGGATGTTGCTTTGGGATAATTAAAAATGACTGAAAAATCGCTTATTCGTCAAAAAATAAAAGCAATTCTCCAAGAAAAAAGTGAAAATTTGTCTGATTTATCAGAAAAAATTTGTAAAAAAATCTTAAAAAGTGAATTTTACAAAAACGCAGATTTTATTTTTGCGTATATGGCGTTAAAAGATGAAGTAAATCTTTCGAGTTTAATAAACGAATCTATAAAAAATGGAAAAAAACTTTTTATTCCAAAAATTGTCCCAAATTCATCAAAATTGAATTTTTATGAATTTTCACCAAAAATGGAAACTTGTATAAGCAATTTTGGAATTGTTGAACCAACCGAAAATAATAAAAAATTTGAAATAAAATCTTACAACAAAAATATTTTGATTTTAGTTCCCGGAAGAGCGTTTTCAAAAAATGGAGAACGTTTAGGTCGCGGAAAAGGTTATTATGATGATTTTTTAGCAGAAATAAAAAAAACAAACTTTAAAAATGCCTTTTTTTGCGGAATTTGTTTTAATTGTCAGATTTTAGAACAAATTCCAACGGAATCTCACGATGTAAAAATGGATTTTGTAGTTTCTGAAAGTTTTTGAATCCAAAATTAAGACAAAAATTAGTTTTCCATTTTTTTTGTTACATCAATCCATTGTTTAAAATGTGTAAACTTTTCTAATTGTAGAATTGTAGTTTTTACTGCTGTATTTGAACTTCCTGCCGCAGGAAAAACAATATCGTGCTGTTTCAATGATTCATCAAGATAGATTTCCACATTTTGATTTACTGCAAAAGGGCAAACTCCGCCAGGTGCGTGTCCAATATATTTTTCAACTTCATCAAAAGGAATCATTTTTGCTTTTGTATGAAAAAAATCACGATATTTTTTATTATCAACTTTAGAATGTCCCGAAACAACAATTAAAATAGGTTTTTCATCAATAAAAAAAGAAAGAGTTTTTGCAATTTTATCCGGAGCTGTGTTCAAAGTTTTTGCTGCAAGTTCGACCGTTGCACTAGATTCTTTGCAAATTATAAGTTGTGATTCAAGTTCTGTTCCTTTAAAAAACGCTTGTACATTTTCAAATGACATAATTTTTCTCCTCAAAAATTATTAAATTTTTTGAATAGATTTTTTTTGAGATAATTTTATTGATTTTTTTATTAAAAAATCAATAAAAATTGAAATTATAAAGATGAAACTGATTAGTTGCGAAGTTGAAAAAAATCCTAAAAATCCGCGTGCAACATCACCACGCCAAAATTCAATTATAAATCTAAATACAGAATAAACGACTATGTACAAAGCGGGAATATTTAATTTTACTTTTTTTAAAACAAGAATTGTAAATAAAATCGCCATAGAAAACAAAAATACAGATTCAATTCCTTGAACCGGAAGTAATTTTACATTGTTCGGGGCACTTATACTGTGTGAGTAAATGAAATAAAAATTGCTTAAAGTTTTTTTTCCGTAGCAGCAACCGGCAAATGAACAACCAATTCTTCCAAATGCATGTGCCACCGCAAGACAAGGCGTAATTATTTTTATGTAATTATAAATTGGAATTTTGTGAATAAGTTTTACAAATAAAAAGGCAATCAATCCGCCAATTAATCCGCCATAAAAAATAAAACCTGAACCTAAAAAAGAATTTAAATTTTCTAAATTTGCAAAAACCCACTTAAAATCAATATCTTTAAAAGAAACAATAATAAAAAGGATTTTTGCACCAAATATGCCAAAAGTTAATAAATAGGCACAAACAATTATAAAATCATCTGTGTTGTGTTTTAAAACTTTGCAAAGTGTAAAGCCTAAAATAAAAGCAAAAACAATCCCTATTAGAATAAAAAATCCATAATAGGGAATGAATTTACTAAAAATATAAAAGCCCATTAGTTTAGATTATTAGTATGAACCTAATGCTGCAAATCCTGCAAGACAAGTTGCACAAGCAATAGTTGCAATGATTCCCCACGCAAGAGCAATAATTCCTAAAACTAACCCTGCTGTAGCTATTCCTTTTTTAGCAGGATTTTTTCTTGCAATAGCACCAAGAATGATTGCTACAACACCACAAGCGGAACCAAGCCAACCTAAACTAAAACTTCCTCCAATAACTGAAGAAAGAACCGAAATAATGCCCAAAATTAATGAAGCAACTGCCATTTTTTACCTCTCTTAGGAAAAATATTTACTATAACGAAATGTTATGATTAAATTATATTCGATAGAGATTTTGTTTGTCAATTTTTTTTTCAATTGAAAAAGTTCCGTGCAGATAATTAAGTTGAGTTTCTGAGTGCGATTTAAGATTTTACAAAATCCTATTTTTTTATATTTCTATCTTATTCAAAAGATTTTTTAGGGCAATCAATTCATCTTTCGTAAACGTTGAACCTTTTCCCATTTTTTCGTGATTTGGAGACCAACTTCTTAAATCATATTTTGCCGGTCGTCCGCCCCAAGAAACTAAATTTAATTCTAAATTCCATCCGCCTTTGCCTTCGGATACAACTCCAATGTTTTGTTCAATTTTAAACGAAAAATCATCAGCCATTTTCTACTCCAAAAAGTGATAGTTTTTAATCCTCATTTAATTATCGTTGTAAGTTTGAGTTTTTTATAGTAAAATCAAAAAAAATAGTGAGGTATTTCATGAAGAAATTCGTACTTGGAATTCTTTCTGTTAGTGTTATTTTTATGTTTATTTCGTGCGGTTCAAAGCCAACAGAGGAATCAGAAAAACCGGAAGCTCCGGTTGTTGAAGAAGTAGAAGAAATTGTCAAAGAAGAAGTTATTGATAATGAATCTGCTATTGCTTTGATAGATGATGCTCGAGTTTTAGCGATTGATGCTGGTGCAGAAGATAAAGCTCCTGAGTTTTTAGTAAAAATTGATGAATATTATGAGCAAATCAAATTTGATGGAACTGCGATTACACCAGATGAGTCAGCAGAACTTGTTGCTCGTTATCAAGCATTGGCAAATTACATAAAAGCAGCCGATGCTAAAAAAGAAATTGATGATAACAATTATGCTCAATATTATCAAAAAGGTTATGATGACGGAGTTGCATCTTTAGAAAAAGTAGAAAATGCTTTTAATAATAGTGATAGTGCAACTACTTTTGTGGGCGAAGCTGAATCTGCTTATACAAATTTTGTGGCAGTTTTGACTGTTTCTTACAAAAAAATAGCAAAAGAAGAACGTTCTAATGCTTATGATGCAAAAAAACAAGCAGATAGCGTAAAAGCAGCAGTTTCTCGTAAAAATGAATATAAGGCCGCTGCGGAACAGTTCCAAAAAGGTGATACTCTTTACGCAATGCAAAATGCAAAATCTGCTTACGAAAATTACAAATCTGCAAAAGAAACTTTTACAACTTTATATAATGAAATCTACGAAAAACGTGCAATAGCTCAAGCGGCAATTGATGCTGCAAAGAAAAGCGTAGAAGAAAGTGCAAATTACGCAGCAGAAGCAGATTCAAAAGAACCTCTTAAAGAAAAAGTTGAAGGTATAGAAGATGAAGATGCTGTTCTTTTGGAACAAGATTCTTATGCAAACCCAGAAGATGCAGAAATTGATGTTGCACCAACGCTTGAAGAAGCTGTCGTTGAACAAGCAACAGATGCAGTTAATTCTTTAATAAACGCTTTTGATGCTAAATAAGGAGAGTGATTATGAAAAAGTTATTTTCAATATTTTTTGTAATGATTTTTGCTGGTTCGTTATTTGCAATCAGTTATAAAAATAATACATATCAAAAGTTGGCAGATGAATATACAAAAAAAGCTGAAGCCGCTATGGATGCCGGCGAATACGAACTCTCTTATGAATATGCACAAAAAGCCGAAGAAAATGCAGAACTTTCTAAAGCGTATATTAAAATGATGCTTGCAAAAACTGATGCTTCAAATTACATCGAAATGGCAAAAAATCAAGTTGCGTATGCGGAAAAAATTGATGCAGAACATACATTTCCAATGGCATATACTTCTGCAAAAGAAAATCTTTCTAACGCGGAAAATGCATTTTCATCGGAAGATTGGGAAAAGGCAACTGAATATGCAAAACAATGCCTTGCTGATTTAGATGGAATTCGCGAAATCACGCCACTTCCGGAATTTTACATTGTTCGTCCTTGGGCAGAAACAAAAGATTGTTATTGGAATATTTCTGGTAGACCTTACGTTTACAATAATCCTTTACTTTGGGAAAATTTGTATCAAGCAAACAAAGCAAGTATGCTAAAACCAGAAGATCCAAACTTAATTCTTCCTGGAATGAAAATGAAAATTCCTAGCATTACAGGTGAATATAGAAAAGGAACTTACGATCCTAAAAAAGAATACACTCCATATTCCGCTAATTAATTTTTGCGAGATATAATGCAAGTGCAGTTCCCATAATTGCATGTGGGAACTGTTCATTTCCCATATTTTTAATCACTTCTTTTATTGGAATTTCAAGATAATTTACAAACTCATCAGAATCTAAATGTTGAATTCCTGTCGAAATTAAATCTTCTGCTAAAAAAATATGAACATGATTTGAAAAAAGTGCTGGATTTGGATTTAAAGTTCCAAGTTTTGTAAGTTTTTGAGCTTTATATCCAGTTTCTTCTTCGAGTTCTCGTTTAGCGGCAACTTCTGGTTTTTCACCCTTTTCAATCACTCCTCCCGGAAATTCAATACTTAAACATTCAGAACCATGTCGCCATTGTTTTACCATCAAAAATTTATCATCTTTTTTAGGAATTGTGATGACCCAATCTTGTGCATTTAAAATGATATAATCACCTTCAACTCCCGTGCTAGAAGTATTGTGTTCTGAAGTTACATCAAAAACAACCGTTTTTAAAAGAGTTTGAGTTTTTTCTTTTTTCCATTTGAGATTTTCATCATCTTTTGTAAAATAATTTTTCATTTTTTTACTTCCAATAACAAACATGTCTTTATAAAAAATTTTGACAGATTAAAAAAGCCGATTTATTATAAAAAGAGTTAATTGATTATTGTTTATCAAAAAATAATTGTCAATTAAACAGGAGGCATTTTATGGCAGTTATAACTCTTTCTAGACAAGTTGCAGCCTGTGGTGATGAAGTTGCACAAGAGCTTGCAAAAAAAATTGGGTACAAGTTTATTACTCGAAAAGATATTGAAAAACGCATTATCGATTTAGGATTTCCTGAGTCTAAAATGTCAAAGTATGATGAGCGTAAACCCGGATTTTTTGCATCTTTAACTAAAAATCGTGATGAATATTTAAATTATGTTCAATATGCAATTTTGGAAGCTGCATCTCAAAAAGATGTAATTATTATAGGTCGGGGAGCATTTGCGGTTTTACAAGATGTTCCAAATAATGTTTCAGTTCGACTTGTCGCTGATGAAAAGACAAGAATTTCTCGATTGCAAAAAGAATTTAATTGGGATGAAAAACAAGCAAAACAACGAATCCAAGAAAGTGATGCAAATAGGGCAGGATTTCATACTGGATTTTATAATGTAAATATTGCAGATTCTACTTTATATCACGCTGTAATAAATACTGGTTATGTTGATTTTGACCAAGCGGCTTCTATTATTGCAGATATTGTAAAAGAATCCGTTACTGCAGAAGATGAGGAAAATGGAACTAAAATAATTCAAAATATGCTTATTGCTCAAGATATGGTGAATAAACTTTATTTTGATGAAAAATTAAAAATTGATTTTATTCATGCAAAAATTGAAGATAAAACTTTTGTTTTGTATGGCGTTTCAGATTCTCCAGATAACGTTCAAAAAGCATTGTGTTTTATAAAAGAAAAACTTCCGGAATATGAAGTAAAATCAAATGTAAGCATTGTTCAAAATTTTAAGACATATTAGAGACTTTTCATACAGTGCGGATGAATAAAACATTTTTTTCTTGTTTTATTCATCCGTTTTCGTTACTATTAAAATATGAAACTTTCCAATAAATTTACTTTTACGCGCATTTTATATGCTCCGATTTTTGTACTTTTGTATTTTATTCCAATTTGGTTAAAACAAAGTAATTCAATTTCTGCTCAAACTTTATCTACAATTTCATCAATTTTTATGTACATAACAATTCCAACTTTACTTTTTGCGGAATTTACAGATTTTTTAGACGGACATTATGCTCGTAAACACAATGAGGTTAGTGATTTTGGAAAGTTATTTGATCCTTTTGCAGATGTAATTCTTCATCTTACAACGATGATTTGTTATATGTTTAGTTATAGCAACGAATTCAGTTATGCTGGAATTGACGGATATATTTTACCAGTTTTATTTATGCTGATTATGATTCGTGAATTTTCTCAGAATTTTTTGCGAATGGTTGCAGCTAAAAAAGGAACTGCGATTGCAGCTCGAAAAGGTGGAAAGGTTAAAACTGTTTTTTACATCTTTTCAGGTTTCTTTGCTTTATTTTTAGAATTTTTAGTAAGGACAAATAATGTTCCTAACAATTTTACTACGTTAAAAACAATATCTTTTGTATTGTGGTGTATTAGTGTAGTTTTAAGTTATGTTTCTTTTATTGATTATTTAATCCATTTTGGAAAAGTTTTCAAAGATGTTAAATAAAAAAAATGTGATGGTTTTGAAATTTCTACGCCATCACATTTTCTTTAGTCATTAGCAATACTCAATTGCAATCTTTTTTGTGGTTGATTGTGGTTTTTTCATCATATTTACGGTAAGAACTCCATTTTTGAAGTTTGCAGAAATCTTTTCAGTGTCAACATCTTTTGGTAAAGCAAAGCGTCGTTCAAAATTTGATGTTCTTCGTTCTTTTAAGATGTACTTTCCATTTTTAGAATCCTTCTTTTCTTCTTCTTTATTTGAAGAAATTGTAAGATTGTCGTTATTCAATTCAATGTTTACATCTTTTTCGGTTCGTCCCGGAAGTTCCATTTCCAAAGTGTAACCATCATCATTTTCTTTTACATCTACCCTTGGTGTTGCATAATTGTAAGTTTTGTAACCAGTGTTGTCCATAATATCGTTGAATAATGAGTTTAATAATGAAAGTTCGTTCATAATTTGCCTCCAAATATTTTAATTTTATTTTTCTCTCTTAATATATAGCAATTTTCGTGCCAAGTTCGTAAAAATAATGAAAAAAAAAATGATTTTTTTTTAGAAAAACATAGATTTGTAGAGATTTTAACAACATCATTGCACAAAAATAATTTTTGAAACTTAGAGAAGTTTAAACTTGCCAAAACGACATCTGTAAAGTAAACATAATCTACGAAAATCTGTGTGATTTATGGGAGATTTTTCGTAAAATTCACTTGTTCTGAGAATTAAGTGGTGCGAATTAGTTGTTTCATCAAGCGTTCGGATGAGTCAAAATGTTACATTTATTTGCTGAAAACTGTTTTTATAAGTGCTTTTATGTCGCAAACTTGAGTAGAATCTTCATCTTGTTCGCTGGAAATGACACAATTTAAGCCAAAATTTTTTGATGTTTTTATGCGTTGTTTTGCTTTTCCTACCGGACGGATTTCTCCGGCGAGACTTAATTCTCCAAAAACTACAATTTGTGATGAAATAGGTAAATCTGTTCTTGCAGAGTAAAGTGCAACTGCAATGGCTGCGTCGATTGAACTTTCGTTAAGCCGAATTCCTCCGGCAACGTTTACATAAATATCTTGGTCGCTGAAAATAATTCCACATCTTTTTTCCAAAACGGCGGCAATCCTTGCAATTCTGCCGGAATCTATTTTTTCGCTATAAATTCTAGAAATTGAAGCTTTTGCGTTTACTGTTAATGCTTGAATTTCTACAATAAAAACTCGAGTTCCTTCAAAAATAGGTGTGCAACAAACTCCTGCCGGTTGAGTTCCTTTTCTTTTTGTTATAAAAAGTGATGATGGCTCTTCTACCGCATTTAAGCCATTTTCGTCCATAGAAAAAATTCCAATTTCATCAACTGAACCAAAACGATTCTTTAATGCATGCAAAAATCTTATATCATCATTATTACGTTCAAAAGAAATTACTGTATCGACCATGTGTTCTAGTGATTTTGGTCCTGCAATTGTCCCTTCCTTTGTAACGTGAGCCGTCATAATTAAAACGCAATCTCTTTCTTTTACCCAAGTGATAAATTCATTTGCACAATATTTTAGTTGATTTATTGTTCCCGGAATTAAGCCAGCTTCTACAGAATAAATTGTTTGAATTGAATCCACAATAATAAAAATTGGTTCAAGATTGTCGAGTGCATCTAAAGAGTCTTCTAGCCGTGATGTACATAAAAGTTGAATTTTTGAACAATCAATTTTTAATCTTTCTGCTCTTTCCTTTATTTGTGCAGCCGATTCTTCTCCGCTGATGTAAAGTATATTTTTTTCTGTTTGTTGTGATATTCCTGCTACAGTCTGCAAGAGTAAAGTTGATTTTCCAATTCCGGGTTCGCCACCAAGTAAAATTACAGAACGTTTTGTTGCTCCTCCGCCTAAAACTCGGTCAAATTCTGTAATTCCTGTTAAAATTCTTGAATTCGAAGCTGCTTCTACTTTTGCTAAATTTATTGGTTTTGCTTTTTGTGATTTTTCAGAACCGATTCCCGCCGCAGAAATCTTATTCCTATCAATAATAATTTCTTCTAAAGAATTCCATTCACCACATTCTGGGCATCTTCCAAGCCATCGAGGTTGAGAATATCCGCAATTTGAACATTTATACATTATTGTTCCATTTTTTTTTGCCATAAAAATTCCTTAAAATTCTAGAAGATGATAAAAACAATTTATTATAATTTTTGATGTTGACACTATCATTTTTGTTTATTATATTGAGATTAGCTTATAAATAAGCTGATAAACTCTCTCCGATGTCCAGAAAACTGGACGGCGAGGTTCCCTTTTTAGTGTTACTGGTTGGGAACCTCGTTTTTTTTAACGTTATATTTTTGAACAAAAACTAACAAAATCGAATCCGTGTAACAACTTTAGTAATAAAAGATTTATTTACTTTGTGTAATTGTTGAACCTGCCGGAACTGATTTTGTAATCCAAGTGTTTCCACCAATTGTACTTCCTCTTCCAATGATTGTGTCTCCACCTAAAATCGTTGCATTTGCGTAAATTGTAACATCATCTTCTATTGTTGGATGACGTTTTTTATCTTTTAGATTTTTTTTAACAGAAAGCGCACCTAATGTAACACCTTGATAGATTTTTACGTTATTTCCAATTATACAAGTTTCTCCAATTACAACACCGGTTCCATGATCAATAAAAAAAGACTCTCCAATTTGTGCTCCGGGATGAATATCAATTCCGGTTTTTCCGTGTACATGTTCACTCATAATGCGAGGAAGTAATGGAACTCCGTTTTTAAAAAGAAAATGTGCAATTCTATGAACTAAAATTGCTTCAAGACCCGGATATGATAAAATTACATCTTCTTCACTTTTTGCCGCGGGATCTCCTTTAAAACCGGCAATCGTATCTAATTGAATTAATCTTCTGATTTCCGGAATTTCTTCTACCAACACAAATGAAGTTTTTTCTGCCAAACTAAAACAATATGATTGAGAAATATCACGATTTTTACCATCAGATTTTGCTTTATTTAAAGTATAAATAAGTGCTTTTTGAATTTCGCGCGTTAATTTTGCAATTATGTTATTTACTTTTTGCCCTGTGATGTATCGTATATTTTCCGGAGAAATATCTTCTTCTTCTCTGAAACCCGGAAATATTAAAGATTGTAAATCTCCTAAAATTGAAACAACATTTTTTCTGTTTGGGAAATTTTCTTCTTTGTTTCGATTCACAAATCCATATCTATCATAAGAGTCTAAAATTCCATCAATTAGCATATCAGTATTCATAAAAAAATCCTCAAAACTTAACAAGAAAATCGTAAAAAATACTATAATATGTAAAAAAATATTAAACAAGAAGATAAAAGATGATAAGATTAAAAATGTTAAAAATGACTTACTTTATAAGAGAATTTTTGCAAATTTCAGATTTAATTTATTGACATAAATTGCAAGTTTATTTATAGTCATAGAACGCACGTTTTCTTTGACTTTGTGTCGAATTCTGCAAATGCCCCTGTAGCTCAGTTGGTAGAGCACCACATCGGTAATGTGGAGGTCTGCAGTTCGATTCTGCACACGGGCTTTAGAAAACCTTTTATTTTTTCAGGAGTAAAATATGGGAAGCAAGAAAAAGGGAGCAGTAGAAATTATTGCTTTACAGTGTACAGAATGCAAACGAAAAAATTACACAACTTACAAAAACCGTAAAAATATTACCGGTAAATTAGAAAAGATGAAGTATTGTCCATTCTGTAAAAAAAGTGTTCTTCACAAAGAAACAAAAGCAAAATAAGATATTTAACTGATTTTATCAGTTTTATATATAGGGCAGTAGTTCAGTTGGTAGAGCAGCGGTCTCCAAAACCGCCTGTCGTGGGTTCAAGTCCTGCCTGCCCTGATTTTTTAAGGAAAATGTGTTATGGCGAAAATATTTCAATTTTTTAAAGAAAGTAAAGCGGAATTAAAAAAAGTTGTTTGGCCTACAAAAGAAGATGTCTTTTCATCTATAAAAGTTGTTATAATATCAACTATTGTTGTTGCTGTAATTCTTGGTTGTCTTGATTTAGGTTTTTCTCAGCTTTTCAGATTGATTTTAAATTTGGTGTAAAAGATGTCTAGAAATTGGTATATTCTTCATACTTATACTGGTTATGAAAATAAAATAGAACGCTCAATAAAATCTTTAATCGAAAAAGGTGAGCTTGATTCAAATGTTGTATTTGATGTTAGAGTTCCTGTTGAAGAGCTTGTTGAAGTAAAAGATGGAAAAAAGAAAGCTCGATTAAATAAATTCCTTCCAAGTTACATTATGATTGAAATGGATTTGCCAGAATTTGGATGGAAAGATATTTGTGCTCATATTTATAAAATTCAAGGTGTTACAGGTTTTGTTGGTTGTGTAAGTCGAAAAGATAGACCAATTCCAATTTCAAAAGACGAGGCAATGAATCTTTTGCAAAAGTCCGGAGTTATAAAAGGTGAAAAACCTGTTCGTATTCGACAAAACTTTAATATTGGTGATGTTGTAAAAATTACCGATGGTCCTTTTGCTACATTTAGTGGAAATATAAAAGAAATTAATACTGAAAAAGAAAAGCTTAGTGTAGAAGTTCCAATTTTCGGACGACCTACTCCGGTTGAAGTTACATTCCTACAAGTAGAAAAAATTTAATTAGCAAATTCAGGGGTTTATGTCCCAAACATAAATCAAATATCCTGTTTTTGGGAGAGTTGCAAGTCCGTTGGACATAGGCGACTCGTTAGTAAGAAGCTTTTTAGTTCTTACACACCAATATTGGGAGAAAGAAAATGGCTACAAAAAAAGTTACCGCCGTTATCAAGTTACAGTGTCCAGCAGGAGCAGCAACTCCAGCTCCTCCAATTGGACCAGCACTTGGACCTCACGGTGTTTCTGCTCCAAAATTTGTTCAAGAATTTAATGATAGAACAAAAACAATGGAGCGTGGTCTTGTAATTCCTGTTGTAATCACAGTTTATCAGGACAAATCTTACACATTTATTCTTAAAACTCCTCCTGCAGCAGTTCTTATTAAAAAGGCTTGCAAAATCGAAAAAGGTGCAAAGAATCCTCTTTTGGATAAAGTTGCAAAATTGTCTGCAAAGGATTTGGAAGAAATCGCAAAAACAAAAATGCCTGACATCAGTGCAAATGATTTAGAGGCAGCAAAGAAAATCATTGCCGGTACTGCAAGAAGTATGGGCGTAGAGGTGGAGCAATAATATGAAACATGGAAAGAAATATAATGCAGCTGCTGCAAAGTATGATCTTACAAAGAAATATGATGTTGCTTCAGCTTGTAAAATGGTTCAGGATATGAAATATGCGAAATTCGATGAAACAATCGAAGCTCACGTAGTTCTTCGTCTTGAAAAAAATGCTACAGTTCGTGATACATTGGTATTCCCAAATCAGTTCCGTGGTGAAAAGAAAGTTTTAGTATTCTGTAAAGGTGATAAAGTAAAAGAAGCTTTAGATGCCGGTGCAGCTTATGCTGGTGAAGAATATATCGAAAAAGTAAAGGGTGGTTGGCTCGACTTTGATGTTGCTGTTGCAACTCCTGATATGATGAAAGATGTTGGCCGACTTGGTATGGTTCTTGGTCGAAAAGGTCTTATGCCTAACCCAAAAACAGGAACTGTAACTCCAAATGTTGCAAATGCAGTTGCAGAACTTAAAAAAGGTCGTACAGAATATCGTGCAGATAAAGCAGGAATTGTACATATTGCAGTTGGTAAATGTTCAATGGACGCTGATAAAGTAATTGCAAACGTAAATACACTTCTTTCTGAAGTAAATAAGAAAAAGCCTGTTGGAGCTGCTTCTTTTATTCAGTCTGTATCTGTAAGTTCATCTATGGGACCTGGTGTTTGGGTTGATTACAAGGAAGGTGAATAATGGCAGTTAGAGCAAAGAAAATTCAGCCTGCAAAAACAGAGGCTATTGAAAACGCAAAAAAAGTTTTCGCTGATTATAGCGATTTTATTTTTGCTGATTATCGTGGTTTAACTGTAGAACAAATTACCGCTCTTCGTGATAAACTTCGCGAAAAAAATGCTGTTCTTAAAGTTGTAAAAAATCACTTTGCAAGAATCGCTTTTGAAGATTTAAAAGTTGAAAATGTAGCTGACTATTTAAAAGGTCCTACAATTATTGCAATGGCTAAGGAAGATTCTAACGAAGTTGCAAAAATTCTTTACGATTTTGCAAAAGATACTCCTGTTCTTACAGTTAAAGGTGCAAGTATTTCTAACGAAATCTACGATGCTGCAAAAATCGAAGCATATTCAAAGGTTCCTGGAAAGAATACACTTTATGCTATGTTGATGTCTGCAATGAACGGTCCTGTTCAAAAACTTGCAGCAACATTACAAGCTTATGCAGACAAAAAATCTGCAGAGCAACAATAAAAATAAAAGATTGGTAGCAATCTAAAACACGTTCAGGCTTCAGTAGCTGTCGACTGTTCGTGTAAAAAGATAGATAAACTCAGTTGAGCGAAAATCTATCGCCATTAGAAATGATGGAAAATATATTATTAGAGTGGAGAAGACAATATGGCAGCTCTCACAAATGATCAGATTCTTGATGCAATTGCATCTATGTCAGTTTTGGAAGTTTCAGAACTTGTAAAAGCAATGGAAGAAAAATTCGGAGTTACAGCAGCAGTTGCTGTAGCAGCAGGTCCTGCAGCAGGTGCAGCTCCAGCAGCAGAAGAACAAACAGAATTCACAGTTACACTCGAATCATTCGATGCAGCTAAAAAAATTCCTGTTATTAAAGCAGTTCGTGAAATTACAGGTCTTGGACTTGGTGAAGCAAAAGCTTTGGTTGAAGGTGCTCCAAAAACTGTAAAAGAAGGCGTAAGTAAAGCTGATGCTGATGAAATGATTAAGAAACTTGAAGAAGCTGGTGGAAAAGCTAGCAAAAAATAATTAGTTTTTTAGTAAAATAAAAATCTTATAGGGAATGTCCAATTTGGATATTCCCTAAAGTGCTTTTTAGCACATCACAAAAAATCCTTAAAAAAGGCAAAATCAGTAGTTTCTGTGCTGTACAGAGTTTCTAGTATGTAGCAGAAATCTTCCTGAACTCAAAATAAAAAGAGGTAACTGATGTTCGCAAAATCCCGAACAATCAACCGTCAGTACATCGGAAAAGATATTAAATCTTTTATGGATGTACCAAATCTTATTGAAATCCAGACATCGTCTTATGAAAGTTTTTTACAAGCAAAGACAATAAAGGAAAAAAAAGCAGTTCTTAATCAAGGACTTCAAGATGTTTTTACATCAACTTTTCCTATTGAAAGTCCAAATGGCGATATGTCTTTGGAATATGAATTTTATGAATTAGATTGGGAAAATCTAAAATATTCAGAAATTCAATGTAAACAAAAAGGACTTACTTATTCAGTTCCTTTAAAAGCAAGAATCAATTTAAATTTCTTACAAACAGGCGCTATTCTTCAAAAAGATATTTATATGGGAGATATTCCTCTCATGACAGACAGAGGCACTTTTGTAATTAATGGTGCAGAACGAGTTGTTGTTTCTCAGATTCATCGTTCGCCTGGAGTAATTTTCTGCCATGACAAAGGCGTTTATTCATCACGTATTATTCCTTATCGTGGTTCTTGGCTTGAATTTGAAATTGATCAGAAAAAAGAATTAATTTTTGCAAAAATCGATCGAAAAAAGAAAATTTTGGGAACTCTTTTCTTACGTGCGTTAGGCTTTGATACTCGCGAAAAAATAATCCGATGTTTTTATGAAGTTGAAGAAACTGAAGTAAAAGATGTTCCGGAAGTAAAAGAATCTTTAATTGATAAAGTTTTAGCTGATGCAGTTATCATCAAAAATGAAAATGGAGAAGAAACTCGACTTTTTAATGCCGGAACTCGTCTTCATCCTCACGATATTGATGATTTAATTGCAAATAAAATTGAAAAAATCAATGTAATTCGTTTTGATACACGAAAGAATCCTAACAACAAGGATGAAAAAAATGACTCTCTTGACTCTCAAATGATTATAAATTGTTTTGATAGAGAGGAAGTTAAATATGTTGATGAAGGTTCTATAGATATGGAACCAACAAAAGAACGAGCTCTTGCTGAGATTTATGCGGTTTTACAGCCCGGGGAACCAATGACTGTAGATCAAGCAGAAAAAGATTTAACTTCTTTATTTTTCTCTGAACGCCGTTATGATTTAGGTCGTGTTGGACGTTACAAACTTAATAAAAAATTTGATTATGATGAGGATATAAAAGAATTCACTCTTGTAAAAGAAGATATTATCAACACAATGAAATATCTTATTAAAGTTTACGTTGGTGATGAACAAATTGATGATATTGATCATCTTGGAAACCGACGAATTCGTTCTGTTGGTGAATTGATGACAAATCAGTTGAAATCTGCTTTTGCTCGAATGGAAAGAATTGCAAAAGAAAGAATGAGTTTGAAAGAAACTGATACGATGAAACCTCAAGATTTAATTTCTATCAAACCAATTGTTGCTGCTATAAAAGAATTCTTTGGTTCATCTCAACTTTCTCAATTCATGGATCAAATCAATCCGCTTGCTGAACTTACTCATAAACGCCGACTTAATGCTTTAGGACCGGGTGGTCTTTCTCGCGACCGTGCAGGATTTGAAGTTCGTGACGTACATTATTCTCATTATGGTAGAATGTGTCCTATCGAAACTCCGGAAGGTCCAAACATTGGTTTGATTGTTTCTTTAGCAATGTACACTCGTGTAAATGAATACGGATTTTTGGAAGCTCCATTCCGCAAAGTTGAAAATGGAAAAGTAACAGACAAAGTTGAATATCTTTCTGCAATGGACGAAGATAAATATTACATTGGTCAAGTTGTTGAAGGAATTAAAGAAGATGGTTCTTTCCCAACCGAAACAATTTCTTGCCGAAATCATGGAAATTATACTCAGCGTTCTCCAAAAGATGTTCAATACATTGACGTTTCTCCTCGCCAAGTAATTTCTGTTTCAGCTTCTATGATTCCTTTCTTGGAACACGATGATGCAAACCGTGCTTTGATGGGTTGTAATATGCAACGTCAGGCAGTACCTCTTTTGTTCCCTGAACCTGCTCATGTTGGAACCGGAATGGAAGCAAAATGTGCTCGTGACTCTGGTGTTCTTGTAAAAGCAAAACATGACGGTGAAGTAATCTATGTTTCTAGCGAATGTATAAAAGTCCAGGTTGCTAATTCTAAAGATGTTGATGAATATAAGCTTTTAAAATATCAACGAACAAATAACGATACTTGTAACCACCAGCGACCTACAGTTGGAGTTGGCGAAAAAGTAAAAGTTGGTGATACTTTAGCTGATGGACCTGCAACATTTAATGGTGAACTTGCACTTGGAAGAAACCTCCTTGTTGGATTCGTTCCTTGGAATGGTTACAACTATGAGGATGCCGTTTTAATTTCTCAACGCGTTGTTCGTGAAGATTTGTATACTTCAATTCATATTAAGGAATTCCAAACTGAAATTCGCGAAACAAAACTTGGTCCAGAACGCATTACTCGCGATATTCCAAACAAAACTGAAAAAGATGTTGCTAATCTTGACGCGGACGGAATTATTCGTGTTGGTGCAAAAGTTCGTTCCGGCGATATTCTTGTTGGAAAAGTAACTCCAAAAAGCGAAACTGAAACAACTCCGGAATTTAAACTTTTGAACTCAATTTTTGGTGAAAAAGCAAAAGAAGTTCGTGATTCATCTCTAAAAGTTCCACATGGAATTGAAGGTGTTGTAATTGATATTCAAATTATGAGCCGTGCAGAAGGTGATGATTTGAATCCTGGTGTTGATAAAGTCGTAAAAGTTCTTATTGCTAATAAACGAAAACTTCGTGAAGGCGATAAAATGGCTGGACGACACGGAAATAAAGGTGTTGTTTCTCGAATTCTCCCAATAGAAGATATGCCATATTTGGAAGATGGAACGCCACTTGATGTTTGTTTGAATCCTCTTGGTGTACCTTCTCGAATGAATATCGGACAGATTTTGGAATCTGAACTTGGAATTGCAGGAAAATATCTTAAACAATATTTTGAAGCTCCGGTCTTCCAATCACCAAGTCAAGAACAAATTGCAGATAAGCTTGAAGAAGCTGGATTGCCTAGAAGTTCTAAACAGATTGTTCATTCAGGTCAAACCGGTGAACCATTTGTAAATCCAATTTTTGTTGGTGTAATCTACTATATGAAACTTCATCACCTTGTTGATGATAAAATGCATGCTCGTTCGACAGGTCCTTACTCACTTGTTACTCAACAGCCACTTGGAGGAAAAGCTCAATTTGGTGGTCAGCGTCTTGGAGAAATGGAAGTTTGGGCTCTTGAAGCGTATGGAGCAGCAAATACATTGCAAGAAATGATGACAATTAAATCTGATGATATGAATGGTCGTTCAAAAATTTACGAATCTATCGTAAAAGGCGATCCATCATCTCCAATTGGTGTTCCGGAATCATTTAATGTTTTGGTTCAGGAAATGCGCGGTCTTGCTCTTGATTTTACAATTTATGATGCTAAAGGCAAACAAATTGCTCTTACAGAACGTGATCAAGAATTAATTGATAAAAATGCTTCCGGATTTGAAAAGGAGGATGTAAATGCGTGATGTACAGGATTTTGACAGTTTAAAAATTAAATTGGCTTCTCCGGAAACTATTCGTTCCTGGTCTTATGGTGAAGTTAAAAAACCTGAAACTATAAATTATCGTACTCTTCGCCCAGAGAAAGATGGATTGTTCTGCGAAAGAATTTTTGGAACAACTAAAGAATGGGAATGTTATTGCGGTAAATTTAAATCTATTCGTTACAAAGGTGTAATTTGCGACCGCTGTGGTGTAGAAGTTACTCATTTTAAAGTTCGTCGTGAACGAACCGGACACATTGAACTTGCTGCTCCGGTAAGTCATATTTGGTATTATCGTTCTGTTCCAAGCCGAATGGGACTTTTGCTCGATTTACAAGTTGCTGCTCTTCGTTCAGTTTTATATTACGAAAGATACATTGTAATTGATGCTGGTGATACAGATTTGAAAAAAGGCCAACTTCTTGATGAAGAAGAATATCAGGCAGCACAAGAACATTATGCAGGTTCTTTTACAGCAGATATGGGTGCCGAAGCAATTAAAACAATGCTTGAACGCCTTGATCTTGATGAACTTGCTGCAGAACTTCGTGCAAAAATGATAGAAAAAGGTTCTAAATCTGATAAACGTTTACTTCGACGAATTGAACTTGTAGAAAATTTCCGTGCTTCTGGAAACAAAGTTTCTTGGATGATTTTGGATGTAATTCCAGTAATTCCTCCAGAACTTCGTCCAATGGTTCAACTTGATGGTGGTCGTTTTGCAACATCAGACTTAAATGATTTGTATCGTCGCGTAATTAACAGAAATAATCGTTTAAAGAGATTACAACAACTTTCGGCTCCGGATATCATCATCAGAAACGAAAAACGTATGCTTCAAGAAGCAGTTGATGCTTTGTTCGATAACACAAAGAGAAAACGTGCTGTAAAAGGTGCTTCTAATAGACCTTTAAAATCAATTTCTGATTTATTAAAAGGAAAACAAGGTCGTTTCCGTTTGAATCTTCTTGGAAAACGTGTTGATTATTCTGGACGTTCTGTAATTGTTGTTGGTCCTGAGTTAAAACTTTGGCAATGTGGACTTCCAACAAAAATGGCTCTTGAATTGTTCAAACCTTTCTTGATGAAAAAACTTGTTGATAAAGATGTAGTTTTCAATATTAAAAAAGCAAAAGCGTTAGTTGAGTCTGAATCTCCGGAAGTTTATGCAATTTTGGACGAAGTTGTAAAAGAGCATCCGGTTATGTTAAACCGAGCTCCTACTTTGCACCGTCTTGGAATTATGGCATTTGAACCAGTGTTAGTTGAAGGAAAAGCTTTAAAACTTCATCCTCTTGCTTGTAAATCTTTCAATGCCGACTTTGATGGTGACCAGATGGCTATTCACGTTCCTCTTACACAAGCTGCTCAGATGGAATGTTGGACTTTAATGCTTTCTGCTCGAAACTTACTTGACCCTGCAAACGGAAATACAATTGTAGCTCCATCTCAGGATATGGTTCTTGGTATTTACTACATGACTGCTATCAAACCTAACGCAAAAGGAACTGGAAAACGTTTTAGTTCTCCGGATGAAGTTAGAATGGCAGCAGAACTTGGAAATATTGAATGGCAAGCATTGATAAAAGTTCCTGCACCAAAAGATTCTTTCAAAGCTGATGAGCTTAAAGTAAAAGGTGATGACGCATTTATTCAAGGTGAACAAACTTTCAAAAAAGGTGATTTAATTGAAACTTCAGCTGGAAGACTTGCTTTTAATGAATCAATGCCAAATGGAATAGAATATGTAAACCGTCAAATGTTTGATAAATCTTTAAAGAAGATGATTGAACATGTTTATCATACAAAAGGTTCTTGGATGACAATCCAAATGCACGATGCAATTAAAGATGTTGGTTATAAAAACGCTACATTCTACGGTGCAACACTTTGTATGGATGATATTCTTGTTCCTACAGAAAAGAAAGATATGGTAGAAACAGCCAACAAAGAAGTTGAAGATATTATTCAACAGTATTCAAAAGGTGTTATTACCGCTGAGGAAAGATACAATCGCGTTTGTAACATTTGGGCTCGTACAAACGATAAACTTACAAATTTGATGATGGATAATCTTGAAAAAGATAAATCCGGATTCAATACAATTTATATGATGGCTAAGTCCGGTGCCCGCGGTTCTCGTGGACAGATTTCTCAGCTTGCTGCTATGCGTGGTTTGATGACAAAACCTAATGG
Organism: uncultured Treponema sp.; assembly: GCA_964541735.1. Lineage (GTDB taxonomy): Bacteria > Spirochaetota > Spirochaetia > Treponematales > Treponemataceae > Treponema_D. Next base: position 30,646 of record CAZIQK010000004.1, read on the forward strand.
TGATATTATCGAACTTCCAATTAAGGCAAACTTTAAAGAAGGACTTTCCGTAATTGAATACTTTATTTCTACAAACGCGGCTCGTAAAGGTCTTTCAGATACTGCTCTAAAAACTGCCGATGCAGGTTATATGACTCGCCGTCTTGTTGATGTTGCTCAAGATGTTGTTGTAAACGAAGAAGATTGTAAAACAATCAACGGAATTGATTATGCAGCAATAAAAGATGGTGATGATATTAAAGTTCACTTAAAAGATAGAATTGTTGGTCATTACACCATCGAAAGAGTTGTTCATCCAATTACAGGTGAACTTCTTTGTGATGTAAATGAATATATCGACGAACCTCTTGCAGAAAAAATTGAAAATGCCGGAGTTGAAAAAGTAAAACTTAGAACAGTTCTTACTTGCGAAGCAAAACATGGAATTTGTGTAAAATGCTATGGAAAAAATCTTGCACGCAATAAAATTGTAGAAATTGGTGAAGCAGTTGGAATTATTGCTGCTCAATCAATCGGACAGCCTGGTACTCAGTTAACACTTCGAACATTCCACTCTGGTGGTGCAGCCGAAATGTCTACTGAAGATAACAAAATTGTTTTGAAATATAATGCCTTCATAAATGACATAACTGGTACTCACGTTGAGAAAAAAGATGGAAACTGGTTGTTTACACGTAAAGGTTTTATGTTTGTTACAAGAATTCTTGATGAAATGAAAATGGATTCATCAGACAAACTTCTTGTAGAAGATGGTACAAGCGTAATGCGTGGAACTCCGGTTGTAAATCACAAAGGCAAAGATGTAAATGCTAGTGTAACTGGAAAAGTTGTAGTAAAAGATGATGTGATTTATTTTGTGAGCAAAGAACAAAAAATCGAAATCGAAAACGGTTCTACAATTTATGTAAAAATTGGTGCAAAAGTAAAGAAAGGCGAACCAATTGGAGAATTCGATCAGTTTGCTGAACCAATTATTGCAGAATCTACAGGTTATGTTCACTTTGATGATATTATTCCGGGTTCTACTTTGGAAGAAAAAGTTGATATTCAAACTGGTTCTACAGAACGACGTATTACAGATTTACACATGGATGTAAAACAACCTCGTATTCTTATAACTGATGAAGCAGGAAATGAAATGGGAACATATTATCTTCCAGCCGGAGCTTTGCTTTTGGTTGAAGATAAAGCGTCTGTTGAAGCAGGAACAATTCTTGCAAGTCTTCCAAAAGAAGCTACAAAATCTCAAGATATTACAGGAGGTCTTCCTCGTGTATCTGAATTGTTCGAAGCTCGAAAACCTAAAAAGCAATCTGTTCTTGCACAAATTTCAGGTTTGGTTAAGTTTAAGGGAATTGTAAAAGGTAAACGAGTTGTAACTGTTGAAGATGAATTCGGAAAAGTTTACGAACATTATGTTCCAATGGACAAACGTATGATTGTTCGTGATGGTGACCGAGTTGAAGCTGGTGAATCTCTTTGTGATGGTTCTCCAAATCCACAAGATATTCTTGCAATTCTTGGAGAAAATGCTCTTCAAAATTATCTTATGGACGAAATTCAGTCAGTTTATCGTGCTCAGGGTGTAGATATTAATGATAAACATATCGGAATTATTGTTCGTCAGATGTTGCGAAAAGTAGAAATCCTTGCTGTAGGAAATACAAAATTTATTTTTGGTCAGCAAGTTGATAAATACAAATTCCATGAAGAAAATGCACGTGTAATTGCAGAAGGTGGACAACCGGCTATTGCAAAACCTGTTTTCCAAGGAATTACAAAAGCTTCTTTAGGTGTTGATTCATTTATTTCTGCTGCATCATTCCAGGAAACAACAAGAGTTCTTACAAATGCTGCTATTGCAGGTGCAACTGATGGTTTACATGGTATTAAAGAAAATGTTGCTATTGGTCATATGATTCCTGCTGGTACCGGAATTAAGAACTACAAAAATATCAAATTGTTTGATGATAGTGATAAAGATTTGGATGAACAGATGAACGAGATTCTCGAACGTCGACGTCTTGAACAAGAATCAGAATCAAGAATTGATGAACCAACTTTTGAACCTGAAGAAAACGATTAGAAAAGTCGGAAATTCTATTGAATTCATTTTTTGAATTCAATAGAATTATATAACTATCTTAAAATGCTTTTTATTGAAAATCTTCCGGGGTGCTGACCGGAATAAAATAGGAGTATAGGCGATGCCTACAATAAATCAATTAATTCGTCAAGGTCGTAAATCTGCAGCAAACAGAACTAAAGCTCCCGCGCTTGATTCTTGCCCTCAGAAACGTGGCGTTTGTACACGTGTTATGACTATGACACCAAAAAAACCAAACTCAGCATTGAGAAAGATTGCTCGTGTTCGTTTGTCAAATGGTATTGAAGTAACTGCATACATTCCGGGAATTGGACATAACTTGCAGGAACACTCAGTAGTTTTAGTACGTGGAGGACGTGTAAAGGATCTTCCTGGTGTACGTTATCATATTATTCGCGGTACAAAAGATACTCTCGGTGTAGAAGATCGAAAACGTGGTCGTTCTAAATATGGTGCAAAACGACCTAAGGCTTAATGGAGGACTAAAATGGGAAGACATAAGAAATCAGTTGAACGTCCTCTAATTCCGGACGTAAAATACAATAGCAAAGTAGTTTCTAAATTAGTTTGCCGTATGATGCTTGACGGAAAGAAAGAAACTTGTCAAAAAATTGTTTACGAAGCAATGGATAAGTTAAAAGCAAAAGCAGATAAAGATCCACTTGAAGTTTTGTTAAAAGCTATTGAAAATGTAAAACCTCAAGTAGAAGTAAAATCTCGCCGTGTTGGTGGTGCTACTTACCAAGTTCCAATGGAAATTCGTGCAGAACGAAAAGAAGCTCTTGCGATGAGATGGATTATTGAAGCTGCTCGTAATAGAAGTGGTCGCGGTATGGCAGATTCTCTTTCTTCAGAACTTTTTGATGCATACAACAATACCGGAACTGCATATAAAAAACGTGAAGACGTTCATAAAATGGCAGAAGCAAATAAAGCTTTTGCTCACTATAAGTGGTAATCTTTTAGTTATCAAAAAAAATGAGGCATCCAAAAGGAGAGCCTCATTTTTTTTGAAAAATGACTTTAAAATATGATTTTTTTCTAAAATCCCCCTATAGTTCTTGAAATTTATTTTTATAAATTGTATATTTTTAGAACTTGACTACTTTTAAAATTAAGTAGTAAATGGGTTCTTTGAGAGTCAGGCAGATTTTATCTGGCACATTCGTAAAGTTAGCATTTTTTTTGTTTTCAGAATTGTGCGACCCATAAACAGAATAATTACACCGTTGGTGATGATTATATAGCAACTGATTTTGGGATTTCTGACTAGTCTTTATGACAAACTCGAAAATACCAAACCGGTTGTCAAAAAAAAAGATGATGATGTTGGTGGTAGCGGGTTGAAATGTTTCGAATAAGATGAAGCATTTTTTTCTAAAATTTCTTCCTGTAATAACCTTCAATCTAAATCGTCAATATTGTGTCTGCGAATAAAATATCTCCTTCGTGAAGGTGGTGTTTGTTCTGGCTTAAAGTGCAGCACATAAAAATAATTTATGCCAGATAAAAAATCTGGTAAAGGAGAAAAACATGGCAAAGGAGAAGTTCGTTAGAACTAAACCTCACATGAACGTTGGTACTATTGGTCACGTAGACCATGGTAAGACTACACTTTCTGCTGCTATCACTTCTTATTGTGCAAACAAATATGGTGATAAGGCACTTAAGTATGATGAAATCGATAATGCTCCAGAGGAAAAGGAACGTGGTATTACAATTAATACTCGTCACTTGGAGTATCAGTCAGATAAGAGACATTATGCTCATATCGACTGTCCAGGACATGCAGACTATATTAAAAACATGATTACTGGTGCTGCTCAGATGGATGGTTCTATTCTTGTAGTTTCTGCTCCGGATTCAGTTATGCCTCAGACACGCGAACACTTATTACTTGCTCGTCAGGTAGGTGTACCAAAGATTATCGTTTTCTTAAATAAAGTTGATCAGATTGATGATCCAGATCTTCTTGAACTCGTAGTAGAAGAAGTAAAAGATACTCTTAAAGAATATGGATTTTCTGAAGAAACTCCAATTATTAAGGGTTCTGCTTTCAAAGCATTAAACGATCCAACTCCAGAGAATACAGCTTGTATTGAAGAATTGCTTCAAGCTATGGATACTTGGTTTGATGATCCAATTCGTGATGATCAAAAACCATTCTTGATGCCAATTGAAGACATCTTTACAATTTCAGGACGTGGTACTGTTGTAACAGGAAAAATTGAACGTGGTGTAGTAAATATGAACGATGCTGTAGAAATCGTTGGTATTCGCCCAACTCAGAGTACAACTGTAACTGGTATTGAAATGTTCCAGAAAACTCTTGATCAAGGTATGGCTGGTGATAACGTTGGTATTCTTCTTCGTGGTGTTGAAAAGAAAGACGTTGTTCGTGGACAAGTTTTGGCAAAGCCAGGTTCAATCCACCCACATACAAAATTCGAAGCTCAAATTTACGTTCTTTCAAAAGAAGAAGGTGGACGTCACTCACCATTCTTTACAGGATATCGTCCACAGTTCTACTTCAGAACTACAGATATTACTGGAACTATCGAACTTGAAGCTGGTACAGACATGGTAAAACCAGGTGATAACGTAAAAGTTATTGGTGAACTTATTCACCCAGTTGCTATGGATGAAGGTCTTAAACTTGCTATCCGTGAAGGCGGTCATACAATCGCTTCTGGACAGGTAACAAAAATTATTGAATAGTTTTTAGTTTTTCAAATGAAAGGGCTGTTTAGAAATAATCAGTCCTTTCGTTGTGAAATAGGAGTAAAATTAAATGGCTAATGGAAAAATTCGTGTCAGACTTCGTGCATTTGATGTAGAACTGATCGACCAGAGTGCTAAAGCCATCGTGCAGACTGTACAGAAAGCAGGAGCAAAGGTTTCTGGACCTATTCCTCTTCCTACAAGAATCAATAAGATTACAGTATTGCGTTCGCCTCATGTAAATAAAAAATCACGTGAGCAGTTCGAAATGCGAACTCATAAACGACTTATTGACATTATGAATCCTTCTCAAGAAGTTATGGATTCTTTAATGAAACTTGAATTACCTGCCGGGGTAGATGTAGAAATTAAACAGTAGTTAATTTTTATTAATACTGTAAGGGTACGGTCCCTTTGGATCTGGGATGGCGGCCTAAAATAAAAATGGAATGGTTGTTGTAACAACTAGTTTCCAATAGGAGAATATCAGAATGAAAGGTCTGATTGCTAAAAAAGTTGGCATGACACAGATATTCGATGAAAGCGGTAATCTGACACCAGTAACCGTGATCCAAATCGAGCCTAATGTTGTTGTTGCTAAAAAAACAAAGGAAAATTGCGGCTATGATGCAGTTGTACTTGGTTTAGAAGATGTAAAAGCTTCTAAAGCAAATAAAGCGTATGCCGGACAATTCCCAGAAAATATCGCTCCTAAAAGACATTTAAAAGAATTTAGAAACTTTGAAAAAGAAGTAAATGTCGGCGATGTTGTTGGTCTTGAACTTTTTGATGGCGTTCATTTTTTGGATGTTACTGCTACATCAAAAGGAAAAGGTTTTCAGGGTGTTATGAAAAGATGGGGTTTCCATGGTGGACGTGCTACTCACGGTTCAAAATTTCATCGTGAGCCAGGTGGTACAGGAGCTTGTACAACACCAGGTCATAACTTTAAAAACATAAAATTACCTGGAAGAATGGGATTTAAAAGAGTTACTGTACAAAATTTAAAGATTGTAAAAGTAGACCCAGACTTAAAAGTGCTTTTGGTTCGTGGTGCAGTTCCGGGAAATAAGGATTGCACTCTCATCGTGAAGTCCGCAGTAAAAAAATAGGAGATAGAATATGGAAAAGAAAGTGTATTCAACTTCTGGCAAAGAACTGCGTACAATCACTCTTGATGATAAAGTATTCGGTCTTCCAGTAAATGATGATGTAATTTATTACGCAATTACAAATGAATTAGCAAATAAACGTGTTGGTACTGCATGTACAAAAACTCGTAAAGAAGTTCACGGAAGTAATGCTAAACCTTATAAACAGAAGGGAACTGGTAATGCTCGTCGTGGTGATAAAAAATCACCAATTACTGTAGGTGGAGGAACAATTTTTGGACCAAAACCAAAAGATTATTCTTATTCAATTCCTAAAAAAGAAAAACGACTTGCTATGAAAACTATCTTAAGTGCACATGCACAAGCAGATAGACTTACTGTTGTTGAAGATTTTACTATCGAAAGTGGTAAAACAAAAGATTTAGTTGCAATTCTTAACAATTTTGCTAAAGGTGAAAGAACAGTATTAATCTTGAAAGATGATGATGCAAAAGTAAAACAAGCTGGACGGAACATTCCTAATCTTACTTTCTTGTCTTACAATCGTCTTAATGCTCATGATTTGTACTACGGAAGAAAAGTTATTGTATTAGAAAGTGCTATTACAAATCTCTCTTCTTTCTATTCAGATAATAAGGAGGCTGAATAATGATTTACGAAGATATCCTTATTAAGCCTGTAGTATCAGAAAAAGCAAGTGCTTTACGTGAACAGAATAAATATGTATTCATTGTTCAGCCAAGTGCTACAAAAACTCAAATTAAAGAGGCTGTTGCACGCTTGTTTAAAGTAAAGGTTGTTGGCTGCACAACTATGAATGTGCTTGGAAAAATGAAACGTCTTCGTGGAAAACCTGGACGCACTGCATCTTACAAAAAAGCAATTGTTCGTCTTGCAGACGGAGAAACAATTTCTGCTTTTGAAGGTGTTTAATCCAAGTAGGAATTAAGGGGAAATAAAAATGGCTCTTAAAGTATTTAAGCCAATGACACCAGGAACACGTGGTCGTGTTGATTTGGTGCGTGAAGAACTGACAACTGATAGACCCGAAAAAACTTTAGTGTCAGGAAAAAAGTCTAATGCTGGACGCGGTGCTGGAGGTCGTATTTCTGTACGACATCAGGGTGGCGGACATAAAAGACTTTATCGTAATATTGATTTTAAGCGTGATAAACACGGAATCCCGGGAACAGTCAAAACTATTGAATATGATCCTAACAGAAGTGCTAACATCGCTTTAATTTATTATGCAGACGGTGATAAACGTTATATCATCGCTCCAAAAGGATTGCAGGTTGGTCAGAAAATTATGTCTGGCGAAAATGCAACTCCGACAGTTGGAAATGCACTTCCTCTAAATGCAATTCCAGTTGGTTTCACAATTCACAATATTGAATTAACACTTGGTCAAGGTGGACAACTTGTTCGTTCTGCAGGTGCTGGTGCAATGATTGCTGGTCGTGAAGGTGACTATGTTATCGTTCGACTTCCTTCAAGCGAAATGCGAAAGATTAACGGAAAATGTTATGCAACAATCGGTGTTGTCGGAAACGAAGAACACATGAATGTTAAGCTTGGAAAAGCCGGTCATAGACGTTGGTTAGGAATTCGTCCTACAGTTCGTGGTATGGCAATGAACCCTGTTGATCATCCGCTTGGTGGTGGTGAAGGTGCTGGTAAAGGTCGCAATCCTGTTACTCCTTGGGGACAGCCTTGTAAAGGTTACCAGACTCGTAACAAAAGAAAGACAACTAGCAAATTTATTGTTAGTCGTCGTAAGAAGTAGTTGCAGAGGAGATTATAGTGTCAAGATCTGTTAAAAAAGGACCTTTTGTAGAAAAATCTCTTTATAAAAAGGTTCAGGCAATGAATAAAGAAGCAGACAAGAAAATGATTAAAACCTATTCTCGCTGCTCTACAATCATCCCAGAAATGGTAGGAAATACTATTTCTGTTTATAATGGTAAATCATGGATTCCAGTGTACATTACAGAAAACTTGGTTGGACATAAACTCGGTGAGTTTGCTCCAACTCGTACATTTCACGGCCATGGTGGTTCAGACAAAACAGCCTCTAAGGCTTAATCATAGGTGGATATTATGGCTGAAAAAAAAGGTTATGTAGCCACTTCAAAATTCCTTATTGCATCACCAACAAAGGTTCGCCCTGTTGCAAATGTAATTAAACAAAAGTCCTATTCGGAAGCTATGGCTATTTTAGCAAATATGCCACAGAAAGGTGCTGGATTGATTAGTGCAACATTGAAGTCAGCTGCTTCAAATGCTCTTAATCAAAATAGCAAATTAGATGAAGATATGCTTTACGTTAAAGAAATTAGAATTGATGAAGGTCCAAGATTAAAAAGAGTTTGGTTCCGTGCACGTGGTCGTGCTGATCAATTGCTTAAACGTATGTGCCATATTACCGTTGTCGTTGACGAAAAGGCGGGGGAATAAAAAGTGGGACAGAAAGTAAATCCTATTGGTTTACGCTTAGGTGTAAACAAAACATGGCAGTCACGTTGGTATGCTGATCCGCGTGAATATGCAGATTTAGTTTTGGAAGATATAAAAATTAGAAAATTAGTTTCTGATCTTCCGGAATGTAAAAATGCAGATATAGCTGAAATTGAAATTGTACGCCATCCTCAGCGCGTTACAATTATAATTCATACAGCTCGCCCTGGTGTAATTATTGGTGTAAAAGGTGCAACAATCGAAAAGATTAGTGCAGATATTCAAAAACAGCTTACAAAGAAAGTACAGATTAAGATTAAAGAAATCAAACGTGCTGATTTGAATGCTAATTTGATTGCCCAGAATATTGGTAGACAACTTGTTGGTCGTGGTTCATTCCGCAAGGCAATGAAACAAGCGATAAACAGTGCTATGCGTGCTGGTGCTCAGGGTATAAAGGTTCGCCTTAGTGGTCGTCTTGGTGGAGCAGATATGTCTCGTACCGAAGAACTTAAGGAAGGACGAGTTCCTCTTCACACTCTTCGTGCTGATATTGACTATGGAACATTTGCCGCTCTTACTACATACGGAAAAATTGGTGTAAAAGTATGGGTTTATAACGGAATGAACTATGGTATTGAACACAACGAAGATGCCGGTCAGCTCGTAAAGAAGCCAAGACGTTCTAATCGTCCGTCTGCTGATAAGACTGATGGTGCTGAACCTGCTAAAAACGCAAGGAGTTAGTTATGCCACTTAGTCCAAAAAGAGTAATACATCGTAAAGTTCAGCGTGGACGAGAAAAAGGAAACGCTACTAGAAATAATACAATCGATTTTGGAGATGTAGCATTAGTTGCTATGGAACCAACTTGGTTGGATGCTAAAGTAATTGAAGCAGCTCGTGTTGCTATCAATCGTAAATTGGATCGTAAAGGTAATGTTTGGATTAGAATTTTTCCAGACAAACCAATTACAAAGAAACCTGCAGAAGTTCGTATGGGTAAGGGAAAAGGTGCTCCGGATCATTGGGCAGCAGTTCTTAAACCTGGTATGATTTTGTTTGAAATTGGCGGAGTTGATATAAATCTTGCTGCTGAAGCTCTTCATCTTGCAAGTCAAAAACTTCCAGTTATTACAAAAATAGCTTATCGACCAACAAAGGACTAGGAGGAATAAGATGGCTGATTCAAAGAAAAAGAATGACAAAGAACTGTCTTATAAAGAACTAGTTACAAAGCGAGATGAACTTAAAAGAGAATACATGGATCTCCGTTTTAAAATGGTTGTATCACATGTAGATAATCCAATGCAGAAACGTACTATGCGTCGCGAAATTGCACGTTTAAATACGTTTATCCGCCAGAAAGAAATTGCTGGCGAGAATAAGTAGGAGCTGAACCGTGGAAGAAAATGCTGTTCAGACTGTAAAGCCGACAAAACGTTCATTTGTTGGACTTGTTACAAGTGATAAAATGGACAAAACTATTGTAGTAACAATTGCTACAAAAAAGATGGATCGTCTTTACAAGAAATATGTTACAAGAACAAAGAAATATATGGCACATGATGAAAAAAATGATGCTCATATAGGTGATACAGTTCGTATTGTTGAATGTCGCCCATTATCTAAAAAGAAAAGTTGGCGTTTAGCAGAAATCGTTGAACGAGCTAAGTAAGGAGTTAAGAATATGATTCAGATGCAATCTTGTATGACAGTTGCTGATAACTCTGGAGCTAAAATTGTTCAGTGTATTAAAGTTATCGGTGGTTCACATCGCAGATACGCTGGTATTGGCGACATCGTGGTTGTAGCAGTTAAGGATGCAATTCCTACTTCTACTATTAAAAAAGGTACTATAGAAAAAGCTGTAATCGTACGTCAGGCAAAAGAATATCGCCGTCCGGATGGAACTTATATTCGTTTTGATGATAACGCTTGTGTTATTGTTGATGATAGTAAAAATCCTAAAGGAAAACGTATTTTCGGACCTGTTGCACGTGAGCTTCGTGATATGGATTTTATGAAAATCATATCATTAGCTCCAGAAGTTCTTTAAGGAGAAAATAGATGATTCTTAAATCAAAAATCCGTAAGGGCGACACAGTTCAGGTACTTGCTGGAAAAGATAAAGGTAAAAGAGGCGAAGTTGTTCGTGTCCTTTTGAAAAAAGAGGCAGTTATAGTATCTGGTGTAAACATTGTTAAAAAAGCAATGAAAAAGAGAAGTCAACAAGATCAAGGCGGAATTGCTGAGATTGAAGCTCCTCTTAATATTTCAAATGTGGGCATCGTATGTAAAAAATGCGGTCGTCCAGTAAAAATTGGTTATAAAATTGACGGTGACAAGAAAATTCGTGTTTGCCGTAAATGTGGAGATGTTCTGTAATGGCAAATTACGTACCTCGGCTTAAGAAAGTCTATAAAGACGAAATCGCCCCAGCTCTTATGAAAGAGTTTAATTACACAACTCCAATGCAGATTCCTGCTGTAAAAAAAGTTGTTGTAAGTATGGGTGTTGGTGAAGCTCTCACAAATAAGAAACTCCTTGATGCCGCTGTTGCTGACTTGACACAAATCACTGGTCAGAAGGCTGTAAAAACAAAGGCAAAAAAGAGTATTGCTAACTTCAAACTTCGTGAGGGTAATGAAGTGGGTGCAATGGTAACATTACGCGGTGATATTATGTATGAATTTATGGATCGCCTTATAAATGTTGCTTTCCCACGTATTAAGGATTTCCGCGGAATCAAAGCAACTGGTTTTGATGGTCACGGCAATTTTTCTGTCGGCGTTACTGAACAATTAATATTCCCGGAAATCGATTTTGATAAAATCACAAAAATCGCCGGTATGAATATTACTTTTGTTACAAGTGCAAGAACTGATGCTGAAGCTAAGTCTTTACTTGAAAAGTTCAATATGCCGTTCCGCAAGTAGGTGAAGTATGGCAAAGAAATCAATGGTTATTAAAGCAGCCCGCAAACCTAAATATGAAACAAGACAGTATAATCGCTGTCAGATTTGTGGACGTCCACGAGGATATTTACGTAAGTTTAAGATGTGTCGTCTTTGCTTCCGTAAATTAGCAAGCGAAGGCCAGCTTCCTGGCGTTACAAAATCAAGTTGGTAGGAGATAGAGATGAGTGCATCAGATCCAGTAGCAGATATGCTAGCAAAGGTTCGTAATGCGGCTATGGCCCGCCACGAAAAAGTAGATGTTCCTGCTTCAAAACTTAAACTCGAAATTGTTAAGATTATGAAGACTGAAGGATACATTAAAAACTTTAAGAAAGTTCAGGAAGATGGAAAAAATACACTTCGTATTTTCTTAAAATATGATGATGAAAATAATCCGGTTATTCATGGTGTAAAAAAGATTTCTACACCAGGTCGCCGAGTTTATTCTGGTTACAAAGATTTGCCACGTGTTTATAACGGTTATGGTACAATCATCGTTTCAACTTCTTCTGGTGTTACAACTGGTAAAAAAGCAACAGAAAAACAAGTTGGTGGCGAATTAGTTTGCACAATCTGGTAGTAGGAGGCAGAAAGTATGTCTAAAGTAGGAAAACTTCCTGTTGCTATTCCAGCAGGTGTAACAATTAATGTTGCTGATGGAATTATCACTGTAAAAGGTCCAAAAGGTGAACTTAAACAGTCATTCCATGAAGAAATTGATATAAAAAATGAAAATGGTCATATCATTCTTTCTGCAAAAGATGGTTCTAAACAAACTAATGCATATCATGGACTTTACAGAAGTTTAATTAGTAACATGGTAAAAGGTGTTACAGAAGGCTTCTCAAAAACTTTAATCATCACAGGTGTTGGTTATCGTGCAGAAGTTAAAGGTAAAGATTTAGTTATGAACCTAGGTTATTCAAGTGACTATATTGCTTTAATTCCAGATGGACTTACAGTTGTTGCAACTCCAGACGGAAAATTAACAGTTTCTGGTATCGACAAGCAATTAGTTGGTGAATTTTGTTCACAAATTCGTAAGTTGCGTAAACCTGAACCTTATAAAGGAAAAGGTATTCGTTACGATAACGAAGTTATCCGACGTAAAGTTGGTAAGACTGGTGTTAAATAAGGTGAAGCTATATGTTTAAAAAGATGAACGATAAAAACAGAAAACGCTTACACAGAAAAATTCATATTCGAAAATCAATTTTCGGAACTGCAGAACGTCCTCGAATGACAGTAACTCGCAGTAACAAGAATCTTTCAGTGCAGGTTATTGATGATAATGAAGGCAAAACATTAGCTTCTATTTCTTCATTAGAGAAGGAATTTGCTGATGTAAAACCTAATACTGAAGGAGCAGCAAAACTCGGTGAAGCATTAGGAAATCGCCTTAAAGATAAAAAAATTACTAAAGTAGTTTTTGATCGTAATGGATATCTTTACCATGGTGTTGTAAAGGCACTTGCTGATGGTGCTCGCAAAGCCGGAATTGAATTCTAGGAGTTAGTAATGGAAGAACATCAGAATCAGAAAAAATTTGATAAAGATTCAAATAAAAAATTTGATAGAGAACCTAAAGATAAAGAGTTTGTTGAAAAACTTGTAACTCTTAACCGTACTTGTAAAACTGTAAAAGGTGGACGCCGAATGTCTTTTTCTGCACTTACAGTTGTTGGAGACGGAAAAGGTCGTGTAGGATATGGACTTGGAAAAGCCAACGATGTATCTGAAGCTATCAAAAAAAGTATTGATAAAGCAAAAAGAAATCTTATTGTTGTTCCAATGAAAAACGGAACTTTACCACATGATATTATTGGTAAATATAAGAGTTCTGAAGTTTTACTAAAGCCAGCTTGTTCGGGAACAGGAATTATCGCTGGTGGAACTGTTCGTGCAATTATGGAAGCTGCAGGTGCTACAGATGTTCAATCTAAATCACTTGGTTCAAGTTCTTCTGTAAACGTTGTACGTGCAACTTTTGATGCAATTTCAAAATTGATGGACGCTAAAAAAGTTGCTGCAAACAGAGGTAAAACTCTTGATGAGTTGTGGGGTTAATGTATGGCTAAAGCAAAACAGTTAAAAGTTACATTAATTAAAAGTACAATTGGTCAAAAGCCAGATAAAGTTGCAACTGTTCGTAGTTTAGGATTAAAGAAAATTAGTTCTTCTAGAGTTCATGATGATAATCCAGCTATTCGCGGAATGATTGCAAATGTATCTCATTTAGTAAAAGTAGAGGAGATCTAAAATGGCAGAATATAAACCTGTTTTAAGCGCTCCTCAGGGTGCGAATAAAAAGCCAAAACGTGTTGGACGCGGTTCTTCTTCAGGACTTGGAACAACAGCTGGAAAAGGTAACAAAGGTCAACAGTCAAGATCTGGTGGTAAAACTTACGTAGGTTTTGAAGGTGGACAAATGCCACTTTATAGACGTATTGCTCACAAAGGATTTTCAAATTATCCTTTCAAAAAAGAATACGTTTGTATTAATGTTAATTTGTTGGATGCAAAATTTAATGATGGTGAAACTGTAAACAGAGAATCTTTAGTTGCAAAAGGTTTTGTTTCTGCAAAATCTTCAACAGAAATAAAGATTCTTGGAAATGGTGACGTCACAAAGAAATTAACAGTTGATGTTGATAAAATTTCTGCATCTGCAAAAGAAAAAATTGAAAAAGCAGGTGGAACTGTAAAAGTTACCGAAAAAGAAGCTGAAAAAAGTTCAAAATAAAAGTGGAGTAGAACATGGCAAGCAACCCAATTGTTAATATGTTTAAAGTTAAAGAAATCAGAACTCGTTTGTTATTTACATTTCTTATTTTGGCAATATATCGATTAGGTTCTGTTATTACAGTTCCTGGCATTGATGCAGACGTGCTTTTGAAATACTTTGACGATTTAGCTACACAGAATAATAATGCTAATGCTTTTGTAAGTTATATGGACTTTTTTGTTGGAGGAGCTTTTTCCAACTTTTCAATTTTCTTACTTGGCGTAATGCCTTATATTTCTATGCAGATTATTATGCAGCTTGCTGTGATAATTTTCCCATCTCTTAAACGCATATCTCAAGAAGATGGTGGACAAAGAAAAATTGCACAATATTCACGTATTGGAACAATTGTTGTTTGTCTTATTCAAGCTTGGGGTATGACTGTTTATGCTTACAGTATTCCAAATGCTGTTATTATTCAAAATGGAGCACTTTTTAGAATCTTGTTTATGCTAACGGTTACAACAGGTTCTATGGTTACTGTATGGCTTGGAGATCAAATTACAGCTCGTGGCATTGGAAATGGTATTTCATTGATGATTTTTGCAGGTATTGTTGCAAGATTGCCAAATGCATGTATTGAACTTTATCAACAAGTTCATTCTGGAAAAATCCTTCTTGTATTTGTAATTCTTGTTCTTATTATGTTCCTTGCAATTATCGCTTTAGTTATATTTGAAGAATCTGGTCAGAGAAAAATTCCTGTTCATTATGCAAAACGTGTAGTTGGACGAAAAATGTATGGTGGACAAAGTACATACATTCCATTTAAGGTAAATCCTTCAAATGTAATTCCTTTGATTTTTGCTTCTTCTATTTTAACAATGCCTTTGTCTTTGATTTCAACGTTTTCAAAAGGACAAAATGCTGCAAAGTGGGTAACAACACTTTCTACAGTTTTGCGTCCAGATGGTTGGTTATATAATGTCTTATTAGTTATTCTTATTATCTTCTTTGCATACTTCTACACTCAGGTAACACTGAACCCTACTGAAATCGCAAAGAACATCCGAGAAAACGGCGGCTCCATTCCGGGTGTACGAACAGATAAAACAGAAGAATATCTTACTAAGATATTAAATAGACTTATATTACCAGGTTCTTTGTTCCTAGCATTGATTGCTGTTATTCCTACAGTAATTCAGTATGCTTTTGGTTTCCCTCAATCAGTTGCACAACTTATGGGAGGAACATCTCTAATCATCTTGGTTGGAGTAGATTTGGATACAATGAGTCAGGTAGAAGCACTTCTTAAAATGCATCATCACGAAGGTCTTACGAAGAAGGGCAAAATCAGATCGCGCAGTTTATAAAATTTCGTGATTAACCAGTAGAAATGAAATGAGAATATTGATATAATTATCGCCTACTGAATTGCTCTCATTGCGAGGTGCTAAAATTCAGTAAATATTCTCATGGGGGCTTTATATGAAAGTACGAACCAGTGTAAAACCTATCTGTGATAAGTGTAAGGTTATCAGACGACACGGAGTTGTCCGCATCATTTGTACAAACCCAAAACACAAGCAGAGACAGGGCTAAGGAGTAACAGATGGCTCGAATTGCTGGGGTTGACATCCCAAATAAACATGTAGGTACCGCATTAACTTATATTTATGGTATCGGCCGTGCATCGGCTAAAAAGATTTGCGAAGATGCTAAAATTGATTCAGAAAAGATGGTTAATGATCTTTCACAAGATGAATTAAACAAGCTTCGTGAAATTATTGATAAAGACTACAAAGTTGAAGGTCGTCTTCGTTCAGAAATCGGTCTTAACTTAAAACGCTTAATGGATATTGGTTGTTACCGTGGTCTTCGTCATAAGAGAGGTCTTCCAGTTCGCGGACAGAGAACTCGTACAAATTCTCGTACACGTAAAGGTAAAAAGAAGACTGTTGCTAATAAGAAAAAGGCATAGGGCGGAGGATAAGTAATGGCTACCGTTAAAAAGCGAAAGGAAAAGAAGAGCGTTTACGAAGGAAATGTTTACATCCAAGCAACGTTCAATAATACTATCGTAACAGTAACTGATATGAAAGGTAATGCTTTATCATGGGCATCTTCTGGAGGACTTGGTTTCCGTGGAGCAAAAAAATCTACTCCATTTGCAGCTCAATCTGTTGCAGAAACTGCTATCCAAAAGGCTGCTAGTTATGGATTACGTGAAGTACATGTATATGTAAAAGGTCCTGGAATGGGACGCGAAAATGCGATCCGCTCTTTAGGACTTATGGGATTGAAAGTAAAATCAATTTCTGATGTTACTCCAATTCCTCATAATGGTTGTCGTCCTCGTAAGACACGCCGAATGTAATTGTAGAGGAGTCTATTATGGGAAAAAGCACACAACCACTCTTGAAAAGATGTAAGGCTTTGGGAATTAATCCAGTTGTTATGGGATACACAAAGCAATCTAAAAAAAACCAAAAAGAAGTAAGACGCAAGAAGTCTGAATATGGTATTCAACTTGATGAAAAACAGAAAGTAAGATTTATTTACGGTGTTATGGAAAAACAATTCCATAAATACTATGTAATGGCAACTAAAAAAGATGGTATTACTGGTGATTGCTTGCTTCAAATTCTTGAATCAAGATTGGATAACGTTGTTTACCGCTTAGGATTTGCAAAAACTCGTAAGCAGGCTCGCCAAATGGTAAATCATGGGCATATTCATGTAAATGGTCGAAAAGTTAATATTCCATCTTACCTAGTAAAAGTTGGTGACGTTATTACTGTAAAAGAAAATTCTGGTATTAAAAAGCTAATTCTTGCAAATGCTGATACTGTAGTTCCAGCTTGGCTTGAGTCAGACAGAGATAATTTTACTGGAAAGGTTGTTAATTTAGCTTCGCGTTCAGATATTGATTACGATGTTAAAGAAAACCTCATCGTTGAATATTATTCTAAATAATAAAAAGGAGTTCAGATGGCTCGAAAAAATTTGCTTAAAGGTTTTAAGAAACCTAAAGGCATTTCATTTGAACACATCAGTACAAATCCTAATTATGGAAAGTTTACAGCTTATCCTTTTGAAACGGGATTTGGAACAACAGTTGGTAATACTTTAAGAAGAGTATTGTTGTCTTCTATTCAAGGCTATGCAATTACTTCAATTCGTATTACATCTTATGATCAAAATGGGGTTGCGAAAGTAATTTCTAGTGAATTTGAAGCAATTCCAGATGTTTCTGAAGATACTTTGGAAATTATCAACACTCTTAAGATGATTCGTTTACGATTGCCTAATGATGTTGAGCAAGATACTATCAATTATGAATTTAAGGGACCTGGAGTTGTAAAATCTGATGATTTTGCAAAAGAAGGTCAGCTTGAAGTTATGACTAAAGACACTGTTGTCTTTACAATGATGGAAAATGCTCATCTTGATATTGAAATTCAAGTTGATTTAGGTAGAGGATACGTTCCAGCTGAAACAAATGAACATTACATAGAAGTTGTCGGTACAATTCCTATGGACGCCATTTTCACTCCTGTTCCAAAAGTTAAATATTCCATTGAACCTTGTCGTGTTGGTCAAAGAAATGATTATGATAAGTTAATTCTTGAAATTTGGACTGATGGAACAATCACTCCGGAAGATGCCTTAGCAGAAGCTGCAAAAATTGCAAAAGATCATTTTGTAATTTTTATGAACTTTAATGATAAAGACGTAATCGGAAGCGATGAAAGTGATGAAGGCGATGAAAGTATTCAAAAACTTCTCAATACTCCGGTAGAAGAACTTGAACTTTCTGTTCGTTCATCAAATTGTTTGAAAAATGCAAATATTCGTACAATTGGCGAATTAACTAAAAAAACTGAAGATGACATAACAAAGACAAGAAACTTTGGTAAAAAGAGTCTACAAGAAATTAAAGAGAAACTCCAAGAATGGAATCTTACTCTTGGTATGACAGATTATAGTCATCTGAAGAATGCTGCCAACTTAACAAAGCAGAAGGAAGAAACAGATGAATCATAAGAATGGTTTTAATCCGCTTTCACGTACAACAGCACATCGTCGTGCTATGTCACGAAATATGGTAACATCGCTTTTTAGATATGAGCGTATTACTACAACAAAATCAAAGGCACTTGAAGTAAGAAAATCTGCAGAAAAACTTATCACAAGAGCAAAAGTTGATTCTGTACATAATCGTCGTGAAGTTGCAAAGTTTATTGCAGATGAAAAAATCTTAAATAAACTTTTTACAGAAATTGCACCTCGTATGCAAGAACGAAAAGGCGGTTATACACGTGTACTTAAATTAGGATACCGTCAGGGTGATGCTGCTGATGTTGTTATTCTTGAATTAGTAGATTATAAACTTGAAAAAGAAGATTCAAGTGAAGAAAAGAAACCTGCTAAAAAAGCTGAAGGTTCTGCACCTAAAGCAAAAACAACAAAAGCAAAAGCAGATGGTGAAACTAAAGCTAAAAAACCAGCTGCAAAGAAGACAACTGAAAAAAAGGATGAAACAAAAACCGAATAGGTTTTTGAAAGTAAAAGGAGTCCAGAATGTCAAAGAACCATCGCGGATCAGGTATTCGTTCATTAGTTGCTCATGGAAAAGGAACTTGTGCAATCTGTGAAAAAACAGATATAAAAGTTCTTTGGGAAAAAGAAATTAATGGCGAGACAGTAAAAATTTGTAAATACTGCAATGCTGCATTGAAAAATAAGGCTAGAATTGAAGCAAAGAATGCAAAACCTGCAGCAGAAGCTCCTGCTGAACAAGCAGAAGAAACAGCCACTGAGTAATCTTTTTTTTGATAAAAGGTGCATATAATCCGTTTGCTATAGGCAGGCGGATTTTTTTTTTGATTGAGCCTTTAGTGCTTTTATTATAGAATGTTAGAGAATGAGTATATCAACAAGTCATCAAATTTCTCGATATTATGATTTTTATCGTGATAAAGAAATTGTTTTTACAAAAGCAAATATAAAATCATTAAGATTAGATCCTCGTCAAATTTATATAAAAAAAGAAGGAGGACAATGGCCTTGTATTATAAATTCTGCTTCACTTATGAATGCAAAAATAATTATAGGAACTTCAAATGGAATTATTTCTAAATTAAGAAAATCGAAAAATGTTCCTTTGAGTTTACGATTTTGTTTTATTGATAATACAGGAAATCCTATTCAGTTTTTTGTAAATTGTACTGCAGGTGAGTTACAACCTTATGCAGGTTCAAAAGAACTTGTGCTTTTAAGTTTAAATTATACTCAACGTCCACCGGATGATTTAATTTATAGACTTGGTGAATTTATTGAAGTTAATGAAAATTTTAAAAATCGCAAGGAAGAAAGAATATCAATAACAAAAAATTCTTTACGTGAGTTGCAAATTCCAAAAGAAGAAACTTACATTTTTATTTCTGGAGTTCCAAGGAAGTGCATCTTAAAAGATTTATCTTTTGGTGGTGCAAAAATTATGCTTATTGGAATTCCAAAATTCTTAAATGGTAAAAATGTTGATTTGAGATTGATTTTTTTTGATACAACAGAAAAAAATTTCGTTGAAAGGCGTTATAAAAAATGCAAACTTTTTTCCTGACAGAAAAGATATAGTAATTTGTCATATAGAATTTATTCCAGATTTAATTCCGATGACTTATAAATTCAAAATAAATTCTTATATCACTTCTTACCAAAAACAGATGATTGAGAATTCTATCATAAATCAGAAAAGAACTGAACAACAAGAGTTACAAGAACAATTAAAAGAACTACAGCGAAAACAAAAAATAGAAGCTCAGAACTCGAAAGATGCACAACAATCTGTTGAAGTAAAAACTTCTCAGAATGTTCAAACTTCTCAGAGTTCAACTTCAACACAAAATGTTCAAACAACATCAAAAATTGTGCAATCTGAAAATACACAAGGAAAATCTTCAAATTAAATTTTATTGGGGGAAAATTATGAATTCATCAAATCCGTTAGAGTCAGTTTATTATATTTCTATTCCAGAAAATTTTGTTTCTTCAAATTCGAGTTTTAAAATTGATACTTCAATAAAACTTCCGGTTCAAGTAAAAGATGCCGATTCTCCGGGAAATTTTAATCCTCAAGAAATTACTGCTGAACAAATTTTGGCTGGAATTTTAACAATTCTTGCTTATGATAAAAAAAATGAGCACCTAGATTATTATCGTTCAATCATAACTCAAGTGAAGCCAAATATAAAAAAAGAACTTTGCGAAGCGGCAATCTTAAAAACAAAAAATGAAGATTTTGACCTTGCGGAAGAAATTTTTAGAGCGTTGATAGGTCTTGATCCGAATGATAAAGCAATCACATTGAATATGGCTCTTTTTTTGGATCAACGAGCGGATTCTTACAGAATGTCTGGTTTAAATGAAGATGCTGACGCTTATGATAATGATGCCTTGAATTATTATAAAGATTCCTTAGAGGCTGACCCTCCAATTCCAGATGCATATTTTAATATTGGATTTTTTTATATGAAGCAGCATGATTATAGAAATGCAAAAGACGCTTTTGAAACTTATCTTGCATTAACTTGCGAAACTAGTGATGAAGAGATGGGCGAAGATGGAGTTTATAAAAAAGAACGTGCTCAAGAAATTTTAAATAACATAAATAACGAAAATATTGATGATGAAAATTTTAGAGCTGCTTATGATTTGATTTCTCATGGTCAAGAAGAGAAAGGTCTTGAAAAAATAAGAAGCTTTTTGCAAAACAATCCAAAAGTGTGGAATGCATGGTTTTTGCTCGGTTGGGGGTTACGTAGGTTGGAAAGATATACTGATGCAAAAAATGCGTTTTTGGAAGCTTTGAAAAATGGGGGAAATTCAAATTCTGACACTTATAACGAACTTTCTTTATGTTATGTGCAAGAACATAATTTTAAAGATGCCCATGATTGTTTAATGAAAGCTCTTGCTCTTGAGCCGGAAAATACAAAAGTTATGTCAAATCTTGGATATTTAGCTTTAGCTCAAGGAAATAAACAAGAAGCAAGAAACTATTTTCAAGCAGTTTTGGAGTTTGATCCAAAGGATAGAATTGCAGCAAGCGAACTCTTAAAGTTAGAAAAAGAAGCTTAAAAAATTGAAATATCGACAAAATCTCCAACTTGAATGCCTTCTTGTTCAAACCAACCTTGAGGAACTTCAAGAGCGTATCTTACAGAACAAGTGCTTACAACCGGAGAAAGACTAAACGGTGTCATATCATATAAATTTCTGATTTTTCCATTTGAGTCGATATAAGCGATTGAAAGAGGATGAGGGGTGTTTTTCATCCAAAAAGAAAGGATTTGATCTTGCTCAAAAATGAAAATCATTCCCGTTCCGTTTGGAATATTCTTGCGTTCCATAAAACCAAATTCACGTTCTTTTGGAGTTTTTGCAATTTCTACAACCAAAGAAACTTCTGTTTTATCAGTTTTTTTTATTGTAAGTTTTGTTTTTTGTAAGTTTGATTTTTCGCAACTTTCGAGTGTAAAAATCAAGAAAGATAAAATAAATGTAAAAAAGATTTTTTTTGTGTTTTTCATCAAAGTTCATCCAAAAACATTTGGCGAGTTTTTTCTTCGCCGGATTTTTCTATATTTGAATATTGTTTTAATTCTTCAAAAATTTGATTATCAATATATTTGAGAGTCAAAGGCTTTTCTAAAGACATTGTGACATCATCATTTTGCCAAGTTGCCGAATTTGGATTTAAATTTTGTGGGTTTCCGTATTTTTGGCAAAGTGTTGTAAATATACTGTAATAATCCATTTTTTGAGTATTTATATTTATTGTAATAATGTAAAGTCTATCATCTGAAAATTGGAAATAGCATCGTTCTAAAAAAGTTGAACCAAATCCTTTTGTTGCATCAGTTTCGATTAAAGATTTATTTACACCGGGAAGCAAAGAAACATCACTATCTCCGTGATAGCCAAAATCATAATCTTTTAATAATTCTGATTTTGTTTCTTCTAAACTCATTCCTAATTCAATATTGTGAAATCCATGAGGAAGTTCGGTTGAAAAAATTGGTAAAAAATATAAAAATGAAATAAAAAGAGTGATGATTTTTTTTAGTTTCATACAAAATTTATCGGTAGAAAATATGCAAAATTGAAGTGAATTTAGTTTTGCCCATTTTGTTTTCTGTAAAATGCTGCTTGTTTTGTAAGTTCGAGCATATCTTTTATGAAAATTTTTCCATCGATGATTTTTATGTGAGGATCTTGCTCAAATTCATAAATTGCTTTTGGTTGTAAAATTTGAGGGATTGCACACATATTTACTAAGTCTTGAAGTGTAAGTTCTGTTTGGTGTTGTTTTGAGCCGATTGTATTAATTTGAATTTTCTGTTTTTCTAATTGCAAAGAAAGCATATCTATCATTTTCGCGAGCGGTTCTTTTAGGTTTGCGTTATCAAGTTGACGATACATAGACCAAAGTCGTTCTGCCAAAGTTGTTGTTAATCTAGAAATCATTTGTGGTTGAGTTGAAACCATAAGATTAAAGTTTGCTAAATTTAAAACCATCACTCGGCAATCACTGTGAGCGATTGCACTTGCAGAACGAGGTTTATTTTCCAAAAGTGCCATTTCTCCAAACATATCACCTTTTTTTAGAACAGCAAGCGTTACTTCATTATTGTCTACAACTTTTGAAATGGATACTTCTCCACTTTGAATTATAAACATATCGCTTCCGCCTTGAGATTCAGAAAAAATCATTGTATCTTTTGGATATTCTCGAATTGTTTCTTTTGTAGGCTCAAGATATTGCGTTTGAACTTTTTGTTTTAATTCGATGAATTTTCGTTTTGCAATTTCTGCATTTTGTCCGATTGGGCGAGTTTTTAAATATTGATAATAAGCATATTCTGCAATGTTGAATTTTCTTATTTGTTCGTAAAATTGTGCAACACGGAAAATTTGTTCGTAAGATTCTTTTGCAACAGAATTCAATGTCGCTTTTGTAAGCATTTCGTTCATTGTACGCATTCGGTTTGCAAAAGTTTTTATGATTTTTAATGCGACTGGAGTATTTTTTACAATTAAATCGGAATATTGTTCACGTTTTACAGAAATGGCAACGACATCAGTTACAGCAATAGCGGTTTCTATTTGTAAATGTCCAGACATACAGGAAACAACTCCTACGAAGTCGCCCGGTCCTAGTAAAACAGGAGCCGTTCCGCTTCCGGTTGCTTTGAAACATTGAACTCCGCCATGTTGAATTATAAAAAAACGATTACTGTCGGAATTGCCTTCAACAACGATGTAAGAGCCTTTTGGAAATTTACATATTTGTAACTGTATCAAAACTTTACTCCATAAAAAAATTAAATCATTTTGTAACATGTTTTATAAAATGATTCGATTTCAAAAAATTATAAATTTACATATAAATTTTGTCAATTAAGCATTTTTTTATATACTTTTAATGCAAAAAAATTATTTCCGGTTCTAATTTGAATCCGAATTTTTCAAAAACGGTTTTTTGAATATGCAAAACCAAGTTTTTTACATCATCTTGAGTTGCTCCACCTAAATTAATTATAAAATTTCCATGAAAATCGGCGACTTTTGCGTTTCCAATTTGAAAGCCTTTTAGTCCTGCTTCGTCGATGAGTTTTCCAGAAGGTTTTCCGAAACTGTGATTGTTTTTGAAAACGGAACCAGCACTTGGAAACTTAAAATGACCTTTGTTTATGCGTTCTAAAATATATTGTTTGCAATCATTTTCGATTTTTTCGTGTTCTGAATGATTTTTTTGTTCTACTAAAAAAGTTGCGGTTGTAATGAATGAGTTACCGTCTTGAAATGGTGATTTTTTATAATCCCAATCATTAGGATTTTTTAAAGTATGATGAAGAGTTGCTTTATTTTGGGAGTAGTTCATATAAGTTGTGTAAAAAAGAACGTCAGAAATTTGTTTTTCAAAACAACGTGCATTCATAAAAACTGCACCGCCAACTGTTCCCGGAAGCCCTGCAAATTGTTCCAGACCGGAAATATTATTTTTTGTGCAAAAATTTACAAGATTTGCCATAGAAGTTCCGCTAAAACAAGTTACAAGTCTTTGATTTTTTTGAAGATTTATTTTTCCAAAATCTTTTGGACAATTTTCTACAGACATAAAATCTACATCGTTAAAATTGGTTGTAGAAATAATTACTCCATCATAATGTTCCGGAAAAACGATATTACTTCCGCCACCTAAAATAAAGAATTTTGTCTTAGTTTCCAAAAGGAGATTTAATGCAATCTGAAATGAATAATAATTTTGTGGTTTGATAAACAAATCAGCTTTTCCACCAATTTTAAAACTTGATTTTTGTGCTAAAGATTCATTTTGTAAAATTTCACCCTTAAAAGCATCATAATTTTTCAGTGAGTCGATAATAAATTCTCGATTAAGCATAAAATGAGTATAACAGAATAATTGGGAATTAGGAATTAGGGAGTTGAAATGATAACTTAGGAATTTTCCGCAGATTAGCGTGGATGTTTATGTGCGTAAGTACAAACTTTAATAATTTCTTCAAGACAAATAACATAAGGTAGTGTGTTTTTAAAATTCTTGAAATATTGTTAAGTTACTTCAAATTCGTTAAAATGTAAATTCTACTTTATAAAAGTGGGCGTTGCGGGCGACGTTTGAGCCCGCTGGGTGGGGTAGGCGAAAACCGCAGGTTTGAGACGTAGGGCGGGGCTCCGCCCTCCTAAAATAAAAATAGAGGTTATTATGAGTTTAAAATTATATAATACAATGGGACATGAAATTCAGGAATTTAAACCGGTTCACGAAGGATTTGTTGGTTTTTATGGTTGCGGTCCTACGGTTTACAATTATGCTCATATTGGAAATTTGCGGGCGTATGTTTTTTTGGACATTCTTGATAAAACTTTAACTTTTCTTGGCTACGATATAAAACATGTTATGAATATCACTGATGTTGGACATTTAACCGGCGACAATGATGATGGTGATGATAAAATGGTAAAAACTGCGGAAGAACGTCATCAGTCAGTTTTAGATGTTGCAAAATTTTACACAGATGCTTTTATGAGTGATATTGATGAGTTGAATATCCGTCATCCAGATGTAATTTGTAAAGCAACTGAACATATTCCGGAAATGATTGAATTGATTAAAAAGATTGAAGCAAACGGACACACTTATTTATCTGGTGGAAATCTTTACTACGATATTTCAACTTTCCCAGATTACGGAAAACTTGCAAACTTAAATCTTGATGAATTAAAAGCGGGTGCCGGAAAACGAAAAGAAGTTGTAATTGATGGAAACAAACGAAATCCTGGTGACTTTGTACTTTGGTTTACAAAATCAAAATTTGAAAATCAGGCAATGACTTGGGATTCTCCTTGGGGACGCGGTTATCCTGGCTGGCATATTGAATGTTCTGCAATGAGTATGAAATATCTTGGTAAACACATTGATATTCACACCGGCGGAATTGACCATGTTCCAGTTCATCACACAAACGAAATTGCACAGTCGGAAGGTTCTTTTTCTGCGGAAGAAAGAGCGGAAGGTCCTTGGGTAAAATATTGGCTTCACAACGAATTTTTGGTAATTGAAGGCGGAAATAAAATGTCTAAATCAAAAGGCAACTTTTTACGACTTCAAACTTTAAAAGACAAAGGATTTTCTGCTTTAGATTACAGATATTTCTTGCTTGGCGGACATTATCGAAAACAAATTTATTTTTCTTGGGACGCAATGGATTCTGCAAAAAATTCAAGAGCAGCGTTGAATCAGCGTATTGCAAAATTGATAGAAAAAGCAAATTCTGAAGAAAATCTGAACTTAACAAAAGAAAATTTTGCAAATTGTTTAGAAAATATTGAATCAAATTCGGAAAATCTCAAAAAATTCCAAGAAGGATTGGAAAATGATTTAGCAACTCCAGTTGCACTGGCTGCAATGCAAAAAGAATCAAATGCTAAAAATGGTTCAACTGCATCTCAAGCGTTATCTGCAATTTTTAAAATGGATAAAGTTTTGAGTTTAAGCGTGATTGAAAATGCATTTAAAATTGTGGACGAAAACAACAAAACATCTGCACAAAATATAAATGACCATAGTGATGATCCAGAAGCAAAAGAAATTGAAGATTTGATTGCTCAAAGAATTGCTGCAAAAAAAGCAAAAGATTTTGCAAAGGCGGATGAAATTCGAAATCAACTTACTGCAAGGGGAATTGTTTTAATTGATACTCCGAATGGTCCGACATGGCACAGAAGTTAGAAGATTTTTTTTAAATGAGTAACTTTTAGGAATTGACGATGTTTTATAATAAAGTGGAAGAAAGTCAAATTGTGCAAAATGTTTCGCTAAACGCAGGAAATCCTACTGACTTTAAAAAGATTTATGATGAATGTATGCAGATGCTTTTTAAAATATCATTCAGAATTGTGAATGATGAAGAAGTAGCTGAAGATATGGCTCATGATTCTTTAATTAAAGCAAACGAAAAGGAAATAGTGTTTCCTTCTTTGAATGATGCTAAATATTGGCTGATTCGTGTTGTAAAAAATGCATCTTTGAATTACATCAAACGAAAAGAACGGGAACGCAAAGCTTACGAAAAAGTTTTGTACGAAGAGCATCGGAAGTCCGAATCCGGTGAAATTGATATTCTGAAGCAAGACTCTATTAAAAAAGCTAGGGAAGCTCTAAAAAAACTTCCTAAAAATTTGCAAGATGTCCTAATGTTGCGTGAATATGGTGATTTGAATTATAAGGAAATTGGAAAAGTTTTAGGAATTACAGAAGGAAATGTAAAAGTTAGGATTTTTAGAGCAAGGGAACAGCTTGTTAAACTTATAGGAGAAGAAAATGTCTTTTTGCCCGAATAAAGATATTCATTCCTTGTATTTGGATAACGAACTGCCTGAAATTTACAAGGCGGAATACGAAGAACATTTAAAAACATGTAAAAAATGTCAATCTGAATTAGAAAAAATTCGCAAAATTCACGAGTTATTCCATGCTGATTCAAAACAAATTATGCCAGATAAAAATTATCTAAATGAAAGTTATGCTCGTTTGCTCACAAAAATGAGTTTTAGCAAAAATACTAGAAGAAAATCATCCTCTGAAAATAAACCTATTTTTAGAAATATTGGATATGTCGCTTGTGCAGCTGCGGCCGTTGCTATTTTTGCTCTTATTTTACCTCTTAGAACTGCAACAAAAACTCAAAATCCTGCAGCGGTTGCTTCCGTAACGCCAGACATTAACTCAAATATAGTTTTGCTGCCGAGTCGAGCATCTCATGCAGATAACCTTGCGGTAAGATTTAATTCTCAAAAAAAATCGCAAGGTTTTGTTACAAATGTAAATTCATCTGGAAATTCGCAAAATCAAAATCAGTTAACAATAATTCCTGATAATGATGTAGAATTGCTTCGTCCAGAACTTGATTCAATTTCTATAAAAATAACGCTTCCCGGTATTGATTCAGTTCCTGTTACAACTGAAGTTAATGTTCCTATGGATGTCGTTTCAGGCAGAAAATAGGTGAATTCTACAAAAAATATAAGTTATTATTTTAGACGATATCCGCTCGTGCGGAGTTTAATTGCTATTTTTATTATTTCTCTGATTATTGTTTCTACGATTTTGATTGGTTCTAAAACTAAAAAAATTCCGGAAATTGAGTCAATCAATCCGCCTGTTGGGGAACCTGGCGATGTGATTGTAATTTCAGGAAAAAATTTTGGTGATGAGCGAGATATAAGTTATGTTGAATTTTCCGGCGTAAAATTAACTTCGAGTGCATATATTTCTTGGGAAGATTCAAAAATAAAGTTGATTTTACCTGCAAATATTCAGGATGGACTTGTCGTTGTCGGAACAAGAAAATATCGTTCAAAACCATCATTATTTTCTAATAAAGTTGATATTCCGGTTCTTGTTCCGGTTGTCGCTCAATCTACAAAACCTGTAATTCTTTCGCTGGGAACACAAAAACATTTTGTCGGTGATTTACTTGTGATTTCCGGAAGTAATTTTGGCGATTTGCGAGAAAATTCTAATGTTTTGTTTACGATAGATTATGATAATAAGATTGCTGATTCTGAATCTGTTGTAACTTCAAATATGTATACAGAGAATTTAATAAAAGCAAGTGATTTTGAAAATGCTTATGAATTGTGGAGCGATTCCGAAATTCGTGTAAGAATTCCTGATGGAGCAAGTTCCGGAGTTGTTTTAATTGATAAAGGAAACGAAAAATCTGAACCATTTAAGTACGAAATTACAAGTCCTGCAAAAAAAGTTTACAAAAATCGAAAAATTTATCTTATAAATTATACTGCGGATATTGCTGATATTTATACGAATGATGTTTCTACAATCACGTTGCGTTGTCCAATTCCTATAGAATCATCTTCTCAACCAAACTTACAAATTACAGAAGTTATTCCATCTCCGGTTTTGACAAATTATAAAAATGATATTATTCATCAAATTTCAAAAAACAGAAATTATCTTCCAAAAACTGTTTTTAGCCAAACTTTTGTAATTCCGGTTTACGAAATTGAAACGAAAATCACTGCAAATAAAATTTCTTCGTACAAAAAAGGCAATTTTAGGTTTGTTGATTCAGCTTTAGAAAGCGATGATTTGATTCCTTCTACCGACGAAAAAGTTGTTTCGCTTTGTACAGAAATTGTTGGAAACGAAAAAAATCCGTATTTAAAAGCAAAATTAATTTATGAATATATGTGCGATAATTTTAAGATTTTGGAAAAAAATCGGAAAAATGATGCAAATCCGCTTGATTTATTAAAAAATAAACGTGGTGATGCTTATGATTTTGCGATAATTTATACGGCTTTATTACGAGCGGCTGGGGTTCCTTGTTTAACAGATGGTGGAATTCTGGTTTCGCAAGATAGAACGACTCAATCTCATTGGTGGTGCGAATTTTATATTTCCAGTTTAGGGTGGATTCCTGTTGATGTTTCGCTTGGTGCAGGATTGGAATATAAAAAATGGTCAGAAAATGAGCCGATAGATGAGAGAAATTTTTATTTTGGAAATATGGATTCTCATCACATAGCATTTTCTCGTGGTTGGAATGATTTAAAACCGCTCAGTGATGAAAATAAAATTGTTCAGCAACCGAGAAGTTTTGCATTGCAAGGAATTTGGGAAGAATCTTCTCCAAATATAACAAAATATAGTTCTTTTTGGAGTGTTCCTATAATAAAAGGAATTTATTAAAATTTTAGAGGTAAAAATATGGCGACAAAAGTTTTAAGTGTTGGTGGTTCGATTATTGTTCCAAATAATCCAGATACAGATTTTTTGGAACAATTTGTTTTAATGTGCAAAAAATGGCTAGATGAAAGTAATGAAAATCGATTGATTTTAGTTGCTGGTGGAGGTGCTCCTGCTAGAGTTTATCAAAATGCTTATAAAGAAGTTTGCGAAAAAACAAACTCAAATTTTGATTCAAACTCTGCTGATTGGATTGGAATTATGGCAACAAGAATTAATGCACAACTTTTAAAAGCAAGTTTTGGTTCTTATTGTAAAAATGATGTTGTTTACAATCCTACTATTGAAAATATGCAATTTGATGGACAAGTTTTAGTTGCTTCTGGTTGGAAACCTGGATTTTCCACTGATACTGATGCAGTTTATTTGGCAGAAAAATTCAATGCTAAAACAGTTGTAAATCTTTCCAACATCGAAAAAGTTTATACAGACGATCCTAAAAAAAATCCAGATGCAAAACCAATCGACACAATTTCTTGGGCAGATTTTAGAAAAATTGTCGGTGATGAATGGATTCCGGGAAAAAATTGTCCTTTTGATCCGATTGCATCAAAAAAAGCACAAGAATTAGATTTGACTGTAATTTGTGCCAGCGGAAAAAATATAAAAAATATCGAAGCAATATTAAATGACAAAAATTATATTGGAAGCACGATAAAGAATTAGGAATTGTGAATTTTTTACTAGGGGTCTGTCCCCTAGTGAATTAAAGATTTTCCATTTTTTTAAGTATATTGTCTAATTTTACAGCGTAATTTTTATCGGTTGCCCAAGTTCCTGCCAAACCATTTATATTTTCTACAAATTTTGTTTTGTGAACCCAAGAGTAGCGAGGATCTACAAGTGGGTTATTTAATTTTACATCTTCTGTTGTTGCGTATGCCTGAAGATGCTGAATATGAGCTCGAACTCCTAAAAGCGGAGTTTCAAATTTTTCGCCGGGATGATTTTTATCCATTGCACCAAGCCCACAAAAATTATTCCATTCCGGTTGAACTAAATTTCCAAAAGTAAGATAACCGGTTTCTAAACACATTTGAGCAAAAGCTACATCAGAATTTATGCCTTCTTCAGCTGCTTCGTCGTAATAAAAATGAGCTAAAAGTTCAATAAAACCTTCGTTACAAGATGGATTTTGCGACATAAAAAAATTGCATAATTGTGAGGGAGAAAGTTTTCCTTCATCTAAAAGATTTCTGGAAATCAAAATTTTTTCTGTTTTGTGATTTGAACTTTGGCATGAAAAAAATAAAAAAATTGCCAACAAAAAACTGAATTTTTTCAAAAATTTACGCATACTAAATTGTCGGATAAAAAAAAAATCACTTTATTTAAACTTTTTTTTTAAATTAATTCCGAAATTGTAAGATTTTGTAAATATTATATATGATGAAATATGTTATAGATTCAAATAAACCTGATGTTCGGGAAAAAGCTCTTTGTCGCGGAATTGAAACGTTGTTTGACAATGAACTTATTGCGTTGATTTTGGGAACTGGAACAAAAGAATTTCCAATTCAAGTTATGGCTGATAAAATTGCAGAAACAATGGATGATACAAATTCTTGTGAACTTGTAAAAGCATTGCAAAAATTAAAAGGCGTTGGAAAAGGAAAATCTCTTGCAATTGTTGCGGCTTTGGAATTGGGTAAACGTCGGAGTAAGCATTTAAAAGCACCAATAAATTCTCCAAAAGATGTAATTCCTTTTGTAAGAAATTATTCAGTCAATCCGCGCGAGCATTTTCTTGTAATCACGCTAAATGGTGGTCATGAAATTATTCAAATTCATGTAACTTCGGTAGGAACTTTAAATAAATCGTTGGTGCATCCACGAGAAGTTTTTTCTGAAGCAATAAAAGAAAACGCTGCGGCAATCATCTTGTGTCATAATCATCCGTCAGGAAACTGTAATCCGTCGCAAGACGATATAGATACAACTTTTGTTTTGGTTCAAGCTGCAAAAATTATTGGAATTCCAATCTTGGATCACATTATTATTGATTGCGAAAATTATTACAGTTTTTTAGAAAATGATGTATTGTTTGCAGATGAAACTTCTGTTTAAGTAGAATCCTTTTTGTAAAAATTCTATTTTATAGTTTTTTTAAGTTTTGTGTGATTTATTTGAGGAAGATTCTGCTTTCTAATGCGTTAGTGCTGGGAACCCCGTAGTTCCGAAATTGCTTGAGTGAAAGCGACAAGCAATTTCGGAATGAGCGGTAGCGAAGGGTGGACATAACGACCTTACAAAATAGAAAATGCGTCAAAAAAAATTGCGAATGCAGTTTTTTTAGCATTTGCTTATTTTGTAAGGTAACGCCCGATTATGCTTGAAGAATTTTTTCTACGATTGATTTTGCTTGCTTCATATCGAAGCCTTCAATTTCTTTGAGTTTTGGCATTATGTTTTTTAAAACTCGTTCATTTTCCGGAAGAGAGTCGATGATTTTTTTTGTAGCAATTTCCATTTCTTCATTACTGAGCATTTTTGGAAGAAATTCTTCGATAATCTTCAGTTCTTCTTCCAACTCCGATGCATTTGCTCCGCCTTTTTTGTACTCAGAAATTGTATTTTGAGTTTCTTGGTACATTTTTAATGCTGCTTTTTTGAAATCGGCTTCAGTTTCCGGACGACGTTCTTCTATTGTTACTGTTTTTACTGCATCAGCAAGCATAAGAATAACATTTGCTCGAACAGGATTTTCTTTTCTGATTTTTAATCTTTCCATTGTAAAAGATTTTATTGTATATTCCATAAGCCATCTCTTTTTTATAATGCTGAAATCGTTTTTTCAATTCTTGCAATTGCTCGGCTCTCTCCTAAAACAATGATAGAACCAATTAACGGAGGACTGACTCTACTTCCTGTTACTGCCATTCTGATTGGCATCATAAAGTCGCCGAGTTTTATTCCGAGTTTTTCTGCTTTTTCTTTTGCAAGATTTTCGGCTCCTTCGTGGTCTAAAACAAAACATTGGTGAATAAAATCTTTTGATTCTTCAAGAACTTGTTTTGTTTTTTCTACATCGAGTCGTTTTGGTACAATTTGTTCAACCGGAGGAACGTCTGGTTCTGTAAACATAAAATGAACCATTTCTGCGGCTTCTGTCAAAAATTTTAATCGTTCTTGGATAAGTGGCATAAGTCCGAGTAAAGTCTTTTTTACATCACTAGAACTCATATTCATAGATTTATCAACACAATAAGGCTCGCCGTCATCACCAAGTGCAACTCCGGAAAATTCTGGGCCAACATTTGGTTTTGGTTGAGGATTTTCTGGATTTATTTCTAGCGTAGCATCACCGGTTCCTGTTATAAAAGGCAAAGTCCATTTGTACAATTCTTCTGTAGAAAGCATGCGGATGTAGTTTGCGTTGTAATATTCAAGTTTTTTATAATCAAAAACTGCAGGAGCTTTGTTCAAATGTTCAATATTGAAATCTTTAGCAAGTTCTTCCAAAGTATAAAATTCTTTTCCTTCTTCGTAAGAACAGCCGAGCATTGCAACGTAATTTACAATAGCTTGTGGAAGATAACCACGAGCACGGAATTCGTTTACCGAAGTAGAACCGTGACGTTTAGAAAGTTTTTTTCCGTCAGAACCATTTACCATTGGAAGATGACAGAATTCCGGATGCTCCCAACAGAACGCTTTGTACATTTGAACATGAAGAGGAGTTGAAGGAATCCACTCTTGAGCACGCATTACGTGTGTGATTTTCATAAAATGGTCATCAACAATATTTGCAAGATGATAAGTTGGAAATCCATCGCTTTTTAGCAAAACCGGATCCGGCGAAATATCTTCGTTTTTCCATTCAATATCACCCAAAATATCATCATGAAATTTTGTAGTTCCTTCCATTGGAACTTTCAACCGAATTACGTGAGGTTTGCCAGCTTCAAGATTTTCTTTTACTTCTTCCGGCGTAAGATGACGACAATTTCTGTCGTAACCAGGAGCCATTTTATTTTCTGTTTGAATTTTTCGGATTCGTTCAAGGCGTTCTGCATCGCAAAAACAGTAGTACGCTTCGCCTTTTTGAACTAATTCTTCTGCATATTTCTTATAAAGTTCAAAACGTTCACTTTGCACATAAGGTCCAAAATCACCGCCTTTATCGCCACCTTCGTCCCAATCAAGACCAAGCCAAGCCATCGTATCATAAAGATTTTTTACATATTTTTCATCATAACGAGTACGATCTGTGTCTTCCAAACGTAAAATAAATTTTCCGCATTTTGAACGTGCAAAAAGATAATTAAAAAGTGCAGTCCTAACTCCTCCAATGTGTTGCATTCCTGTCGGACTAGGAGCATAACGAACACGAACTTCTTTTTCTTCCATAATAATTTCCTCGTTCTAATCAATTTTGATATATTTTTACTATAATAGTGCTTTTTTTTATAAGAAACAATATGTGCATAAAGAAACGCGAGCCGTGTCGGAGCGTTTCAATACTGTGTAAAAAAATAAGATTTGAAGAACAAAGAGATTCAAATCTTTCATATGTGCATTGAGAAACGCGAGCCGTGTCGGAGCGTTTCAATACTGTGTAAAAAAATAAGATTTGA
>CAZIQK010000004.1:64768-100361 GCA_964541735.1 uncultured Treponema sp.
TGTGTAAAAAAATAAGATTTGAAGAACAAAGAGATTCAAATCTTTCATATGTGCAAAAAGAAACGCAAGCCGAAGAGGCATTTTATGCTAATTTTACGAAGTAAAATTAGGGTGCGTACTAGGTAAGTTTAAATTTTGCAATGTATTTTTAACAAGCATAAGGGACAGACCCCTAATGAAACAAAAATTTCTGCAGATTTTTTTAAGCACAGATTAATTATTGGTTTGTGATAGGTTTTGTAAATTTAAACCATTTTGGTGCTTTATAATCTATGAACCATTCTCCATTATAAAAACCGTTTTCGTCAGCTGTTGGAACAACAAAAATTACTTTAGTTGGATTTTCTGTATCATATTCAAAAACATTGCTTTTCCATTCTGATTTTGCATTTCCGGAAAAATAAATGAGTTCACTTTCCGGAGTATAAACCGAAATTTTATATTTTCCTGGTTTTAGTTGTAAATGAGCAGCCATACCACCACTTAAATAATATGATTTTTTATAATAATTTATGACGTTTGGAATTGAAACCCATTCATAAGTTGCAGTTACTTTTGTTCCAAGCACATCATTTCCTTCATCATCTTTAATTTTAAGCCAACAACGAATTTCATTAAGATTTGATGAATTTTCTGGCCTATAAATTATCAATTCCCAAGGATTATGTTTTATATCACTACTTTGAAAAGAGTCTGAAGTTTTTATTACATTTGAAGTTTGTGCAGATAATTTTGGAACGTAAAAAGCAAAATTCACAAAAAATGCAATATACAAAAATTTATGGAGTTTTATTTTTTTTACCTCTTAGAATTCATACTTAAAATTGGAAAATATTGCTGTTCCACCAGATTTTACTGTCGAAAAGTTAAACATTGCAAAACGCACGCCAGTAAAATGGTCTAACGAATACATTAATGCACATGGTTGGCCCAAAGGTACAAATGCATTTTTCTTTTCATCAAAATAGTATGCTTGAACTTTTTCAGTCCCCCGATTAAGTGTAAATTTTAATTGTAATCTTACTTTTTTAGAAGGAAGTGTAATCTCATTAAGAATTTCAGCTTTCTGATTATCAAAAATATTCATAGTCCAAGCGGGATGGTCTAATTTATGATAAGCAAGGACAAGTTTATATTTTCGTTTTTCTTTAGTTACTGCAATAAAAGCGTATTGACCTTCCAATGCACAAAGCCCTGCAAAATCACCATCGTTTATATTAGATGCATCAACAGTAACTGAACCTGTACAACTTTGCGTAAAAGTTCTTTGTGTCAGAGTATTCGACGCTTGTGTTACATTCAAAACAGTTTTATCAGTTTTTATTGAAAGTTTGTTATCATTAACATTTGCTAAAAGTGGATTGTGAATGTGATTCCATTGCCAACAACTTTTTAGATTTCCATTGGAATCGCAAAAATCTGAGGCATATAAAGGTTCATATTCATAGTTTGGTTTGTTATCCAAAACAGTTACTTGAGAAGGGACTTTATCATCAACTCCAAAAATCGGAAAATCATCTTTCCATTCAATAGGAACTAAAATAGGAATACGCCCTAAAGCTCCATGGTCTTGGAAAAGAATTCCAAACCATTTTCCATCATTTTGTTGAACAATTCCGCCTTGAGCAACACCGCTATGCCAATTGTTATAATCTGCACAAAAGACATCTCCTCCAGTGTACGGACCTTCAATTTTATCAGAAACATAACATGCTTCGGTACGCATTTTTCCCTT
This sequence comes from uncultured Treponema sp., assembly GCA_964541735.1. GTDB lineage: Bacteria > Spirochaetota > Spirochaetia > Treponematales > Treponemataceae > Treponema_D. The sequence goes on from CAZIQK010000004.1 coordinate 66,504, forward strand.
TGGAGAATGAATCATAAAATTGTAATATTTGCCGTTGATTTTATAAAAATGACTTCCTTCATAACCGAGTCCTACTTTTTCTTTATCATCAGAAATTATGATTTTATCAAGACCTCCTTTTTTGGGAGCACTTAAATCATTTTCCATTTCGACAATCCGAATATTCGTATTTCCACTTACAATATAAGTTTTTCCATCATCATCAAAGAAAAGTGACATATCGTGATAAAAACCTTGAATTGTTGATTTTTTCCAAGGTCCTGTAATTTTTTTAGAAGTATAAAGATATGATTTTCCTGTATCGTTACTTACAAAAGAAACGTAAAAAAGTCCATCGTGATACCGCAAACTTGCAGCCCACATACCTTTTCCGTAAATGCCTTTGTTGTTTTTTAATGTTTGTCCATCTGTAAATTCAAGTTCATCATAGACATAAGAGCAAAATTCCCAATCTAAAAGATTGTATGAACGAAGAATCACACATCCTGGCATAAAATACATAGTTGTACTTACCATATAGTAAGTATCTTCTACACGAATAACGTCAATATCCGGAAAATCGCTAAATATTATATTTGGATTTCCAGTTTTATAAGACAAAGCATTCATATTAGTCCCAGCACTCATAATTAAAAGAAATGTGATGAATTTATATTTTATTTTATTCATTTACCTTAAAATCAGAAATTTTTATATAAGTTCCGCCGAATCCGTTCCCATCGTAATGTTCAACATCAACCATATTTTCATCTAAAAGTTTAGGATAAGTTCCATATTTTCCAGTTGATTCATATTTTACACTATAATTTATTTCGTAATTTGTATTATTTTCAGATTCATATTTATAGCGTTTATCAAAATATTCATAAATTTCGATGATAGTTTTGAATGTATAATTTTCAAGTTCAGTTTGTACATTTTCTCCATAATCGACAGTAGCAACACCATCAGAAATTGTTACAGTTATCGGTGCAAGTACGACAGAATCACCAAAACTATAATTATAAGTAAATGAATAATTTTTAGGTTCAATCCAATTTTTCATATTTGTGCAAAATTTATCATAATCTTCAAACTCAGTTTGAACTTTGAATGGTGAAGTTTCGCATGAAATAAAAATAAAAATCAGAAAAATAAAACAATAATGAATTTTTTTCATAAATCACCTCTGACTCTTTTTGACATTTCAACCTAAAAAATATCATTATTGGATAAGGGTGACAAAGAAAATGAAATGTGGTGATTGAGTTTATCGAAAATACTATTATAGTTGCAAAGTCGTTTCGACAGGCTCAATGACCGCCAATTCTAAACTTGTTAGAAGCCCGATATTTTAAGGCTTTTTGAAGTGTTTTTATTTTTTTACTTCGTTTACAAGTTCTTTTCCGTCAAGAAAATCCTTAAAATTATCCAGCGTTACCTGAGCTATATTTGCAAGTGCGGTAGAAGTTAAGAACGCTTGGTGTCCTGTAATAATCACATTTGGGAAAGTTAAAAGTCGAGCAAGAACATCATCTGTTAAGACTTCGGCTGACAAATCTTTAAAGAAAAACTGACTTTCCTCTTCGTAAACGTCGAGTGCCGCTCCTCCAATATATTTGTGCTTTAATGCGTGAACAAGTGCCTTTGTGTCAATCAATGCTCCTCGACCTGTATTGATAATTACAGCATCTCTTTTCATCATTTTTGTTGTGTCGTGATTTACAATGTGGCGAGTTTGTTCTGTAAGTGGACAATGGAATGTTAAAACATCACTTGTTTTAAAAATTGTTTCAACATCAACGTAGGTAAATCCGTTTTTTTCTGCCCAGTCATTATTCGGAAAAGGATCGTAGCAGATGATTTTCATTCCAAAACCTTTTAGAATTTCTGCCATAACGCGACCAATTTTTCCAGTTCCAAAAACTCCTGCAGTAAGTCCGTACAAATCGCGACCGGTTAAACCTTCAAGATTAAAATTTGCAGTTTTTGTTCTGATGTAAGATTGCGGAATGTGGCGAGTTAAAGCCATCAAAAGTGCAACTGCATGTTCAGCAACCGCATGTGGAGAATACGCCGGAACACGAGCAACTTTTATTCCATTTTTTTGAGCAGCATCTAAATCAACATTATTAAAACCGGCACAACGCAGCAAAATCATTTTTACGCCGCAAGATTTAAGAGTTGAAATTACATCTGCATTTACAACATCGTTTACAAAAACACAAACCGCATCAAAACCTTTCGCCGTAAAAGCAGTTTTTTCGCTAAGTCTAAATTCATAATATTCGATTTCAAACTGATGTTTTTCGTTTTCCTTCAAAAAAGATTCTTTATCGTAAGAACGTGTGTCATAAAACGCAATTTTTGCCATAAAATCTCCCATAAAAACTGACAGCATTTTGGCAGTTTTTATATTACACCTATAAAAAAAATCAAGAAGGAAGTATCAACTTCCGATTGATTTTTTTTAGCACTTCTGCAACAAGGTGAATTTTACACATGTTTTGAGAATTTTAAAAGTGTTTTTTTGATTTTTTAATTACGTTTATTCTAATTTTTTTGTTTTACTTTTTTTATAAATTTTCATATAATATTTGTTGTGGCTGAATTGTATGTTGTTGGAACTCCTATTGGAAATCTTGGTGATATAACTTTTCGTGCGATAGAAACTTTAAAAAAAGTTGATTATATCGCAGCGGAAGATACTCGCCATACTTTGCAACTTTTAAATCATTTTGAAATTAAAAAGCCTTTGATTTCTTGTAGAGCCCAAAACGAAAAATTTGTTGGCGAAAAAATTGTCAACCTTTTGCAAGAAGGTCACGATGTCGCTTATGCAAGTGATGCCGGAACTCCAGGTGTTAGTGATCCCGGAGCAGTTTTAGTTGACATTGTAAGAAATGCCGGTTTTAATGTTGTCCCAATTCCGGGGCCAGCGGCTTTTGCAACTTTGGTGAGTGTTGCCGGAACCGGTGGAAAGACTTTGGTTTTTGAAGGTTTTTTGTCTCCTAAACCGGGAAAAAGACGTTCAAGACTTAAAGAATTGATGGCAACTGGAAATGCAATTGTGATTTACGAAAGTCCGTTTAGAATTACTAAACTTCTTTCGGATATTTCCGATATTGAAAGTGAGCGTCGCATTGTTGTGGGGCGTGAATTGACAAAACTGCACGAAGAAATTACGAGCGGAACAGCAAAACAGTTGTATGATGATTATTCTTCGAGACAAACTATAAAAGGTGAGTTTGCAGTTTTTATTTCTGGTGTAAAAAATATTAAGAATTCTGAAGAACTTACCGATAATTAAAGGGTAGAGGGAAGGATGTTATGATGATAAATGGTGTAAACAATGTATCTCAGGTAAACAACACTCAAAATCTTCGTAAGGTTGAGAACACAGCAAAAGTAAAAGATTCATCTGATTCAATTTCTGTGTCTAAAGAAGCGAAAGAAATGGCTGAAATCTACTATATGGATAAAGTAGCAGAGTCAACTCCTGATGTTCGTACTGACAAAATTGCAGAAATTAAAGAAAAAATAAAGGATCCTTCATACTTGAGCGAAGCGACTATATATTCTGCTGCAGATAAATTCTTGTCTGCTATTGGTCTTTAATTATTTTTGTTGTAATTGTTAGACTTCAGAAAGACGGAATTTATTTAAATTCCGTCTTTTTTTTTACAAAAATTGCGGTAGCGCTGGGAGCCCCTGCTCGCCTGTTCTGCCAAATGGCAGTCAGGCGACGCAGTTCTAAAACAGTGTTGAGAAGATTATGACGCGAGACGCGTCATCTCCCAAGGTTTCTGTTTTAGAATGTAGCGAAAGCGGAAGGGCGGACATAGCGACACAAACGAAGTGCGTGGACCGCCCAAATTAAAATGAAAAGGGAACAAAAATGTCAGATTTTATTTTGAGAATAAATCCAAATATCGTGTTGGGACCTTACACTGTAAGTCGGCTTGGAAATCAAGTTTCGGAATGGGGCTCAAGATTTATGGTGATTATGGATCCAATTTTAGCTGAGGCAAAAAATTCTGATAAAATTTTGCAATCGCTTTCGGACCGAAAAATTGACTGTTTTGTTTTTTCTGAATTGTCGGAAGGTTCTTCTTCTAAAACTATTGAGCGAGCGTTGTCGCTTGCAAAAGAAGGTCATGTACACGGAATTATTGCTTGCGGTGGCGAAAAAGCATTGAATATTGGGCGTGCAGTTGCGGCTTTTTACAACGAAATTCATTCTTTTTATTCTTTTGTTGATGGAGCTTTGCCGAATACGAGTCCTTTGCCTTGTTTTTGTGTGCCTACAACGTATCGTACGCCGTTTGTTTTTTCTAGCGAAATTCCTATTATTGATGCGAGAAATAATCAGTTGAGATTTTTAAAAGTTCAAAATTCTATTTGCAAACTTTTACTGATAGATCCAAATCTTACACTTTCGCTGACTGAAAATCAAAAAGCAACTATGTCGATTGAATTGATTGGAATGGCGGTAGAAGCGTATCTTTCGCAAAAATCAAACTTTTTTAGTGACACTTTTGTTGAAAAAGGTTTGCAACTTGTTTCTTATGCGTTAGATGGTTCTCCTTCGTTGGAAATTACAACTCCGCAAGAAGTCCTTTTAGCAGAAGCCGGATGTATGATTTCTCTTGCGACATCTTCTTCCGCGTTAGGAATGAATTCTTTACTTTCGCTTGCAATTTATTCGCGCTATAAAATTAACAAATCTTTGATTTCTTCAATTTTATTGCCGTATATGATAGAAGATACTGCAAAATACAAAGCTGCATCTTTAGAAAAAATTGCTCATATTTTGAAAACTTGTTCTGAAGAAGCTGATGAAGATGAAGCTGTAAAATCTTTGGTGGAATATGTTCGCCAAAAAATTGCGATGGCAAATCTTCCGACGCGACTGAAAGATTTAAAACTTACAATTGAGCAACTTTCTCTCGCGATTGAAGACATAAATAAAACTGATTTAGTTTACAGTTTTCCGCGAAGTATGAATGGTGATGATTTATTTGATTTTATAAAAATTGCGTATTAATTATGATTGAACCTGGAAATCTTTTTCATTTAGAAGGCGGACAAAAACGCAGAAAACTTGCTTTAACTTTTGGTGCTCTTGAGCGTGATATTTTAGGAATCGCGGAAAAAGGAACTGAATATTCTTTTAAGGATTTACCGCGCGAGGAATATACAAAACAAATCACAAAAGTGCTTTTGAAAGATCCAAAAATTTCCAATGAGCAAAAAAATCAACTTGAAGAATTGTTAAAAGCAGAGCCTTTTGATGAACTTAGACTTTGTAACACGGCAAGAAATATGCTTTTGTCAATAATCGGAACTTTTCCTGCCGAGTGGGATTTAGTGATTGCTCCTCATTCTAATCCGCTTGATGAAAATGGAGTGGTTCGTAAAAGAGATTTTTTTCCCGGAGTTTGTGTTTATGCAGAAGATATTCGTTCTCCGTTTAATTTAGGTTCTATTTTTAGAACTTCAGAAGCGATGGGAGCGGAAAAAGTTTATATTTCTCCTTTTTGTACAGAGCCAACTCAGCAAAGAGCAATTCGTAGCGGAATGGGATGCATTGAAACGTTAGGATACACGCGTTGTTCTTTAGAAGAATTGCCAAATGATATTCCTGTGTTTGCACTTGAAACCGGTGGAACTGATATAAATGATTTTGTATTTCCGAAAAAAGGGATTTGTATTATTGGTTCTGAAGAACTTGGAATTAGTCCACAGGCGTTAGAACGTGCAACTTATGGAAGAGTTTCTATTCCAATGAAAGGCTTAAAAGCTTCTTTAAATGTTGGAGTTGCTTTTGGAATTTTAATGCAAAAGTGGATTGAATCTCTTTAAAATTGATTTTTCCGGTGATTTTTCCAATTGTATTTTTTTATATTTTATGTTTAAATTGATTTAAATTGTAAAAAAAACCTTTATCAAGTCGAATGTTATTAAAAAAATCGCTCTAAAAAAACAAACAATCTTGATAAAGGTGTAAATTACAATTTATGAAAATAAATAAGTTTGGATGGAACGAGGTGGAATGCAATAAATAGTTGCTTTTTCTTCATCAGCAAATTTGAAGTGAAAATTTAAATCTGCTTCTGTACGGTTTGTGATAACAAAAGCAATTGTTCCATCTGGATTTTTAAAAGCAACACTTTCTAGCAAATTTTCACCACGACCGGAAATTGAAGCCGGAATCCAACCATTGTCATGAGTGCAAGAAAGTCTGATTGCACCTGGTTTTATAAATTTACTAAAATGCCCGATGTAGTAGAAACTGCTCTGATAGTAAACTTTTTTTGCGTCAGCGTCGGCAAGAACCGGAGCATCGCAATAATTTCCAACATGATTTGGACCTCCTTTCATATCTAAAAGAATATTCCAATCAATCCATGCATTACAACCATTGTTTAAATCGTTTATGATGTTATGAGCGTAACGTTCTCCTGTAAACCAAGCTCCGTTTCTTGCACCACCTTCTACACAACCTTCTGTAAAAATTAAATCTTTATCAGGATAGTTTTCAGAAACATATTTTACTTGATCAAACTGATCACCTTGATACCAATGATATGCAATTCCGGAAATTGCATCTTTTGCTCCGGGAACAGACATTGATTCATCAACTCGCTCTTTTAGTGCATCTCGATTGTGATCCCAAATTAAAATCTTAACAGTTGAAAAGCCTGCTTTATCTAATGCCGGTTTTAAATATTTTACGGCAAATTCTCCTTCTTCTGTTGCAGAATATTCGCATGAATCCCAAGTTTGCACAGCGCAAGGTTCATTTTGAATAGAAAAATATTTAACTTCAATATCCATTTTTTTTAATTCTTGCAAAAATCGAACATAAAAATCTGCCCAAATGCCCAAATATTCTTTTTTTACGTGTCCACCATGATTCATATCTCCGTTTGTTTTCATCCAAGCAGGAGCAGACCAAGGTGAAATTAGCAGATTCAATTTTCCATCAGTTAGTTTTTTTGCAGCTAAAATTGTTGGTGTGATATATTTGTTTGTTCTTTCCATAGAAAATGATTGCAAAGTTTCATCTTTTTGTTCAACACATGACCAATTTTCCAAAGAAAAATCGCAAGAATTCATATGACTTCGTGCAAAAGTGTAACCAAGTCCATTTTTTGCATCAAAATAACTTTTTAAAATTGATTCTTGAAGTTCTTCTGGCAAAGTAGAAAGTACATATCCAACAGATTCTGTAAGCGCTCCTCCAAATCCTTTGAAAGTTTGAAACTGTTTGTTTTTATCAATTACGACAGTTCCGGAATATCCATGAAAATTGTGAGCAAGTCTGTCTTCTGCTTCTAATTTTGTGAATCTACGCTCTGTGTCTTTTGAAGTTTCGTAAATTTTAATCATAATTTCCTTCTTAAAAATAAACGTTTTTGTCTTAAAATATCTAAAAACTTGTAAAATTGTATTCTAAGAATGTTTTATTTTTCTTTAGAATACAATTTTTTAATATTTTAAATTCCAAAAGCTGAACCAAATTCAACTTCAATTTCAGAAAATTTTCCTTGACGTAGGAATAAAGATTTTGTTTCAGATTCTGTAAGTGATGTTCCTTTTCGTTTTGATACACCAACTGAAATATAGTTTTCCACACCTTTTGTAAATTTATAAGTGATTAAAACTCCACACCAAGTAAAACTTAATGTGTTATCATCCTTAATTTCTGATTTTTGAAGGAAAATTGGATTAAATGAAGCAATTCCGTCTTCAATGGTAATTCCTAATTCGCCCCAACGAGTCAAAATTTCTTCTTTTACTTGACCAGTCATTCCCGGTTGTTTTGCGCCTTGCAAATATGGAGTATGAGAATATGGATCTTGAGGGAATGCACCGTAAATATCAGGAGTTTTGTTTGAACCAAGTCCTTTACGAACATCGTAATATGCATCTGTAAGTTTGAGAGCTAAATCTGCATTGTTTTGTTCATAAGCTTTAAAAATATTTTCTTGAACAGCAAGTAAAAGTTTAGAACACATATGCCAATAAATACTTCCAAGTCCTTCGTAAGCATAAAATGTTCCGGAACGACCTGTAAATGCTTGATGATGGAATTTTTTCTCATAAAGTGATAAAAGTTCTTGTTTTTCAGAATTTGTTGGCATTTTATCTTCTTTTTGAGAATTAATAAAATCTTCCATGATGTTTGCATTTCTAAAATCTGGGTTAAAATGATAATTACCATTTATATCTTTTTCTAAATACAAACTGCCGGTTCTTTCGATTAAAGAAGAAAGTTCTGCAACTTCTTTTGAATCAATACAGTTTTTATTATAGAAAGCCGGTAAATCTTTATTTGGATAAAGCATATAAGAGTTTTGATGAGGTTCGTACATTCGGCTGTTTCTTAACGCTTTTACAACTTCCAAAGATTCTTCCGGCGATAAAAGGTTAGATGAAAGAATCGCAACTTGACCTTCCAACATTTCCTGAAGATATTCAATTTTCATTTCATTTTCTGTAATCATTAGAGTGTTGTAAGAATGATAAAGTCCATCTTCTCGTTTGTTTAGGCGAATTGTATATTCCAAATGACGATTGATGATTTGAAGTGCAGATGCAATTTCTGAGCAAGACATTTCTTCTTCATCACAATATCCATTTTTGTAAAGTTCATTGCGTTCTTTTTCAAAAATAAATCCTGCTTTGTCTACAAAAATTTTTCTTTGTGAATCATCTTCCGTTGCTTTTTTTATATCAGTAGAAGAATAAAGAGAAGATAAATCGCAAAAACATTTTTTTACTGCACTAGGAATTGTAACATTTTTAATTTCTGTGTTTGCAAAAATATCTATAAGTTTTGTGATGTAACGATATAAATAACACAGTGTAACAACAGAAAGTCCGTAGCCAGCCAAAGCATTATTTGCATCATTCCATTCGGGACGTTGTGTATTTAACCAAATTCCTCCGGCAGGAACAAAATTTGCACTTTTTGAAATTACAATTTGGAGAATTTTTGTGGCAAAACTTACAAGATAAGGATTTTCATCAGCAGCTTGAATTAATTTCGCATCTGAACCTTTTTGTAATTCCAGTGATTTTAGTTTTGTGCTGAGTTCTTTATCAAAATCAATTGTAACTCGAGGATTTTTTGCAATTTCTGCATAAGATTTTAATCTGTAAGGAACGTTTGCACTTGTATAGATTTTTTTATTTATGTTTGAAAGAAGTTCTTTTCTATTTGTTTTATCATAGAATTCTAAAAGTTTTTCAAAATAAATTACTTGATGGTCGCCCCAATATCCAATTTGAGCCCAAGGATTTACAGGATCCGGAATTTCCCAATCAATTCCCTGACGATTAATTTTGTAAGGATTAAATCCATCAATTGTCATTGCATTAAGGAATTTTGCACACATATTTTTGATGTATTCCGGATAAGAATAAACCAATGCTTCCCAGTTTTGAAAAATATCACGCCAGTTGCCTTCATAATTTAAGATAGGATTTCCTTCTCTGTCTTTAAGTTTGATGTTGAAGACATTCCAAGGGCGGCTTGGATCTCCGTGTCGACGAGAGAAAGTTAAAGGCATATATTCAAGGAAAAGTCTTGTGAATTGAGCATCATCAGTTTTTTTGATGAGTTCTGCAAAATCACCATAATTTACTAAATCTTTAGAAGCAAATGGTTTTAAATATTCTGAAACTTTTTTCACCATAGAAATATTTCTTTGATTGATGAATGCAAGAAAATCTTTTAGGTTGATTTTTCCATCGTCAGCAAAAATTCCTCCGCGCATTATGTTGAACATTACGTTTTGTTGATGATGAAGACAAGCCATTTTATCTGCTGTGTTTTGAAGTCCATCTGCGGATTTTATATAATCACTCATAATTTCATCTGCACGACAAATATCTTTTTCCAAATCTTTTACGGCAGATTTTCTATCTTTTATTTGGGCTTTGAGTTTTTCAAGTTGAGGCATTGCAAGTGCTGTGTCAAAAACTTGATACCAAAGTTCTGATTTTTTTGCCTCGAGAGTAAGATTTTTACAAATGTAACAAGCAGAACGTTTTCCTTTTGTGATGTTTTCGGTCTTAAAATCATCATAAGAAGCAAGTTTGTTCATTTCGATAAACTGAACAGGTGCATCTACCGCAAGAATGATTTTATCTTCTGTAGAAAACCAGCAAGTATTGGCGTAAAGAGCTTCGCTTGGTTCTGCTTTATCTGTAATTACGGAAGAAAGTGAAAAAAGTGCGATATTTGATTTTTCTTCTAAATCAGTTTTTTTATATGCATCTAAAAGAACGCTATTATCATTTTGGAATGTTGATGTCGTGCAAGCTGGCATAATGTTGCGACATCCGTCTAAAATAGAAATTTTTTGTTCTTTGTCAGAAAGATTTTCGATATAACTTGTGCGAACAAGACCATATTTTTCGCTGGAAGTCCATCCCGTTCTAAAAGCAAGATTTAATTTTGTGTTAATTTCTTCAAATATAACTTCTGTTCCATTGAAATTTTTGTAAATATTGTGAATAAGGTCTTTTTCTAAAAGTTTTTTTTGTGATGGAGATAAATAAAAAAAGGAGAAAGGTTCCCAATATTCTATATCGCCATCTTTTTGTACTGCAATGCTAGTATAATTTCCGGTGTAAGAAGAAGCATCACTTACTTTATCTGCTGTATAATATGGGAAAATTGCATAATTACTGTTTATTCGTCCTGCAGTAATTCCTCCTTGTGACCAGCAAAAGTTCCATATATCAGAAGAACTTGTGATTGTCATAAAGAAGTTTTCCATTTGGTCATAATTTTCAATTTTGTAAAAATCTTTGTTATTTAATTTAACAAAAGAACCTGTGATGTTTTTTTTCATTCATTGCTCCTATAAAGTGGTAATTATAAAATAAATCAATATATAAACAAGTGTCAATTTTTTTTTATAGAAAACCGAAAAAAAAACACCTTTCTGAAATTTTTAGTTCTTTCAATCTCATTCATTCAAAACTATACTCTAAAACATCAGGTGATTTCCCTAAAAATATGTGAAATCTAAGGAGTAGCAAAGTGAAAGATAAAAAATCTGTTGAACTTACAACACAACTTAAAAAGAAACCTTTTTTGGTTCGTTTAAGAGAAGAAAAATATCTACAACTTATGGCAATCTTAGGTGTCGTTTGGATGATAATTTTTAATTATGCTCCAATGTATGGTATTTTGATTGCATTTAAAAAGAACTATCGAATTACAACATCTTTATTTAGTATGGATTTTTTGAAATCTGAATGGGCTGCACATGGTGGATTCCAACACTTCCTTAATTTCTTTAAAGATGAAGAGTTTGTTAATATTATGACAAACACTCTTGGAATTAGTATTATAAAATTGTGTATAAACTTTCCATTGCCAATTATTTTTGCTTTATTGCTTAATGAAGTTCGTAATGCACGATTTAAGAAAGTTATTCAAACAATTTCTTATATGCCTCACTTTCTTTCTTGGGTAGTTCTTGGCGGTATTTTGACAACTTGGCTTGGTGAAACAGGTCTTATAAATGAACTTCTTAAAAAAGCCGGAATAATAAAAGAAGGAATTTCATATCTTGCTTATCCAAAATATTTCTGGGGAATTGTTATTGGTTCTGATTTATGGAAGGAACTTGGTTGGTCAGCTATTATTTATTTGGCAGCAATTTCCAGTATTGACCAGGAAATGTATGAAGCTGCTCGTGTAGATGGTGCAAGTCGTTGGAAACAGATTTGGACTATCACTTTACCTTCAATTGCACCAACAATCACAATTATGTTCATTCTTGCTGTTGGCGGTTTAATGAGTTCAAATTTTGATCAGATATTTGTTCTTTACAATCCTTTAAATGCACCTAGAAGTAATACAATTGATATTTACACTTATACAACTGCTATGAAGAGTATGAGATATTCTTATGCTTCTGCCATTGGTTTATTCAAATCGGTAATTGCATTCATCTTGTTATTTATTGCTAATCAGATTACGAAGAAACTAAACGATACTTCGTTATTCTAATGGTTGAATCTAGGAGGAAATGAAAATGTCTTTGATGAGAAGAAAATTAAACGGATTTACAGTTGGAGATTTTATACTTACTGTAATAATGGTACTTATTTGTTTTATCTGTTTGTATCCGGTTTGGTATACAGTCGTTATTTCTTTTAATGATTCAAGTGATGCCATGCGAGGCGGAATTTATTGGTTTCCAAGAAAATTCAGTATTGAAAGTTATAGAACTGTATTCCAAGATTCAACAATTATGCGTGCTTTTTTGGTTACAATTCTTAGAACTGTAATAGGAACTGTAACAAGTGTTTTCTTTACCGCAATGGTTGGATATGCTTTTTCAAAAAAACATATTATGGGTAATAAGGTTTATATGATTTTAGGAACAATCACAATGTTCTTTAGTGGTGGTTTAATTCCTACTTTTATTATCCTAAAAAGATTAGGTTTATATGATAACTTCCTAGTTTACATTCTTCCAAGTTTGTTCAATTTCTACAACATGATTATCTTTATGACTTACTTCAGAGAAATGTCGCCAGCACTTGAAGAGTCTGCAAAACTTGACGGTTGTAACGATTTGACTATCTTTACACGAATTATTTTGCCACTTTCAATGCCTGTCGTTGCAACAATCGCGCTTTTTAATGGAGTTGGACATTGGAACGATTATTTTACGGGAGTTATGTATATTAATAAAGCTGCGTTGCAGCCAATTCAAACATACCTTTATAGAATTGTAGCAAGTGCATCTGCTTCAAAATCTGTAGTTTCAATGCCAGCAGGATTTACAGCACAGCAGGTTAGTTCAACTTCTGTTAGACTTGCAACAATGGTTGTTACGACATTCCCAATTATGTGTGTTTATCCTTTCTTACAGAAATACTTTGTAAAAGGATTTATGGTTGGTTCTATAAAAGGTTAAAAATATCGGTTTTAATTTTTTAGTCATATTATTATTAGGAGGACATTATGATTAAAGCAAAAAAAATCCTAGCATTAGGATTAATCGCCGCTCTTACTTACACTTCAGTGTTTGCAGCACCAAAAAAGAAGAAGAGCAAGAAGGTAGCTACTAAAAAAGGTACAGAACAGGTAGCTGGATGGACAATGAATAAGGATAACCAGATTACATTCGACTGGTATATCAACTTTTCATGGTTTTCTCGTCACTGGGGCGACTCAAAAGTTTCAAAATACATCACAGAAAAAACTGGTGTAAATGTAAACTTCATCGTTCCAGCTGGTAGCGAAGCAGAAAAATTAAATGCAATGATTGCTGGAGATGCTCTTCCTGACATCATCACACTTGGTTGGTATGAAGGTCAGGTTCCAATGATGATTGATGCAGGTTTAGTTGAACCTCTCGATAAATTGGCAAAAGATTATGATCCATATTTCTTTAAAGTTGTAGATAATGACAAAATGGGTTGGTATCGCCAAGATGATGGTCATGTTTATGGTTATCCAAATGCATCTTTCACACCACAGGCTTACAAAGATTATGCTGGTAAACTTACTTCAAATGAAACATTCTTAGTTCGTAAAGATTTATACGAAGCAATTGGTTCTCCAGATATGACAACTCCAGAGGGATTTGTTGCTGCTCTTGAAAAAGCAAAAAAAATGTTCCCAACAATTGGTGGACAACCTCTTATTCCATTTGGAACAAACGAATTCTCAGAAATTGGATGCTCACAATTACAAGGTTATCTTTCTCACTTCTTAGCTCTTCCTCCGGAAATTGATGGAAAATTCCAAAATGCTGATCTCGGTCTTACAGAAAATCCAGAATATCTTCGCTGGCTTAAAGCTTTCCGTAAAGCACATGAAAAAGGTTTGATTTCTACAGATATGTTCGTAGACAAACGTTCACAGATTGAAGAAAAAGCTGCACAAGGTCGTTATTTCTGTATGCTTTATCAAAACTGGGATATGCAAGCTGCTCAAAATGCACTTTATGCAAAAGACCCTAATTCAATCTATATTGCAGTTGAAGGTCCTAAAAATTCAAAAGGTGATAACCATACTCTTGCTGGTGGTGGAATTGCCGGTTGGACAATTACTATGATTTCAAAAAATTGCAAGGATAAAGCTCGTGCAATTCAGTTCCTTACATATTTGATTTCTGAAGAAGGTCAGATGGATACAAACTTCGGTATCTTAAACGATACTTACACAATGGTAAACGGAGTTCCAACTCTTACTCCAGAAGTTCGTGAAATTGATTCAACAGATAAAAACAGACAGGAAAATGAAATTGGTGTTCAATATACATACTGGATGTTGATGGATACTGCTTGGCAAGGACAATTTGGTACAGAATATTCTCCTTCTTTGGAACAACCACAACTTTGGACTCGTCCATATGTAACTTCTTTTGCCGCTTATGATGGATTAACTCTTCCGGTTGGTTCAGACGAAGCTCTTGCAGCAGAAGAAATTCAACGTAAATGGGGAAAAGTTTTACCACAGTTAATTCGTGCAGAAAGCGATGCAGAATTTGATAAGATTGTTGATGAATTCAATGCTTACAAAAAATCACATGGTTACGATGCTGTAATTGAAGCACAAACTAAACTTATGAATATCAATAAGAAAAAACTTGGAATGTAACTTTTTAAGAATACATTAATTTCTTTTTGAGTTTGAGGGTGTCATTTATTGACACCCTTTTTGTAAAAATTATATAAATTTGATATTCTATCAAAGTCTAATTTTATAAAATATAAACTTTCTAAAAGATTTTTTAAAATCTTTTCTGAGAAATTAAAATGAAAGAAAGAAAATGACATTTTCAAGGCGAATAGTATTAGTTTACACTTCGATTATAATCATTCCTCTTGCTATATTAATTATAGGCATTTTATTTTTTAGTTTACGAAAAGAAATTCAAAAACTTGAAGAAAATGCGATTACAGATATTTCTCTTGATACTCAAAATGTTTACAGAATTTTAAAAGAATTTAATTCTATAGAATCAATCATTCTTAGCGATGATGAATTTAATCTTTTTTTGAATAATCCAAATAGTCATAATGAAGATGAGATGATTAAGCTTTTAAGCGAAAAAACGACATTATTTGAACATCTTCAAGTTATTACAGTAGATATTTACGGCATCAGAATTTTTACAAATAATTCTAATATTCTAGAACGATGGCCTGTAATTTTGCAATCTTCACGTTTAAAATCAATTCCTCAAAAATGGACTTTAAACTATCAAGCTGATTATTTGGGAAATTTAAATGCATTGAAAAAAAAGTCAGTGTGTCTCACTCGTGAAATCATAAAAAATCATAGATTAGTTGGATATTTTCAAGTATCTACAAAAATGGAAGATTTTTTTCCTACAGTTTATAAAAATCAAAATCCTCATATAAAGCAATATATTTTTCAGCAGATAAAAAACACTCAAAATTTTAATATTTATGAAAATAAGACAGAAAATAATAAAAATCACTTAACTGAGAAAGAACTTAAAATAATTAAAAATATAACGGGAAGAGGTACAAAAAAAACAGGGAGTATTATATTACGTCCTTCTTACGAAATTATTTCTTGGAGTTATATTCCGGAAATGGAATTGTATCTCATCACCAAAAATACAAATGAAAAAATTATAAAAAATTTTGCCATATATATAATTACATTCTTATTAATACTAATTTTTTTAGTTGTAGCGTTACATTTTATCGTAAAATTTGCTTCAAATCGTCTTTTATCCGGAATTTATTCTGTAATGGATGGAATGAAAAAAGTAAAAGTTGGTGAACTTTCTGTGCAAATTCCCGTTTCCGGAATAGACGAAGTTGTAGAAACTCAACAGATTTTTAATTCTATGACAAAACAACTTTCTAACCAAATTGAACAAATCAAAATGGAACAGAAACTGATTGCAGAAACAGAAATGAAAGCAATGCAAAATCAAATAAACGCACATTTTTTATACAATGTTTTGGAAACAATCAGAATGCAAGCAGTTTTGGCAGAGCAAGATGATATTTCAGAAAGTCTACAAGTGCTCGGAAAAATGATGCATTATTGCTTGCGGTGGAAAATTCACAGAGTTACGCTTGCACAAGAAATAGAATATATTCGTTCTTATGTATATATTTTAAACGTTATAAATGATTATAAAATTTCACTTCAAGTGGAAATTCCAGACAAATATTTGGATGTTGAAATTCCAAAAATGACGTTGCAACCTCTTATAGAAAATGCATTTGTGCACGCTATAGAAAAAACTCAAAGTGATGCAGTTTTGCGTGTGTCAGCACAAGTTTCAGAAGATAAATCAAACATCATTTTAAGTGTTCAAGATTTTGGTGAAGGAATGAGTGAAGAAAAAGTGCAGAATATAAAAGATTATCTTGCAGATTCAACTTATGAAAAAGATACACACGGAAGTATTGGTCTTAAAAATATCCAACAAAGATTAACGGTTTTCTATGGAAATGATTATAAAATTAAAATAGATTCAAAACTTGGTGAAGGAACAACAATTAGTGTGCCTTTTCCTTTAAAGAAGATAGACAAATGATAAGTATTCTTATAGCTGATGATGAAAAACTAATTCGTTCAGGAATGGCAAAACTTCTCCGTGATTCATTGGATGTCCCTCTTGAAATAATAGAGGCAAAAAATGGAAAAGAAGCATTGGAATTATGTAAAAAAGAGCAGCCAAATATTTTAATTACAGATATTAGTATGCCAATTATGGATGGCGTAGAACTGATGAAAAATATTTCCAAATTGGAAAATAAACCCGTTATCATCATTTCTAGTGGTTATGATGATTTTGTTTTTGCAAAAGCAGCAATTCAGTTTGGTGCAATTTCTTACATTTTAAAACCTTTAGATAAAAAAGAATTAATATCGGTTGTTCAACAAGCTATCGAATCTTTTAGAGAAAACGAACACAAAATGGATGAAGAAACTCTAAAAAATATCATTGATGAAAATCGTGTAGATAGTGATACAAAAATTTCTGAATATAATTTTGAAAATGGTTATTATTGTGTTGCTGTAAATGGTTCTCAAGCAAAAAATGTTTTTCAGCAAGTTTTGAATTCAGTTGATTATTATTTGTTGGAAAGTAAAAAAGAACTTGAAATTGCAGTTATTCCAAAAGAATCCTTATCATTAATAGAAAATGATTTATCTTTAAAAGAATATGTAGTGGGAATCAGTAGTAGTTCCGGCAATATTTCATCTTTACGAACGTATAAAAAACAAGCTTTTGAAGCAATGTTACAATCGTATTTTTTTTGTGAAAATGGGTGTAAAAAAAGTGGATTATATTATTATTCAAAACTTGAAAAAGAACCAAATTATTCAGAAATTGATTTTCTTTACGAAAAACTTATAGCAAAAATCAATATTTCCGAAGTAAAAGATATTCAAGACAGTTTGTATAAATTATTGAGTTTTGATAACGAAAATAAAGAATATTCTGCATCTGCATTATATTATGTTTATAACAAATTGATGGCAAATCTTTTTACAAGATTTCCAACTTATAGTGATAATGATTTATATTTATGTCTTAAAGCGATTATGATAAAAAATATCTGGCAACTTAATGTTTTAGATGATTGGAAAGCGTGTATTTCAGATTATTTGATTTATCTGAATAAAATTATACAAAAAAAAGCGTCGAAATATCCTTTTATTGATGAAGCATTAGAATATATCAAAGACAATTTTACAAAAGATATAAATATGGCAATGGTCGCAAATTATGTTTCTGTAAATTACACTTGGTTTTCCGAAAAATTCAAAGAACATACAGGAATGTCTTTTAATGATTATTTACGAAAAAAAAGAATAGACAAGGCTTGTAGTTTATTACTAAAAGATTGTTACAAAGTTTATGAAATTGCAGAAAAGTCCGGATTTGGCGATGTAAAATATTTTATGAAAACCTTTAAAAAAGAAACAGGACTTTCTCCTACTGAATGGAAAAAAAATTATCTAGTGTAGTAAAAGTAGAATTAAAAGGATTTAATAGATAGGGGATTGGTTCACTCTTTATTAAATTGTTCTAAAATATATTTAAAATGTTTTTCCGAAGTGATGTTAAATTCTTTTAAAATGTCTTTATCAATTTGGAAATAAAATATTTTTTGCTCTTGGTAATATTGAAGAACTTCTGCAAGATATACGAATTTTATCGCAGAAAAATATTTTTTGTTAGATTCTTCAAAATTATTCCAATAACCTAAAGTTTGAGTTACAACTTCCGGCAAACCGATTTTTTTAGAATAAATCATTCCCAAAAATGATGTTTCTATTCCAGAATAAAAAACATCTCGAATTTTTTCTGCAACATCATAATTTCCCAGCAAATCTTTTACGTATTGTTTTTG
Organism: uncultured Treponema sp.; assembly: GCA_964541735.1. Classification (GTDB taxonomy): domain Bacteria; phylum Spirochaetota; class Spirochaetia; order Treponematales; family Treponemataceae; genus Treponema_D. The sequence goes on from CAZIQK010000004.1 coordinate 84,885, forward strand.
TTCTTCGTTTTGAGTTCTTAAAATTATCATTCCAAAAGAATTTAGTAATCCTAAAGAATATAATTCTTCCGGAGAAAGAGAAAGTTTTTCTCTAAAATTTTTTGCAAGATTGTAAGCAAAAAAAGCAACTTTTTTTGCATGAATAAAATATTCTTTTATTTCTGAATTTAATTCTATAATATGAATTTCTGGATTTTCTTGTGAATAGATTTTTTTTAATTCTTCATTTGAAAAAGTTTCAAAAACTTTGAGCAGATTTAATTCCGAAGATTTTTTTTCTGCTGCAGATTTTAAAAGCAACATTGATAAAGTTGGATCTACGGCAATTGTATTTAACAATTCTCTTCTATTGTTATTGTTTTTTTCCAGAGAATTGGTTGAAAAATAATTTTGAATTTCATCAATTTTTTCTTTTAAGCAAGGAATTGTTTCTTGCAATCTTATAAATTGATAAGAAAGCATTTCTGTTCCACCGAAAATTTTTTCGTTGCAAGGAAGGACAAGACTTGTTACAGTTTCGTTTTCGTCTATAAAAACTTGATAACTATTTTTGTCGAGTCCAACTTTTTCCAGCATTAAAATTATGATGATAATTCCAAGTCCCGCACCTTCGGATTGATCTAATACATTTGCGTACGCATCTTCCAAACTTGTATATTTTTGAACGCTTGCTAATTTTTCCCGGATTTTTTCGTTTTCTTCTTTTGTTAGAAGTGAGTTATTTCTAATTTCTATATGAATTTTATCTGCTCTTAATTGAAGTTGAAGTTTTATGTAAAGTCCTGCTTTTTTTTGAAGTTCCAAATAATAATCGATATTTGTAAGAGTTTCTTCTTTAAAATCTTTCATCCCTTTTTTGTAATCTTCGGGATTATTTATGTCTAATTTTTTTTCTGAAAAATAAACTCTTTTTGTGTTGGCTTTTTTTGCATTTGTAAGAAGTTCTGTTAAACAAAAATTTAAATATTCAAAAAGATGTTCTTGTCTACATTCTTTTAAGAATAACGAAGTTACTTCACGAATATAAAATTCCATGCTTTTGGGCAAAGTATAACTTGTAATAACAATAGGCATTTGAAGTTTTATCGCTTCTTCAATAACTTTTGTATCCGTTTCTAACTTTTCTTTAAACCCACTTTTCATTATAAAATGATAATATCACAATATTTTTTATTTGTAAAACATATACACGGGGGGGGGTATTATTTTTTTATATTTTTTACTTTTCAAAAAATTTTACTTTTTGTTATTATGATTATATGAAAAAAAGGTTATTTTTAATTTTGTTTATTTTTACTTCAACTTTTATATTTTCTCAAACAGGAATTTTATGGAATTCCGGAACTTTAAAAACAGTTCAAACAAAATGGTTTGATATTATTTATCCAGAAGATTCAAAAGAAAGTGCAAAATTACTTTATAAAAATGTAGATAAAATTTATGAAGAAGTTGCAACTTCTTACGGAATGGAACCTTCTTGTCGAATGCCAATCGTTCTAACGCCGGAAGTAGAAGTTTTTAATGCTTATTGGTCAAACGGATATTACAATCACATTGTTTTGTACGATACCGCAAGTGATGAAAGTCTTGAAGTTTTTTCTGATGATTTGCTTTCAACTTTTCGCCACGAAGTAACTCATGCATTTACTTACAATATGAAAAACGGATTTTGGAATGTAATAGGAAATATTTTTGGTGAGCCAATTTCTCTTGTTGGTGTACTTACAACTTCCGGTTGGGCGGAAGGAGCAACACTCACAAGCGAAAGTGCAAATGGGGAAGGGCGACTCAACAACGACTATGCAAAACAAATTGTTCGACAAGCAAAAATAGAAGGCGTTTTTCCGTCTTACGCAGATGTTCAAGGTTCAAGAGATATTTATCCAGTTGGTTCATACTATTATTTTAACGGAGCATTTAATTTGTGGCTTCAACAAAATTACGGAATGGAAAAGTATGCTCAAATGTGGTACAACCTTGTAAATCCAAAAACTCTTTTTATTAGTCGAGCATTTAAAAGTGTTTACGGAATAAAACTAGATGATGCTTGGAAAAAGTTTTATCATGATTATGAAATTCCGAAAAATGTAAAAAATCCTATTAGCGAAAATATTGCTGATGATTTTTTTAATCCATCTAAAAACGAATATTCTTCTAAAAATAATGCGGGTTCACTTTACGAATCACTTTGTGCAACTCAAAACGGATTTTATTATTTTGATTCCGATTCCGATACACTTTATTTTTCATCAGCAGAAAATTCTTCAAAGCAAAAAAAAGTTCTTCATTTGAAAAATATTCAGAAAATAAAAACTTCTTCAGACGGAAGATTTATTTCTCTAACTTATTACAACATAAATGATGCAACTGTAAAAGTTAAATGTGCAATTTATGATTGTGAGAAAAAAAGTATTTTTTACATTTCGGAAAGTGGACTTAAAGAAAATTCTATTATAAAAAATGGTGATGATTATTATCTTGTAAGTTTGAAATTTCATTCGCAACAAAAAGAAATTTATATTCAAAAAATCGAAATCACAAAAAATAAAATAAAAAATGTGAGTTTTGTTAAGACAATTCCTCTTTTAGAAAATAATTCTGCAAGTTGTTTTACAGATATTCAAAATGGACATTTTGCATTTATCAACAAAAATCGGCTTACTTGGACTTTAAAAACTGTAGATTTAAACGGAAATATTTTAGCGGAATATGAACTTCCTTACGAAAAAATGGTGATTCGAAATTTAAGTTTTTGTGATGATGAACTTTTATTTAGTTTTACAACGCCAAATCAAATGCCAAAACTTGGAAAACTTTCTTTGTCGAAAAATCAATTTTACTTTTGGGACGAAAATTTAAGTGGCGGAGTTTTTTATCCTACAAAAAATGGAGAAAAAATTGTTTACATTGGAGAATTTTATACGCAAAACAGAATTCTTGTAAAAAACGAAAATGAAATTTTATATCAAACTGAAGTTGCAAGGAACGTTTTTGAAAATCAAAATAATCAGAAAGAAGATTCTTTTGTTACAGAAAAAAACATTGCTTTTGATGATGAATTTAATTCGCAAGTAAAAAAATATAATCCGTTTAAGTACGTTTTTAAAGGTTCTTGGATTCCTATTTCGCCAGTAAATTCTTATTCTTATGATTACGAACATCGAAATGGTAATTATTCACTTCCGCTTGGTTTTACGTATTTAACGAATACTCCCTGGGATGGCGATTCATTTATACTTTCTGCCGGTTATGGAATTAGGACAAATTCTGCAGGTGTAAATGTTACTTACTCGGGAGGAACTTCTACATCACTTTTTAATTATAATATAAATTCTACAGTTGAATTTGATAAACTTGGTTTTAAGCAAACTCACGATATCTTTTCTGTAAGTTCTGCATTTCGAGTAGGAACTCATTCATCACTAACTTTTTTTGCTAGTTCAATTTTTCATTACGGACGTTCAAATCTAACTCCCCAAATAGATTCTAGTACATGTTTTAATACTGGATTTGATGAAAATTCTAAAAATTATCTTTGTACCAATCAAAATGCATATTTTCAATTTTCAAGTATTCACAAAACCGGACCTGGAAAATTTGAAAAATGTGGATTTTCGCTTATTGGTGGAGTTGAGTATTTGTATCTTGAATATTCAAAAGTTGTTTCAAACATAATTTATAAGATTCCTGATGTTGAAGTTGATGTTAGTTTTTCAATTCCAAAACTCATTCCAATAAAATGTAATCAAGGTTTAACATACAATCTTCCTCTAACAATTTCTGCTTATTTGTTTGATTATCCTAGTTCAAGTTATTATTATTCGCTTTTAAATGCATTTCCGACTTATAAAATGGCTGGTTTTGGAGCGAAGATGGTTTTGTTTCATAAAGAAATTCAAGAAGCGACTTTGCTGATTCCGAATTTTCTTTATATAAACGAAATTCAACTTTTGTTAAATTATTACGGCGGATTTGATTATAACGAAAATTCTTACTACGATGCTTGGAAAATTACTAAAATGAACAAATATTTTTCAATGATAAAAGATGGCGAACTTATTTACCAAGGTTATCCTTATTTAGAATTTATTTTAGGAATGTCGTTAAATTTTGGTGGCAACGTTGGTGGAAAATTTTATATTGATATGAAATACGGCATTGTGCCAAATAAAAATAATAAATATTCATCTGTTTTTGATATTTCAATGTCGTATTCGCTATAGTATGAAAAATCAGGAAATAGTGATGAGAAATTAGGAATTAATGTTTTCCTCATTTATAATCCTACTAATCTGTAAAGAATTCCTAATTTGTTTAAACTTTTATTTTCAATAAAACTTGTCCTATTGGTTCATGAATGACTAAATTTGCAATGGAATCTTGTGCGGTTTGTGATTTATTTATTAAAACAAGGTTTTCTCCTTGAAAATATTGAATAAGTCCTGCTGCCGGATAAACACTTAGTGAAGTTCCGCCAATAATTAAAGTATCGCATTTAGAAATTGCTTCAACCGCTTTGTTAATTATATTATCATCAAGATTTTCTTCATATAAAACGACATCAGGTTTTACAAGTCCGCCACATTTTGTGCAATGAGGAAGCGTATCTGGAGAATTTGCACTTTCTTCAATAAAATTTTCATCATAAAAAGCACCGCATTTCATACAATAATTTCGCAAAGTACTTCCGTGCAATTCATAAACAACTTTGCTTCCCGCTTTTTGATGTAATCCGTCGATATTTTGAGTTATAACTGCTTTTAATTTTCCACATTTTTCTAATTCTGCAAGTTTATAATGAGCTGCGTTTGGTTCTTTTCCTTTTGGAATTAATTTTGCTCTGTAAAATCTGTAAAATTCCTTTGGATTTGCAAAAAAAAATGATGCAGAAATAATTTGCTCCGGTGGATATTTCCATTCTTGATTGTAAAGTCCATCGACACTTCTAAAATCAGGAATTCCCGATTCTGTAGAAACTCCTGCTCCTCCAAAAAAAATAATATTTTTGCTTTTGTCAATAATCTGCTGTAAAATATTAATATTATTAGAAGTGTTTATATTTGTCATATTTTGTTCTCCTATTTTTGCTAAAATTCTTTGAACTTATTTTTTTTATCTTTTATGCCGATAAGTAAAGCACTAAAAATTTATTTAAACAAGGGTAGTTTATGAAAAATTTAAAAAAATCCATTAGTTTAATTTTAATTTTTCAAATGATGATTTCTTTTTCGTTGTTTTCTCATGGAAAAGCTGATATTGAAGAAAAGGAAGCAGAAAATCTTAACAGTTGGCAAGAAACTTATGATTTAGATAATAAAAAACCTGGAAAATATAATATTATGATTACTGCAGAAGATTTAGGCGGAAACGTAATGGTAGAAGGTCCTTTTAATATTTATTACGATCCAAAATCAGATTTGCCTATTAGCGGAATCACAAATCCTTACCCAAATATGAGAGTTGCAAGTAATTTAAATATCGTTGGAACTTGTATAGATGATGATGCCGTTGCTTATGTAGAACTTGTTTTAGATGGAAACGAAGAAAATCCAATTCGAGCAGAGGGAAAAGAATTTTGGTCTTATTATTTAAACACTCTTGATTTGGAAGAAGGTCCCCACACAATAAAAGTAACCGGTTATGATATAAACGGGCTCGCCGGAAATCCGGTTTCTCTTACTTGGCAGTTGGACAGAAAATTGCCAGAAACTGCAATTCGTGATAAATCAATGGGCGTTTTGGTTGCCGGAAATGTTCGTTTTGATGGAATTGTAAGCGACGGAAATGGAGTAAAATCGCTGGAATATTCTATTGATGGCGGAAAGCATTTTTCTCCAATAAAAGTAAATTCTAAAAAACAGCAAAGTGATTTTTCGGTTTCTATTGATACGCGAAAATTTGAAGATGGACCTGAAGTTTTGTGGTTTAGAGCCACTGATCAAGCGGGATCTGTTGGTTATTATTCATTCTTGTATTTTATTGATAATACAAAACCTGACGTTGTAATAGTTTCTCCTACAGCAGACGAAAAAGTAAACGGAAAATTTAGTATTGCCGGTTATGCAAAAGATACAATTGGAGTTACGGAACTCACTTGGACTTATGAAAAACAAAGTGGAACAATTGAACTAATTCCCGGAAATCCTTATTGGATTGTAAATCTTGATTCAACTCCAACAAAAGAAAAATCCGGAAAATTTACAATTCGTGCGGTGGATAGAGCAAACAACGTTGTAGAAGTTTCTAAGACAATCATTTTTGACCAAGAAGCCGATAAACCTGTCATAACAGTTTCAGAACCAACCCCATCACAAATTTATGATCAAAAAAATCCAGTTTATGTTCGCGGAATTGTAAAAGATGATGATGGAGTTCAATCTGTAAAAATTCAATTAGATGATAACGAACCATTCGAAATAGAAACAAAAGGCGTTTTTTATACAAAAATTTGTGAAGAAAATAATCTTACTGTTGGAAAACATAAAATCACAATTATTGCAAAAGATATAAACGGCGTAGAAAGTAACGTTTCTACAACAGAAATTGAGTCAAAAGGTTATGCTCCGCAATTTACAAATTCAAAAGTCGGAAAAACTGATTTTGTAAATGGAATGGAAATTCATCCGGAAAGTAATTCAATTTTTACAGTTGATATAAATTCTCAAATCGGAATAAAAGCAGTTCACAGTGCAATCATTTGGGGAACTGATAAAATTGAAGAAAAAGATTACGAAATAAAAAGTACAAATTCTTATACAGTTGCTTTGCCAATTTTGCCAAACGGACAAAAAGGCGTTCTTCAATATAAAATTTCTGCAACAGATAATTATGATAGAGTTTCCGAATACAATGCAATTATTTATGTAACAAATACATCTTTAGTAAAAAGTGATGAACCTAGAATTGTTTTAGATGATAGCCGTTTTGCAGAAGATGGTTCTGTTATAAATAATATTGAATTTCCGGCGAGTGCTTACGTTTTAGGTGCAAATGCAACTAGCGTAACGTTGGAACCGCAAACTCCTTTTGCTACAGCAAAACTTGTAGGGAATCAGATTCAACTTGTTGCCGGAAATGCAATTGGAAGTTCGGAAGATGTTGTGATTCAAGTTACAACAGATAAAGGAAAAATCATTCGTTCAAAACCAATTCATTTTAAGCAAGATACAGCTTTTCCAAAAATCAAACTAAATAATGAATTTTCTTCAAACGCAATTAACGTTTTTGGACAAGAATCAATCATAATTTCTGGAAATATTACTTGTGAAACGGGAATTGGAGATGCAAAATATAGAATTTTCCCAATAAATGCAGAAATTAAAAACGGCGTTGTTTCTACTGTAAGACTTGGAAATGCAACAGATTATCAAAATCTTCCTTTGCAAAATAATGGAAATTTTGATTTTGAAATTCAAGTTGCAGAAAATCTTTCAAATGGCGTTTACGTTGTAGAAATTGTTGCAGAAAGCGCAGGTGGAAATGCAGTTGCAAAAGCTCTTTCGCTTTCAGTTTTGCCGGAAATCGAACCTATAAAAGGAAAAATGCCAACTCCAAAAGCTCCTGCGGTTGTTTTTGTAGACGGATTTGATGTTTATGCGGTTGGATTCTATCAAGGCGAAACAGAAACTAGTTTTGAACAATTTGCTCGTCTTGATATGAACGAAGGAGCAAATGCTCTTACATTTACAACAACAACTTTAGACGGAAAATCCGCAACTGGAAAATATACAGCAAATAAAAATCCTACTTTGTCTGTAAATTTTGCTTTAGTTGATGGAAATGCTTATATGAGCGGAATGCCAATCACACTTGCTTATGGTGATAAAGTTGGAAAAAATCTTGAAATTTATATTGATACCGGTGCAACTGTAAATTCAGTTTCTTATGAAATTTTTGGAGAAGAAGTTAGTGGTGGAGATAACAGACAAACCGGTTCTGCAAAACTTACAAAACCTGCCGACGGCGAAACAAGATGGATTGCAACAATTCCGCTTGCAAATCTTCCTTCGCGCGTAAATAATATTTCTGCTACAATAAAAGCGGGGGCTCTTGAACAAACTATAAAAGGTGCTGTTACTGTAATTCGCGAAAATGAAAAGAATTTGGTAAACGATGACGAAAAAATCTTTACATTCCCACAAAGCGAAACAAAATACGATAGTGCAACAGAAAGTTTTATTTTAAGCAATGGTTCAAAATTTTATTATTATGCAAATTATCCTTTACCATTAAAAGTTGAATTAGTTTCTGACACAAGCGGATTAGAAATTTCTACGGAAGGAAAATTAATCACTTTATCCGGTCAAAAAGATGGATATTACAAAAATGTTTATCTTAAAATCACAGATGGCCTTGGAGATGTTCACACTTCAGATAAATTTAATTTTACAAGCGACTCAACAAATCCGATTTTGAATCTTCAAACTCCGGAACTTTTTCAATGGATGAAAAATACAATTACACTTTCCGGAACTGCACAACATCCGCTTGGAGTTAGAACTGTTGAATATTCTTTGGATGGAGGAATAAGTTGGAAAGAATTTGCAATAAAATCATCTGCGGGAAATATTGGCGTTACTTTTAACGAAACAATTGATACAAAAAATGCGGAAGATGGATTATTTAGAATAAATGTTCGTGCAATAGATTATGCCGGTCATTCTTCTCAAGTTCTTTCTGCATGTTATAAAGATACAACTCCTCCTGTTGTAGAACTTGTTGAACCACTTGCAGAAGATATTATCAACGGAATGAATTTGCTCGTTTTGAAAGTAACTGATGAAAGTTTCTTAAAAAGTGCAGAATATGTAAACGAAAAAACTCTAATACCTATAGATATAAATCCTCTAATATCAACTCTTATTGGAACAGAAGAAATTCCTGTAAATGCTCCAATGAAAATCACATTTACAGATGATGCCGGAAATTCAACTTCAAAAGAAGTTTGGGAATTCCAAGTTGATAATATTTCAGACTTACCACGAACGGAAATTCACGTTCCTGAGGAAATGCAAGTTCTTACTCGTGATTTTACAATTTCCGGCGTAGTTTATGATGATGATGGTGATTGTTCTATTTTCTATAAAATTGATAATGGAGAATACAAGAAGTTGGATAGAATGGGAACAAGTTTTGAAATCAATGTTCCTCTTTCTACAATGACTGATAATGAACATACTGTTACAACTTACGCTGTAGACTTAAATGGTGTAAAAGGAGAAGAAACAACTCGCACATTTAGAATTTCTTTGGAAGAACCAAAAGGTTCGGTTGAACTTCCTACAATCGACACATCAGTTAAAAAATTGGTAACAATTTCTGGAGTTGCAAGCGATAAAAACGGAATTCAAAAAGTTCAAGTTTCTTTGGATAACGGAAATTCTTACAATGATGCAGTTGGAACAGAAAAATGGTCTTACACAGTTGATACTCGTGCAATTCCCGGAGGAACTCAAGTTGTATTCTTAAAAGTTACAGATAATTACGGAATTCAAGGTTTATATTCAAGTTTGATAAATATTGATAATGATGCTCCTTATATGACGCTTGAACTTCCTTTAGATGATTCTTCTACAACCGGAAATTTATTCCTTTCCGGTTACACTTACGATAATGTAGAAGTTAGTGAACTTTATGTAACAATCAGAAATCTTGAGCGACCAAATTTTGCAATAAAGAAAAATATAAAAATTGATAGAATTATTGCAGAAACAATTGATATGTCTAATTTGGAAGATGGATTTTATAATGTTGAACTCACCGGAAAAGATAAAGCCGGAAATGTTACAAATATCAGCCGAAATATTCATCTTGATAAATCAAAAGACGCAGCAACTGTAGATTTGCTTTATCCATTAAATGGTGAACATAAACAAGGCTTATTCGCAATTTATGGACAAACAGAATCGGAATTGGAAATATCACAACTTTCGTTAATTGTTGATGAAAAAGTTGTTTCAACTACAATGCCAACAAATACAGATTTCTTTAAGTTTGATATGGGACCTGTTCTTACAAACGAAGATGGCTCTGTTGGTTATAACATCATTGAAGGTGAACATACTTACCGCGTAGAAGCGACACTTTCTAACGGACAAGTTGTTAAATCGCGCGAACAAACTGTAATTTACAGTATGTACGGACCTTGGATTACAATAGACAATTTTACTTATGGTGATTTTGCTACAGACAGACCTTTTATTACTGGACGTGCCGGCTATGCTGTAAATCCAGAAGAAATTGCTGCTTCTAAAGAAAAAGATGTTGAACCTGAGGTTAAGGCAAATGTTGCTGCAAAAAAACTCAAAAAAATAGAGTTGAGTTTAAATAACGGAAAAACATTTACAGAATTATCAACTTCCGCAAAATGGAAATATCGTGTAGAAAACGAAGATATTGCCGAAGGTTATCATTTCTTGTTACTAAGAGCAACAATGGCAAATGGAGAAACTGCAATTAACAGAATTATTATTCAAGTTGATAACACAAAACCTTCTATAAAATTAATTGCTCCGGTTACCGGTGGACGTTACAATCAGATTTTGGATGTTCAAGGTCTTTCGCATGATGATGTTCAATTGGAAGATGTAAAAATCACTTTACGAAAAGGTGATAAATCATCTTATGAAGTTCCTGCATTTATTCAAGGTTTGTATTTAGATTTACATTTCTGGGGTGCAACTTTGTATGATATTGGAGCGGGACTTACATTCTTTGATGATAACGTAAAACTCCAAGGTCAATTTGGTCAATTTACACAAGAACAACGAAATAAAGTTTCAAACATTCTAGGTCAAGACTTTTCTTCAATGCGTTATGGTGGAAGTCATGTTTTAGGATTGAAGATTTTAGCAAATGTTGCATCTTTGCCGTTTAGTTATTTCTTTGGTCGTGATTGGGAATGGCTATATGCATCTTTTGCGATTGGAGCACAATTTTCTTGGTTTGATCAAACTGCTTCTGGAAAAACTCAAGCGTTGAGTGCATTGTTAGGACAATTAGAATTTCCTAAAGTAAAACTTAAGAATGCAAAAATGTTTAGTTCATTTGCAATGTATACAGAATTCTCGCTTTGGTTTATTCCAACCGACGTTGCAACTTCCGGTGATACAGAAATTCAGAATCTTGTTCCTCAGTTTGCAATAGGACTTAGAACTAATATATTCTAAAAATACAGAGACAAACGCATTATAAACATAATTAAAAATTGGCTTTTGGACCTGGTAGTATGGGGATAAAACGGTGCATGTTAAAACTTAATTTAAGTGCCGGATTTTTCTACCATTACTTCGCTCCAGATAGCCAATTTTTTTTAATCGTAATCCCACTAATCAAAAAATACGTCGTACTGTTTATTTAGAGAAAATTATTGAATTCATTGCTATTCGATGTAAGTAGAAATACTAAAGAAGGGGTCTGTCCCCTCTTTGAACTAATTTTTTTTTATTTTTAACATTTTAACTTTTCTATCCGATAGTATTAGTATGAGTATTGTACTTTTTTTAATTTCACTATTTTATTTTTGCCCTGCTTCGCTTTACGCACAGGAAATTAAACCTTTGTATCAAATTCCAGATTATATTTCTGCCAAAACAGAAATAGATTCAAATTCAGCCTCTATAACTAAAAATTTTCTTATAGGTTCTGATGATGGACTTTTTAAACTCACAAATAAAAATGTTGCAATTCCTTTGTGGCAAGAAGGTCGTGTTGATCAACTTTTACTGGTAAATGTGCCAAATTCAGAAGGCATTTTTATGCCAACTTGGATTTTAAGAACTTCAAAAGGTCTTTTCTTTACAACAGACTTGTCTACTTTTGAAGAACGTGATAACGGATTGCCTTTTTTGACGGTAAAAAAATACAAAGATGGAGAAGTGACTTTAGAAAAACAAATTCAAGAAATTCAAGATATTTGTGCAAATCCACAAAATAATATGCAACTTGTTACAGCAACAAAAGATAGCGTTTATTTTAGCCGAGATGGCGGTTTTACTTGGAAAAAATTAGGTTCTATGAGCAAAACTACAAGCGGAAATAAAGCAGTTGCAGTAGCAACAATAGAAAATCAAACTGTAATTTTTATGGCTCATCCAATTTTTGGACTTTCTTATATTTTGCCAGACGAAAAAAATCCACAGTGGACAGACGTTGATAAAGGATTTGAAAAAATGCCATCACTTTCTACACCGGATGAAATTTCAGATATTTTGCCAGTCGTTCGCCTAGATTCTCACGGAAATGAATTTACAGAAATCTACATTTCTCAAATGTATTTGCCACGAATTTACAAATTTAATTGGGCAGAAAAAAGAGGCGAATTGATTTATAAGGGGACAGACCCCGTTTCTGCAATCGACGGATTAACAATCATCAATGACACTTTGCTTTACACAACGATTGAAGGTTTCGGTTCATTAAATATAAATACTCTAAAAACTCAAGGCATTCCCAAAAAACAAGAAGATTGGAACAAAGCATTTTCTGCAATAGAAGGCATTCCAAATACCGCTTGGATTCCTATCAAAAGAAGTGGATTTAAAACCGGAATCACCTTAAACGAACTATGGCTTTTGTATCCCGGAACAATAAATTCACCTTACGCAGAAAAAGCAAATGGAAAAAAATCAATTTATGCTTCCGCTTATCAATGTCGTAATCAAGAAGGCATTGAAAAATATAAAAAAATTGTAAAAGACCGAAATATGAACAGTATTGTTATTGATATGAAAGATGATTACGGGCTTTTACGTTATGATTCTCACGATGAACTTGTTCTCAAAAAAGGAAAAACTTCAATGTATGCAATTCCTGATTTGAATCATTTTATTGAAGAATTTAAAAAAGAAAATATTTATCTTATTGCAAGAATTGTAACTTTTAAAGATAGAACATTAGCCTCTTATGCAAACGGAAAATATGCAGTTTGGGATAGAGTAAATAATAAACCTTGGCTTGGAATAAAAGGTTACGAAGATGTTTTAGATGAAGAAGGAAATTCTACAGGCGAAAAACAGACTGCATATTATGATGAAAATTGGGTAGACCCATATTGCGAAGAAGTTTGGGAATACAATGTACAAATTGCAAAAGAATTAATTTCTCGCGGATTTGATGAAATTCAATTTGATTATATTCGTTTTCCAACCGATGGCTTAAATTTGCGAAATGCACAATATCGACATAAAGATAAAGGAATGGATATGGAAAGTGCTTTAATATCATTTTTGTCTTATGCAAGAGAAAATATTGAAGCACCAATTGGAATTGATATTTACGGGGCAAATGGTTGGTATAGAAGTGGAACAAGAACAGGGCAAGCAGCAGATATGTTAACAGAATACGTTGATGTCATTGGTCCAATGTTTTATCCAAGTCATTTTGAGCAATCTTTTTTAAATTATCCTCCTGTTGCAGACAGAACTTACAGAATTTATTTTTACGGTTCTTTTAGAAATACAATTATGTGTAGAAATCGTGCAATTATTCGACCTTGGATTCAAAGTTTTTATTTAAATGTAAGTTATGACAGACTTTATTATGATTCAGATTATATAGCAAAAGAATTTTTTGGAACTCGAGATTCTATCAATCGCGGATATATGTGTTGGAATAACGCAGGAGAATATTCTACAACGCCAAAAGATATTAGCGACGATGAAAAATTTATCGGAACCGCACCGGAAGCGTCCCTAGAGTTCAAAAAACCTGCAATTGGAACAAAAATAAAACCATTATATAAATCAGAAGATTCAGACCTTTCTATATTGGATAGCATTTTACATCAGTATAGTGATGACGAATTCTTGAATAAAACATATACTCCATTCCTGCAGGTAATTCCAAAATGATAATAGGAAAATATACACCGGAAGAACCAATTTCTTCCATTGCAACAGCTCTTTCTCCTGCGGCTTTGGGAATAATTCGCGTTTCCGGGAAAGGTTGCATAGAATTAGTTAGTAAAGTGTTTTCTCGACCAAAAGCACTTTTGGAAGCAAAAGGAAATACATTAGTTTACGGTTGGATAGTTGATAAAGGCGGGGAAAGTCTTCCCCTCGCTTCAAACGCTAGTGCGTTTTCCGCTACCCCTTCTAGCGGGGCAAATTCATCTAAATTGCAGCCCCGCAACGCCCCAAATAAAATTGATGAAGTAATGATTTCTGTTTATCGAGCACCAAAATCTTTTACCGGTGAAGATATGGTAGAAATTTCTTGTCATGGTGGACCTTCTGTTGTAACGGCAATTCATTCACTTCTATTAAAAAACGGATTTAGACAAGCAAATCGGGGAGAATATACTTTTAGAGCGTACATAAATGGAAAAACAGATTTAACAAAGGCAGAAGCAGTAAAAGAAATTATAGACTCAAAAACCGATGTTTCAAGAAGTCATGCAGTTGGAAGACTTTCCGGCTCTCTTTTTACAGAAGTTGATTCTATAAAAAAACTAATTATTGATACTCTCGCTTCCATTGAAGTTGAAATTGAATATCCAGAAGATGAAGAAACAATTGCCGACACTTTTGACCAAAAAAATATAGAAATAGCAAGAGACAGACTTCAAACTCTTGTTGAGTCCTGGAAAAGCGAAAAACTTTATCAAGATGGAGCAAGAATTGTTCTTGCAGGACGCACAAATGCCGGAAAATCTTCGCTTTTTAATGCAATCTTAAAAGAAGAACGTGCAATCGTTAGTGATATTGAAGGAACCACGCGAGATTGGCTAGAAAGTTTTGCTAGTATAAACGGAATCCCTGTTCGAATATTCGACACTGCAGGCCTTAGAAAAACTGATGATGAAATAGAAGCAAGAGGGGTTCAGTTAACAAAAAATCTTGCTCAAGATGCAGATGTTGTTTTGTATTTGGTAGATTCTACAAAAGAAATGAATCCTGACGATGAAAAATTTATAAAAAATTGTAAAGAACCTTTGATTTTAGTTTATACAAAATCTGATAAAATAGGGGGCGTTACGGGGGAATCCCCCGTTAGAAGGGGTAGCGAGCAACAAAGTGCGAGCGAGGGGAAGGCTTTCCCCACAAAAAAATTTAATCAAGAGGGGACAGACCCCTACGTAAAAATCTCTTCAAAAACTGGCGAAGGCTTAAAGTCGCTTTATGCAGAAATAGAAAAAATCTTAAAAAAAGGACTGCCTACAGAACGCGAACAAGCAGGTCTTGGTTCTGCCCGTCAAAAAGATGCTGTTAGCGAAGCCTTGGAATGTGTAAAACACGCATTAATTTCTGCAAATGATAATTATACTTTGGATGCAGTCGTTCAAGATTTGGAAGATGCTTTGGATTCTCTTAGCGAAGTTACCGGCGATGTTACTCCAGATGATGTTTTAGGAAGTATTTTTGCAAATTTCTGCGTTGGAAAATAAAAGTTGCTTATTTTGTCAAAAAATAATAGTATTTAAAATAGAGGAGGAAGATAAAAACTGTTAAAAATTTTGAAAATTCTAAAAAATTGCTG
>CAZIQK010000005.1:0-81929 GCA_964541735.1 uncultured Treponema sp.
AGACGGCTACCGCTTACCAACAGAAGCAGAATGGGAATACCTTGCACGAGGCGGAGAAACGACTTCAACCACATATAGCGGAAGCGACAATATAGATGATGTTGCTTGGTATTATGATAATTCTAATAGAACTCATGAAGTAAAAGGTAAAAAACCAAACGCCTTAGGACTTTACGATATGAGCGGAAACGTTTGGGAATGGTGCTGGGACTGGTATGATTGGTATGATATTACAAGTTCGACACCCGAAACGGGCGCGGCCGCTGGTTCGTACCGATGCCTGCGCGGAGGCAGTTGGAACAACAATGCTTCTTTCTGTTCTGTTTCTAGCCGTATCGACTACTACCCTTTTTCCCGCTACAGCAGCCTCGGTTTCCGTGTTGTGCGTTCCAGTTCTAACTAAAATTTAAAAAAATACTACGGAGTAAACACTATTTTACTTTACCGCCGTGCCGCTTAAGGCGGCACATAAGGGCGGTAAAGTAAGTAGTGTAAAAGTCGGATTTAATCTGTATATGCAGATTAATATAAAAGGGAGCAGTCGTAATTATTACACGAGTTTGCTTCGCAAACATCAACCAACACAGTGGAAATGACAACCTTCGGTCATTGAGGCACTCGAAATGACCATTATCAAACAAAACATTGCTCAATCTAAAGATTTCGATGCTTCGACGTGGCTCAACCAACGTACTAGTGTTGATTTCGACAGGCTCAATCTAAAGGTTTCGAGAGCCTCAACCAACACAGTGGAAATGACAACTAGCGGTCATTGAGGCCCTCGAAATGACCAAAAAAACGATGTCAAACTGTCATTGTTGGGCTAGACCCGATAATCCAAAAAAAGAGTTTCTATTTTAATTTTTCTGCAATCGTATAAATTAATTTTTCAGATTTTTCCCATCCTAAACAAGGATCTGTAATTGATTTTCCGTAACAACATTCTCCCGGTTTTTGTGCACCATCTTCTATATAACTTTCTATCATAAATCCTTTCACCAATTTTTTAATTCTTTCGTTATGCTCGCAAGAATTTAAAACATCCATAATAATTCGTGGTTGCTCAAAAGGATTTTTATTTGAATTTGAGTGATTTGTATCTATAATTACAGCCGGATTTGTTAATTGTGGTTTTGCATCATACGCATCGCAAAGTCTGACTAAATCTTCATAATGATAATTTGGAACATTATTTCCATGTTTACTTGTTGAACCTCTTAAAATTGCATGCGACCAAGGATTTCCTTGAGAATGAACTTCCCAACCACGATAAATAAATGTATGTTTGTGCTGAGCGGCTGTGATTGCATTCATCATTACGTTAAAATCTCCACTTGTAGGATTTTTCATTCCAACAGGAACTTCTATTCCACTTGCAGTAAGTCGATGTTCTTGATTTTCTACCGAACGAGCACCAACTGCAACATAGCCTAAAATATCATCCAAATATTTATAATTATCAGGATAGAGCATTTCATCGGCAAAAACAAAACCTGTTTCTTCAACTGCACGCATATGTAAATGTCTTGTTGCCAAAATTCCTTTATACATATCAGGTTTTCCATTTGGATCTGGCTGATGTAAAAGCCCTTTATAACCATCGCCAGTTGTACGAGGTTTATTTGTATAAATTCTAGGAACTAATAAAATTTTATCTTTTACTTTTTCTTGAACAGGAATTAATCTTGTCATGTAATCGATAACCGCTTCTTCATTATCAGATGAACAAGGTCCGATTATCAAAATCATTCTGTTTGAACGACCTTCAAAAATAGATTTTATTTCTGCTCGTTTTTTTTCAACAGTTTCAGAAACCTTTGCAGTTACTGGAAATTGTTCTTTTACTTCTGCCGGAATAGTTAATTTTCTTTCAAATTCCATATTCATATCATCACCTCTTTATTCTATTTTTTATTAAATAATGCTCGTCGTTTTGTAGAAAGTTGCATTTTTTTACGAAGACCTTCTTTATCATTTTGAGATAACATTTCTCGCAGAGTTTGCATTTCTTCTATGAATTTGTCCATTTGTGCGAGTAAAGGCTTTTTATTCATAAGAAACAGTTCACTCCACATTTTATCGTTTATATTTGCAATTCTAGTTAAGTCGCGGAAAGAGTCTCCCGTATAATCAACCAAATGAGAATTATCACTACAATCCATAAGAGCAACTGCAATTACGTGAGTAAGTTGAGAAACAAAACCAATCATTTCATCATGTTCTTCTGGCGTTAAAACTGAAATTCGATTAAAACCTAAAAGATGACCTAAATCTTTACACCATTCTATTGCTTCTACTGTATTCTTTGGAGTTGGAACAACAATATAATTTGCCCCATGAAACATTTTATCATCACTATTTTGAACACCATAAACTTCGCGACCAGCCATTGGATGTGCAGAAATAAATTCAACATCATCGCGCAAAATTTCTTGAATTTCATAGACGATACTACTTTTTACACCGGTTACATCTGTGATTTTTATGTTTGATTTAAAGTAACTTTGGTTATTTTTTATCCATTCTGAAAAAATATGCGGATACAAAGCAAAAATAATTACATCTGCTTTTTTTATCAGTTCTGGTTCCGGAAAATCACTTCCTTCATCAATAATTTTATTTTCTAACGCAAATTGAATTGACTCGTTAGAAGAATCAATTGCCATAAGATGATAACCAATGCGTTTTAAAGCTTTTGCGTAACTTCCACCCATAAGTCCTAATCCGACAATTAAAATATTTTGTTTTGTAATCCATTCCATTTTGCTTTTCCTTTATGATTCAAATTTTATTCCAAGTGATTTTATTTTTTCAAAATAATCAGGAAAACTTTTTTTTACAGCGTCAGTACCTTCTATTTCTCCGCCGACTAAAGAAAGTAAAGTTACCATCGACATTACAATTCTGTGATCATTGTGTCCAAAAATAATTTCTTTTGGGCTAGAAAGTTTTTCTTTATAAATTACAATCCGATTTTCTTCTTGCGCAGATTTTACACCAAATTTTGCAAGTTCTTTACACATCACTTCGCCACGATTACTTTCTTTTATTTTCAATCTTTTTGTTCCGGTAAATTCTCCACCGTGATTTGCACTTGCTAAAACAAATAAAATTGGGCCCAAATCCGGACAATCCGAAATATCTAAAGTTGAAAAATCATTTTTTAGTTTTTCAAAATATTCAAGATAGATTTTATCACCTTGAAGAGAATCTTTTTTTAAACCTTGAACTTGAACATTTCCACCAAGAAAATTAAAAACATCTAAAAATGCTGCGTTTGAATAATCACCTTCTACAGTTGCACTTTGTTTGTTATAAGTTTGGTTACCCAAAATTAAAAGTGTATTTTCATTTTCCCATTTTGTTTTTATTCCAAATTCATTTTGAACTTGGAGCGTCATATTGATGTAAGGTTTACTTTCTATTGAATTTGTTAAAATTATTTTACTATTTCCATTCAAAAGCGGAAGTGCAAACAAAAGTCCTGTAATAAATTGACTACTAATATCGCCGGGAATTTCAAAAATACCGGATTTTAATTTTCCTTCAATTTGAATGCCTTCATTTTTATGTTCTAATTTTATCTTTTGATTTTTACAAATATCTTCATAAACTGAAAGAGGTCTTGTCATCAAAACTTTGCTACCAAAAAAATTTGATTTTTTTTCTGAAAGCATTGCAAGTGGAATAAAAAATCTTAAAGTGCTTCCACTTTCATTACAATTAAAAATTCTTTCATTTTCAAAATTTCCTGATAAAATTTTAGAACCGCATCCATTCACAAAAACAGTATCATTTTCTATTTTTGCAAATGCTCCAAGTTGTTCTATGCATTGCAAAGTTGCCTTTATATCTTCCGAAAAAGCAATATTATGAATTTCGCTAATTCCGTCTGAAAGTGCAGCACAAATTAAATATCTATGTGCCATACTTTTTGAAGGAGGTGCAGTGATTATTCCGTTTGCATTTGATGGATAGATTTTCATTTTTTACCTCTGTAAAAGAAATTCGATTGCTTCTAAATAACCTTTTATTCCATGACCGGTGATAGTTTTTACACAAGCCTGTCTGATATAACTGATTTGTCTAAAATCTTCACGTTCTTCTACTTTAGAAATATGAACTTCTACAGTAGGAATTTTTACCGCTTTTGTTGCATCTAAAATGGCGACACTTGTATGAGTATACGCTCCTGGATTTATAACAATTCCATCAAATTTTCCATACGCTGATTGAATTTTATCAACTAAATCGCCTTCATGATTTGATTGAAAACATCGAACTTTAATTTTCTTTTCTTTTGCAAATTGTTTGATTGTTTTGCACAAAGTTTTATAATTTTCTGAACCATAAATTCCGGGTTCACGAATTCCTAACATATTGAGATTTGGTCCATTTATCACAAGAATTTTCATTTTTATTTCCTATTAAATTTCTTCTTTAATTTTATTTATTGTATTGTAAAGATTTTCATCAGTTTTTATGTGGAAATCTGCACAAGCTTTGTAAATTGGATAACGAATTTCGTAAAGTTTTTTAAGTTTTTCTTCAGAATTTGATAGGGGTCTGTCCCCAGTTGCCTTTATTTTTTCCAAATTTCTATCAATAAAAAATATAATTCCATTATTTTTTAAATAAAAAATATTTTCGTTTCGTAAAATTGCACCACCACCGGTAGAAATTACAACTCCGGTTTTTGAAGATAATTCTTTACAGATTGAAGTTTCTATGTCGCGGAATGCATTTTCTCCTTGAGTTTCTATAATTTGTGCTGGGGTCTGTCCCCTTTTTTTCAAAATTAAATCATCTGTATCAAAAAATTCACGATTTAATTCTTTTGCAAGTTTTTTTCCCACTGTAGATTTTCCACAACCGGGCATTCCAACTAAAACAATATTTTGTTTTTTTCTCAGAAGATTTTTATAAATCATTTCTGCTTTTTGAAAGTCGATTTTTTTGTCAAAAAAATATTCTGCGGCAGCAATCGCTTGTTGAACCAACATAAATAATCCACCTTGAGCAATTAAACCTCTTTTTTGAGCATTTAAAACAAATTCTGTTCTAAGAGGATTATAAATTACATCAACAATGCCTTCTAATTTTTCAAATTGTTCCAATTCGATAGGGGACGCATCTATATTTGGAAACATTCCACAAGGAGTTGTATTTAAAATAATTTGTGCATCATTATGTTTTTTGATTGCATCTTCATAAGTAATAAAATTTTCATCACATTTTCTAGAAACTTTTAAAATCTGCTTTGCTCCAAGTGATTTTGCAACAGAAAAAGCAGTTTTACTTGTTCCGCCAGTTCCTAAAATCAAAACTTTTTTATCTTGTAAATTTAGTTTTAATGATAAAATCAATCTTTTTAAGCCAAGAAAATCTGTATTATAGCCAAAAAGTTTTCCGTTTTTATTTACGATTGTATTTACCGCTCCAATTTCTTTTGCCGAGTCATCAATAAAATCTAAAAATGGAATTACATCTTGTTTGTAAGGAATTGTTACATTTATTCCTTTAAAATCTTTTTTTGTCATAAAAGAATTTAATTCTGATTTTGGAATTTCTTTTAAAATATAATCATACTTTCCAATTTGATTATGAATTTCTTTTGAATAACTATGTCCTAATTTTTCACCAATGAGCCCGTATTCCATTTTTTTTCCTTTCCGATTTTATTGTTTTTCCATAAAAAAATCTGTTCCAAATCGACTTGCCAAAGCATCGTATAAAACTAAAGCAGTTACGCTATCAACAACAACTCTTGCTCTATGAATGATTGCCGGGTCATGACGACCTTCTATTTTTAAATTTGCATTTTCGTATTTTTCAAAATCAATCGTTTCTTGTTCTTTATAAATTGAAGGAGTTGGTTTTATTGCTGTTCTAAACAAAATTGGCATTCCATTTGAAATTCCGCCGTTTATTCCGCCATTATGATTTGTTTTTGTTACAACTTTATTATCTTTCATTCTAAAAGAATCATTAAAAATGCTTCCTTTGCTATTTACCAAATCAAAACCATCTCCGAATTGAACACCTTTTATAGCCGGAACACTAAACAAAGCATGAGAAATTAAACTTTCCAAAGAGTCAAACCAAGGTTCTCCAATTCCACTTGGAAATCCAATAACCGCAGTTTCTAAAACTCCGCCAACACTATCGCCTTCTTTTGCAACATTTTCAATTTCAGTTTTCATTTTTTCTTCAACTTCTGATGAAATAACTGCAAAAGTTTGATTATTTAATTTTTTTATTTGTGATTTTAGTTCATCTTGATTTTCAGAAAAATTTAAATCTTTTACATTTCCACAAGATTTTACATGACTTGCAAGAAAAATTTCTTTTTTAGAAAGAGCAGAAATCACAATTGCACTGGCAGCAACTAAAGCAGCTGTAACTCTTCCGCTAAAATGTCCGCCTCCTCTAAAATCCTGAAATCCATGATATTTACATTCGGCAGAAAAATCTGCATGCCCCGGACGTGCAAGATGTTGAGTTTTTGAATAATCTTTACTATGTTGAATTTCATTTGGAATTAAAATGCAAAGTGGAGTTCCGGTTGTAAAATCATTAAAAATTCCACTTACAATTTGAAAATTATCTGCTTCAACTCTTGCGGTAGAAATTTTTCCACTTGGACGACGCAAATCTAACTGATGAGAAATAAATTCTCTATCAATTTTTATTCCCGGTGCAAGTCCATCTAAAACCGCACCCAAAAAAGGTCCATGACTTTCTCCAAATAAAGTAATTTGCAAACTAGTTCCAAATGTATTTTTCATAAAATTTATCCTTCAATTATTGGTAATAATTCTTTTATTTGCGAAATTTTCATATCACGAAAATCAAATTTTCCGATTTCTGAAACAAAAACAGTTGTAATTGAATTTTCCGTAGATTTTTTATCGTGAGAAATTGCTTCGCAGACTTTTTCTTCATCAATTCTGAATTTTGTAGGAAGATTAAGTTTTTCTAAACATTTTATCAATTTTGTTTGAATTTCCGGAGAACACATTGGAATCATTCCTAATGCGACACATTCTCCGTGGTGTAAAGTGCCATCAAGCAAAGTGCTTTCTATTCCATGACCGATTGTATGACCAAAATTTAAAACTTTTCTCAGTCCGGATTCTTTTTCATCTTTTTCAACAACATTTTTTTTGATAATTAATGATTTTTCAATAATTAAATCTATATTTTCAAAAGGATTTCCATTTTGGAAGATTTCAAATAATTCTGAATCGAAAGTCATAGACATTTTTAAAGCTTCAGCAAGTCCATTTGAAATTTGGCGTTTTGGAAGAGTTTTGAAAACTTCTGTATCAATTAAAACTTTTTTTGGCTGAAAAAATGCACCAACTATGTTTTTTACACCATTTAAATTAACAGCAGTTTTTCCACCAATGGACGAATCCACTTGAGATAAAACTGTCGTTGGAATATTGTAAAAATCAATTCCTCTCATATAACTTGCCGCTGCAAATCCAGCTAAATCGCCAACAACGCCACCACCGACAGCAACAACGCAATCTTTTCTGGAAAAATTATGATTTAACATTTCTACTAAAACTTTTTCATAAGTTTGCAGATTTTTATTTTCTTCTCCACTTGGAAACGAATACAAAAATCCGTTTTTACATTGTTTTAAAACTTTTTGAGCATATTCAACTGGAACTTCATCATCAGTTACAACTAAAACTTTTCTGTTAAGATTTAATTCTTTTCCGACGTCATTCAAAATTCCTCGTTGGATTAAAATATCATAACTATTTTCTTTTAAATCTACTTTTATTATTGCCATTTTTTCCTCATCACATTTTTAGATATTTATTTCATTAATATAATGTCCAAGTTCTTTTACTTCTTCACAATCTTTTTTTAAAGTTTCGATTAATTTTTTTCCTTTTTCAGAAGAGATTGAACCTTCACCTTCTACGTAAAAATAATATTTCCAAGGAACATCTTTTATTGGACGACTTCTAAGCGAACGAAGATTATATCCGGCATCACCAAAAGAACTGATTGCTTGTGCAAGTGAGCCGGGAAGATTTTTTACAGTGAACATCATAAGGAAGACTCCATTTGCTTTTAACTCTTGCGTCATAACTCGAGAAAAAACAGCAAATCTAGTTGTATTTTGTGAATTTTGGTTGATTGCACTTTCTAAAACTTCAAGTCCATACAATTTTGCAGATTCTTCACTTGCAATCGATGCAACTGATTTATCATTTAATTCTGCAACTTGTTTTGCCGCCATTGCAGTATTTGTTGCATATTCAATTTCAAATCCATTTTTTTGTAAAAATTCTGTACACTGATCAATTGCTTGTTGATGACTAATCACTTTTTTTATATCAGAAATTTTTGCTCCGGGAACTCCCAGCAATGCTTGTTCAATTTTTAAATTATACATTCCGTTTATATAAAGAGGTCCATTATACATCAAATCAAAAACTTGACTCACATCGCCGGCAAAACTATTTTCTACAGGAAGAACAGCAAAATCACAATCCGCATTTACAACTGATTCATACGCTTTTGAAAAACTAGAAAAAGAAATGATATTTCCTTTTGGAAAAATTTTTTTTGCCGCAATATTTGCCCAAGCACCTTCAATTCCGCAATATGCAATTCTACTACCTTGAACAACAAAACTTTGATATTTTTTAGAAACATCCATTAAATCTTGAATAAATTCTAAATAAT
This sequence comes from uncultured Treponema sp., assembly GCA_964541735.1. GTDB lineage: Bacteria > Spirochaetota > Spirochaetia > Treponematales > Treponemataceae > Treponema_D. The sequence goes on from CAZIQK010000005.1 coordinate 8,713, forward strand.
AAGGTTTGTAATCTGGATTTTTTATTAATTCTATTTCTTTTTTACAAATTTCTTTTTCTCTTGAACTATCAAAAATTTGAAGCCCGTATTCTTTTTTGTATAAAGCAATTTTTTTTGCTGCATCCATTCTATTTTCAAAAAGATTTGCAATCTGCTTATCAATTTCGTTAATTTTTGCTCTTTCAGTTTCTAAATCTGTCATAAAATCCTCTTAAAAACAAAAAAGCGGTTCCACTCTAGTAAAGAATAGAACCGCTTGTATTTTTACTCTTAAAATTTAGCTATCTGTTCTTTACCGAACTGAGGAGAAATAAAAGTAAAAATAAAAGGAAAATGTAGTATTTGCTTTATTCATCATAATTTTTACCTCCATTTCTTAAAATAGCTTATATTTACTATATATTTATTTGCGTAAGTGGTCAAGTATTATTTACAACTTGTAAATTTGCACTAATACAGTTTGAATAAAAACTTTTTATTGCAAATTTTATAAATACAATCTACAATTTAAATAATTTAAGTTAGACTTAAGTAAAAACTTTTATGGATGAAAATCAGAAAGAATTTTATGAATATCTAAGGTTTCTCGTTCGTGCTTTAGGAAAAATCAACACTGCAATTTTTTTTTGCAATCTCACAAAAAATACTTATCAAGAATTAAATCTAGAGAATTCAACGATTCAAACTCAACAACAACAAGGAAAATATGAATCTCTAATTCACGCAATTTCAGAATCAATTCCGGAAGGTAAAAATCGGTCTACATTTTTAAAATTTTTTTGCAAAGATAGTCTTATAAAACTTTCTGAAAAAGGTGATGAACGCATTTCTCTTAGATATCCATATTTTGAACCAAACGGAAATTCTCATTGGGTAGAAACTGAAGCAATTTTTTCTAAAAGTAGTTCCGGTAATGTGCTTTCTGTTCTTATTTTTAAAGATATTGATGCTGAAAAATTAAAAGAAATTGAAAATAAAAAAAATCAACTTGTTTTAAGTTTTTTGGCTTCAGAATATTCATCAGTTTATTATGTAGATTTAGCAAAAGATGAAGTTTTTCCTTTTAGCGTTTCTCATCGTATAGATAAAATGATTGGCGGAGAACTGAAAAAAAATCCAACCTACAGTCAGGCGGTTTCTCTTTATGTTGAACGAGGAACTTTACAACCCGATAAAAAACTGCTTTTAAATTATCTTTCGGATTCTTATTTAGAAAAACAATTTTCAATCAGCGACCGTTTTACACAAACTTACAGAAATGAACAAAATAAATACTGCGAAATGAAATGCGTTAGTGTTGGAGATTATTCCAAGACAAAACAAGCTTTAATTGGATTTGCAGTCAAAGATGAAGAAATACGAAAAGAATTAAAATATCAAAAAGATTTACAAATTGCAAAAGAAAAAGCAGAAAAGGCAAATGAAGCAAAATCTGAATTTCTTTCAAGAATGTCGCATGATATTAGAACACCAATTAACGGCGTAATAGGAATGACAGAACTTGCAAAGAAAAATATAAATAATCCTCAAAAAATTGCTGATTGTTTGGAAAATGTTACAACTTCATCATATCATCTGCTTTCTCTTGTAAACGACATTCTTGATTTAAATCATATTGAACATAATAAAATTGAAATCGCTCATAAACCGATGAATATTCATTCTTTTGCGGACGGATGTCTTTCCATCATTTCAGGGCAGCTTATAAATCGTAAATTAAAATTAATTTCAGAGATTGAAAATTTTAAATATCCTTACGTTTTAGGTGATGAATTACATTTACGCCAAGCAATTGTGAATATTTTGGGAAATGCCGTAAAATTCACTGACGATGGTGGAAAAATATATTTTAGAATAAAACAAATTGCAAACGGTGCAAAAACTGTAACTTATCAATTCCAAATAGAAGATACTGGAATTGGAATGACAAAAGAATTTTTACAACATATTTGGGAAAATTTTTCGCAAGAAAATGTTGTCCCACACGAAAATTATCGAGGAAGCGGTTTAGGAATGCCAATCGCAAAATCGTTAGTTGAACTTATGGGCGGAACAATTTATGTAGAAAGTGAACTAAACAATGGTTCACTTTTTACAGTTGAAGTTCCATTTGCAATTGATGATAAAACCGCTGCAATTCATTATGAACAAGAAAATCATCCTGAACAAAATTTAAAAGATGTTAGAATTCTTTTAGCAGACGACAATCCTATCAACTTAGAGAGCGAAAAAGGTCTTTTAGAAATGGAAGGAGCAAAAGTTACAACTGCTTCTAACGGACTCGAAGTTGTAAATATTTTTAAAGATTCTCCGCAAAATAGTTTTGACGCAATTTTGATAGATATAATTATGCCAATTATGAACGGATTGCAAGCTACAAAAGAAATTAGAAAACTTCAACACGCAGACGCTTCTACAATTCCAATTATTGCAATCACAGCGAATGCATTTGAAGAAGATATACGAAATTCTATGAATGTGGGAATGAATGCTCATCTTATAAAACCTCTCGAAATGGGTCAAGTTATAAAAACACTTTTAAGTTGCCTTAGAATGCGTTCTGTAAATCAGGCAGAAAAACTTAAAACTGCATTAAATCAAGCAAATCGTGATGAACTTACTCGTGTTGGAAATCGTGCAGCATTTATTCAAAAACAAGAAAATCTGATGGAAGATGTAAAATCCGGAAATATAAAAGAATTCGCAGTTTGTATGTGCGATGTAAATAATTTAAAAATTACAAATGATACTTTAGGACACGAAGCTGGTGATAAACTTTTAATAGATTCTTGTAAAATTATTTGTTCAACTTACGAACATAGTCCGGTTTTTAGAATTGGTGGTGATGAATTTGCAATTTTTCTTTATGGACAAGATTACGAAAATCGTGATGAACTTTTAAAAGAATTCAATTCAAAACTTACAAAAAATATTTCTATTGCGTGCGGAATGGCAATTTACGACGAAAAAAAAGACAAATCTGTCACAGATGTTACAAAACGAGCTGATAGACAAATGTATCTTGCAAAAAAAGAAATGAAAAAAATTCTTTAAAAAATCAATCTTTTTACGTGCGAAATTCGACTAACTAAAATTGTTATGCATTCTTTTGAAGGTTCAACTTGAAATCGTAAAATTGATTCTCCAACTTGTTTTGACAAAAAAAGTGGCATTCCAACAATTGTAAAAAATTTTCCACTTCCATTTGATTCTGGCATTTCAATTTCAAGCATCTCTTTTTCTTTTATTGCAGCATCAATAAGATGAACTTTTCCGGAAAAATCCATTCCGTCTGCTTCTACAATTTCTGTGCGAATATTTGCAATTTCTAATTGTTCTAAAGATAAAATCATTCTCGCAGAAATTCTGTGTTCTAAACTAATTTTTCGATTTTTATCAATATTTTTATTTTTTAAGGCTGATTTTAAGGATTTTATAAGATTAATTGCATTTTCCATTGAAGTTTTTTGGATTTTTTCGTTCGATTTTTTTTCAAATAAATCAGTTTTTTTGCCACATGTAAGATTTGGAAAAATTGTGTGTTCAGAAAGAATTTTCGGTTCTCGAACTTTTCCTAAAAAATCAATTCCACTGTCGCTTATAAAAGTTGAAACATCTTTATCATAAGGAATATTTAAAAGATAAATTCCTACTGCTAGTTTTTCTTTTAAATATTTTTTTATGTTTGGATTATTTTCGACAAAATTAATATTTTTATCTTGAACTTTTAAAATATATCCGTGATACAAAATTGCTGACGAAAAACTTGAATACCATTCTAAAATATTAATTTTTAAATTTTGAGGAAGTTCATAATACGAATATTTTTCCATTTCTGAAAAAATATCATTTGGGGTCTGTCCCCTGTCAAAACCGATACTCACAGATTTTTTTGTGATTTCAAATTCAGTTACAACTTCACATTTTTTTATTAAAAGAAAATTTGTTAACGGAAGAAGATTTTTTAAACTTAAACCAGGCATTATTGTAATAAAAAATATTGCATCAATATTTAAAACTTTTGGTTTTTCATCATCACTAAAATTCTGATTTAATTCTGTTTTCTGATAAATTTCTTGATTTTCAGAATTTGTTCCAACATTAACTAAAAGCCCAAACTCAATAGCAGAATCAATCATTCTGTCTAAAATATCAGCAGATTGCGAAGCTTCATTTCCATTTTCATTGCGAGCATTAGCAAGAATTTTAGAAAAACGACTTTTTGTAAAAGAATTTTCGCTTTTATTTGAAGAACCAATCAAAAATGCAATTTTTAGAATTTCATCACGTAAAAATCCGGATTTTGGAATTGAAGAAAGGACATCTAACAAAAGTTGAGCTTCTTTTTTTAAACCTTCCACACTAAAACGCGAAACTGATGCTGCAGTCAAAAGGGCATACTGAATTTCCGGTAAAAAATTCGCAAAATTTTCGAGACGCAAATCATCAAGTTCAAAACCTTTTTCATTTTCTTTAAGAAGAGAAAGATTAACAAACGCATTCGTCAAAAGTTGGATGCATTTTGTTTTTTTTGGAAAAATTGCTTCTAATTTTGTGATGTCACTTTTTTTTAGTGTTCCATCAGATTTACAATTAATTCCTTTGCTTTTTATGTACGAAACAAAAGATGCCAAAAAATTTGGAGAGAGAACAAAAATATCAGAATTGGAAGGATTTTGAATCTGTGGAATTGGAAAAAGAAGATTTATATCCAAATAAGAATTTAATTCATTTTTCAAAAGTGGATTTATAAAAAGAAACTTTTTTTCGGAATAAGAATCATTTTTTGTGTAAATAATAAGTCGTTCTTGCAAATTTATGATTTCAGAAAAAATTTCTGCTGGAGAAAAAGTTCCTTTAAAAAAATCAACAAGAGTTTCTTGAGTAACTTTAGAAATGAGCGAAATTGCAGTTAAAACTTTTACATCGGTTTCATCTAAAAGTGTGAGAATCGCATTTGTATTTTTTTCATTTTTGATAAAACTTGCAAGTTGAGAAATTAAACGTTGCTTGTTATAAGGAGTTTTTATTTCTCCCAAATAAAGACGCATTGTGTTAAAAAATGTCTTATCTGGCAACGCTAAAATAGATTCTTGCCAATTTTCAATTTCTGTTTCAATCATCAAATTCTAACTCTCCAGTATATCTTACAATTTTATATTCATAACCTTGTTCTGCAAGAAATTTTTGACGATTTGAGCCAAATTCTTCTTCTACAGTATTTCTTGTTATTAATGTAAAAAATCGTGATTTTCTTTCTTTTGGTCGCAAAATTCTACCTAATCGCTGAGCTTCTTCTTGACGACTTCCAAAAGTTCCGGAAACTTGAATTGCTAAAGATGCATCCGGTAAATCTATTGCAAAATTTGCAACTTTTGAAACAATTAAAACTCTAATTTTTCCATTTCTGAAATCTTCATAAATTACATCGCGTTCTGAAGTTGGAGTTTTTCCTGTGATAATCGGACATTTTAATTCCTCTTGAATTTGTTGTAATTGTTCTAGATATTGTCCAATCACCAAAATTTTATCTTCCGGGTATTTTTTTATAATTTCCTTTACAATAGAAATTTTTTCAGGATTTTGACTTGCAATTTTATGTTTTTCTCTAACATTTGCAACTGCGTAATCAATTTCTTTAATTTCTGGCAAATCTAATCGAACTTCAATACATTCTGCACTTGCAATCCAATGTGCTCGTTCCAATTCTTTCCAAGGAACATCATATCTTTTTGGTCCAACAAGACTAAAAACATAACCTTCACAACCATCTTCACGAACTAAAGTTGCAGTAAGTCCAACTCGCCTAACTGCTTGTAATTCTGCGACAACTCTAAAAACCGGAGCCGGTAACATATGAACTTCATCATAAATAATTAAACCCCAGGCACGTTTGTGAAAAATTGAAAAATGAGGATACGGACCTTCTTTTTTTGGACGCCAAGTTAAAACTTGATACGTTGCAACAGTTATCGGTTTTATATCCTTATTTTCACCGGAATATTCGGCAATTTGTTCTTTTGTAAGATTTGTTTTATCTAAAAGTTCATCAATCCACTGGTGAACGGCAGAAATATTAGTTGTAATTATCAAAGTCGAAGTTTTGAGCATATTCATAATCGTCATTCCAACGATTGTTTTTCCAGCCCCGCAAGGAAGCACAATTGTTCCAAAACCAGTTCCGGGACCTTTATCTCCAACTAATGCCTTTGCAGAATTAAGTTGATAATTTCTAATTTCCAAAGGCTTTCCGCCCAAAGTAGTTTTTCTCAAATTTATTTCAAAAGGTTCACCTTCTGCAAGAGGAATTTCATCTTTTACCGGCCAACCGGATTGTAATAAAAGTTGTTTGATTGTTCCTCTATCGGTTAGTTTTAATAAATATGAATTTTCCGGAGAATCAAAATCTTTTTTAATCAATAATTTTTTTACAAGAGAATTTGCACCAATTTCTTTATAAATTGTAAAATTTTCTGCAACCAAAAAAAGATATTGTTCTAAAACGCTTTTTCCATTTTCGTTAATATCACTTTCTAAACAAGGACCTTCTAAAAGTTTAATTTTTCCAAATCTTGAAGAAATTTCTTTTATCCACATTATGATTGATTGAGGAACATCGTATCTTGCATATTTTTGAAGAACAGAAATTGCATCATCAGCGCTAAAACCTGCACTTGCGGCATTCCATAAAGAAAGAGGCGAAAGTTTATAAGTATGTAAATGTTCTGGAGATTTTTCTAATTCGGCAAAAGGAATTAACTCATTTCGACAATCTTCTGCCAAAGGAGCGTGAACATCCAACAAAAGAGTTTTATCACTTTGAACGATTAAAGGATTTTCAAAATTCATAAGAACAGAAATTATAACATTTTTGAAGAAAAATTTGAATGAAAAAAATGAATATTCCAAAAATCAAATTTGTGATAAAAGAATTTCTTAATTCTCTAAATTGTGCTAAAATATTTTTATTGAGATCTGTCCCTATTGTTTGAGAGTTAGAATGAAAATCAAAAATCTAGGAAATTATAAAACTGTTGATTCTTTTGTTGCCGAAAAATTAAAAAAACTTGAGAAAATGCCTAAAAATTTTAATTCGCTTTTTGAACTTATGTTTTCTGAGCGAAATAATATTTTTTTTGAATATTCTGATGGTTACAAAGTAAAAAAAATCACTTACGAACAAAGTTTTAATCATATTTTAAAATTCTATAAAGTTTTAAAAAAACTTCCGACGCAAAAAAAGTCGCTTTTTGTAGGAATTTATATGAACAATTGCGTGGAATGGATTGAAATTTTTTGGGCTTTACTTTTATGCGGCTTTAATCCCGTCTTACTAAATTTGCGACTTGATGACGAAACAACCGAAAACATTTTACAAAAACTCAATGTTGATTTTGTAATTTCGGACAAAAAAGAATTTTCGATTCAAACTTTTAATATCACTCAAATAAAAAAATTAGCAGAAGATGATAATTCTCAAACCGAAAATTTTTCTATTTTTCAAGTTCAAATGGGGACAGATGTCTTACTTCTTTCGTCAGGAACATCTTCCAATGTAAAAATTTGTTCTTATACGGCAGAACAATTTTATTATTTAATAAAAGGTAGTTTTGGAATTATAAAAAAATCAAACTTTTTATCATATTTTTGGGTTTGTTGCAGTTTATCTTTGGTTTGCATTTTTTTCGCGAACTTTTGTGCTTTTAAACGATTTTAGTTCAGACACAATTATCAATACAATTCGCAGACACAAAGTTACTCATATTTTTTGCGTTCCTCTTTTTTGGAATACAATTTACGAAAAAGCAATAAAAACAATTAAAAATCGTGGTGAAAAAACATATTCAAAATTTCAAAAAGGTTTAAAACTTGCACAAAAGCCAATAATTGGAAAATTTATCACAAAATTTGCGTTGAAAGAACTTCGCGAAAATCTTTTTGGAGAAAGCATTTGCTTTATGATTTCCGGAGGAAGTTTTATTTCAAAAGAAGTTCTGCAATTTTTTAATTCGATTGGTTATCATCTTTCAAATGGTTACGGAATGACAGAGATTGGAATTACTTCGGTTGAACTTTCTTCCAATGTAAAAGAAGTTTCCAAAGGTTCTGTTGGAAAACCAATGAATAGTGTTGAATATAAAATTAATGATAAAAATGAATTACTTGTTCGCGGAAAAAGTCTTGCAAATTATATAATTGATAATTCCGGAAAGCATAATTTTGGTGAAGACTGGTTTAACACAAAAGATTTAGCGTCTCAAAAAAATGGAAAGTTTTATATTCTTGGACGAAAAGATGATTTAATTATTTCTACAAGTGGCGAAAATATAAATCCAAATCTAATAGAAAATAAATTTAGTTTTTCCGGCATTCAAAATTGTTGTTTGACTTATTTAAAATCCGAACAACAAAAGCAAATTATTCTTTTAATTTCGGTTTCGCCTTTTATAAAACAACAAAAAATTGAAGAAATTTATAAAAACTGCAAAGAAAAAATTTCTGAATTAAAACTTTCCGGCGAAATTAAAAAAATTCTTTTTACAACGCAACCTTTAATTTCCGGTGATGAATTTAAAGTAAATCGTAAAAAAATCAAAGAAAATTTGGAAAATAATAAAATTCCTCTTTTAGATTTTTCAAAATTTGACTCAAAAAATGATGAAAAAATTCAATCAGAACTGGAAAATCAAATTGCACAAGTTTTTGCAGATTGCTTAGAAAAAAATCTTTCTGAAATATCTCTAAATGGTGATTTTTTCTTGGATTATAACGGTTCAAGTTTGGATTATTTTGCAATGATTTATAAAATCCAACAAAAATTTAATGTTGAACTTCCAATCAGCAAAGAAAATTCCCTAAATTCTGTAAAATTAATAGCAAATTTTATAAGGAATTCTTTATGATTAGATTTTTTAACTGGTTTACAAAAATTACAGGCTGGCCAATTTGGAAAATTGTTTTACGTCCAAAATATTATTACGAAGATAAAAAATCTCAATCACGAAAAATAAAAAAATCCGCAATTTTAATTTCTAATCATACTGCACTTTTTGATTATGCTGTCTTTTTGTTCACTTTTTTTGGAAGAACTTTGCGTTATCAAATGGCAGAAGTTCTTTTTGGAAAAAAAGTTTTAGGTTGGTTTTTAAAAAATATGGGGGGAATTTTTGTAGACAGAGATTCTTTTAATTTTAGTTTTATTGATAAATCTGTAGAAGTTTTACAAAAGGGGGGAGTTGTTGGCATTTTTCCGGAAAGTCGATTGCCAAAAAAAGGAGAGATGCGTCCCCTTCCATTCAAAAAAAGTTTTGTTTTAATTGCATTGCAAAGTAATTCTCCAATGATTCCAATTTATACAAACGGAAAATATTTTTGTAGGGAACGATGCCGTGTGATTATTGGAAAACCTGTTTTTGCTAGCGACTTAGAAGATAAAAATAAAACGGAAAAAGAAAATATCGATTTTATTGCAAATTATATGCGAAATAGAATTATAGAGTTAGGAAATCTTTTAAATGAAAAAATCAAAAAATAAAAAACATTTTTTATTTTCGCCAAAATATTTTATTTACGATTTTATTAGAATTACCGGAGCAATTCCTGGTTTAATATTGTGGCGACCAAAAATCATCTACGAAAACGAAAATGCAAAACAAAAATTAAAAGGTGGAGTTCTCGTAATTTCAAATCATCTTGGATTTTTAGATCCGGTTTATTTGATGTATACTTTTTGGTACAGAAGAGTTCATTTTATTACGCTAAGAGTTCTTTTTGATAGTAAACTCAAAAATTTTATTTTTCACCAATTTCAATGCATTCCGATTGACCGAGAAAATTTTAATATGAATACTTTTCACCAAATTATTGGACATTTAAAAAACGAAGAAGTTGTTGCAATGTTTCCAGAAGGTCATATCAATACGCAAAAAGAAGGAATTCAATCTTTTAAAGCCGGAATGATCTTGATGGCTTTGCAAAGTGGAAAACCAATTGTGCCGGTTTTTATAAAAAAACAAAAAGGGTTTGGAAAACGTTTAGTCGCTGTGATTGGAGAAAAAGTTCAATTACAAAGAAATTCTATGAATATGAAAGACATTGAGAAGCTAACTTTAGATTTATATAATAGAGAAAAAAAGTTAAAAACTATTTATAAAAGTTACATTGAGAAATAAATATTTTTTTTGTGGAGAAAAAAAATGAGTATTACAACAAACAAATTTTTTGAAAAGTATACAGATAAACAAACTTTTGAAAAAATTATTGATTACAACACAATTAGCGAAATGTGGGATTTTTGTATAAAAAATTATGCCGATTTAAATGCAATTGATTATGATGGAAAAAAATACACATTTCGCCAACTGGAAACCGATGCTGCAAAATTCAGAGCATTTTTGAACGAAAAAGGCATTCAAAAAGGTCAAAGAATTGCACTTTTTTGTGAAAATTCGTATGAATTTGTAAAATCTTACATTGGAATTGTTACAAACGGATTAAGTTGTGTAGTTTTGCCTGCACATTTAGATGAAATGTCTGTTTTTGGTTGTTGTATGAAATTTGGTGTAAAAGCTCTTTTTACTTCACAAACTTTACAAGAAAAAACAAAATTGGCTTTTACAAAAGGTGTAAACGTATTTTTAACAACAGAAACTAGTTCAAATTCTGCAAATCTTGTTCAAAATAATGGTAACGATGAAGCTGTTTTAATGTTTACCGGTGGAACAACAGGAAAAAGTAAAGCAGCCGTTTTATCAAACAAAGCAATTATGCAAGGAACTGTAAATGGCTGCTATGGTTTTAAAGATGTTTTTAATCAACGATATATTTTGATTCTGCCACTTTCTCATGTTTTTGGTTTAATAAGAAATCTTATGACATCTTTATACACTGGAAGTGAGCTTTTAATTTGCAAAAATAATAAAGATATGTTTAAAGATATTGCAGTTTTCAAACCGACAATTCTTGTTGCTGTTCCTGCTCTTGTAGAAATGGCTTTAACTCTTTCTCGCCAATTTGGAAAAAATATGCTCGGTGATGATATGAAATATGTAATTTGTGGAGCGGCAATGGTTGCTCCATATTTAATTACAGAATGGTCAAAATTTGGAATTTCTGTTCTTGCCGGTTATGGTTTAACCGAAACTGCAAACCTTGTTTCCGGAAATCCGGAAAGTTTAAAAAATCCAGAGTCTGTTGGATTTTTTTATCCAAATCAAGAATACAAACTTGTTGATGGCGAACTTTGGCTAAAAGGCGAGAATTTATTTACAGAGTATGCAAGCGACAGTGAAGAAACAAAAAATGCTTTTGAAAAAGGGTGGTTTAAAACCGGTGATTTAGCAAAAGTTGATGAAAAAGGATTTTTGTACATTACAGGGCGAATTAAAGAAATCATAGTTTTGTCTACAGGCGAAAATGTCTCTCCTGCCGAAGTTGAAACAAAATTCAACGAATTACAACTTATTCAAGATTCACAAGTTTTTGAAGATGTTGATGAAAATGGAAAACACTTTTTAGCATTAGAAGTTGTTCCTCGTGCATCAGAACTTGCAAAAGTTTTAGCAGAAGACAAGAATGCATTTTTAGTTCAAGAATTAGAAAAAATCAACAATGAACTTCCTTCTTTTGAACGCGTTTCTAAAATTACGGTACGAACTTCAGATTTTGAAAGAACTCCAAGTATGAAAATAAAAAGGTACAAAAAATGCTAAACAAAAACGAAATTGAACAAAAATTAATTGAAATTTTAATTTCTCAAGACGAAAAATACAAAAATCTAAAAATTTCAGAAAATTCAGATTTGCGTGCCGACATTGGTTTAAATTCCATTGGAATGCTTTATTTGGTAATTGTAATAGAACAAACTTTTGGAATTTCTTTTGATAATGTTGGCATTGGAGATTTTAAAACTTTTGGCGACATTGTAAATTTTATATTAGAAAGTGAAAAGTAAAATCATTCTATGAAAATTTTTATTTTTGTCTTAATTTTTTTTATAATTCCGCTTATAACTGCTCCAATCGGATTTCCTTTTGGCGTTTTTTTCAATTTATTTCATCATTATAAAAAAAATTCTTATGATGATGATGTTAAGGCAAAATTTTTAGAGTCAATTCCAAAAAATTATAATCTTACAAAAGCCGAAATTTTTACAAAAGATAAACTTCATCTTCAGGCGGATTTTTTTGATTATGGAAAATCTCAAACTTTAATTGTTGTTCCTGGTTTTAGAAATTCTTGTTACTTAAATTTTTCCTGCATTGCAAAAAAATTTATTCAAAAAAATTATAATATTTTGATGACTCATCAGCGAGCATATAGCGAAAGCGAAGGAAGATTTTGTGGCGTTGGACTTTCCGAACAATATGATTTACTTGAATGGATAAATTGGATAGAAACAAATTCTTCTACAACAAAAAAGATTATACTTTATGGAGTTTCAATGGGAGCAAGCACAATCGGTTATGCAAGCGACAAAATTACGAATTCAAAACTTAAAGCAATGATTTTAGATTCTCCTTATGATTCATTTTTTGAACAAATCTGGCTTTCTGCAAAAAAACACAAATTTTTAGAAAAACCAGTTGTGAATGTTTGTAGTTTTATGGCAAATTTTTTTTTAAAATTGCCAATAGAAAAAACAGTCAGCGATTCACTGAGAAATACTAAAATTCCAGCGTTTTTTATTTATGGTTCGGAAGACAAAACCGTTCCTGTTTCGATTTTTAAAAAAGTGTATTATAATTGTAATTCAAAGAAAGATTTTGTAATTGTTCAAAGAGCTAAACATATAAAAGGTTTTGAAGTCGGCGGAGAGAAAATTCAAGAAAAAATTTTTGATTTTATAAAAAGTGGTGATTGAACTTATCGAAATCATCATAAATTAAAATGTAGGCCATACTGAGAAAGTAATCTCAAAAGACTAATAGGAGGAATTATTTTGGAAAAATTTGCAATTGTAGCAGATGCTTTTTGTGAACTAAATGCAGATATTAGAAATTCTTATGGAATTGATTTTATTCCTGGGCATTATATAGATGCAGATGGAAATCAAGGAATTTTAAACTTAGATTGGAGTCCTTGGTCAAAAAATGAATATTATTCAAAAATTTCAAAAAATATTGATTTTATAAAAACAGCACCTGCAAATGTCGAAGAAGTTGTTCAAAAATTTGAAATTTATGCAAAAAATGGAGTTGGAATCCTTTGTTTTACAATTTCTACAGCAATCAGCGGAACTTACAATTTTTCACTTCTTGCAAAAAAACAAATCCAAGATAAATATCCAAATGCACAGATTGAGATTATAGATTCTCGCCGTTATGGACACGGACATGGTTTAATGTGCATTCACGCATCTGAAATGCGTTCTCAAGGAAAATCACTTACAGAAGTTTATGAATATTTTAAAAATAACTTTAATAATTATCATCAAGGTGGTTGGCTTGATGATTTAAGTTTTGTCGCAAAAAAAGGTAGAATTTCAAATTCAAAAGCTTTTTTTGGTCAGTTAGTTGGAATAAAACCAATTGGTGAATTTGATGATAACGGACTTACAACAATTTTAGGAAACGTAAAAGGCGAAAAAACTGCTTACAAAATCTGTATTGAATATATCAAAAATACAATTTTTGATGCAGAAAATCAAACAATCATAATTGGCTACACACAACGCGAAAAACAAGCTCTAATTTTTAAAACGATGTTAGAAGAAAATCTTCATCCTAAGAAGATTCTTATGTGTGATGTTTATTACGGTTGTGGAATAAATGTTGGACCGGGACTTATGAGTGCCTACTACGCAGGAAAACCAATTTCAAAAGGTCTTGAAGAAGAAAAGAAACTGTTTGCAAAATTACTTGAACAAAATAAAAAATAAAAAGAGAGTTTTAAATTTTATAAAATGAGTGTTACAAGTTTAAACGGAAGCATTTTAGAAAAAATGCTAAAAAGTGGATTGAAAAATATCCAAAAACACGAAAAAGAAATAAATGATATGAACGTATTTCCTGTCCCTGACGGAGATACAGGTTCAAATATGCGGATGACACTTCAAAATGGCATTTTTTCTGCAGAATCTACTAAAGATTTGGGTACTTACTTAAAACTTGTAAAAAAAGGAATGCTTTTAGGTGCTCGCGGAAATTCCGGAGTAATTTTATCACAAATTTTTGCCGGAATGTCAAAATCACTTGAACGAGATAGCATTGTAAATATTCGAGAATTTATTGATGCTTTGGAATGTGCTTACCAAACCGCTTACAAATCTGTTATAAATCCAGTAGAAGGAACAATTCTTACAGTTGCCCGCGAAGGTTTTGAATATGTAAAAAATTATTCAAAAATCAACTCATTTGAAGAACTTTTTCAAGTTTATATTTCTAAAATGAGAAGAACTCTTTTGTGGACTCCGGAACTTTTGCCGGTTTTAAAAGAATCCGGAGTTTTAGATAGCGGTGCAGCTGGTTACATTTATATTTTTGAAGGACTGTACAAAGGTCTGTGCAACGAAGAAATTGAGTTTGATAACGAAAATATTATTTCTCAACCAAATTTAAGTATAGTTCCATTAAAAAACGATAAATTCACCGCCGACAGCAAATTTGAAGATGGATATTGTACAGAATTTTTGCTTCAACTTTTAAATGATGAAAATTATAATCATCATTTTGATTTAAAAGATTTTATTGAGCATTTAGAAAAAATGGGCGACTCTCTTGTTGTTTTGCAAGATGAAGATAGAGTTAAAGTTCATATTCACACAAAAAAGCCTTCTCCGATAATTTCGTTCGCTCAAAATTTTGGAGAATTTGTTACTTTCAAAATGGAAAATATGCAACTTCAGCATAATCAGCACATTTTTGATATGAACGAAATTACCAAAAAAGTTATACGAAAACCATTTTGGGTGATTGCCGTTGTAAATGGAGAAGGTATTTCAAATCTTTATAAAAATTTGGGTTGTGATGTTGTGATTGAAGGCGGACCGACAATGAACACTTCAACTCAAGAATTTTTAACCGAATTCAAAAAAGCAAATGCAGACACAATCATCGTGCTTCCTAACAATAAAAATATTTTTCAAGCGGCAAAACAAGCAGCTGAACTTTCGGAACTGAAAAATATTCACATTTTGAATAGTAAAAATATTGCAGAAGGTTATTACGCCTTAGCGATGGGAAATGCCGACACAACTGATGCTGATTTCAAAATAAAATCAATGCAAAATGGAATTGAAAGTGTAGATGTTCTTTCGGTTACAGTTGCATCGAAAAATTATTCAACAAACAATATTGCTTGCCAAAAAGGTGATTTTATTGCACTTTTGAATGGAAATTTGGTAGAAAATTCGCAAAATTTTGGTGATTTGATTAAAAATTCACTGGAAAAAGTTTCAAATTTGAACGAAAAAGAATCTTGCGTAATTTTTACAGGCATAAATTCCACAGAACAAATGAATAATGAAATTTCAAAACAAATTGAAAAAAATTACCCTGAGATTGAAATAACTTTTGTACCAGGTGGACAAGAAATTTTTAATTATGTAATAGGATTTTAAAATGCTTTCAAAATTTTTAATCATAATTGGTTGTGTAATTTTATCACAAATTTTAATTTTGATTTTTTTGCCTCCTTTTATTATTTACAGAGTTCTGCTTGTAAGAACAAAAAAAACAAAATGGGGACGCGAATGTAGTTGGACAACTGACAAAGAACAAGTTGATATGTTCGAAATTGGCGAAAAATGGTTAGAAAATTACAGAAAAAATGTTTCCGACGTGCAAATTCAAAGTGATGGATTTAAACTTGTAGGAATGTATTTTGATTTTGGTTTTGATAAAGCAGCAATCATCATTGCGGGACGAAGCGAAAGTTGTCTTTATTCTTGTTATTTTGCCGAACCTTACCGAAAAAGTGGGTTTAATGTTTTAGTAATTGATAATCGTTGTCATGGATTTTCTGAGGGAAAATATAACAATGTTGGTTATAAAGAATATGTTGATATTCTTGCTTGGGGAAAATTTTTACACGATGAAAAAAATAATAAATCGGTGATTTGTCATGGAATTTGTATTGGTTCAGCAACTGCGTTGTATGCACTTGTAAAACCTGAGTGCCCAGATTATATGATTGGCCTTGTTGCCGACGGAATGTTTACAACTTTTAAGGAATCGTTTTATAATCATCTTGTTTCGCAACACAAACTGAAATTTCCTACAACTCAAATTATGATGATTTTGATTTCTATTCATTCTGGACACAATGCATTTAAAGAAGGTCCAATAACATGCATTCAAAATCTTAAAAAGCCGATTTTGTTTTTATATAGCAAACAAGATGAGTTTTCGCTTCCAAAAAATGCAGAAGAACTTTATGCAAAATGTATGGCTCCAAACAAAAAACTTGTTTGGTTTGAAAAAGGCGTTCATTCGCATTTAAGAATTAATGCAATAGAAAAATATGACAATTCCATTTGCGAATGGATAAAAGAAACTTTTGTGGCATTACCGGGGCAATCCTGATAATCTCTTTTTATTCAAGTGCGAAAATATACGAGTATGCAGAATATGAAAAAAATTGCTTTTTTTACAATGGATACAGAATCTTTTTATGACACAACTTGTATACAAGAAAAAATTTGCAATAACGAAAAAAATATTTATCTAAAAAATCCAAAATTTAGTTGTGCAGAAGAAGTTTCCAGATTTTCAAACCTTGCAGAAAAATATGATATTCCAATCACATATTTTTTGAACGTAGATTTTTTGCCTTTGTGTAAAGATTTTATAAAAACTCAAAATAATGAAATCTCACTGCATTGTTACAAGCACGTTTCTCCACTTACGCAAACTTTGTCCGAATTTGAAAATGATTTGACTTTGGCAGAAAAATCAATTAGCGAAAATTTTGGCGAAACGCCAAATGGATTTCGTGCTCCTTGTTTTGGAATTAGTGATGAAATTTTGGAAATTTTAAAAAATCATAATTTTTTGTACGATTCTTCGTTTTTGCAAACAAATCTTTCGATTTATAATGGAAAAATCAATCTAAAAAAATATCAAAAATTAAATTCGAGCGTTTATAAAAAAGATAATTTTTTTGAATTTTTACCAAGTACAGTAAATTTTTTATGGATGAAGTATCCAATTTCCGGAGGAGCGTATTTAAGAATTCCGCCTTTTATTTTTGTAAAATATCTTTTGAAAAAGTATTTAAAATCTGCAAATTCTTACATTTTTTATGTTCATCCGTTTGAAATTTGTAACAAAAATCTTCCTTTGCAAAAAAAAATGCGATTTTTTGAAAAAATTTTTGTAAATTGGGGACGAAAGAATTATTTTAAAAGAATTGAAAAAATCATAAAAATTCTTAAAAAAAATGGATTTTGCTTTTCTACACCAAGCAAATTTATTAAAAATTTAGGAGAAAATTTATGAACGAAAATGATGATGAAAAAAAAGAAAAACTTTCTTCCAAAGCAAAAATTGCAATTGGTGCAATTGCAACAACGGCTGGAGTTGGAGCCGCAATTTTTGGTGCAACTTCTTTATATAATTCAATTTTTTCTCGCTATGAACGTCCAAATTATGATGAAAAAGTTGGCATTTACAATTACGCTTTAGTTGAAAAAAATCTTCCACGCGAAGAAATTTCTTTTTATTCAGATAATGTGCGTTTGCAAGCATATTATTATAAAGTCCAAAATCCAAAAGGTCTTGTTATTATAAGTCACGGACTTCATGCCGGTGGAGATGATTATCTTCCGATTGTTATTTTTTTTCATCAGAATAATTACAACGTTTTTTCTTACGACTACAAAGGAACTTAC
This sequence comes from uncultured Treponema sp., assembly GCA_964541735.1. Taxonomy (GTDB): domain Bacteria; phylum Spirochaetota; class Spirochaetia; order Treponematales; family Treponemataceae; genus Treponema_D. The sequence continues at coordinate 26,543 of CAZIQK010000005.1, forward strand.
AATTCGGAAGGGAAATCTACAGTTGGAATGAGCGAATCTTTGGTGGATTTGGATCACGCAATTCAATTTGTAAAAAGTGACTCTCGATTTTCTGGTTTAAAAATCTTTCTTGTAGGACATTCCTGGGGAGCTTTTGCTTCTGCGGCAGTTTTGTCGCTTCAAAAAGCCATTAGCGGTGTCGCTTGCATTGCAGGATTTAATAATGGTTACACTTTAATTCGCGAAAAAGGATTTCAATATGGTGGCGAACTTGCTTCTGAAGGATTGCCTAAAATGTTTTTAGATACGTATCAAAAATATCTTTTTAAGGATTATGCAAAATATGATGCAGTTTCCGGAATAAGTTCTTCGCAAATTCCGGTTTTTATTGCTCATGGCGAAAATGATAAAGTGATTGATTTTCAACTTCAGTCGATTATTGGGCATGCAAATGAAATTAGAAATCCAAAAGTTCAATATTATATTGGAAAAGGTCTTCAGTCCGGTCACGATTCAATTTGGCATTCTGAAAATTCAATAAAATATCAAAAAGAAGTCGACAAAAGGTTAAAAGAAATTTCAAAAAATGGCACGGAAAGTGATAGAATAAATTATTGTAAAACAGTAAATAATGAACTTTACAGCGAAATAAATTATGATTTATTCAACAAAATTTTAACAATGTTTGATAGTACTCAATAATGTGATATAATAATTTATTGTAAAACCGCCTTGCTCGCGTTTCTTATTGTACAGAGGTAGATATGTATTGTAGAAATTGTGGAAAACAAATTCCAGATGGACAAGAATATTGTATTGATTGCGAAAAAGATAGAATGATTTTTGGAACTGTAGTTCCTGTAGAAAAAAAAGGAAAATCAAAAAAGTTTGGATTTATCCATTCGCTTTTTTCTACCATCGCAAGTGTTTTGTCTTTTAATTTTGCAGCTTTTTCTTACGGAACTATTTTAATTCCAAAAAAAATCAATCATAATTACAAATATACTGATTTTTCAAACGCACTTTATTTTTCGCCAGACACAAAAACAATCGTATTTTTGTGTGTTGCGGTGGTGTTGATGATTTTTTCTATTTATGCAGGAATTCGCGGAATTGTTTATTTTGCAAAACAGCGAAAATCCGGAAAAAAAGAAACAGTTGCAACTCTAATTTTAGGAATTGTTGGAATATATATTTCTTTTTCTGCAGCGTGCATTGTTTTTTCAACAATTGTTTTTTGCTTTTTAGGAAAGATAATTTACAACTTCAATTTTAATTTTTAGTTTAAAATGAAAAATTACAATCAAAATCTCTACCCAATCATCATTCCTTCTTACGAACCGGATAATCGTCTTTTAAAACTTTTAGAGAATCTTACTCAAAAAGGATTTTCTAAAATAATTTTAGTAAACGATGGAAGTTCTTCTGATTATGATTCTATTTTTAATGAAGCAAAAAACAAGTTTAAAGTTGAAGTTATAAATCATCATAAAAACCTAGGAAAAGGTGCGGCTTTAAAAACTGCATTTTCTTATTGTTTGAAAAATATTGAAAATTTATGCGGTTGTATTACAGCAGATTCAGACGGACAACATTCTCCTGATTCAATAAATGATTGTATTTTAGCACTTGTAAAAAATCCTAAAAATTTAATTATGGGCGTTAGAAATTTTTATAAACCAGGAATTCCAAAAAATAGTCTTATCGGAAATTTTAACACAAACAAAATCATAAAAAAAATGTATAAAAAAGAACTTACAGATACGCAAACTGGTTTACGCGGATTACCTGCAGATTTTATGAATTTATGTTTGAACTTAAAAGGAAATAGATTTGAATATGAAATGCAAATGTTGTGCCTTGCATTAGAAAATGATATTCAAATTACAGAAGTTCCAATAGAAACAATTTATGATTCTCAAAAAAATCATGCGACACATTTTAGACCAATAAAAGATACTTTGAAAATCTATAGAACTCTTGGATTTTTTAAATGTCTGAAAATATTGTGTTTTACAAAAAAATAAGATACATTTTATTTCTAACTTATATTGAGACTGGAAAGAAAAGCAATCTTATAATAGTGGGAGAATCATAAAATGAAAAAAGTTGTTATTGTCGGAGGAGGTCTTGCTGGTTTAAGTGCAGGAATCATTTGTGCAAGAAACGGATACGAAACTGCAATTTACGAAAAAAATCTTATTCCTGGCGGATGTTGTTCTGGTTGGAAACGAGGACCTTACACAATTGATAACTGTATTCATTGGATGAGCGGAACTTTAAAAAACACTTTTCAATATGATTTGTGGAAAGAACTCGGTGCTTTAACAGATGATATAAAACTTATAAAAAGAGATTCATTTTATTCATCTGAATTTGAAGGTCAAACAGCAACTCTTTGGCGCGACATTGAAAGAACTAGAAAAGAATTAATAGAAATTTCTCCAGAAGACGAAAAAGAAATTGACCGTTTTATAAATGCAACTAAACTTGGAATGAAAGCTCAATTCCCAAAAGATATGCCTTGGGATGAAGAAAATGCATTTAATAATAAAAACCTTTACATTGATTATTCTGCTTTTATAAAAACGATGCTTGAATATGTTAATTTAAATTTGGAGGAATTAAGTAAAAAATTCAAACATCCACTTTTACAACATCTTATTAGTGATTTTATGAATAGCGATTACGAATCTTATTGGCTCCCACTTGCTTATTCAATTTTTGCTTCCGGGGATGGAGAATTACCAGAAGGCGGTTCGATGGGCGTTGTAAGAAGAATGGTAAAAACATACAAAGATGCTGGCGGAAAACTTTATCTTGGAAAACCTGTAAAAAAAATCAACGTAAGTAAAAAGAAATTTTCGATTACAAAAAAGATTTTTGATTTAAAAAGCGAGAATTTATATAAAATAGCAAAAGTTTTTGATCAGCGTGCAGACGGAATTACTTTGGCGGATGGAACTTTTATTCAAGCGGATTATATAATTTGTGCTTGTGATTTGAATTTTACTTTTTCAAATCTTTTGAAAAAAAATTATATGCCAACACAACTTAAACGCATTTACAGAAAAGGAAGCAAAATTCCTTTGTACAGTTCATTTCAAGTTGCATTTTCTGTAGAAGGCGAAATGCAAGAAGTTGAGCAACACACTTTTGAATGTGAACCTTTGCTGGTTGGAACAAGTGAAATAGACAGAATTTGCGTAAAAAATTATCGCGTTTATGGTGATTTTATTGCACCGAAAGGACAAACTGTAATTCAAGTAAGCATTGTCCAAAAAACAGAAGATTTTGAATATTGGAAAAAAATGCATTCTTTAAATCTTGATTTATACGAAATCACGAAAAAGAATATTGCTGATAATATAATGGGACGCATAGAAGCGCATTATCCTATATACAAAGAAAAAATCCATCTTTTAGATGTTTGGACGCCTTTTACATACTTCAATAGAAACAACTGTTACAAAGGTGCTTATATGCGATTTATTACAACCGTTACAAGTCGAGGAGCTTCAATTCCATGTGATATAAAAAATATCAGGAACGTTTTTTTAGCAAGTCATTGGCTTCGTTATCCGGGAGGAATTCCAACTGCCGTTGTAATGGGAAAAGTTGCGGCTCATCGTATAATTAGCGTTGATAATAGAAAAGTATTGATACCAATCGTAAAAAATTTACCGGAACTTCAATACAAAAATAAAAAAATAAAAGAAGAATAATCATTTTATAAAAAGTTCCATCACAAAAACTACAACGCAACAGGCACAAGCAACTGGAAAAAGTCCTGCTCCAAAAAAAGAAAGAATTATTCCAATCACAAGTGCAACAATTCCTGCAATTGGAGAATTTGTTGCTTGAATGATTGCCGGAAAAGTCATAACTGCTAAAGTTACATATGGAACGTAATATAAAAATGATTTTATAAATTTATTTGTTATAGGTTTTCTGATTAAAGTTAAAGGCAAAACTCTTATCAAATAAGAAACCAGAAATGCTGTAAAAATTGAAATATAGATATTTAACATTTTTTATTTTCCTTTGGTAAATTTTTTTCAGTTTTTGAAGAATTATTTTCATCTTCTATTGGTTTTATGATTGCCAAAATAGAAGCAATTATGATTGTCAAAATAATTGTTCGTGTTCCGCTGGAAATATTTTTTATATATGGAGCAACTGAACAAATATAACTTGCAATAAAACTTACAATAATACCAACCGCAATTACAAGATTTTTTTTTGCCGGCGGAATTATAATCGCAATAAACATTCCGTAAAGAGCAACAGAAAGAGCACTCACAACATTGCCAGGTAAAAAATTTCCCGCAATAATTCCTAAAGAAGTTCCAATACTCCAAAGAGGAACTGAAATTGCTATTGCACCATAATTGTATAATGGATTTATATAACTTGGGCGCGAAATTGTGATTCCAAAAATCTCATCAGTAATTCCAAACCCAACTAAAAAACGGTGAATTAATTTTGTATTTGGCTCAAATCGCTGAGTTAAAGAACAACTCATCAAAAGATAGCGGGCATTTACAACTAAAGTTATGATTGCAATTTCTAAAAAAGAAGCACCCGCTTGTATTGATGTAAAAAGTGCGTACTCACCAGCAGACGCAACGTTTAAAAAACTTGCAATAAAACCTTGAATCGGAGTTAATCCTGCGTTTTTGGCAACAATTCCTAACGAAAACGCAACCGCAAAATATCCTAAACCAATAGGAAAACCGTCTCTCACTCCTTCTAAAAATGCCTTACTTTTGCTCATACAGTTTTTCCATCCCATTCTTTTGAATGTTCTTTTTCAAATTTTATCGCTGCATCAAAATCAACTTCCGGAGAACAATTTTGTTCAATATTCATTGCAGTTGTGTGAAGCCGTCTTATGCAATCTGATTTTTCGTTATAGCCTAGTTTAGACTTTTCGATACTTTCTCGCAAGACGCGAATAGATTCATCATAAATTTTTAGAGGAACTGGAAACGGATGCCCATCTTTTCCGCCATGAGCAAAACTAAATCTTGCAGGGTCTTTAAATCTACTTGGAGTTCCATAAATCACTTCGCTTACCAATGTTAAAGATTGTAAAGTTCTAGGTCCAAGTCCGGGAGTTAGCATTAAACTTTCAAAATCCTTTGGTTGAGTTTCATACGCAGTTGCCAAAACTCCTCCAAGTCGCTTTAAATCTACATCTTCTTTTAAAACTTCATGATGATTTGGCATGATGATAGAACGACCTTCCGACTCAAAAACAAAATTGTTTGTTTTTTCTTTTTCAAAAATTTGTTCATATTCGGGAAAAAGTTCATTTTGCAGTTTTTTTTCTTGTCTTTCCAAAACTGATGATTTTTTTATAGACGAAACTTTTCCACCATTAAATAAAATCATTTCGTTAGAAGGATTTTTCATTTGTGTGATTTCTTTTAAAATCCTTTCTGGATTTTCGTGCGATATTTCCAAAATTGAATTTCTTGTATTTTTTGCTTGAAAATCGGTTAAATTTAAAATCTTTCCTCTGTTATCGCCAACAATTCCAGTATGAGGTTCTTCCACAAAAGAACGTAAATCTGCCGAACACCAATGATAACGGCGAGCTTTTTTTTCTAAAACATTCATTCCTTGTTGAACAACAGCCCAATTTCCATTTTTCGTTAATATAAAATTATGCTGATATAATTGAAATCCATCTTGAATTGCATTGTTATCAACTTTTGCAACAAGTTTACTATTCCGAACAAATTCTTCGCCATTTAAACCTGTTTTATTACCAATTTCCAAAAGTTCATTTGGCGTCATTCTAGAATATTTTCCACGTCCACCACAAATATAAATTCCTAAATCTTTAGAACGGCTATTTAATCCACGTTTTAAAGCGTACATCACAGAAGTTGTAATTCCGGAACTATGCCAATCCATACCCATAACTGCACCAAAACTTTGAAACCAAAGAGGATCACTCAATCGTACAAGAACTTCATCAACACCAAAATTCTCTATTAAAGATTCGGTGATTAAAGTTCCTAAAACCATCATCCTATCAGCGAGCCAACGAGGGACAGTTCCATGGTGAAGAGGCAAATCTGCATGTCCGGAATTTCTAATTGATGACATTTTAGTTTTCTGGTTTTAAAAATACACAAATATAATTTTCTGTGTTTAAATATTTTTTTGCTTGTTCCATCATAATTTCCGGAGAAATCCAATTTACAATTTTTTCAATATCAGAAGAAACCCAAAGTGGTTCAATTTCGTAAACAAGTTCGTTTGTAATTCGCGTAATCCACCAATTATTATTTCGCAAATTTATTTCGCGTTCGCGTTTTAACGTTTCTTGAAGTTTTTCAATATAATCATCTGAAACTTGATTTTGTTGAAGATTTTTTAATTGAGATAGAACTTCATCTTTTAATTCATCTTCTCGCTCTGGTTTGCAACCAAAATTTATTTCAAAAAGATATGAACGATTTGAGTGTCCGCTAATTCCGCCAAAAGCTCCAACTCCATAGGAACCGCCTTTTTCTTCGCGAATTGATTCTCGCAATCGAATATTCAAAAGCGATGCAAATTCACTTGTCATAAAACGTTCATAATAATATTGTTCAATATTATTTTCTGTAGGAAGTTCGCCGCCAAAACAAATAAAAACTTGACCTTGCTTATCTAACCCCTTGTAAACAGTTTGATTTATTGTATTTTTTGGGAAAGAATAGATTTTTTCTCCAAAATTTTCGCGTTTTTTAGAAGTTTTCATCGAACCCAAATAAATTTCTAAAAGATTTAAAAGATTTTCTTCATCAAAATCACCAACAAAAATAAAAGAAAAATCTGCAGGATTTTCAAAACGTTCTTTGTAAACTTTTTCTGCCAAATTTTTGTCCATTTTTTTAATAAAATCTTCGTCTAGGGATGCAGAAAAAACATCATTTTTGCCATACAAAATTTCTTTTATTTTATCAATAAAAACTTCTTGCGGTTGAGTTCCGTGTTTTTTTGCAGTTTCGTTCAATTCGTTCATCAAAATGTTCCAACCTTCATCCGTAAATTGAGGTTTTTCAAACATAAGGTAAACAACTTGCATTAATGTTTCTAAATCTTCATTTGTGCTTGTTCCGGAAATATATTCATCAGAATTTTCTATATCAATATCAAAACTTATATTTTTTGTGCTGATTTTCTTCATAAACTGATTGTAAGAAAGTCCGTTCAAACCGGATAAAAACATATAATTTACTGCATATTTTCCAGAAGCAACTTCGTCTTCAGAAACTAAATAAAGTCCGCCTTTGCTTACAGCGTAAAATTGAATTTGATTTTCTACAAAATCTGTTTTTTTAGTGAAAATTTGAATTCCGTTATTCAAAACATATTTTGTTACACCAAGTTCATCAATCTGATTTTTAGACGCAATTTTTCCTTTTGATTTTGGTTTTTCCATCAAAATATCATCATCTACGTTGTCTTCGTAAGCAGAAAGTTTGTTTTCGTTTTTGTAATCTGTCCAAATTTTCATAATTTGTGATTCTGAAGGAACATCTTTTGCCGAAGAAGGCATTTGTAAAAACAATAAATCACCTCGTTCGTCTAAAGCATTTTTTAAAGCAATATTTATTTCGTCACTTGTGATTTTTTCTAACGAAGATTTATAAATTTTATAGCTATCATCTGCAGAAAGTAAAATTTTTCCAGTTAAATCAAAACTTACAAGAGAATCAACATAAGATGATGATTGTATTTTTTCTCGATTTTTATAATTTTGTTCTACATTCACTAAAACTGAGGTTTTTGCACGCGAAATTTCTGATTTCGTAACTCCAAAATCTAAAATTCTATCACATTCATCAAAAAAAGCTTTTAAAGCAACTTCAAAATTTCCTTCTTTTGGTACAATTCCCAAATAAGTAAAATCCGAATTTTTTGTGTAAAGTAAATCGTCAATGAATGCTTCTAGCCAAGGCGAATCTGATGTTGCCGAAATTTCTTTTAAGCGTTCATAAAAAATTTGTTCACCTAAATTTAAAACTAAATTTTCGTAAAAATCATTTTCTGTTGTAATTGGTTTATAATCTTCATTTCTGTTAAAAATGTTGATAACTTCGTATTTTTGTTCTGAATCTGTAAAAATTTTAATTTGTTTTTTATTTTGAATTGGAACTTCAAAATTTGGATGATTTATTTTTTCATTGCTCGTAGGAATTTCTGACATTGCCAAAATAATTTCATTTTCCAAAGTTTTTTCGTCAATGTCGCCAACTGCAATAATTGACATAAATTCTGGACGATACCATGTTTTATAAAAATCCAAAATTCGTTCTCTGGAAATATTTTTTATAACATCCATACTACCAATCGGTAGTCTATTTTCGTATTGAGAATCTTTTAGCAAAAATGGAACAAGAGAATCTGTTGTTCGTCCTTGAATTCCTTGTCGCAATCTCCATTCTTCTGTTACAACACCGCGTTCTTTGTCAATTTCAGTTTGATTAAAACTTACAGAATTTGCCCAATCATGCAAAATTAGAAGAGCGGTTTTTAAATATTCAATGTTATCCGCCGGAATTTCTAATTTATAAACAGTTTCGTCAAAACTTGTGTAGGCATTTAAGTCGGCTCCGAAATTCATTCCGATTTTTTCAAAATAATCTACAATTTCTGATTTTTCAAAATGTTCTGTGCCATTAAAAGCTAAATGTTCAATAAAATGAGCAACGCCTTTTTGGTCATCATCTTCCATATTTGAGCCGGCACGAACAACAAGTCTAAGAACAATTCTATTTTTTGGTTCGTTGTTTTTTCGCACATAATATTTCATCCCATTTTCAAGAATGCCTTGCTTTACACTAGAATCCATCACCAAATTTTTAGTTTTTGATGATGTTTGCGTACTTTTACAACTTGTAAAAATTAAACAGATTAATAAAAAGATTGTAAAAATTGAGAAGCGAGTAAATTTTTTCATTTTCCCACCTAAAAACATTTTTAGTATTATATTCATAGAAAATTAGTAGGAGTTTTTAGTGTTTCATTTTTGATGATTTCTAAAACTTCTTCTTTTTTTAATGGCACATTTGCTGTGTAGCGACGACAATTTGCTTCAATTTCTTCTTGATTCCATAAATGTCCCTTGTTAATTCCCGGACAATCTTTTGAACAATCATTCCAAGTCTTTTCATCTTCAATCATCCAATTCCAAAAAGGATATGTTGAGCATTGAATTGGCCTTGCGGAATAACAAGAACATCCGTTTTCCCATAAAATGCAATCATAATTTTTCTTTTCGAGAAGTGCTAAAACTTGAGTTCCGTAATAATAATCTGCCCATCTGCAATATTTTGCTACAAAAGATTTGATGGTCATATTTTTAAAATTACAAAGGGCAAATAAATCACGTTTAGAAAGGTATACAAAACCGGGTGAATGTCCGCAACAAAAAGAACACCTCTGACATTCAAAATGCAATCCGTTTTTGTAAAATTTTTCTTTTTCCATAAGTGAAATCGTTTTATTTTATTTCATCTAAAGTAATTACGAAATCACTATCATAAACTTCTTTTTTGTGAGCATTTGTATTATGATATTCACCAGTCCAGAAATTATCTTTATGCGTGAAATGTTCTTTAAATCCTTCTACATTTGAATCGTTCCAAACCATAAAATAAGACCAATATGCTCCATCTTTTTGCATTTTTTCTGGAGAAGGAATATCTCCGGTTTCTGTTAAAGCAACCATTTTTGGAGCTTCTTCCGGAGTATCGCTATAATTTACACATTTAAGCCATTGAGCAACTTTGCTAGAATAATCTTGTGGTTTGTCATAAATATCAGTGCCAATAATATCAACATAATCATCACCCGGATACCATTCTGCATCTTGTCCGTTCCAAACCCAAATAAGATTGTTTAAACCTTTTACATTTGTGTAATAATCAAACATAAAAATATAAAGTGCTTTGTATGCGGCTGCTCGTTCTACTTTTGTTTTTCCGGAAGCTCCCCACCAAAACCAACCGCCACTTGCTTCGTGGAAAGGTCGCCAAAGAACAGGAATTCCGGCATCTTGCAATGTCTTTAAGCGATCTGCAACTTTATCCATATCTTTTACAAGTTTAGCCCAGTCATAAGGCCCACGAGCAGAAGTTTTTGTTTCCGTATCAAGTGTATCGGTGCTGTAATTGTATGGAATTACAAAATCTGTGCCTTCATCTTTGTTTGCGTCTGCAGTGTAAAAATTCGATTTTCCGTTTGGTCCTCTTACTTTCCAATGCCAACAAAAAGTTACAATTCCACCTTTTTTAGCCCATTCAATAGCTTCTTTTATTTGTTCGGCACCATAATTTGAACCTAAAAAATCATATCCCATAATTGCAGGATATTTTCCGGTGTCATTGTAAACGCGAGAAAGCATATCTATTTGTGGAGCCCAAGTTAAATCCATTTGACCAGAAAGAGTCTTTTTGCCGTAATTTGATGCAAGATAAGACATTAAAGCTTTTGTTTCTTTTGTGGCGTTAGGATTTACCGGTGTTGAAACGACATTTAATCCATAATTTTTATCAAGTGCAAATCCGCTTGCAATAAAACACATAGCCGAAATAATAACAAAAATGATTTTTTTCATATATTCAAAATCTCCTTAAAAATTGTAAAAAAATATAATTTATTTATCAAAGTTTTTTTGTCCAGTTACGGATTTCGCATTATAGTGATAACGAACTTTCATTAAAAAAACTTTCTAAATCTGCAAAAGTTTCAATTTTTTTATCATAAAATTTTGGATTTCCAAAACCGTACGATGCCCAAATAAACGGAATTTTTGCTTCTTTGCAAGCGTCAGCATCACCTTGTGTGTCGCCAACGTAAACTGGATTTTTTAAATTATTTCGTTTTATTATAAGAGTGATATTTTCTGCTTTAAAGTTTCCATTATTTCCAAAACATTCAAAATCGGTTATAAAATTTTCTAGGTGATTTTTTTCTTCCACAACTTCGATGTAACCTTTTTGGCAGTTGCTTACAATAAAAATAGGAATTTTTTTAGAAAGATTTTTTATAGTTTCGATAACGCCATCATAAGTTAGATTTTTTGTATTTTTTGATAAATCTTCTTGTTCAATTTTGCAACATTCTGCCATTAAAAAATCTCTTTGAGTTTGATTTAAATTTGGAAAAAGATTGTCTGCAATTTCTGACATCGGTTTGCCAAATTGCGTTTGTAAGATTTTTGCATTAACAAGAGGAATAGAAGGAAAATTTGCTTTTATTGCTTTGTTCCAAGATTCAGAAACGATTGGAGTCGTGTTCCAAATTGTGCCATCAACATCTAAAATGAGAGAATCAAAATTCATAATTCATTCTAACATTTTAGATGTGTTTTTTACAAGATTTTATTTTGTGTAGCCTAAAGCAAGAATTGTAAAACCTTTATCTTCGTTGCCTTCAGCCATTTTTACTTCTACAGTGTGATTTTTTGCAGTTTCTTCATCAATAATTAGATTTGTAACTGCGTTGTTCCATCCGCCACTTTTTCCGCCGTCGTAAGTTGCAATTTTTTTACCGTCAACGTAAACGTCGGCTTTTCCAAATTTTTCACTCATCCAAGAACCTTGCTCTTTGTAAACAAAAATCAAAGATTTACAATTTACTTCCATTACAAAACTTTCATCAGAACTTCCGCGAGCTTTTCTGTACCAATTTTGTGGAAAATCTGATTTGTTTGTTTTTTTGATACTTTGTCCTTGTGGATCTGTTTTAGAAAAACTTCCAACTGTAATTTTTACGTTTTCATCATCGTCGAAAATTCTTTTAAAACCTTCAAAAGATGGATTTTTTAGGCTTTCTGAAGGAATTGTAAATTTTTCGTTTGCAGAAGATTTTTCTACAACTTTCATCAAATTGATTAAAGAATCTGCCATTACAGTATGACCTTCTTTTGTAGGATGAACATAATCTGCAAAGAATTTTTCTTCATCAATATTAACTCCGCTATGTTCAACTGCATCTTGAATACTAATCATAGGAATTTCGTAGTAGCGAGCAATTGGAATCATTGCAGGTTGTGCATTTTTGTAAGATTTTGCATCTGAAAAAAGAGCAATAACGGCGGTTTCTTCGCTGGAAACTAAAGCATTTCGAATTAATGCTTCAAATCCGCGTTGGCAAAATAAATCTTGACTGTCGTTTACGGCAAATTCAATAATTAATAAATCCGGAACGTGTCCCAAAACGTCAATAACATCACTTTGATAGCGAACTAAACCTAATGGAGAAGGCGTTCCGCTCAAACCCGCTCCATCAAAATGAATGTTTGCTCCATCATTTTTTGTAAATTCTGATTTTAATTTATTAAAAAATTGATAAGCGTAGCCATCATGAAAATCTGAAGGACCTGCACCTTCTGTAACAGAACCTCCAAGTGCGGCAACATAAACATCATCACCATTTTTCATTTTTTCGATTACACTTTTAAGGCGAGCATTATTTCCAGTGCTTAAAAGTGATTTGTTGATTAAAGTTTGATAATCTTTTTTAGAAAGATTAAATGGTCGAGTTTCTTTAGCATTCATAACACAACCCATTAACAAAAATATAGATAAAATCCCTAAATATTTTTTCATTTTTTTTCCTATTTTGATTTTGATATATCGATATTTACGCCAGTCAAACCGACAAAAGCACCTTGTTTTGCCTCTGCAGAATCTGGATGAGCAATGAGCCATTTATTTTTTGCCCAAAGTAATTTATCTTCGAGATTTTTAGGTTCAAATTCAGGTTTTTGAGTATTTGTATCTTTTGGAAGAACGACAATAACTCTAAATCCTTCTTTGCTAACTTCGCCATTAAAAACTGCATTGCAAGGAGCATAGTGAAGAGTTGTTTCGTAAACTTGAACAACAGTTCCTTTTGGAACAAAAAATGCTTCTACCAAAGAAGTGTTTAATCTTCCATTTTTAACAGATTGAAGTGGTGCTAAAAGTAAAATCATATCATTTGATGGAATATTTAATTCTGAGCCACGATGATATTCAAGACAATTTAATTTTGTGTTGTTTCCATTACAATAACCAATTTGAATTGGCATTCCACCATAAGCACCTTCGCTAAATTCTTTTGCGATTGGAAGTGCCTCTAGATTTTTGTCGCCAGGTTCATAAATTGTTCCATTTGTAGGTTTGTCTGTAGTTTCGTCCAATTTTTTTAAAAGTTCAGAAACGTCATAGCCAGTTAGAACTTTTCCGTATTTTGAAAATGAATGAGAAAAAACTGATTTTATACGCATTTTTTTGCCTCTTATAATTTTTGTTTAAGAAACATAGTTTTATGTTTCAATTTGAATCTGATTTTAACATCATTAAAAAAAAATAACAGTAAGATTTTTTACTTAGTTTTAATATTGACATATAATTGTATTATTGTATAGTATTTTTTGAGGCTTTTATGATTATAAAAAAGAATGATTTTGCGTCTCTTGAAATTGCTAAAAATGTTTTAAAAAAAGGTGGAATTGTAATTTTACCAACTGATACGGTTTATGGTTTTAGTGGACTTGTTGATAGTTCTAATTTTTTTCAACAAACTGATGATATTATAAATCTTATAAAAAAAAGTCCGGAAAATAAACCTTTAATTCAACTGATTGCAAAACCTGAAGATATAAAAAAATACACAGATGAAAAAATTCCTGAAAATATTTTAAAAAAATGGCCAGGCGCATTAACAGTGATTGTAAAAATAAAAACGAATGCTCCCAAGTATGAAAATCTTCCAAGTGTTGCGTTTCGCTGTCCGGGAGATGAATGGCTTAGAAACTTAATAGAAGAATGTGAATCTCCAATTTACAGTACAAGTGTTAATAGAAGTGGAAACCCAGTTTTAGATGAAATTTCTGCAATTCAAAATGAATTTTCAAATGAAGTAGATTTGATTATTGATGATGGTGATAAAAAAAATGCCTTGCCTTCAACTTTAATTTCTCTTGAAAATGGAAAAATTAAGATTTTAAGGCAAGGCTCTGTAAAAATTTAGTATGAAAACTGTATAAATCTCTAGTTATTTTTCAACAACTTTAGATTTTTTTCAATCAATTCACAACGTTGTTTTACACATTCTACAGAACGATGTGGATCTTTTGGCGTATTAAAAGTGTAATCAATTAATTTTTCTACCGTTGTTGTTGCAACATGCATTCTTGTATCTGATGAAGCATAATAAATAAAAACTTTTCCATCATGTTCAATAGCTCCGTTTGTAAAAACAACATTTGAAACATCTCCTGTGCGTTCATTTCCTAAAGGAACTAAAAAAACTCCGCTTGGTTCTGCTATAACTTTATCTGGAGAATTTAAATCTGTTGCGTACACATATAAAACATATCTTAAACCATCAGCTGTATTACGAACTCCATGACTTATATGAATCCAACCTTTTGAAGTTTTGATTGGAGTTGCTCCGGCTCCGTTTTTTGCTTCTGTAATTGTGTGATAAATTCGCTTTGATATAATCTTTTCTTCATCAATTATTGGATTTGTTATATCATCACAAAGTCCAAAACCAATTCCGCCTCCGCTTCCTGTATTTATAAAATCATCCATTGGGCGAGTGTAAAATGCATATTTTCCATTTACAAATTCAGGATGAAGACAAACATTTCTTTGTTGTGGAGAATGTTTTGTAACAAGATTTGGTAAGCGTTCCCAATTTTTTAAATCTTTTGTTCGTACAATTCCCGCCGCTGCAACTGCTGCTCCTAAATCCGAGTTTGTTTTATCTTTCGATTCAGAACAAAAAACACCATAAATCCATCCATCTTCATGTTGAGTTATACGCATATCGTAAACATTTGTTTCTTCTGGGCAAGTATCAGGCAATTGGATTGGATAGTCCCAAAAACGAAAATTATCTATTCCATTTGGACTTTCTGCTACTGCAAAAAAAGATTTTCTATCATTTCCTTCTACACGGCATACAAGATAATATTTTCCATTGAGATAAATTGCTCCGGCATTAAAAACGCAATTTACACCAAGTCTTTCCATAAAAAAAGGATTTGTTTCTTTGCAAATATCATATTTCCAAGTAAGAGGAATTGAATCACGTGTTAAAATCGGATTTTTATAACGTTCGTAAATTCCATTGTAAAAATCTTCATTGATTTCATTTTTTTTAGAAAGTAATTTTTCTTGTTTTTTTAAAAGTTCATAATATTTTTCATGAATCATAATTTTCTCCTAAGGGGACAGACCCTTCTGATTTTGAAAATCTTTAATTCTTTTTATCATTTTTTACTTAAAGAGTTAAGTGATTTTTAAGTAAATTTAAGTAAATTTTTGAAAAGTTAAGTAATTTTTATTTTCTTCTTACTTCAAATTGTTTTGCGTTGCTTTTTGTCTTTGTTGAATCTAAACGCTCATATTTTTTGTAAAGAACTTCTTGTGCTCTGAATGCAGATTCCTTTTTGCTTCTTTCAACTTTTTTCCAACTTCCATTTGATTGTAAAACTTCGGCGTTTACATTGTCTTTAAAGTAAGTTTCCAAAATTGATTTAACATCTGCAAAACATTCAGCATCTAAAATTGGGAACATAAGTTCAATTCTACGATTTAAGTTTCGACTCATCCAATCTGCACTTGAACAATAAAGTTCTGGTGAACCTGCATTTTGAAAATAGAAAATTCGCGAATGTTCAAGATATTTATCTACAATGGAAATAACTTTTATATTATCACTAAGACCAGGTACTCCGGGAACAAGCATACAAATTCCTCTTACATTTAAAAGAATTTTTACGCCGGCTTGACTTGCTTTGTATAATGCAGAAATAACTTCTTCATTTGTAAGCGAATTCATTTTTGCCATAATTAATCCGGGATTTTCTGGTGAAGACCTTTCCATTTCTCGTTGAATCATAGAAAGTAATTTTGATTTTAAAGTTACCGGAGCCATTTCTAAATGTGTCATTTTTTGCAAAGTTGAATAACCTGTTACAAGATTAAAAAAAACTGTTGCATCATTTGCGATTGCATCGTTTGCTGTAAAAAGTGATATATCAGAATATTGTTTTGCCGTTTTAGGATTATAATTACCTGTTGCAAGATGGACGTAGCGGCGGATTGTATCATCTTCTTGGCGAATAACCATTAAAATTTTTGCGTGAACTTTTAAATTTACTAAACCGTAAATTACAGTTACTCCTGCTTTTTCTAGTTCATTTGCCCAGGCGATATTTCGTTCTTCATCAAATCTGGCTTTTAATTCTACAAGAACAATAACTTGTTTTCCATTTTGAGCGGCTTTTTCCAAAGCTTTTATGATTGGAGAATCTCGACCGGTTCTGTAAAGAGTCATTTTTATTGCTAAAACTTTTTTATCTTCAGCAGCGTCTGAAATCATCTTAACTACAGGATCATAACTTTCATAAGGAACGTGAAGAATATGGTCGCGAAGTTTGAGTGTTTCCCAAAAAGGTTCATCTTCTGGCAAATCATGAGGATAAAAATGTTCCCATTTTTCAAAATGCATTTCATCAGCATCTTCAACATTATTTAAATCTGAAAATTTACTTGGTTCGACAATTTCTTCAACTTTATAAACATCTTCTTTGCGTAAATCCAATTTTTCTACAAGATATTTTGTAATAATTTCACTTTTACTGTCGCAAGTCATTTGAACTGGAAAAGATGATTTTCGTTGAATTAAAACATCTTCCATTGCGTGAATAAAATTTCCGGAATCTTCATTAACGGCAAAATCAGCATCTCTTGCAACTTTAAAAATAAGACTTTCGCTAACATCAAGTCCCGGAAAAAGTTTTGTTCCACATTCTTTTATTATGTCGGTAATAAGTGTAAATTGTTTTTCTTTTGATTTTGTTGAAGGCATCCAATAAATTCCCGGCAAAATTGATGGAATTTCAACAAAAGCGATTTTATTTTCTTCTTTTCCTGTAAATTCTTCCAAAACAGTTTGATTTTTTATTTCTACAATTGGTTTGAGTAAAAATCCGCAATAAAGCGAAAGGTTTTTTATATGAGGAAAAATTTCTGAATCAGTTCTGAGTGGCGTTAAAAGCGGATAAATATTTGTTTTAAAAATATTGTTGATATATTCTTTTTGTTCCGGAGAATATTCTGCATTTCTAACATAAACATAACCTTTTTTTTTAAATTCAGGTAAAATTTCTTTTAAAAAACATTCTTCTTGTGTATGAAAAATTTGATGGGCTTTGGCGGAAATACTTGCAAGTTGCATTCTTGGATTAAGACCAGATAAATCTGTAGAGTCAGGATTTTCAAAAAGTGCTCTTTTTACCGACGCAACTCTTACTTGAAAGAATTCATCGAAATTTGAAGAAACAATAGAAATAAACTGAAGTCTTTCTAGCAATGGAATATCTTTTCTAAGTGCTTGATTTAAAACTCTATTATTAAATTCCAACCAAGAAAGTTCGCGATTAAAAAAAAGATTTTTCATATTTCCTCCGCTAAACTAAAATTACTTTGTAACCAAAAACTGCTTCAAACATTTGTGCCTTTTCCGAAAGTGCAAGTCGTTCCAAAACAGGATTTTTTGATTTTTTTGTGTGAATTTCTATGCTATTTTGTAAAACTTTTATTGTAAAATCACTGAATTGTTGAATATGTCCACGGTCTAAAGCATCTGCAATTCGCAAAACGGCTGTTAATTTTAAAATAGTCATTCTTGAAGAACGAGGCATCATTAAAAAACCTTCATCATCTTGTGGCATTGAATTTCCACGATGATATTTTGCAATTTCCGCAACGATTGTATTATCAGTTTTACTCAATCCGAAAATTTCTGAATTTTTGATGATATACCAACTATGAAGATTGTGATTATCATTTCTAATAAACATTCCTATATCGTGAAGGATGGATGCTGTTTCCAAAAGTAATCTTGCGTGTTCATCTAAAGCAATTTCATTTTTTAAAGTATCATAAATTTTCAGAGCAATCATTCTTACACATTCTGCGTGAGCTTCATCTCCGTGATATTTTCTAAGAAGATTTTTTGCAGACGCTACAACTTGTATATTAAATTCATTCATTAAAACTTCATTTTGATTTGAAATTTTACTTAACAAATATCCTTGTCGAATATCAGTTTCCGGAACAAGAATTTTTTCTGCTTTTGTAAGATGCAAAAAAATGTTGTAGATTAAAAGACTGAGTTGTAAAGTTTCTGCTTCGGAAAAAGAAATTTTAAATCGAGCAACAAGTTCATCAATCGAATAATTTTGAATTTCGTGAACAAAATTTTCAAAATCTTTTATGTCAATTTCCCACAAAAATGTTGAAATCGGATGTCCTTTTTGTAAAGCAACTAATGTTACTGTACTACCAACTGCAATAAATTGTTTTACATCTGCAAGATTTAATTCACTTTCCAAAGAACCTTTTGTATTGTTGATTGATTCTTGAACAAATCTGCGTATATCATCATAAGAATTCACAAGATATTTTACATGTTGCTCAATTCTGATAGTTCCGAGTCGTAATGAGTGAACGCCAGCCATTTTTCCGTTTGACATCATCATAATTTCTGTTGTACTTCCACCAACAACAAGAATTACTGTATCATCGTTTTTTACATCAACCGGTTGGTCTTTTATGCAATCAGTTACTGCAAGATACATCAACTTGTTTTCTTCAATTCCATCAATTATGTGAACTCTAAAACCTGTTTGTATTAAAATTCGATCTAAAACGGGGTCAGAATTTTTTGCATCACGAAAGGAATTTGTTGTAAAACAGAAAGTTTGAGATGGAGTAATTCCCCACCCAATAAGTTGTTCTCTGTATCGTTTTAAAATTTGAACAAGTTGATTTTGCGTGTCTTGGCTGATTGTTTTTGTTGTAACTAAATCGCGAACTAAGTGCAAAGGCATTTCTGAGCGATCTAAAATATTTATTTTATTTTCAACAGTTGTTTCGGCTACTAGAAGACGAACCCCAGTAGATCCGATTTCAATGACTGATTGTGGGGTTGCCATAAAATCCTCCTGCCTTATAACTTATCAATAAGCATTGAACATTTTCCGCTAGGAATTGGAAGAGTTTTCTTTTTTTGTCCAAGAATATTTATTGTAAAATAATATAATTTTTCGCTTTCCATTTGAATTTCCCATCCGCGTGTACTTTTGCTACTTAAAATTGTGATTAAATTGCGTTTTAGGGAAAGATTTTCAATACCCATAATTTCTAAGTTTGGAATTATCCAATCTACAGTTTTACGAGGCAAACTGATTGCAAGTCCAATAACATTTTCTATCATCAGTGCGATTGTAGAAAGTCCAACTGTAAGTACGTATTTCGGACGAGGAAAATTTGGATTTCCTTTCATTGATGATTTACCTTCTTTGTTTGGCAAATATGCTTCGTATAAATCACCAACAGTTTTATCATCATTTGGCATTAAAGTTTCCAAAACAAAGTACAAATGTCTGATTGCACATTCGCGGGCGAATTCATATTGTCCATATTTTTCTAAACCTTTAATAACCATAAAATTAAATGCAGGAAAAACGCTTCCGTTGTAACCATCACCTTTTTCGCTGAAATGAGCATCATCAGCAGAAAGGCTAGGGAACGGATGTTCTGCACCAAAAGATTTAGGATTATTCAAATGCTCAACAAGTTTGTCTGCTTTATCGACATTTGGAATTTCAGCAAGCATTGTCCAATAAGACGCAATAGTTTTTGTGAAAATTTTGTTAGAATCTTTATCTAAATCGTAGTAAAAACCAGTTTCATCATCCCACATCAAACTGTTGATTTTTGTTTTTATTGAAAAATACATTTTTCGATATTGAAAAATTAAATCTTTATCATTGAGAATATCACCAAGTGCAGACATATAATTTGCACTAATTGCCATGCAAGCATTAAAATCTATTGGATAAAAAACTTTTTTGCGTGGAGAGTCTGTCATTGTTGAAGCACTAACAGGAACGGCGTAAAGTCCGTTTTCTTGTTTAAAAGTTTTATCAATCCAATCCATATATTTTTGCAAAAATGGCATAACTTCTTTAATTCGGCGTTTATTTGCAGATTTATGATAAAGATTGAATTCTGCAAATGCAAACAATGGAAGTCCAATTCCTTCTGGATTATCTTTGTCTAAAATTGGTTGATTAGTTTTTAAATCATATTTCCAACGTATTGTACCATTTTCTTCTTGGTGAGCATAAAAGTAATCAATATTTTTAAATAAATCAAAATTTCTATTTGAATAAACTAGAAAAAATGATGACATAATAGATTCAAATTGATTTATGACAAAAGTGTCATTTTCTGGATAAATAAAAAATCCATCAGAATCTTGTTCTCCAGTTTTGGGATTAATCCAATATGGAGAAACCCAATTCCAAGTTTTATTATAAATGTCTACAAAATCCTGGTCATAAAAATGGATTTTTGGAAAATCATGCTTATTCACGGATGCTCCTAAAGCAAAAAATTACTTTTCTTTTTTTATGATTTTTTACATTTCTTAAAAATTTATGATTTTCTGAAACGTTTCACTTATACTATAACACATTTTTTCCAAAAACGCTCATTTATAATCAAAAAAAACAAAAATTTTTAATTTTTTTGATTTTTAAACTCCGAAAATGCTCAAAAAAATCAATATTAAGTGTAGAGGTTTTTTGTTATGGAGATTTTTTCTTTTTCGCCTTTTGGATATGAAGGGGCTTTGGTTTCGGTTGAAGTGGATTTACGGCGGGGGATTCCGGCAATTGATATTGTTGGACTCGCTGATGGTGCGGTAAAAGAATCTCGAGAGAGAATGCAAGCTGCTATTAGAAATTCAGGTTTTGATTTTCCTCCAGAGCGAGTGCTGATTAGTCTTTCGCCTGCGGATTTGAAAAAAGAAGGTGCCGGTTTTGATTTGCCTATTGCACTAGGCGTTTTGACGGCGAATGCGATTTCTAATGGAGATGGTGATTTTATTTCTGAGTCTGTTTTGATTATGGGTGAGCTGGAACTGAGCGGAAATATTCGTCCTGTAAAAGGCGTGCATGCTGCAGTTGCAACGGCTGCTTCTTGCGGAATTATGAGATGTATTGTTCCTTTACAGAACGCAGACGAAGCTAGAGAAGTGACTGGTGTTATGGTTTATGGTGCCGACACTTTGGAGAATGCTTTTAGAGCACTAAAAGATCCTAATTTTTTCGAGTCGAAAGCAACTTTAAGGCAAGGAAAAAGTGATTATCTTCCATCGGGCTCCGTCGAAATTGACGGAGTCCATTTTTGCGAAATTATTCCAGAGTATGAATTTGCAGATATAAAAGGTCAAAAAAAACTTATTCGTGCTTTGCAAATTTGTGCTGCTGGAGGACATAATTTTTTGGCGGTAGGTTCTCCCGGTTGTGGAAAAACGATGGCGATTCAAAAATTTCCGGCTTTGAATCCACTTTTAACAATGGAAGAAGCTCAGTCAGTTACAAGAATTTGGTCTTTAGCAGGATTGATAAAACCTTCTGAACCGCTTATAAGAATTCCTCCTTTTAGAATGCCTCATCAGACGGCATCAATAGAAGGATTGTGCGGTGGCGGAGTGAATTGTCGACCGGGAGAAATTTCACTTGCTCATAATGGAGTTTTGTTTTTGGATGAAGCAGCAGAGTTTAGAAGTTCTGTTTTGCAAATGTTACGAGTTCCTTTAGAAAGTGGATGTATTACATTGAGTAGAGCAGGACGGAGTACTACTTATCCTGCAAATTTTCAACTTTTAATGGCTGTAAATCCTTGCCCCTGTGGAAATTATGGTTCAAAAACAAAAATATGTTTATGTAGTGCAAAAGCTATTGAACAATATTGGAAAAAATTTTCGGCTCCGCTCTTAGACAGAATAGATTTGCGAACGTTTGTAGAAAATTCTCCAGAAACATCATCAGAAAATCGAGATAATCTTTCTACTACAACTGAAATCAGACAAGGAATTGCAAGAGCAGTTTTAAAACAAAGAAAACGTCAAGGAATAAAGAATTCAAAATTATCACCAAAAGATGTGGGAACTTTTTGTAAATTAGATGTTGAATGTAAAAAAATTTTGGATAAATCAATCAATCGATATGGATTTTCGCCAAGAGCAATAGCTTCTTGTATAAAAGTTTCTAGAACAATAGCAGATATTGAAGGAAATGAAGATATTTGTCCTCAAAATATAAAGGAAGCGGTTGAATATAGAAAAGTATGTGCAAATATGCTCCCTCAAAATGAATAATAAGTTTTGAATTTGCGCGCGTTGAAAATATGATTTTAAGCCAGTTTTTTATAAGAAAAACCGGAGTGTAGATAAAATACTTAAAAATTAAAATGTATTACAGTCTGCACAACGTTACGTTTGCGTAAGAGTTCAATAAATAAAGAAAACTTACGTTAAATAAAAAAGGCTTTCATTTAAGAAAGCCTAAAATACCGGAGAAGAGACTTGAACTCTTACGCCTTGCGACAAAAGATTTTGAGTCTTTCGTGTCTACCATTCCACCACTCCGGCGAACTAAATTTAATATATCAAAAAATGTGGGGTTTTTCAAGTGGTTAAGCCTTGTTATAATAATTATGTGAAAATAAAATCAAATGCATTTGTCGGTGCAAAACCAGAACTTGTTTTAGAAACCGTATTCGGATACAAAAAATTTCGACCATATCAAAAAGAAATAATTCAATCAGTTTTGAATGGACATGATACTCTTGCTGTTATGCCAACTGGTGGCGGAAAATCAATTTGTTATCAAATTCCATCTCTTATTTTTGAAGGAATTACAATTGTAGTTTCGCCTTTGATTTCGCTTATGCAAAATCAAGTTTCAGCTTTGGAAGAGGCGGGAGTTCATTCTGTATTTTTGAATAGTTCTTTAGATTGGGATTCTTACAAAGAAACTGTTTTTGATATAAAAACCGGTGCTGCAAAAATTATTTATGTTTCGCCGGAAGGACTTTCTACATCTCGCGTAAGAGATATTCTAAATGATAGTTCTTTAAATGTAAGTTGCATTACAGTTGATGAAGCTCATTGTGTTTCGCAATGGGGGCACGATTTTCGTCCGGATTATCTAGAAATTAGTGCAATTAGAAATTTTTTTCCTAATGCAGTAATGATAGCTTTGACTGCAACTGCAACAAAACAAGTTCAGCAAGATATTTTAAAAAATCTTAAAATGAAAAATCCTTCTGTTTTTGTTTCGAGTTTTAACAGAACCAATATTTATTTAGAAGTTCAACCAAAAATAAATGCATTTGAACAAGTTGTAGAATATTTAAAAAATCGTAAGGATGAAAGCGGAATAATTTATTGTAATTCTCGTAAACAAGTTGATGAACTTACAAATTCTTTAAGCAAAAGAGGATTTTCGGTTTTAAATTATCATGCCGGACTTTTGGATTCTGTTCGAGCAAAAAATCAAGAAAGATTTTTAAAAGATGAAGTAAAAATTATGATTGCAACAATTGCATTTGGAATGGGAATTGATAAATCAAATGTAAGATTCGTAATAAATTATGATTTGCCAAAATCTTTAGAGGAATATTATCAAGAAATTGGGCGTGCGGGGCGAGACGGAAAAAAATCATCAGCATTGCTTTTATATTCTCGCAGTGATATTCATAAAATTCGCTATTTTTTTGAAGATTCTGCAGATCCTCAAAGAGCGGAAAATCTTTTACAACAAATGATAAAATATGCTTCAGCAATAACTTGTCGCCGAAAAATTTTATTAGAATATTTTGGAGAAGAATTTCATCATAAAACTGAGGAAGAAAAACAATTTTGTTGTGATATTTGCAGTAAAAAAGAAATTTCTTTAACGGATGTAACGGTTCAAGTTCAAAAATTACTTTGTTGCATAATAAGAACGAATGAACGGTTTGGAGCAAATTATGTTATTGATGTTTTGTTAGGTTCTCGTGCAAAAAGAATTCTCGAAAATGGACATAATATGATTTCTACTTGGGGAATTGGAACTGAAATTTCAAAAGAAGATTGGTTAAATTTGGTGGAAATTTTAATTTCAGAAAATTATTTAAGGCGAAGTTATGAATTTAAAGTTTTAGAAATTACAGAATTAGGACGAGAAATTCTTGCGACAAGAGAAAAAGTTTTTTTCCCGATTATTTTCTCGCAAAAATCAAAAAATTCTGCTACGGCAATGCGATTTCCAAAACCTCAAAAAAAGAAGAATCCGCAATACATTCTTCATAAAAAATCAACGAATTCAAGAATTATTGCAGAAAATCATCGTTATAAAGACCAAAGTCGATTAAATCAGAGTCAATAACTCCGTCTGTGCATCTGGATAATGCTCGCTTTAAACATTGATGCAAATCGCGGATGTTTCCAGGCCAATCATATTCCTCTAGTTTTTTGAAAGCGGATTCTGAAAAGCGAACGTATGTTTTTTTAGTAAATTCTCTGCATAATTCGCGAATATCTTCTTTGTGAGTTCGTAACGGAGGCACATTTATAATAAAATCTGAAATTCTGTAGAATAAATCAGAACGAAATTTTCCGTTAGTTACTAAAGATTTTATATTTGAATTTGTCGAAGAAACTAACCGAATATCAACTTTTTCTCTTTTGTTACTGCCAACTTTGTTTATAAAGCCATCATCTAAAACCGTTAATAATTTTGCCTGAAGTTCTAAACTCATTGTGCCAATTTCATCCAAAAATAAAGTGCTTTTGTCGGCAACTTTAAAAATTCCTTCTGAATTTTCTGCACCGGTGTAACTTCCTTTTGTCGTTCCAAAAAATGTGCTTTCTGCTAAAGAATTTACAACAGTAGCAATGTTTATTGAATGCATAGAAAAATTTTTTCGACTTGAAAGTTTGTGAATTGTTTTTGCGGCACTTGTTTTTCCTGTGCCAGTTTCTCCTAAAAGTAAAACAGAATAATTTGTCTTTGCTGCTTGTCTTATTTGAGTTCTAAGTTGTTGCATAATTTTTGAAGAACCACCAAAAAATCCAAAAATATTAGATGAATCATTGTTAAAACGTTTTGGAAATTTATAAAATGGCAGTTTTTGTGTGTTTTCTGACATTAAAATGCTTTCTGCAAGTTTTAAAAGATATTGTGAATTTTGTGGAAAAGATGAAATGTAATGAAAATTGTACTCGATATAATCAAAACCTAAACATTTAGCATTTGGGAGTAAAAGAAAAATGATTTTTGAAAAACTTGTATTTGAGAGGTTAGAAAAAAAGAATCTGTTCTCAATAAAAATATCAGAATCAATTATGATAAGAACTGATGTTGAAAATTTTGCTAAAGACAAGTTCTTTTCAACTATGATAGGATATTTTTTACCAATTGTGTTATTACAAGTGTAAATTACATCTTGATTGTTCGAAAACAGAGTTACTCTGCAAAAACTCTGTAGCATCCGAAAACAATAATCTCCTAGATTTTACTTTTTTTAAATAATTTGTACCAAATCGATGTAATTATAAACCACAAATATGGAAAAATCAAAAATATTTTGAATGGGTTATGGGCGATTTCTACAAAAATTTCGTTTCCATGTTCAAAAGTTTTTTCTTTTACTCTTTTAATTCGTTCTGAAAAAATTCCAAATGCATCTTTATAATAAATAAAAATACTTGAAGAGAATCTGTTTCTTCTACGATAAGCCCAACAATTTTTTTCTTTTATTCCATCACTTAATAAAACTAAAGTTGGTTGAGCTTTAAAAATTGCTTCCACAATATCATCTTCCATTGTTTTTGGATAATAACCGACGCAGCGACCAACAATTTTCAATGATGGATAAGTGTCGTGAAGATTTTTTTCTGCCTTAAAAAGAGTTTTATTATTTGAGCCCAAAAGAAAAAGTGATTTATAATGATTTTCCATAATCGACAAAATTTGTATTATTGCGTCAAAAGGATTGTATCGAATCGGAACTGATTTTTTTAAGAATTTTGCTGCTCGAAGTAGGCTTTTTGAAATTGGAAGAACAAGACTTGCATTTTTTACACATTCTGAAAAATCATTTTTTCTACGAGCTTTTAAAAAATCCCAAACAGAAAGAAAGATGATTTGTTTTGTTCCTGGTTTTGCAATAATTTCGAGAATTTCGTTTTCTAGATTTTCTGGACCACAAATATCAATCGGTACGCCTAATAAAGAAATTCTTTGAATGCTCATTTTTTTTCCTCTTAAAAATTAAGTGCAGATTGAACTGCCGCAATTCCGTATAAAGCAGCAGTTTCGCATCTAAGTATATTTACGGCAAAATGAACTGGATAGAAAAGTGCTTTTTGTGTAAGAATATTCATTTCGTTTGGACTAATTCCTCCTTCAGAACCAACAACAATGCAAATTGTTTTAAAATCATCATCTAAAATAAAATCTTTCAAATTTTTAGAATTTTCGTTACGTTCTGAAAGTACAATTCCCAAGTTTTTTTGATTTTTTTCATTTTTCCATAAATCTAATGCAGCTTCTAGCGTTTGCGGCAAAAAGATTTTTGTTTCGATTGGAGAACCACTTTGTTGTCGGGCTTCGCGAATAATTTTTTCTAATCGTTCTTTTTTTCCGTTTTGCAATGCTAAAATGCTACTTTTTTCTGAAAATTCGCCAATTATTGGAATGATTCTTGAAACTCCACATTCTGTTGCTTGTCTTACAATTTGTTCAAATTTTTGTGGACGAGGAATAAATTGAAAAAGCCAATATTCATGATTTTGCAGAATTTCCGAAGTTTGAGTTGCTTGAACTCCACGAGTTATAGTTTTTTCGTTTGGGTTTGCACAAATTTGTAGGATGATTTTTTTTTCTTTATCGTCGATTTGAGCAACCGTTGTTGGTAAAAGTTTTTCATTTATGCGAACATTTATCATATCACCAACTTTTACGCGAAGAATTTGACGAAGATATTTGAATTCTTTTTTTTCTAGTTTGATAATTCCATTTTTTGTAGAATAATTTTCAAGAATTAATTGTCGCATTTTTTATTATCCAAAAAAATAAGCATAATATGAATTAAACGGTGGTTTCGATAAACTCAACCACCTAAAATTATTCACCATCTTGTGTATTTTCAACTTCTTCTTGAAGTTGTTTTAAAGTTTTTGTGTTTTTTAAAAGTTGATTGAAATTTGGAGTTTGTATAATTTCAATTGCTTTTTTTAACTGCAAATCATAATCCATATCGTTAATTGGTGAATTTTGTCCTTTTTGAACTTGAATTCTAATCAATCTGCGAAGAATTCTTAAATCTAACGGATAATCTTCTGCAATTTTTTCAGCAACTTCTGCAATTTCTTTTTCATCCATTTGAGGAGAATTTTCTATGCTAGTTTCGATAATTTTAGAATCCATCATTTGTAAAAAGATTTTTTCTTCATCTTCAGACATTTTTTCAAAATTTGAAATTTCAAAATCTGGTGGAATTCCAATTTTATCAATATTTGTGTCGCTTGGAGTGTAATAACGAGCCATTGTGAGTTTGATTCCATCAATATTGCTCAAAGGAATAACTTGCTGAACAGAACCTTTTCCGTAAGTTCTTTCACCAACTAAATATGCAAGATGATTATCTTTTAATGCTCCACTTAAAATTTCAGAGGCACTTGCAGAACCGCGATTTATCAAAACTACAATTGGAATGTCTTTTTTTATAATTGATTTTGATTTTGTTGCTTTGAATTCTTGATTTTCAAAAAGCAAACGACTTTTTGTAGAAACAATCGGACCTTCATCAATAAACATATCTGCAACTTCTACTGCGCTGTCTAAAAGTCCACCGGGATTGTCGCGAAGGTCAATAATCAAACTATCATAATCTTGATTTTTAAATTCTGTTAGAACTTCTTTTACTCGTTTTGGAGTTTCTGGAGTAAATTGAATCAATCTTAAATAACCGGTTTTTGTTCCGGAAAGCATTTCGTGTTTTACAGTTGGAACTTCTATTAATGCACGTATAAGTTTTACATCAAACTTCATATTTTTTCCGCGCAAAATACTTAAAGTTACCGGAGAACCAATTTCACCGCGCAAAATAGCAAGAACTTCATTCATTGTCATTTCTGTAGTTGGTTTTCCATCAATCGCAGTGATTTTGTCGCCGGCTTGAATTCCTGCTCGCGAACCGGGCGTATCTTCGATTGGAGTGGAGACTTCAACATACGCCGGTTTATCAGGTTTGTTTTCTGTCGGTTTTGAAATGTAAAGTCCGACTCCGCCAAAATTTCCGGAAGTTGTATCGTTTAAATCTCTCATATAATCAGAATCAAGATATAAAGTGTAAGGATCTCCAATGGAATCTAACATTCCTTTTAAAGCACCCTCATACAGAATTTTAGGGTCTAGTTCATCAACATAATTTTGAAGAACATAATCAAAAACTTGATTAAAAGTCTTCATGTACTGGAAACTTGAGATTTTCTTGTCGCCGGAAGTTGAAGATTGAGCAAAGCATTGTGATGTAAATACTAAAATTAAAAGAACAGATATAATTTGAAAAGTTTTCTTTATGTTAAATTTTGATTTTTTCATCATAAGTTAGATAATACGCTACAAAAATCAAAAAATCTACTATTTGTGAAAATAACAATTTTTAATCCGGATTTCTTTTTCTTTTGAGAATTCTCAATCTTTAATTCTTATGATATAATTTTTATATGTCACAAATTATTCCAATAGCGAGTGGAAAAGGTGGAGTTGGTAAAAGTCTTCTTGCTGCAAATTTAGCGATTGCTTTAGGTCAGCAAGATAAAACTGTTGTCCTTGTAGATTTAGATTTAGGAGCATCAAACCTTCATTTGGTGATTGGTCAGTGTCCAAGTTCTAACAGTTTGGGGGCTTGGTTTACAGAAAAATCTGATTTTAAAGACATAATTCAACCAACTGATTACAAAAATGTAAGTTTTATTGCCGGAGACAGTCAAATTCCCGATTTAACATCATTAAAATATTCTCAAAAAGTAAAGTTAATGAGAAATTTGCAAAATATTGATGCAGATTTTGTAATTTTAGATTTGGGAGCGGGAACTCATCAATTTATTTTGGATATGTTTTTGCTTTCTCCGCAAGGAATCATCGTGTCTGCACCTGCAGTTACAGCAACTTTAAATGCGTATCTTTTTCTGAAAAATGCATGTTTCCGTCTTTTGTACACAACTTTTAAAAAAGGAACTCCTGGTAGAGAATTTATTGATAATTTAAAAAAGGATTCAAAAGCGTTACAAAAACTTTATATTCCGCAACTTATTCAGCAATTGTCTCAAGTTGATTTCGAAACTACAAAAATTTTTACTTCTCGAATGCAACAATTTCGTCCTCGACTTGTAATGAATATGATAGAAGAACCTAAAGATGCCGAACGTGCAACAAGAATAAAAAATTCTTGTAATCAATATTTAGGATTAGAAATTGAATATTTAGGATTGATGTTTCGAGATGTTTATCAAGAAAAAGCGCTTGCATCTCAACTTCCGGTTGTTGTTTATAAACCTCAATCAGTTTTAGGTCAAGCAATTTACAGAATTGCAGATAAAATTATTGCTTCGCCTACAAGACAATTTGATGCAAATTTTACGGCGGAAACAACAACTACAGATCATTTTAAGGAAGCTGAAGACGAAGCATCGGATGATTATAATTTTAAACTTTCCGGAATCAACGATTTAGTTTTGGGCGGTTCACTTTCGACTGGCGAAATGGCAGAGATGATAAAAGCTCAAAGTTATGAGTTAACTCAGCTAAAAAAAGAAAATCAATTATTAAAATCAAAATTGCTAAAAGCGGCAGAACAAGGTTTTAAGATTTAAATAAAAAAGGATAAAAAAATGAACTTTTTATATGTTAATTATCCATCTTGGATTCATCCAGAAATTTTTCCTGGAATAAAATTTTTAGGTTTGTTACGATGGTATGGTTTGATGTATGTTTTTGCTTTTTTGTTTGCATATTTGGCTTTAAAAAAGGAAGCAAAAGAAGGTTTACTAAATACTGAAAATTATAAAGTGACTGATGATGATTTATTTAGTTTTTTGGCAACAGGAATTATTTTTCTTTTAATTGGTGCACGAATTTTTTCTACCTTAGTTTATGATACAAGCGGACTTTATTGGAAAAAGCCTTGGCTGATTTTTTGGCCTTTTCAAAACGGAAAATTCACCGGACTTGCTGGAATGTCGTATCACGGAGGATTTATTGGCGGTTTTATAGGAATGATTGTTTGGTGCAAAATTCATAAAAAAACTGTTTGGAAATGGATTGATGCTATGGGAACCGCAATTCCGCTTGGATATACTTTTGGTCGAATTGGAAATTTTTTAAATGGCGAACTTTATGGACGAGTTACAACTGCTCCTTGGGGAATAGTTTTTCCTCGTGCAGAAAAATTTTCTGCAAATTTATCTTGGGTTCAAGAAGTCGCTCAAAAAATTGGAATGGATATTTCAAATATGAATCTTGTAAATTTACCACGTCATCCGAGCCAACTTTACGAAGCATTTTTTGAAGGAATTGTGCTTTTTGTAATTTTGTGGCTTGTTCGAAAACATAAACGGTTTGACGGAATGTCTTCTGTAATTTATACAGGTGGCTACGGATTTATAAGATTTTGGATTGAGTATTTACGCGAACCTGATGCAGATTTAGGATTCCGTATTGGAAAAGATACTTCGGCTCCGATTTATACAAATACATCACTTTTAAATCTTTCTACCGGACAAATTTTTTGTTTGATAATGATAGTGATTTCTATAATTTTGGCGATTATTCTTTACAATTTGCAACGTAAAAAGGAAAAATCTGTCGAAATTTCAAAAAAAATACAAAAAAAGGATAAAAAATAATGACGATTTTACAAGGAATTTTATTAGGTTGTTTACAAGGAATTGCAGAATTTTTACCAATTTCATCATCTGGGCATCTAGCTGTGGCTCAAAATCTTTTTGGTTTGGACGATATACCTTTGTTATTTGACGTTTTTTTACATTTAGCAACTCTTTTTGCAGTTTGTATTTATTTTAGAAAAAAAATCTGGGAACTTTTAAAAATTTTAGGAAGATGGATTTCGCGTCGACCTAGAAAAGAATCTGAAAATTATGATGATTTACTTTGTGGAACGGATTCTGCGGGGCGAAAAACGATTGTTGCAATCATCATAACGACAGCAATTACCGGAATTTTTGGAATAATTACAAGCAAGTTAATTCCGGAACTTCCAATAAAAATAACTTGTGCGGGGTTTATTTTTACAGCATTTTTATTAATTTTTTCCGCAATTATAGAAAAAAAATCACACACAACTGAAGAAAAATTACCAGTAGGAATTTCAGTTTTTCAATCGATTGTGATTGGATTTATGCAAGGAGTTGGAACGTTGCCTGGAATTAGTAGAAGCGGTTCTACAATTGCAGGTGCCCTTTTTAGTAAAGTTGATAGAAAAGCTGCCGGCGATTATTCATTTATCGTTTCAATTCCAGCAATTTTAGGTGCTTTTATTTTGGAATTAAAAGATTTAGGAGAAGTTTCATCATCAATAGGATTTTGGCCGGTTTTTGCCGGTTGCTTGACTGCTTTTATTGTTGGATATTTTTCTCTTGTTTTCCTGATGAAACTTATCAGAAAGGGAAAACTTGCTTTTTTTGCGTGCTATTTAGTTCCTCTTGGAATTTTAGGATTGATTTTCTTAAAATAGCAAAATGATTTTTATTTACGGAAGAAAAATGAAAAAGATTTTTACAATTTTATTTTTGTTTTCTGTTTTTTATGTACCGATTTTTTCGCAAGATTCAGTTGAATCGGAAACAACTGATACTTGGGATGAATTAAAAAAAACAGGAAAAGAA
This sequence comes from uncultured Treponema sp., assembly GCA_964541735.1. Taxonomy (GTDB): domain Bacteria; phylum Spirochaetota; class Spirochaetia; order Treponematales; family Treponemataceae; genus Treponema_D. Next base: position 58,349 of record CAZIQK010000005.1, read on the forward strand.
GTTCTTAAAAAAACTGAAACTTTCTTAAAAGCTGCCGGAGCAGAAATCAAAGAAGGCGTGAACAATATAAAAGAAGTAAAATGTCTTGGAACTTGGGTTTATAAAGGGAAAAATTGTACGACCACAATCACAATTAATGATGATGGAACAATGGAAGTTGAGCAGAGAGAAGGTTTTTTAAAATCAACTTGTTACAAAGGAAATTATAATCAAGTTATTCGTTCGTTAAACTTTCAAATTACAGAAAAAACTTCATCTTCCTGGATTTCAAAAAATGAAGATGATGATTTTTCCAATGTAGTTTGGTTTATTTCTTATGCAAATCAAGATGATGAAAATAAAATGAAATTTACAACTTCGGATTTTCCTCAAAATTCAGATAATACAGATTTTTCAAAAGGTGTAATTTTTACAAAAAAATAATATGAAAGCAATTTACAACGATTCAACAATTCCGGAAAAAGAAGCAAAAATGCGTTTCCATTTTTCAGAAAATATAATGATGGAAAACGCAGCTACCGGATTGCAAAAAATAATTGAAAAAATTTATTTTGAAATGGGGACAGACCCCAAAGTTTTAATTGTTTGCGGAACTGGCAACAATGGTGGCGACGGATATGCACTTGCTCGTAGAATTTTTGGTTTTGCAAAAGTTTCTATAATTTCCATAGGAGCACCAAAAACTTACGAAGCAATTCAGCAAGCAAGAATGGCACAGTCGGTTGGAGTAGAAATTAATAGCTTGGAAGAAAATTCTTTACTTCGTTTATCCGGAATCATAATTTCCGGTTCAAATATTATTGTTGATTGTATTTATGGAACTGGATTTCACGGAACAATGCCTGAAACTAGCGAAAAACTTATAAAATTATTAAATGCCTCTTCTGCAATACGAATTGCTTGTGATATTCCTAGTGGCATCGACTTGCACGGAAATTGTTCTTCAGTTGTTTTTAAGGCTGATTACACAGTTACAATGGGAGCGTTAAAATCTGCACTTTACGAAGATTTAGCAAAAGATTTTGTTGGACAGATTTTTGTTGCAGATTTGGGAATTTCATCTTCAACTTTTGAAAAATGTGCAAAGCCAGATATGTTTTTAATTGAGCCAAAAGATGTAAATCTTCCTTTACGCAAAAAAAAATCAACTCACAAAGGTTCTTTTGGTCATACAGTTGCGATTGCCGGCGAAAAAAGTGGTGCGGCAATTATGGCTGCAACTGCGGCAATGAATTTTGGAAGCGGTTTGACTTCAATTTTAAAAACGCAAAATTCAAACCTTGAACAATTTAAAATTTCTCCAGAGTTGATGATAACTGATAAAATTCCTACAAAAACGACTGCAATAGTTTTGGGTTCCGGTTTGGGAGAATTTTCACACTCACTTTGCAATGAATTTATTTCTTGGTTTTTTGCTGCAAAAAATCCTTCTTGCGTTTTAGATGCGGATATTTTTAATTTTAAAGATTTAGGAAGTTTTTTAACTCAACTAAATTCTGTAAAAAATGCAAAAATCGTGCTTACTCCTCATTTAAAAGAATTAAAAAATATGTTGGAAAATTTATCACTAGATTCTCCAAAAGACTTAGTTTCTCAATTTGAAAATGTTGTTTTAGTTGCCAAAAGTGCAAACACAAAAATTTATTATCAAGATAAAATTTTTGTTTGTGCAGATGGATGCCAAACGCTTTCAAAAGGAGGAAGTGGTGATGTTCTTGCCGGAATGATTGCTTCTATTCTTTCGCAAGGTTATTCAAGTGTGGACGCTGCAATTTCTGCCGTAGAAACTCACGCACTTGCTTCAAATGATTTTGATGAAGGTGATTATTCTCTAACGCCTAAAAAGTTGATAGAAAAAATTAAGATTTCTCATTAAGATATTCTTCTGTTGTTATCATTTTTAAGTGGAGCGGACAAAGTCCGGAAAGAATAAGTTCTGTTGCATCTTCTTTTGGTTTATCTAAACCAGAAATTGCATCCTTTAAGTAAATTGTATAAATTCCTTCATCAATTAATGCGAAAATCGTAGAAAGTACGCAACATTCCGCAATTACTCCAGAAATTACAACTCTTTTTGATTTTTTTGCTGCTCTTAAAATTTTTTTTATTGAAAGTGATGAATAAACAGATTTTGTGTACAAGGGAAAATTTTTTATTGTTGGAGAAAGCTCATCTATCATTTTGTTTGCAAATTCATCATCATTTACGTCCTTATAGTTTTCGTTGTAGTTCTTCCAAACGCCAAAGGGATTTTTTTTGTTAGCAATAAAACGCGTAAAAATTACATTTTTTATTCCAGAATTTATAATTTTGTTGATATTTTTTGCAACGTTCTCAGTGTTTAAACATTCCCATTTTCCGCCTTTTTTGTAGACGTTTTGCATATCAACAACAAGAAATAAATCATCTTTTTGCATATTTTTATTATACAAAATTTAAAATGATAACACTAGAATATTTTTGTATATTTTTGTATATTCTTAATGTCATATTGGCACTACAATTTTTTTAAAGTATAATTTTGTATTAATTTAAACTTTTTAAATTTTGTTTTTTCTAATTTATGGAATCCGAATCAACTTGTCTGCCAGCAAATATGAGTTTGGAATAACTCTTTGGAGAAAAAATGTTTTCTTTTGAAATACAAAATCTTTCTAAAAAATATCCGACTTTTCAGCTTAAAAACGTAAATTTTTCACTAAAGAATGGTTACATTATGGGATTCATTGGGCGAAACGGCGCTGGAAAAACTACAACTTTAAAATCTATGCTGGGTTTTGTTCACGCAGATTCTGGAAATGTAAAAATCAACGGTTTAAACCTTAAAACAGATGAACTTGAAATCAAAAAATCTATTGGATTTGTTTCTGGTTTGGACGGATTTTATAATTCTAAAAAAATCAAAACTGTTACAAATGTAACAAAACGATTTTATCCAAACTGGAACGAAAATCTTTACAAGGAACTTTTGCAAAAATTTAATCTTGATGAAAATAAATTGATAAAATCACTTTCTGCCGGAATGAAAGTAAAATATCAAATTGCACTTGCGATGAGTCATAACGCAAAACTTTTAATTCTTGATGAACCAACTAGCGGTTTAGATCCGGTTTCGCGTGATGAACTTGTTTCTCTTTTTTTAGATTATGTTTCAAACGGTGAAAATTCAATTTTGTTTTCGACTCATATCATTTCTGATTTGGAAAAATGTGCTGATTTTATAACTTACATAAAAAACGGAAAAATCTTAGATTCAACTGATGTTATAAGTTTTAGGGAAAAATATCTTTTAGTTCAAGGAAAAAAGTCTGAATTTTCTGATTTTGAAGATGAAATAAAATCAAAAATAATTGGACTTCGCGTGCAAAAATCTGATTTTGAAGGAATGATAAACTCTTGCGATAAAGAAAGTTTTAAGAATTGCGAAATCACAAAACCGAGCCTTGAAGAAATTATGATTCACATTGAGCGGTAGAAACGAGGAACTATGAAAAATTTTTTATATAAAGAATTTAGACTTTGTCTTTCGCCAATCAATTATGTTTTTTTGGCAGTTGTGTTTATGCAAATTGTTCCAAATTATCCGCGATATGCAGGATTTTATTTTATTTGTCTGAGTGTTTTTCACATTTTTAACAATTCTGAACTCAACAAAGACATTCAATATTCAATGATTTTGCCAATCACCAAAAAAGATATTGTAAAATCGAGATGCATTTTAGTTTGTGCGTATGAATTGATTTCTGTTGTACTTTCGATTCCATTTGCATTTTTATTTTCAAAAATTATGCCTTTTGGAAACGTTGCCGGAATTGAAGGAAATGTTGCATTTTTTGGATTGTTGTTGATTTTGTTTTCAATTTTTCATTTTACATTTTTCAATTTATATTACAAAAAAGCAGAAAAACCCGCATTTCCATTTTTGATTTCTTCCGTTTTATTTTGGATTTTTTATTTTATTTTTGAATTTCCAATTTGGATAAAAGATGTTGCTGGAATTGAATATTTTAAAATTATGGATAAAGTTGATTCAGAAAGTTTAATCAAACAAATTCCAATTTTGATTTGCGGAATTTTAATTTACGTTTTAGGCTGGATTTTAACTTACAAAACAAGTGCAAAAAAATTTGAAAAAGTTGATTTGTAAGATTTGTGCTAATTAAAATTTCACTTGTCACATAAAAGATTTTATTGTATTCTCTTTAGGCTGACTGATTTTCGAGGTGTTTTTGATAATTTAGGTATTTTTTTTATGAACACCAAACTTAATCTGTTTTCTTATTTTAGAAGACACATTTTCTTTTATTTGATTGCTCTTTTAGCAGTTATTTTTAGTATTTTACTCGATATGTACGCACCTATCATCGTTCAGCATATTGTTGATGATGTAATAATTGCTAGAAACACAGAACCTTTAAAAATTCTTCTTTTAGGAATTCTTGCAATAGGAATTGGCAGATGTATTTTTCAATACACCAAAGAATTTTTATGCGATTGGAGTGGTTCTAAAATCGCGAGTGAAATCCGCATAAATCTTTTTCAAAAAATCCAAACTCTCAGTGCAAATTTTTTTGATGGCATAAATTCTGGCGAACTTATGAGTCGCGTTACAAATGATGTTGATAGAATTTGGGAGATTGCTGCTTATATGGGAATTCTTATGGCAGAAGTTATCATAAGAACTTTGTGTTCAATGTTTTTTATGATACGAATTAACGCCTTACTTTCAATCATTCCAATTATCGGGATGATTTTGTCTGCCGTTGTTGCTATAAGAATGGAAAATAAACTTGACTCTCTTTTTGGAGATGTTTCTCAAGAAAATTCAGAACTTAATAATGTCGCGGCAGAAAATCTTGCCGGTGTAAGAACTGTAAAAGCGTTCGCTCGCGAAAGATTTGAAATCAACAAATTTCATAAACATAATCAAAAATATTATGAATTGAACATTGATTTATCTAGAGTTTTTGTAAAATACAATCCAATCATTCAGATTATTACAAGAACAATTTCTATTGTAGTTCTTTTGCTTGGGGGAATTTTTGCGATAAAAGGCGTAAATGGTCAAAAAATGTCGATAGGACAATTAATGGCGATGGTTTCTTACGCCGGAAATATCGTTTGGCCAATGGAAATGCTTGGTTGGCTCACAAATGGAATTTCATCTGCGAAAGCAAGTATAAAAAAATTGAATAAAATTTATGAACAACTTCCGCAAATTCAAGAAGAATCTCTGCTAAAAAATCTTGAAGATGATGAAAATGAAAATTCTTTAAAAGCATCGCAAATTTTTCCGGTAGCAGATATTAATGGTGATGTTTCTTTTGAAAATGTTTCTTACAAATTTGGAAAGACTGACATTTTGAAAAATATTTCTTTTGAAATAAAAAAGGGACAGACACTTGGAATAATGGGAGCAACCGGTTCCGGAAAAACTACAATCATCAATCTTTTAAAACGTACTTATGATGTTACAGACGGAAGCATAAAAATTGATGGAATTGATATAAAAGAAATTCCTCTTGCAACGCTGCGAAAATCAATAACGTGCGTAATGCAAGATGTTTTTCTCTTTAGCGATACGATTGACGGAAATATCAAACTGGGAGAAAAAAATAAAATCACAAATGAGCAAGTAAAAAATGCTCTTGAACTTTCTCACAGTGCAGAATTTGTAAATAAAATGGAAAATTTAGAATACACTGTAATTGGCGAACGTGGAGTCGGTTTGAGTGGAGGTCAAAAACAAAGAATTACAATTGCACGTGCGTTGACAAGAAAAACACCAATTCTTGTTTTAGATGATTCAACCTCAGCATTGGATACCGAAACTGAACTCGAAATTCAGCAAGTTCTAAACGATTTAAAAGGAATGACAAAAATCATCATTTCACACAGAATAAGTGCCGTAAAAAATGCAGATAAAATCATCGTGCTTGAAAATGGAAACATTGCAGAAAGTGGAACTCACGAAGAACTTTTACAAAATAACGGACTTTACAAAGAAACTTACGATTCTCAATATTAAAGTCATTCTAAAAAATTATAGGATAAAAAATGAATAGTTATAAAATAGATGAAAAAACAGTAAAAAAATCAGTTTTTGAAACAATGCCTCGTCTTTTTAAATATCTTTTTAAGTATAAAAAAAGAATTTTAATTGTTTTAGCGATGATGTTGTTTGGAACTGTTGTGGATTTAATAAATCCTCTTTTAAACGAACGTGCCTTCGACAATTATATAATGAAAAATGATGTTGGTGGACTTATTCGCTTAGTTATAATTGGAGCAGTTTTAAATTTTCTTGCAGTTATGGCAATAAAAACAAGAATGATTATAATGTCAAAAACCAGCAACAAAGTAATTCAAAATTTGCGCCAAGAACTTTACAATCACATACAAACTCTTGATCTTGCATTTTTTGATTCTCGTCCATCCGGAAAAATTCTTGCTCGTATAATTGGTGATACAAATTCCTTAAAAGATGTAATTGAAAACGCTATAACAACGTTGATTCCAAATCTTATAACTGTAATTGCAGTTATTGGAATTATGTTTGTAAAAAATTGGAAACTTGCACTTGCATCTTTATGTACCGTCCCATTTATGGTTTTTGGAGTTTTTTTTATTTCAATGCGAGCAGAAAAACATTGGAAAGCTCAAAGGCAAAAAGTTTCAAACGAAAATGCTTTCATAAACGAAGATATATCCGGAATTAAAATCATACAAAGTTTTAATGCCGAGAAAGAAACTGAAGAAACTTTTAAGGAACTTGTTTGGGCAGACAGAAAAGAATTTGTTAGAGCAGTAAGATGGTGTGATGGTTTTAATTCTTTGATTGATTTGTGTTGGAGTTTTGGAACAATTGCACTTTATTTTGTTGGAATAAAAATCATTGGAATTGAAAATGTTTCTATAGGAACTTACATTGCATTTGGAAGTTATGTTGGAATGTTTTGGCAACCGATTATGAATTTAAGTAATTTTTATAATCAATTTACAAGAGCTGCTAGTGGAGCGGAGCGAATTTTTGAAATAATTGATACAAAGCCGACAGTTTTAAATTCTCCATCTGCAAAAGAAATTCAAAACATAGAAGGCAACGTAAGTTTCAAAAATGTAACTTTTGGTTATGAAAAAGATGTTGATATTCTTTCTGACGTAAGTTTTGACGTAAAATCCGGAGAAACGATTGCTCTTGTTGGTCCAACCGGAGCCGGAAAATCTACAATCGTAAATCTTATAAGCAGATTTTATGACATAAAAAGTGGAAAAATCTTAATTGACGGAAATGATATAAAAGAAATTGAAATTGAAAGCCTAAGAACAAAAATGGGCGTTATGACTCAAGATAGTTACATTTTTAGTGGAACAATAAAAGAAAATATTTTGTATGGAAAACTTGATGCTTCTGATGAAGAAATAATAAATGCAGCAAAAGCAGTTCATGCAGATGATTTTATTTCAAAACTAAAAGATGGATACGAAACAAAACTTACGGCACGCGGAGGCGAACTCAGTAATGGTCAAAGACAACTTGTCGCATTTGCAAGAACAATGCTTTCTGCTCCGAAAATCCTTATTCTTGATGAAGCAACTTCCAGCATTGACACAAAAACCGAATTGGCAGTGCAAGCAGGAATTGCAAATCTTTTAAAAGGAAGAACAAGTTTTGTAATTGCTCATAGACTTTCTACAATTCAAAATGCCGACCGAATTTTTGTAATTGATAACGGAGGAATTGTAGAAAGCGGAACGCCGGAAGAACTTATGCAAAAAAAAGGTGCGTATTACAATTTAAGAATGGCACAGTTTGCTTAATTTTTTACAGGAATTCCACATTCACTGTGTTCATTGTCCCAATTTTTAGCAATTTGTAGGATTAAACTTTCATTAAACATTTTTCCTGCAAATTGCATTCCAATAGGCATTCCTTCTTTTGAAGTTTTTCCGGCAGGAACACTAATAGAAGGAATTCTTGCCAAGTTTACAAAAGTTGTATACAAATCAGAAAGATACATTTCCAAAGGACTATCAACTTTTGAACCAAGCTTAAACGCGGCAGTTGGACAAGTTGGGCAAAGAATAATATCATAAGTTTCAAAAACTTTAGCAACTTCTTTCTGAATTCTTGCTCGAACAGTCATTCCTTTTTTGTATGTATCACCAGAAAATTGTTCTGATAAAACGTAATTTCCAATTACAATTCGTCTTTTTACTTCCGGACCAAAACCGCCAGAACGAGTATCAACATAAAGTTCATCATATCCCTTTCCGTTATCCACTCTGTTTCCATAACGAATTCCGTCAAATCGGCTCAAATTCGAAGCCGCTTCAGAAAGTGCAATTACATAATAAGATGCAATGGAAGCATCTAAAATTGGTAAATCAACTTCTTCAACTTTTGCACCTTTTTTTTCAAACCATTTACGAGTTTCGCTAAAACATTTTACAACATCAGCGTCTGCACCTTCAGTTTTCAAAAACTGTTTTGGAATTGCAACTTTTATTTTTTTAAATTCATCATCACTCAATGCTTGTAGATTTTTTATTTTATCAACATTTGGTAAATCTGCGGATGTATCATCATACATATCAACGCCGCACATTAAACTCAAAGGTTCCGCAATATCATCCGGAGTATGGCCTAAAATTCCAACTTGATCCAAAGACGAACCGTAAGCAACAACACCCCAACGACTCAAAACTCCATAAGTCGGTTTTAATCCATAAATTCCACAATAAGAAGCAGGTAGACGAACAGACCCTCCTGTTTCAGTTCCAAGTCCAAACAACGCTTGATTTGCAGCAACAGCAGCCGCAGAACCACCGGAAGAACCGCCGGAAACAAATTCACGATTAATAGGATTTCTTGTTGCTCCATAACAAGAATATTCAGTTGAAGAACCCATTGCAAATTCATCTTGATTACATCTTCCAAGCGGAATTGCTCCAAAACTTTCTAGTCGATTTATAACAGTTGCATTGTAAGGAGCAACATAGCCTTTTAAAATTTTAGAAGCACAAGTTAAGCGATGTCCTTTAGAACTGATATTATCTTTATTTGCAAAAGGAATTCCCAAAAGTGGTTTTTTCGCAAATAATTCATCAATTTTGCCATTTGAACGGGCTTCCGAAATTTCTTTATCAGCCAATTCCGCTTTAGAAACGGCATCTTCGTACATTTCGATGAATGCATTCAACGGAATTTCTGCCGATTTATCTTTTTCAAAAGTTTCTATCGAATTTTTTACCAACTGAACACTTGTTGTCTTTCCGGATTTTAATGCTTCTCGTGTTTCTTTTATTGTATAATACATAATTTTTCCTATTGAATTTTAGTTAGGAGGGGAAAGCCTTCCCCTCGGCCGCACTTTGTTGCGTCCTACCCCTTCTAGCGGGACACATTCCCGCAACGCCTTTGTAAAAATCTATGCACCGGCACCCAAAACTTTTGGAACTTGAAAGTAACCGTCCATAAATTCATCAGTAACTTTTTTAACGTCATTTATATCAAGTCCGGGAACAATCGTATCATCGCGAAGTTTATCAACTTCTGTACTTGGATATGCATCGTAAGGATTTTCGCTATCATCATATTTTGCAAGAATATCAAAATATCCGACAATTTCATCAACTTGTTTTTTTAAAGTTTCCATATTCGTACTGTCAGGCGACAGACGAGATAAATAAAGCAGATTTTCTAAAGTCTGCTCATCAATTTTTTTATGTTGAGTTGCCATAATCTTTATTATAGTGATTTTTTTTATATTAGGGAATATAATGTACAATAAGAAACGAACGCTTAAAAAAGAACTATGCAAAACACAACTTTATGTTATATTCAAAAAAATAATTCATATCTGATGATTCATCGTACAAAAAAGAAAAACGATTACAACAAAGATAAATGGATTGGAATTGGTGGAAAAATTGAAGAAGGCGAAAGTCCAAAAGAATGCATTTTTCGCGAAGTAAAGGAAGAAACCGGACTAATTTTAAAATCAGCAGAATATCGCGGAATTGTAACTTTCGTTTCGGAAGAAAATGGTGAATTTTATCACGAATTTATGCATTTATTTTGGACAGAAGATTTTTGTTTTCCGGAAAAATCTTCTACAGAAAATCTTCCAGAATGCAGTGAAGGCGAACTTGAATGGATTCCGATTTCTAAAATGAATGAACTTCCGCATTGGAAAGGCGACGAAATCTTTTTAGATTTAATTGCAAAAAAAGTTCCATTTTTTTCATTAAAATTAGTCTATAAAAATGGAGATTTAATCAATTATAAAATCGAATAAATTTTTAAATTCTAATTGTGAGGTTTAAAATGTCAGATTATTCAGTTGCATCAGTTTTTTCAAATCATATGGTTTTACAAAGAAATCAAAATATTACAATTTTCGGTTACGGAAAAGATAAAACAAAAATTTTTGTAGAACTTTTTGACAGTAAAAATAAATCTTTAAGTAAAAATTCAACAACAATTTCAAATGGATATTGGAAAGTTCAACTTTTGCCACAAAATCAAATGGAAAATTGTACTTTAAAAATAAACGATACAATTTTTACTGATATTTCAATTGGAGAAGTTTGGCTCGCCGGTGGACAAAGCAATATGGAATTTGAACTTCAAAATTGTACAGAAGGTCCGTCAGAGTTGCAAAACGAAAAATCTCCAAACGTTCGTTTTTACTACACAAATAAAATTGCATGGAAAGATGATAGTTTTTACGAAGCAGAAAAAAATACTTGTTGGCAAACTTGGGATTCAGAATGGAAAAAATCTTGGTCGGCAGTTGGATATTTTTTCGCAAAAAAACTTGCTAAGGATTTAGGTTGCACAGTTGGAATCATCGGTTGTAATTGGGGCGGAACTTCTGCTTCTGCTTGGATGCGAAAAGAATTTCTAGAAAAAGATGAAGATTTGAAAACTTATCTTACCGAGCAAGAAGAAGCAACAAAAGGAAAATCTATAGAACAGCAATGTAAAGAATACGATGATTATACAAAAGAAAATGATGAATGGCAAAAAAAATGCAATCAACTTTACGAAACAGTTCCAAATATCACTTGGGCAGAAGTCCAAGAAAAAATTGGACAATGCAAATGGCCTGGGCCAAAATCTTGTAAAAATCCTTACCGTCCAACCGGACTTTATGATTGTATGCTTTCTAGAATTTTGCCTTATACAATCAAAGGTGTAATTTGGTATCAAGGCGAAAGTGATGACCACAAACCTAAAATGTATTATAAACTTTTTCGCTCAATGATTGATAATTGGCGAACAGATTGGAATGATGATGAACTTCCTTTTATTTTTGTACAACTTCCAGAGCATCGCTACGAATATGATAAAGATTTTAAAAATTGGTGTCTTATCCGCGAAGCTCAAGAAAAAATTCATCAAACAATAAAAAATGCCTGGATGACAGTTGCGTTAGATTTAGGACAATATAATGACATTCATCCAAAAGCAAAAAAAGTTTTGGGTTGTAGAATGGAAAATATTGCTTTATCAAAAGTTTATAACAAAATTGATGAAAAAGAAGTTTGTTCTCCAATTTTAAAAAATTATTTTATTGCAGAAAATTCAATCATTTTGAGTTTTTCTAACGCAGAAAATGGATTTGAACTTCATAACGATAAAAAAGAATATGAAGAATTAAAAGTTATGGAACAAAAACAAGGAAATAAAATTCCTGATGATTTTAACGGATTTGAAATTGCAGGAGAAGATGGAATTTTTTATCCAGCGGAAGTAGAATTTTCCACAGAAAAATTAAATCAAATCATATTAAAAAGTCAAAAAGTTTCTTCACCAAAATACGCTCGTTATGCTTGGTATAATTACGGACCGGTTACAGTTTTTGGAAAAAACGGATTGCCTTTGACTCCGTTTAGAACAAACAAAAATGATGAAAATCAAACTACAGAACACGCAAATATTCAACAAATTATGACAGTGTAAGTTTGAAAAATATCTTGCTAAAAGATTATAAGAAATTTGGAGGATTTGTTTATTAGGTTCAACTTAGAAAGATACGACTGCAAGTATTGGCAATGTTAGAACCCTTGTGATTTATCCGGCAACGACGTTTTATCTTTACAACAAAAAAAATGATTGTTGCCAGTATTTTGATGATACAATTCGTATAAATATTGGAATTAAGATGCAGAAGATTTAATCAAAGATTTTGCAGATACTATAAAAAACAGAAATCATTATTAATTTTATTTTTTTCCATTATAATTCCATCTGATTTTTTTTTATTTTGATTTAATGAAGGAAAAAAATCTTTTATTATGCGAGAGTCTGTAAATCCAAGTTTTTTATAAAGATGGCGAGCACCTAACCATTCTTCATTAACAAGTAGTACAATTTTTTCTATATTTGGAAATGATTTACAAATAGATGAGAGGCATTCTTTTAAAAAAGGCTCTGAGAGATGTTTTCCTTGAAAAGATGGTAAAAGTGCAAAAGAAGAAAAATATAGAATAGAACCATTTATTTTATGTGCTTTTTTAGAAGAATGGCCAAGCAAAAAAATATCATTAGTTTTGGGAAATTCATTCCAAATTTCACTAGAAAAGTATCCAATAATTTGTGTCTTTTTTATTTCCAAAGTTGAATCTTGAAAACTATTTGATAATATAAAAAAACCTTGAGGAAAAGTATAAAGACGTTCCTCAAAAGTTTCTTTACTTTCTTGAATTTCCGGTATAAATGCGGAATGTTCAATTTTCATTATATCATAAATATCAGATGGTTTTGCATAGGATATTTTCATACTTTGAATTATAGAAGAAAATAAAATAAATAGAAATGCTTTCAGTGGACTCCACAGAATGAATTTACTTTTTAGCAAGCATTGCTTCAAGTTGTCGAATACGCTCTGCTTGTTTTTCAATTTCAATATCTTTCTGAGCAATTAGTTTTTCATTTTTAGCATTCTGTTTTGCAATTAGTTTTTCATCTTCTGCTTTTTGTTTTGTCATACCTTCATTAATAGCATCCATTTTCCACATTTGGATGTTGATATAATTATTTTTCCAGTATTCATCATTTTTGATTTCTTCAACTTTTTTATCAATCTCTTCTACAAAATCCATCTTAACATCTCCCGTTTTTATGTATTCTAAAACGCATTTTTCAGCACAATCATCTAATTTTTCAAACGCACTTACATTATACACAACCTCTTTTCGATTGTCATTAAATTTGCATTCGGGATGATTTTTTATTGTCGTTTCAATTTCATAAACCGCTTCTCCGTAATCAAACGGATCTTCTGTGCAGATGAACAAAACATAAGTTTGTTTCAAATCGGAAAAATTTTGTCCTTTGCGAATGAGCGAAGTGTCCATCGAAGACTGATAATATCTCATTCTTAGTGGCAAATCTTTTTGCTTGGAAGTTTGAATTTCAATATCGAACGCTTTGTCTGAGGATTCTGTGTAAACATCAAAACGGACTCCTTTTGCAGAAATGCCGGATTGGAAAGTTTTTTGATACTCGGGTGGAATTTTCAAAGAATCAACTTTTACGTGGAGCAAAATTTCGATAAGGCGTTTACAGAGTTTTTCATCAGAAAAAACGCGACCAAAAATAAAATCGTCCGCAATCGTGAGCGACTGCCATTGTTTTTCAAAATCATTATTGTTCATATAAATAATATTGATTTTTTTTGACAATTTCGGAATTTTTTTGGAAGAAAAAGTAAATTTTTTGATAGATTTTCGTGGTAAGTTTGTAAAATACTGTGTTGACGGCGTAGAAACCAGTAAAAAGTGTGTCAATCGGACGATTTTGAAGAGTTAAAATATAATTTTTCTTATAATTTTACAGAGGCGAGAGTCGTTTTGAGTCATATGAACGCATATTGAAATTTAAATTCGTTTTTATGAAAAAATACATCTTGAAAATGACTTCAAACTACCCTTAAAAGCACATCCAAAATTTAAATGCATTTTATGTAGAATGATTTTGGCCGAGTCAGTTCTCCAACTCGCATTTCGTGGTTCGGTAACCCTCAGTCGCATCGCTTTGCTTGCGACCGCTACGCGCCACTCAATTCTCGCGGCGTAGGCATTTTGATATGTGAAGAAAAAGATATACTTTTAGATGTAATTGTATTTTCGAAATAGAAAAAGGTATTTTTCATCCAAGTGTAAAAATGCCTTTTTTGCAATTTGCCCAATTTACAGAACTTCAGTTTTTAGAAATGCCATAAGTGTATTGCAAGTTTTTCCGCTGAAAAGAGAACCTATGAATGCTTTGATTTTTACATCTTTTCGGCTTCTGTTGCTTGTGCGTTGAAGATGATTTTTGTCGTTCCATCATTTAAAATGCAATTTTTATTTTCTTGGTAGATTGTTTTAAATGTGTAAATCGGAAGTCTAAAAATTGCTTTTGCAATTTTTTTTTACGGCTTAGTAGTCATCTCAAAATCAATATCACCGATTTTTCTCATAATAGTAACGCACCGACGAGAAAGATTATCATACAAAGTTGTCTGCATTTCGATGTCTTTAGTCCGAAGCAATCTTCTTACAAACTAAGAGATTGTTTCCGCTTCACTGCGTTCGGCATCGTAAATAACAAACGGATTTGCTTAGACTTTACCTATCTACCGACAGTCACCCGGTCTTTGCGTTTTTTTGTTGAAGGAATCTTTGAACCGTAGATGCATATTCAAAATTTAAATGTATTCAAACTTAAAAAGGCCTTTTTCAAATTTAACAGTGCATTTTAAAGTTCATAATTCCCAATCTTTTAAAAACATAAGAACAAAAAGTAAAAATCTGCAACAAAATTTATATTTTTTTCTTGACTTCTATCACAGTAGTGATAAAATGAAAACACAAGGGTTAATGTAAGTCACGTTGTGCAGTAAACCCTATAAAAAAAAAGGAGGATTTTTTTAAATGAAAAAAATCGTTGGAATTATCGCAGCTGCTGCAATGGCAACTAGCGTATTCGCTGTAGATCTCAATTCAATGATTCAGATTGATGGTGATTTAATGAACTATGATGGAGAAAACTTCAAAGCTTTAGAGGCTAATAATTATGATCCATCTAATGATTCAGATTATCTTTGGAAATTAAGTGCTTCTGGAGATAAAGCTGGTGCTGAAATTTGGTCTTGGAGCATTGATGGTAACGTTACTTCTAAAAAAGTTTGGTTCAAACCAATTGACCAATTAAAAGTAACAATCGGAGATTTATACACATCTTCTATTGCTAATCCACAATTCGGATGGTGGGCAAAACACGAAATTTCAGCTTATGGTTTTATGTTTGATGTTGCATTAGACGGTGTAAGTTTTACTGCAATGTTAGCTCCTGGTGCTGGTAATTATTGGTTAAATCCATCTGCTGATAAAGTATTTGGTGGAAAAATCGGAAGCTTCTGGTTAGATTCTAAATTCGGTTTTGACGGAATTGGAAACTTCCAAGTATTCGTAGCTTCTGGTGCAACTATTGGACCACACGGATTCTCTAACTGGGGAACATCACCTTTAGCTTTAGGTGTTGCTTGGTCTAACATGGGTTATATGCAAACAGGTTTCTATGCTGACGTTGTTGCTTCATTCGCTTATGATGGTGATGATCTTGGATTCCAAGGAATCGATTCACAACTTGGTGGACAATATGTTGCTAACGGAATCAAACTTCAGTTAACAAACTTAGTTCAATATAGAAAAATGAACCAACATGCAGCTGACGGTGATTTCATTTACGGATTCGAATTCAAAGGTGCTTATGCATTCGACGGAGTTGAACCATATATCCAAATCGACGGATATGATGTAATGAAAAAATCTTTGACTGTAGATGTAGGAGCTTCTTTCAATGTTGGTGGTGCTTCAATGTGGGCAGCACTTAGATTACCAATCAGCTTCGAAGACTACAAATTCAAATTCTCTGTTCCTTGCCAAATTACATTCAACTTGTAATCTAGTATAAGAACTAAAATCCACGAGGACTCATTAGGTTTCTCGTGGATTTTTTTATGCAATTTTTGTGTTTGATTACAGTTTTCAAAATCAACACAAGAATCCAAACAAAAAAAAGAAAGAGTTTTTAATAAAAAAAATAAAAATTAAGAGGAAAAAAAATGAAAAAATCTTTAATTTTAGGTCTAACAGCTTTATTAGCAGTTTCTTTAACATTCTTCAGTTGCAACAATGCCAATCAAAATGACCCAACAGGAAATACTCCTACTACTGATGAACCTGCTCCTACTCCGGATACTGATGTATTGGAAGATAAAGTAATATGGGCAAATGAAGCAGGTCAAGAATTTACAACAAATGAATATGACGTATATCTTTCTCTTGAAGATACTATTGATCTTACTGGTTACAAATATTTAAATGTAGAATTTTCTGCAACAGATAATAAGTCTGGTCAAAATGTAATTGTACAACCTATGAGTGAAACAAATGGAGGACATCCACAAGGAAATATCTTAGCACCAGGTGCTGTTTCTAAAAAGACATATCAAACAAAATTTGGAACTACATATGGAAAATACACAGACTGGGGAGCAAGTGGCCCAACTGAAGTTGAAATAAAAGATAATATTTTAGGAAGTCTTCAACTGTATGTTCAAGAAACAACTAATTATCAAACTGTAAAAGGTGAAAAAATCACAATTTATAAAGTAACAGCAACAAATACAGAATTGAAGTAATTTTAGATTTTTTACTAACAAATTTTCTATTCCCCGATGGAATCTTTCTGTCGGGGAATTTTTAAATTCAGAAACAATATTCATTCTGTAAAATGAAAATCCATTCAATAGGGGGCAAGTAAAGACTTACAAGCAAAATTTATCTATTGCATCTATAATAGTAAAATTTTTTATTGTTATTTTATGTTTTTGAAAATTTTGTCGCTAAACTGACTTAAAACAGACTCCTAAATGTTTGGAGTTTACTAATTCTATTTATAACTAAAGCATATTTACAAATATTTCCAACGCTTTTAACAAAACGCTAATAACCGTTTTTGACATCGAAAACATCATTACAATAAGCATCTGCAGCCTCGATTAAGCTCCAATCAATTATCCAATCTTCCCAACTATAAGTACTCTAATTTTTGATTTCAGCATCGAAATCTATGTACAAAAACTTTCCGTTACTTAAAGTAATTTCAACATCTGAACTTACTTTTGCAGTTGGCGCTCTGTACTCAAGGTCATCATAATAATTTTTGCTCAATTTTTTTCGATGTTCTTCGTGATAATAATAAATTGATTTTTTGTTTTTATATGATTTTGACTTTGAATAAAATATTAGTTTTTGTATTTCGGAAAAAAAAGGCTATCTGAAATAGGATAGCCTTTAGAATGTTATAAAAATAGTGTGTTAAATAAATCCGTTTTGTTTTGCGAATTTTTTTGTATTTCGTGCAACTGAAGCACCGGTTGCAATAAGTCCTGCGGTAGAACTAACACGTTCGATTTTTGCTTTTTTCGTGTATTTATCATTTATGCCAAACTCTTTGCCTTTATTTTCAATTTCCGAACTAATTACAAGGTTTACTATTAAAGTTACAAAACCTAAAGGGAGAAAGATAATACCACAAAATACCACAACACCAAAAGCACCTGATAATAAAGCAATTATCCCAAAAAAGAAATCTATTGCCGTTAAAACGTAAAAAACATTTACAATCGTATTTTTTGATTCACAATAATCTTTCCAAGTCCAACCGTCTACTTCACCTAAACTTGCTGGATTGACAACTTTATAACCTTGCTAAAATATTTATCAAAAGTGATGCAGATATAAAATTTGCAGATAAGCTAACCGATTTATTAAAAAAGCAAAGAAGATGAACGATGGAGACACGAATATATGGAATACAAAAGATGACAATATTACGAACGCCAATACGGAATACAAGAAAGCGTAAAACAAAGTTCTGTACAAGGAATTTCTCATCAAAAAGCCGAAAATGAAAAAATAATAGCTCAAAAAGATGCGGAAATTTCAAAATTAATGGCTTAAATTACTAAGGCAAAAAAAAATTTACTTTTTCTTCCAAAAAAATTCCGAAATTGTCAAAAAAAATCAATATTATTTATATGAACAATAATGATTTTGAAAAACAATGGCAGTCGCTCACGATTGCGGACGATTTTATTTTTGGTCGCGTTTTTTCTGATGAAAAACTCTGTAAACGCCTTATCGAAATTTTGCTCCACGTAAAAGTTGATTCTTTGAAAATTCCACCCGAGTATCAAAAAACTTTCCAATCCGGCATTTCTGCAAAAGGAGTCCGTTTTGATGTTTACACAGAATCCTCAGACAAAGCGTTCGATATTGAAATTCAAACTTCCAAGCAAAAAGATTTGCCACTAAGAATGAGATATTATCAGTCTTCGATGGACACTTCGCTCATTCGCAAAGGACAAAATTTTTCCGATTTGAAACAAACTTATGTTTTGTTCATCTGCACAGAAGATCCGTTTGATTACGGAGAAGCGGTTTATGAAATTGAAACGACAATAAAAAATCATCCCGAATGCAAATTTAATGACAATCGAAAAGAGGTTGTGTATAATGTAAGTGCGTTTGAAAAATTAGATGATTGTGCTGAAAAATGCGTTTTAGAATACATAAAAACGGGAGATGTTAAGATGGATTTTGTAGAAGAGATTGATAAAAAAGTTGAAGAAATCAAAAATGATGAATACTGGAAAAATAATTATATCAACATCCAAATGTGGAAAATGGATGCTATTAATGAAGGTATGACAAAAGGTTTTGAAGAAGGAAAACGCAGAGGAAGACTAGAAGGTATTAAGGAGGGAAAACTAAAGGGTATTCAAGAGGGACTTCAAGAAGGTATTACACAAGGTATTACGCAAGGTATGACAAAACAAAAAGCAGAAGATGAAAAACTAATTGCACAGAAAGATATTGAAATTGAAAAACAAGCAGAGCGTATTCGACAACTTGAAGCAATGCTTGCTAAAAAGTAATTTTTTTTTGCGTAAAATAATTCTCCACAAAAAAATGCATATTCATTTGAACAAAATTCCCCAACAGAAAAACTTGCGGTTGGGGAAAGAAAATGTCTAATTTAAGTTATTTCTTAGTAATTGTAACATTTTTTAAGTTTACAGTACAAGTTGCATTTGCATTTTCATCTTTGTCTTCCCAACCGAGACCCCATTGGATTTTTGACCAAGTACCTGCAGATTTTGCAGCAATAGTCCATTCTGCATTTTCTCTTGTTACTGTAGACCCATTAAGTCCAGCATCATAAGATGCAATCCAATTATAATCTGGAGCTTGCCAACCTATACAATCTTGTGGATAAAACTGAACAACTTTACCAGCACTTGGTGTTCCAAATTCAAAAGTACCACTTATTACTACAATATCACCTTCTGCTACCGTAATTTCTTCAGGTAAGTCAATTTGTACACTTCCTGAAGCACCCCATGATGATTTTTCACATGTAAAAGTCAATTCTTTGTTTATTACTTTATCTGTCGGTTCATCAGTAGTAGGAGTATTTCCTGTTGGGTCATTTTGATTGGCATTGTTGCAACTGAAGAATGTTAAAGAAACTGCTAATAAAGCTGTTAGACCTAAAATTAAAGATTTTTTCATTTTTTTTCCTCTTAATTTTTATTTTTTTTATTAAAAACTCTTTCTTTTTTTTGTTTGGATTCTTGTGTTGATTTTGAAAACTGTAATCAAACACAAAAATTGCATAAAAAATCCACGAGAAACCTAATGAGTCCTCGTGGATTTAAGTTCTTATTTTATTAGAATGCTACAGAAGCTGTAAATGGAATAGACCATCCGATGTTAGCAACTTTTTTGTTTGGAACATCAACATTTAATCCAACATCTAAAGCACATGAACCAACATTGAAAGTAACACCTGGTTGAACATTCATATCTAAGAATGTTTCTTTTGCTGAATTTTTGTCAAATATACAAGCATTGTCATTTTCAATGTCTAAGTAAACATTGAAGCTGTCGAATGCATAAGTAACTTTTGCTTCATAACACATATAAGATAGGTCGGTTTTATCTGAACCAAAACCTCTGATTGTTATAGGAAGACGAGCTTGAATATTTAATGCTCCAACTGAATATTTGAAATAATTATCTAATGCAATTCCACCTAAACTTACATCTTTAGAAAGTTCGGTTTCTTTTTCAAATCTTAATCTTACATTCATCATTGCATATAAACCTGCAGCAAAGTTGTTACCATAATCAGCGCCAATAGCTAAGATTTTTGTAGAGTCCTTTCCATTATCACGCCAAGAAATAGCAGCACTTAAAGGAATTCCTAAAAGATTATTGAAACTGTATTTTGCAGCAACACCATATGCACCATAAGTTTCATCTTCTTTATTATCATTGAATGTAATAGAAGCCATATTGTTACCTGGAGCAGCAACAACACCTGCTGTAATCCAAAGTCCATCAATTGGAGTAAGTTCTGCACTTAAACCAGCACCACTTACTGTTGCATAAGATGACCATGTATAAGTTTTATGATCAGCTGCTTTTTCTCCACTGGCAACTTTCCACCAGTCAATCATTTCCTTATAAGTACCAACATCAACATCACCAATAGTTACTTTTAACATATCGATTGGTTTGAACCAAAGGCTTGTAGAACGGATTTTTAATGCTGATGTATCTCCACCAGTATATTGATACCACATCTGGAATTGAGCACCAGCTTTATCTCCATTTGCAGACAAAACAAGAGCATCAGCATCTTTTTGGTCCTGTTTAGCTAGGTTCCAAAAATTTACAGCGCCTTCTTTTTTGTCATCACCATTACTGTCAATTGTACCGTTTGCGATATTGCCAGTCATATATACTCTGGCGTTAAAATCTACAGCGAATACACTAGCAGCCATTGCAGCAGCTGCGATAATTCCAACGATTTTTTTCATTTAAAAAAATCCTCCGTTTAAATTGAACACTTTTTTTGTAGCAAAAAGTGTGCCAAGTGGCCGTTTTTCGGAGGTTTTGAAATAATTTTTTGTTATAATTTTATAGATTGTAATATTTCTTTCATTATTTCGTATTCAAAATGCAGCAGCCGCGAGAATTGAGCAGCGCGTAGCGGTCGTGAACGAAGTGAACGACTGAGGGCTACTGAACTGCGAAATGCGAGTTGGTGGACTGACTCGGCTATGTTTATTTTGCAACTTTGAATGTCTCTGCAAAAGTTAAATACAATTTTTTCCCATTGACAATTATTTTTATAACGTCATAATTTAAAATGATGAAAAAAAATTGGCTATTTTTAATTTTTGCAATCATTTTGTTTTGTTCTTGCTCTTTAAAATATGCTCAAACTCCAAATGTTGAAGATGAAATTCCTGAATTTGTTTTTGAAGGTACGAAAATGACGAGTTACGAAAAAAGTGCCAAAAAAACAGAAATTCAAGCGGACGTTTTGGAACAATACAAAAATTCTTCTCAAAGTTATGCAAAAGGTATTGAATTTTCTGCTTATGATGATGGTGAAATTTCTAGCGAAGGTTCTTGTGGTTATCTTTTTGTGGATTCAAAGAAAGAAATTTATCAACTTTACGAAAATATAAATGTTTATAATTATTCTGATAATACAAAATTTTCGGCGGATGCTCTAAAATGGAATGGAAAATCTGAACAACTTACCAGCGGAAAGTCGGATTCTGTAAAAATAGAAAAAGATAATACTGTAATTGTCGGAAGTGGATTTTCTGCTAGCGGTGTAAGCAAAACTTACACATTTACAGGTGCAGTCTCAGGAACAATCACGGATTCTGAAGATAATTCTGAAAATCTCGAGGAAAAATGAAAAAAATCATCATAATTTTGCTTTTTATATTCTCGTTTAATTTTGTTTTTACGGAACAGATTTTTTTCTCGGCTGATTCGATGACCGGGCAAGCGGGAAATTCGAATTCTACGACGAATTTGATTGGAGACGCTTTTGTTCAAACCGAAACGATGAAAATTCAAGCTGATTCAATAGAACTTTCTGGCGAAAATTATCGACTTATAAAAGCAGAAGGCAATGTTTCTGGGCAGAATTTTTCTTCGAATATGGATTTTACTTGCAACTCACTTTCTTATGATAGAAATACAAAAATCGCAACTCTTTACGGAAATGTGGATTTAAAAGACAACGATAATGATGTTGTGGCAAAAGCTCAGATTATTGAATACAATCAAGATACGGGCATTGCAACTTTGCAAATAAAAATTGATTTAACGCAAAAAAATAATAAATGTACGGGTTCTTATGCAATTTATTTTAAAGAAAAGCAACTTTTGGAACTTTCCGGAAATGCTCAAATAAAACAAAAAGATGATATTTTTAGAGCTCAACATATTTCTTTGAATATGGATACTCAAGAAATTACGCTTGATGGAAATGTTCGTGGTTCGATTACAGAAACAAAAAATACGGAAGAATCTCAAAGTGATGAGTCAAAAAATGGTGAATCACAAAATCGAAATGAAACTGTGGCTGTAGAAAAAGTTACTGAAAATTCTACAGAGAATGTCAAAGAAAACAGTAAATCTTCTGAAGCCGAAAATAAAAATCAACAAAGCGAAAATGGAGAAACTCAAAATGAGTGATATTTTGGAAACTGAAAATTCTCTAACAACTGAAAATCCGCAGGAAATTGAAAATCAGCAAACAGCAGAAAAAGAAGATCACATTTTAAGAGTTTCTAGTCTTTACAAGCAATTTGGTCATAAAAAAGTTGTTCGTGGAGTTGAATTTTCTATGCACGTTGGCGAAGTTTTAGGACTTTTGGGACCAAATGGGGCGGGAAAAACAACGACTTTTTATATGGTTGTAGGATTTTATAAACCAACGGCAGGAGATGTTTTTCTTGATGAAAAATGCATCACAAAACTTCCAATGTATAAGCGTGCTAGGCTTGGAATTGCGTATCTTCCGCAGGAACCTTCGGTTTTTAGAAAATTTACGGTTGAAGAAAATATTTGGTCAATTTTAGAAACTCGGAATGATCTTTCAAAAGTTCAAAAAAAACAAAAACTTGAAGAACTGATTGAAGAATTTTCTATTGGAAGAATTCGAAAACAAAAAGCGTATACACTTTCGGGTGGAGAACGTCGTCGTACTGAAATTGCTCGTTCGCTTGCAATGGAACCGAAATTTCTTCTGCTGGACGAACCTTTTGCAGGAATTGACCCGATTGCTGTTGCAGATATAAAAAGTATGATTCGCCTGCTTGCAAATCGTGGAATTGGAATTTTAATTACAGATCACAATGTTCGTGATACTTTAGAAATTACGGATAGAGCAATCATCATAAATCAAGGAACAATTATGACTCAAGGTTCAAAAGATGAAATTTTGGAATCTGAAGTTGCCAGAAAAATCTACCTTGGCGAAAATTTTTCAATGTAGGTCGCAAGCTAAAAATGCAATTAAAAAATAAAACTTAATCAGCTTGCTTATTCATTTTACTTTGTAAAATGAAGGATTATGCGTTCGTAAGGTCGCAAGCTAAAAATGCAATTAAAAAATAAAACTTAATCAGCTTGCTTATTC
>CAZIQK010000005.1:82029-91088 GCA_964541735.1 uncultured Treponema sp.
ATTTTACTTTGTAAAATGAAGGATTATGTATTCGTAAGGTCGCAAGCTAAAAATGCAACTAAAAAATAAAACTCAATCAGCTTGCTTATTCATTTTACTTTGTAAAATGAAGGATTATGTATTCGTAAGGTCGCAAGCTAAAAATGTATTCTTTGTGGCGATTTAGACAATATCAATCACTGTATTTTTATTTTCCAAACTGATTTTGAATCTCGCGAATTTGGTCTCGTATGACGGCGGCTTGTTCGTATTCCATTCTGTCGGCAAAATCGGACATTTGTTGTGTAAGTGCTTTTATCAATTTTTTTCTGTCGGATGGATTAAAGAGATTTGCGTTTTTCTTTAAAACATCAAGATTCATTTTTACATCATCTTGTGCATCTGTTTTTTCGTGAACTAAAATATCTTCTACCGCTTTTTTTATTGTAACCGGAGTGATTCCGTGTTCTTTGTTGTATGCTTCTTGAATTTCGCGACGATGTTTTGTTTCTTTTATAGCTTCTTCCATTGCAGGACTCATATGATCTGCATACATCACAACCATTCCGTCAGCATTTCGTGCCGCACGACCAATAATCTGAATTAACGAAGTTGCAGAACGTAAAAATCCAATTTTATCGGCATCTAAAAGTGCAATAAAACTTACTTCCGGTAAATCGATTCCTTCGCGCAAAAGATTAATTCCAATTAGAACATCAATTTCGCCCGTGCGTAAAGATTTTAAAATTTCAACTCGTTCAAAAGTGTCAATTTCGGAGTGAATATATTTTACTTTTAAGTTTAATTCTGTAAGATATTGTGTTAAATCTTCTGCCATTTTTTTAGTTAGTGTCAAAATTAAAGAACGTTCATTTTTAGCAATTCTTTTTTGAACTTCTCGGAAAATATCTTCCATTTGTCCTTCGCTTGGACGAACTTCAACAATTGGATCAAGCAAACCGGTTGGACGAATAATTTGTTCTACAACTTGCGAACTTTGTTTTATTTCTTCAGGGCGAGGCGTTGCTGTTACATAAATAATTTGATTGATTTTTGTATCAAATTCCGCTTTTTTTAAAGGACGATTGTCTAATGCACTTGGAAGACGAAATCCAAAGTCAATAAGATTTTGTTTTCGGCTTCTATCACCTTCGTACATTGCTCCAATTTGTGGGACTGTAACGTGAGCTTCATCAATCATACACAAAAAATCATCTGGAAAATAATGCAAAAGAGTTGCTGGAGGTTCTCCTTGATTTCTGCCGGAAATTGGACCGGAATAATTTTCAATTCCAGGACAAGTTCCCATTTCTTTAAGCATTTCAATATCGTAAATTGTTCTGGTTTTTAATCTGTCGGCTTCAATTATTTTTCCGCCAGATTGCAATTCTTCTACGCGTTCATCAAGTTCTTTTTGAATACGATTTGTTGCTTCTAAAAGTTGGTCGTGAGGAATAACAAAGTGCTTCGCCGGATAAAAAACAGTTTCATCAATTTTTTCTACAACAGTACGATTTAAAACATCAAAACGAGAAATTTTTACAACTTCGTCCCAATCAAGTTCAATTCTGTATGCTTCGTCGGTTTCCATATAAGGTGGAAAAACTTCAATTACATCACCTTTTATACGAAAATTTCCTCGCTCAAGAACATCATCATTTCGTGAATATTGCATAGAAATTAAAGAATCTGCGAATTTTTTTATATTTAAGATTTCGCCTTTTTCTACATGAACACGCATTCCTTTGTAAACATCAGGCATTCCCAAGCCGTAAATGCACGAAACTGTAGCAACAACAATTACATCACGGCGTTCCATTAAGCTGTAAGTTGCACGAAGGCGAAGTTGATCAATTTCTTTGTTTATATCGCAATCTTTTTCAATGTACAAATCGCGAGCAGGAACATACGCTTCCGGTTGATAATAATCATAATAGGAAACAAAATATTCAACTGCATTATCCGGAAAAAAAGTTTTGAATTCACGATAAAGCTGAGCAGAAAGAGTTTTATTATGGCTGATAATGAGCGTTGGTCTTTGCACTTTTTCAATGATTTTTGCCATTGTAAAAGTTTTTCCGGAACCGGTAACGCCTTTTAATGTTTGAAATTTATCGCCACGCAAAAATCCTTCGCTTAGTTTTTCAATTGCTTGTCCTTGGTCTCCGCTTGGTTTGTAAGGAGAAAAAACTTTAAATTTACGCATTATTCTGCAAGAGTTACCTTTATTGGAATATCTTTTTTATTTCGGTGAACAACGATTGTAACAACATCGCCGGGACGTTTACTTTCTAGTGCCGAATAATAATCTGCCAAAGTGTTAATAGAAACATTGTCTATTTTTGTAATAATGTCTCCGCCAAGATAAATTATATTTCTTCGAGTTCCGTAATAAACAGCATTTGTTCCTCCCAAAATTCCGGCTTTTTCGGCATTTCCGCCTTTTGTAACTTCCGAAATAACAACTCCTGTAGAAATATCAAATCCGGCATATTGAGCAATTCGGCGACTGTTTTGCAAAAATGTGATTTCCAAAGTTCCTCTTTGAACTTTTCCGTATTTTATTAAATCTGCAACAACACGAACGGCTGTTTCGGAAGGAACAGCAAAACCAACTCCGGATGAAGAACCTGAACTTGACATAATCATTGTGTTAATTCCTATCATTCTTCCATTTGTATCTAGTAAAGGTCCGCCTGAATTTCCGGGATTTATTGACGCATCAGTTTGAATCATATTTCTGATGATTCGATTATTTGAATTTTGAATTGGTCTTCCAAGTCCAGAAACAATTCCGGTTGTCATTGTTCTTTCCATACCAAAAGGATTTCCAATTGCAATAACTTTTTGTCCGACTTTTAAAGCTGTTGAATCACCGAAAGAAATTGTTTTTAAAATTACATCATTTGGAGGATTGAATTTTAAAACTGCCAAATCACTATCCAAATCTTGACCGACAACTTCTGCTTCATATTGAGTTCCATCAAAAAGAGAAATATAAATTTTTGTCGCATCTTGGATAACGTGAACATTTGTCAAAATATATCCACGTTTATCGATGATTGAACCAGAACCACTTCCGCCATCTTGAACATAAGGCTCCAAAAACCAGTCATACGAAGTTATTTTTGTGTTGATATTTACAACTGCTTCGTTGCACATTTCGTAAACGTTGATATTTTGCATTTCTTCTTGTGTATAGCTTGTTGTTCCTACAGGAATTGCAAAATTCTGCGTAGATTTTGTTTTACTTATATTTTGATTTTTTGAAGAAAGATTTTCATCCGTAGAAAAAGATGATGATGTATTTTCAACTTCATTTTTTGCAATTTGATTTTTGCTTGAAGATGCATTTAATTTATTAAAAATAATTGTAGAAATTGTAGCAGTAACAATTGCCGTACAAACAATTGATAATAATATTTTTCTAAAAAGTTGTCCTTTTGAATAAAGTTTCATATCATTTAATTTAATGAATCAAAATAAATATGACAAGCAAAAACCGATGTAGAAATATGAATTATCGTTTGGAACAATGTTTGCATCATATTTTAAGTTTCCCATTAATGATGATTTTCCAAACATAAAAACAATTTCTCCACCGACGTTAATTCCTCTACAAAAATCAAAATTTTTGACATCATAATAAAAAGCAGAATTTATTCCGCTCCAAATGTTAAAATTTATATAATAATTTGGTTTATACGAAACCGAAATTGCATTTTTGCACACAAAAGGCGAATTAAAATCAATTCCGTTACATGATGCAAAAACATAATCCGAAGAAAATCCTAAATAAAATTTAGAAAAATCAAAACCAAAAATTCCAGCCGCACCTAAACCGTTTCCATTTGCAATTCCAAAAGGCAAATTGTTTGTATAAAAAGTACATCCGTAGTGGAGTAAGGCTCCGTAACAAAAAAATGATTTTTCAGAAATTGAGGCGGAATTAAAAATCTTAAAACTTGTTGCGAGTTTTTTTGAAAGATTATTTTTATCATATTTTTTTGTTGAAAAACCAAACATTGCATTAAATTCAAAATGTTTTTCAAAATCTGCAAAAATTCCGGTTTGAAAGTTCAAAGAATTTGCTTGTGAATTTTCGCTGATTGTTCCTCCAAAATTAAAATACGGAATAATCATGTTCATAGAATTTTTATAAACGGCAGGCAAACTTCCGATTCCGGAACCATAAGAATTTATTGAAGTCATAGAATATGTATAATTTCTGTCTAAAACTATTTTTAACTCTTTTTCAATTTCGCCAGATTTTAAGATTGCTGTATATTCTCCATCCGCTAAAGTTTTTTCCGGCGACCATTTTACAGATTGCGTCCATGTATAAAAATTTGTCCATTCTGTTTGCCAAACAACTTCTCCAGTGGCATTTTTTATTTCGAGATTTGCAAAAGCATCTTTTGTAACGTAAAACGAAAATTCTGTGTTTCCTAAAAAATTTTCATAATTTGGATTTATGATTGTTCTAGAAGCATTAAAATTTGAAAGAGAAAAAGTTGCTTCTGTAAATTGTGGATAAACATGAGTTACTCTATAAGGATAAACATAAACATTTTCAAAATAAGAATTGTATCCAAATTTTTTAACTTCAACATTATGATAACCTGGTGGAACATCAGTTGCAGTAGAATTTTGAGAACTTCCATCAACGTAAACGTAACAATCATAATTTATATTGTGAACATAAATTCTTCCTACAATTTCAAAAAGTTTTACACGATATTCTTGATACATTCCTTTTTTTACGATGATTTCAAATCTTTCTGATTCAAATCCGCGTTTTTTCAAATCGACAATATATCTTCCCGGTTTTAAGTTCTTTATAACTAAATCTGTTGTGCCTTGATAGCGACCATTAATATAAACAGAAACATTATATTCATCACTTTTTATGCAAACTTCACAATCATTTTCGTTTTCTAATCTTTTTGTTTTGTAAGGATTTTCTATTCGCGTGTGAAATCCGGGTTTTGGAGCCCAAAAAGAATCAGCTGGTGATGGAATTTTTTTAATTTGAGAAAAACTTGAAGAAGTAAAAATCAACAAAAATATAAAAAAGATAAAAAATTTTCTGTTCATATTTTAATTTTACCCAACTATTCATCTGCAAACAATACATCGTTTTCTAAAAAACTATAATAATTTTCAAAAAAATGTCATAAACAATTTTAATAGGCTCAATGACCGATACTCTCTAAACTATTAGCATCTTCTGTAAAATATGTTTTTAAAACATTGACGTGTTAAGCATAACAATGACATAAAACGAGAAAATTTTTGTTTTTTGTGATAAATTATTTTTATGAGTGAACGTTGTTACAAATGTTTTAAACCAATTTCAAATTGTCTTTGCAAATACGCAAAAGAACTTGATACAAAAATAAAATTTATTTTTTTGATGCATCCAAAAGAATTTAGACGGCAAAGAACAGGAACAGGAAATATTGCCCACATTTGCTTAAAAGATTCTGAAATCATTGTGGGGTTAGAGTTTGAAAAAAACGAAAGATTGCAGTCGCTTCTAAAAGATAAAAAATATTTTCCGGTTTTAATGTATCCTTCGGAAAATGCACTAAATGCAAAATCACAAAATTTTGTTCGCGAAATTGGAAACAAAACTCTTTTGGTTTTGATTTTGGATGCAACTTGGTTTTGTGCAAAAAAAATGATTGAGCACAATCCGTTTTTGTTAGAACTTCCATATCTTTCGTTTTATGGTGATTATCGTTCAATTTTTACTTTTAAGCATGAACCAAAACCTGAATGTGTTTCTACAATCGAAAGTTGTTATTATTTGATAAAAGAATTTCAAAGTGTAGATTTTATTGATAAGAATTTAGATGCTGAGCCTCTTATGAACGTTTTTAAGCAAATGATAAAGTTCCAATTACAAGCAGAAAATGAGAGAATTTTAGGAATTCGACCAAATACGCACAATTACGACGAAAAATATAAAAAAATCAAAGAAATTCCAGATTTTTAAATTTTTCTGAGTAATTCGATAAATCTCGGTGAGTGCATTTTTGTGAGGGGACAGACCCCTATGGTGAATGCAGCAGCCCCGAGCGTGTAGCAGCACAACGTGGCCACCGCAATTGTGCCGATTGAATATGTAATTTAAAAGTAAAATGCATCAACTTACACGCTCATTTTATTTTATAAAATGAGCATAAAATTTTTTTTACAAAGCACAATGAGGAGGCTGAGCGTTAGCGAACTGCGAAAGGCGAGTTGGTGGAAAGATGGGGCCAAAATTTATTTTGTACTCTTAATTTTTATAAGGCTTTTTACCTTTTGCATCAAAATCGCCACAAATTGCACCGACCATTGCTTTTATAGAATAATCGCAACGCCAACTGTAACCTAAGAGAATTGAGTCTGCCCAGGAAAGGCTTTCTACAAGCGTTGGCGACATTGTTGATAAAATTATGACTTTTTTGTTTTTGTTCTTAAAATATTGTGCAATTTTTACATGGTTTTCGTTATTTACACAAATGACGATTGTGTCGTAGGACGCTTCTATTGGTGGTAGATTATCTATAACCCATTGAGCTTCGTTTGGTCCGCAATCGTAAGTATAGTGGAACTCGCCTGAATTTTTGGGAAAATGTTTTTTTGCACTTGTAAAATAACTTGTTAGCGAGCCTAAAAATAAAATTTTATTGGAATTTTCGCTTGTGAGTGGAAAATCTCCTTTTTTTTCTATAGTGATTGAACGGCACGCTTGTTCTAAAAAGAATTTTTCTCCATCTTTATCCGGAATAAAATTATCTACTGTTTTTTCGTCTGGATATAAAGGAGCGGAATTCCCACTTTTAAAATATTCAAGTTTTGTTTTTATAACTCGGTATGCTGCTTTTTTTACAGTTTGACGAAATTCATCATTTTCTGACATTAATTCTAAGTTTGATGTCCAAAGTGCTTCGTTTAATTTTGCCGTTGTTGAAGAAAGAATAATATCATTTCCTGCTTCTAATGCAAGTCGAAAAGCGTTTGACATTGAACCGGCAAAAATCGTTGCACCAACCATTGTCATATCATCTGTAATAATTAAACCTTCATAACCAAGTTCGCCACGAAGAAGTTCTGTTAAAAAATATTTTGAAAGTGAGGCCGGCGTGTTGGATGGTTCGATTTTTGGAAATGCTAAATGACCTGACATAACGGCCGGAATTTTTTCTTTTATGAGATATGTAAAAGGTACAAGTTCGCGATTTTTTAAGGTTTCAGAATCAATATCAATTAATGGAAGATGACCGTGAGAGTCTAAACTTGTGTCTCCGTGGCCTGGAAAATGTTTTACGGTTGGAATTATGCCTGCCTCTGTAGAACCGGAAGCAAAAGCCGCTCCTAAAATTCCTGCAGTTTCCGGATTTTCGCCAAAAGAGCGTGTTCCGATAATTGTTGAGTCGTGATTTGTAAAAAGGTCGACGGTTGGGGCGAAATTCATATTTATTCCAAGTGCTTTTATTTCGCGGCAAATGTAATATCCGGAATACCAAGCGTCAGAAGGATAACCGGCTGCTCCAATTGCCATATTTCCCGGAGTAACAGAAGTGTCCCCTTTTACGTGTCGAATCCATCCACCTTCTTGGTCAGTTGCAACAAAAAGAGGAATGTGAAATCTGTTTTGTTGGCTGGATTTTTGCAAACTTGTAATTGATTTTGCAACAAGATGAATATCATCCGTATTCCAACCAAAAACTTTTACGCTTCCTAATCCACGTTCAACCCATTGATACAAGAGTTCTGAAGGTTCGGTTCCTGCCCAACCGAACATAAAAGTTTGCGATAAAAGTTCTGTATCTGTCATTTCATCAACAATTTGATTTGCAAGTGTTGAAGCCGGAATATTATCCCAAAACGAAAGTGAATTCAGCAAAGAAAATTGAAAACTTGCAAAAAAGATGAGTGAAAGAAAAAATTTATGTTTAATTAAAAATCTACTTTTTTTCATAGCAAAAATTTTATAAAAACAAATCTCTAAATTATTTTTTGTTCAAAAATTCTCTAGCCGAATTTGCAGCTATTGCACCATCGCTAACAGCCGTTACAATTTGGCGGAATGATTTTGAACGAACATCACCAGCGGCAAAAAGGCCCGGCATTGAAGTTTGCATATTCCTATCAGTTTTTATGTAGCCACTTTCGTCTTTTGGAAGCATATCTACAAGTTCTGTTTGTGGCAACATTCCGGTAAAAATAAAAATTGCATCACAAATAATTTCTGATGTTTCTCCGGTTTTTACATTTTTTACAGAAAGTGATTCGACTTTTTGCGAACCATTTATTTTTTCTACAATTGTATTATAGATTGGTTTTACGCCGGCGGAAAGCATTTTTTCTATAACCGCTTTTTGAGCTCTAAAAGAATCTCGGCGATGTATAATGGAAACATTTTTTGAGAGTGATGAAAGATAAATTGCTTCGCTACATGCGGAGTCTCCACCGCCAACTACAATAATTTTTTTGTTGCGGAAAAACGGACCATCACAAGTTGCACAATAAGAAACACCTCTACCTACAAATTCTTTTTCGCCGGGAACTTCAAGATTTCTGTGAATTGCTCCTGTTGCGATACAAAGTGTTGGAGCTTCAAAAATTTTAGTTTTTGTTGCAACAACATAATTTTCGCCAACTTTATCAATAGATTTTACTTGAAGCATTTCGATTTTTGCACCAAAAGATTCTGTTTGTTTTTGCATAGTTTGCATAAAATCAAAACCGTTTACGCTAGGAAAAACTCCGGGATAATTTTCTATTTCTGCAATTTGAGCAACTTGTCCACCCACTCCCGCTGAATCTAAAACAACACAATTTAATCCACCGCGAGAAGCATATTGTGCAGATGCAAGTCCCGCCGGTCCTGCACCAATTATGATATAATCATATTTTACATTTCCCATAAAATAAATTATAGCAAATTGAGAAAAACTTAGAAACTAATTTAATTAGAAAATAAAAATAGAAATGAGAAATTAGGAATGAATCTCAGATTAAAAGAATTAATCTCCCTTTACCGATTAAATCTGTCAAAAATACCTAAAGACAAACAGAGTTAA